>JBMFGX010000002.1:0-278693 GCA_049977105.1 Acidobacteriaceae bacterium | reverse complement strand
GAGCGCCTTTTCCCGGTTGCCTGACCGGTGCGGCGAGTCCATCGTCGAGTGGGTTTCCGGGAGGCGTGTTGAGCGTGGATTGCGCAAGGTGCATGGTGGTCTGCCAGATTGGGCCGCTGAGCGCATCGCGGGGGTGAGGAGACAGGATGGATGGGGTGAGCGCTTGCAGAGCGGCGGCAAGCTTGGGCAGGCGGCGCGGGGACTCGACAAAGAGGCCCAGCGTGCTCTTCAACAAGACCCGCGCTGTTGTTGGAGGCGGAGAGCTTTGGGGCTTGTCTGCCGACGGGCGAGGCGGGCTCCGCGGCGGCGGGTAGCGATGCATTCTGCAACGGTACTGATCCTGTGTGCGACGGGCGTTTTCCGGAGTAGAAGATAACTTCTGTGTGATGAAGGACATACAGAGCTTGCTCTGGAGTGGGTGAGGTTGGCAGGCCACGTGCTTCCCTGATGTTCAGGAGGACAAATGAACGCAGCCATTTCGTCAAGCGAGAAGAAACGTCGAGGAGAGAATGGGCTAGAGCCTCCACCGATTCCCTACGAAGAGATGCAAGAGTTGTTGATGAGAGAGTTGCGTCTCTATCACTACCCCATTGCCGTACGATTTTTCTACGATCAGCAGGAGATTGAGAGATTCAAGGAGAGCAGCCAGGAGATTGAGTCGCCGCTGAAGCCGATCACCTTTTGCCAGTGGGAGATTGCGGCCCGCATGCAGGGAAGGATCATTTATGGCGAACAGCGGGATCTGAGCTGTAAGCACGCACGATACAGTTTTGGTTGGAAGGAACTGGACGAACTGGAGATCCAGAGCCAGGCTCGATACACGAGGGATCTGGGTCAGTCTGAGCGTTTTATCCGCTCCAAAGAGCGGCTGCCTGGTGGGTTGCTGGGCGTTGCCGTGGCTCCGCTGGCCAAGGCGGAGTGCTTCGGGGGACCGGACACGGTTCATTTCTACTGCGACCCGATGCAGGCCTACCATCTTGCGGTTGACTACATGGCGGCTACGGACACCCATCCCTTGCGCCCGGCCCTCATGGTGAACTCTGCCGCATGTGCCGGCAATGTATGGACCTATCAAACTGGGAGCTTCAATATGCTTCCGGCCTGCTCGGGAAGCTACAGCGCCGGAAAGACCGAGCGCAGTGAATTGAATGTGATGATCCCCGGCGCTGATATTGGCGCTGTGTGTCTGCGTCTGATGGAGCGGATTGAGACCCATGGCAGCAGTTCTCTGGTAAGGCCCGGCGATGGATTTCCCGGCGCGGATATCTGCAAGAACTGCCCGCTGATTGGCTTCAAGAAGCTGAGCGCGTAAAGGAGGGAGGATGGAATGCAGGTGAAACCGATCGGGGTGATTCACACTCCGTTTCATGAGGTTAAGGGAACTCCCATCCAGTCCAGGGCAGGGGAAGGTGTGGAGGGCTGGGTGGAAGTGTTTCCGGAGTTTGTTGCAGGGCTCAAGGATCTGAGTGGGTTCGAGCGAATCTGGCTGGTGTATCGGTTTGACCGAACGGCTGCCAGGGAGATCAATCTTCACGTGACACCTTGTCTGGATACGAAGTCGCACGGTGTATTTGCCAGTCGCGCAGCCGCGCGTCCAAATCTGATCGGCATGTCCGCTGTCTGCTTGTTGGGTGTCCGCCGGAACCGTTTGAAGATAAGAGGCATCGATATTTTGGACGGAACGCCTCTGCTGGATATAAAGCCGTACATTGCGCAATTTGACTGCTTTCAGGTGGCGCGTAACGGATGGCTCGGCGAGACAAACGGGGCAGCTCTGGCGGACGGGCGCCTGGAGCGGGATGAAGCCGGGAAGGGCGAGACATGCCGGAAAGAAGCTGCAGGGCGTAAACGAGTTTCGTTGGGTGAGATGGGCGAGATCACAAGGCTATCTGCGTCTGCCTTGAAAGGCGCATGAATGACTGAGGATATTGGTCTTTTCCAACGGGCGCATAGGGAGATCTGATAGTTTTGCGGGTTTTTATCCTTTGGTGAATGCGGTAGAGATGGTGCTTGCCAAGAGGAGAAAGTGCTGAAGATGAAAGAGTCATCTGAAGATGAATTTCATCCATAGAGAGGTATAAACACGATGCGTCAAACGGAGATTCTGATTATCGGCGGCAACGTAGCCGGATCCTCAGCTTCGATCACAACTCGCCGTCACTTTCCGCAGAAAGAAACTCTGCTCGTCCGTTCGGAGACGAAAGCGGCCATCCCCTGCGGAATTCCGTATATTTTTGGAACCCTTGGTAGCGTAGACCAGAATCTGCGGCCGGATGCCCTTTTGGAGAAGGCCGGTGTGCAATTTGCCTTCGAACGGGCGGAGGCAATTGATTTGACTCGGCACAGCGTTCAAACCTCTGCGGGAGAGATTCGCTATGAGCGTCTGATTGTGGCTACGGGATCGGTTCCCGCGCAGGTGCCGATTCCGGGAATCGAGAAGGATGGCGTTTTTGCTGTTACCAAGGACGTAGGGCATCTGGACGCTCTACTGCAGCGATTGCAGAAAGCGACGCAGGTGGTGGTGATCGGCGGAGGGTTCATCGGCATTGAGTTTGCTGACGAGATTCAAAAGCTAGGCGGTAAGACGGTGACCATTCTGGAGATTACGCCACATTGTCTGAGCCTGGCCTATGACGAAGAGTTTTGCATGGAGATGGAGGGCGCACTGCGAGCGCGAGGTGTGCAGATTCGGACGGGTGTTAAGGTAGCGGAGATACTGGGCGACGGACGGGTGGAGGCGGTACGGCTGGAAGGTGGCGCCAAGATCCCCGCCGAAGTAGTGATTCTAGCAGTTGGCGCAGTACCGAATGTGGAGTTGGCCAAGGCTGCTGGGCTGAAGCTGGGGCCGACTGGGGCTATCGCCGTGAATCGCACGATGCAGACCTCCCATGGGCACGTTTATGCCTGTGGCGACTGCGCGGAAAAGATCTCTTTTTTTGGAGGGCGTCCCAGCACACTGCGACTGGCCACGATTGGCGCCATGGAGGCGCGCATCGCCGGCGCCAATCTGTACGGTGTTCGCCGCGAGCACATTGGGACGGTAGGTGTTTCGGCGACTTCGGCGGGAAATTTTGTGCTTGGAGCGGCTGGCCTGACCGAGACAGCAGCAAAACAAAACGGCTATGATGCTGTCGTTGGTCTGGTTGAGGGGCCAAACAGGCATCCGGGTGTGATGCCCGGCAGCGTGCCCACGAAGCTGAAACTTGTCTTCGACCGCAGGTCGGGGGTTTTATTGGGTGGCCAGGCGCGGGGAGGCGAGTCAGTTGGGGAGATGATCAATCTTGTCTCCGCCTGTATTCAGCAGCGCATGACTGCCGACCAGATTGCCATCTTCCAGATGAGTACTCAGCCAACATTGACAGCCTCACCGGGAACATACCCGTTGGTCAACGCGGCGGAACTCGCCATCATGAAGATGGCCAAATACTGATTAGCAGACATCAAAGCAGTACCTAGGAGGATCATGATGAAGGAAGATCAGATCAACGAAGTTGCGGCGACGGAGAACGGCATGGACCGTGTGGCGCAAGGATGGGAAGAGCGGGATGGACCAGCCGTATTTGCCACGCTGGACATGATGCAGATGATACCCAACGCAATTTACGTGGGTGAGATCCGGTATGTGCCTGGTGAAGGCTTCATTATTGCAGATAATTATTTTTCAAAGACGCTGGCGAATATCAAGAGCGGAAGCAAGGGATCGGTTTTGTTCCTCACGAAGGAACGGAAGTCGTTTCAAGTGAAGGGGACACTGAGTTATCACACTGGCGGACCCATTTACGCCCATATGCAGTCCTGGCATGATCCCAAATATCCGGGGAAGGGTGCGGTGCTGCTGCGCATCGAGGAGGCCTATAGTGGCGCTGAGGAGTTGTTCCGAGCGAAGTGAGGCCGACAGAGGAACGATGCGGAAGATCCGTCGTGGGAGCAGCCGATTGGGCCAAGGGTTGCTCCCGCGGGTGAGATAGAGAGTGGAAGCCTGAGGCGTCATTTCGAAAAAAGCGATCTGCGTCAGCGCTGAGTGCAGCCAGGGCGATCGGCGGGGTGAGTTTACAGCCGATGAATGGTAGCCGGCGAAGAGAGCGCAGGCGCCACGACTGCAAGTGCGACGAGGGGCGATGGAGCAACGAGGAAGAGCTATTTCTGCTGCTGGAGGAGATGGAACGCGTTAGGATCCGCAACGGAGACTACCGTGGGCGCGGCAGGCTGGTTCTGGAGAGGGTAGCGATGAGACGCTTCAGACGGCTTTATTACGACATCTTTTCGCGGTTCTACGATCGTTTTGTTGCTCTACATTCCCATGACAGGCTGGATTCGGCAAGAGGGTTTTTGACTGCAATTGTGCCTGCTGAAGAGGGTGGTGTGGTGCTTGATCTGTGTACGGGAACAGGAACGCTGTTGCCGTATCTGCAGGCGAAGGTGGGGGAGCAGGGAAGAGTAGTTGGCGTGGATTTTTCTGTCGGCATGCTGCGGAAGGCGCGCGAGAAGACGAGCCGCTTGAGAAATGTTTTGCTGGTGGAGGCAGAGGCTGAGAGGCTCCCCTTTGAGGACGAAAGTTTTGACGCCGTAACCTGCTCGCATGCTTTTTATGAACTGAAAGGGCTGGCGCGGGAGCGGGCGCTGGGTGAGATTGTTCGCGTGTTAAAACCGAACGGGGCCTTTCTGATGATGGAGCACGAGATCCCGTTGTCGCCGGTGACGAAAGCACTCTTTTACCTTCGTCTTCTGCTGGCCGGTTCAGGACATGCCTTCGCATTTTTAAAACAGGAGTTGAGCCTGTTGGGAGGATACTTTGCGAGCGTAGAGAAGGTAGCAGCGCCAGGCGGGCGGTCTAAGGTTGTGATCTGTCGGAAGCGATGCGCCTAAGAGCTGCCACGGCTGCAGATCCGGGGTTCAAGAACTATGCGCGTGGATACGCCCGGGTTTTGGCGCGATTCTGCGAAGGCGCGGCTGAGGACGAGCAGGTGATGGTCAACGGTGTCCAAGGGAGACGAGATGTGGAGCGGATCTTTATCGGCGCGTCTTGGGTTGCTGTGGTTTCCCTAGGAACGGACCATCTGGCTCTTTACCGTCAGGAAGAGAGGGATGGCAGCGAGTTCAGTGAGGACGCAGAAGGCGATGACCGCAGGAATCGAGTGGTCATAGAGAGCGCCAATGATGGCGCTACCCATGAACCAGGAGATTCCATAGGTTGCGGTGAACAAGCCATAGGCGGATGGTCTGCGATCGACATGCACCATGTTGGCCACCGCTGCGGGGATGATGGATTCATGGACTCCCATGCCCAGTCCCCAGACCGCAGCCCCGATGAGTGCCAGCCAGAAGCCGCCGAGAAAGACGAGCGGCGCAAAGGACGCCGATATCAAGGTCAACGGGACAAGAACGGAGATTCCAAAACGGTCAAAGAGCTTGCCGAAGAGAAGCGAGCCCGTCCCGCCCACGGCCATGGCAATGGAGTAAAAGACGGGGACCCAGGTTTTCGCTGTGACACCGGCCTGGACGAAGTGATAGGCAATCAGTTGAAAATCCGCGAAACCTGCGGCAACCAAAGCGGCGGCCGCCAGGTAGATCCAATAGGAGCGGGACAATCCCCTGGTCTGTATGCTCTGGGTCTTCGCTTCGAGATCCTCCGGACGCGGATACACAAATCTAGCGCTCAACAGGAGAAGGATTGTCACGACCGCAGGAACAAGAAGGGTTGCAAAGGCCAGACGATAGTTTCCTTGTCGAGCCAGGATGAGCGCGACCAAGAGAGGGCCAAGGAGCGCGCCAATCTGATCGAGAGCCTCGTGAAGGCCGAAGCCCCAGCCCATTCCCATTTCTTTGCAGGCGTGGGACAACATCACATTGCGCGGAGGGTTGCGGATCGCTTTGCCGACGCGTTCGAGCAAGATGAGGGCAACGGCCATCCGCCAGTTTGCCGCGAATGCGAGCAGAGGAACCGCGGCCATCTGCACGAGATAGCCGATGATGGTGATGGGCCAGAACTCGCGTGTTCGTTCGCTGAGGCGTCCGGAGAAGAATCGCAAGCCGTATCCCAGCAACTCGCCGAAGCCGGCTGTAGTGCTGGCCACGAATCCGCTTGCTCCGAGTGCAAGGAGAAACAGCCCGGTGATGGAGCGGGAGCCCTCATAGGTGAGGTCCGCGAAGAGGCTGACGGCTCCAAGCATGAGGACGAATTGGAGCGCTTTCTTCCGCTTGGTCTGAATCTGGGATGAGCTTTGGTCTGGATCTTGCGCAGGGGCGGTTTGCATGGGTTATTTTCTCAGAAGGCGGTTCGATCCGGGGCGCTTTTTTCAGGGGATTGTTCTTCTGGCATAACAGGATTCTGAAGGCTCGGGATGGGACGCGAGCCAGGAGTTGAGATCGATTCTTTGACTGCGTTGAAGTGGGGAAAGAGGTTTCGGAGTGGTGCGTGCTGGGCGCAGTATGGCAAGGAGACTCTCATCCTTGTCTTCCATTTTAGAGTAGCAGCAAGCCAAGGCGTTTGCGGTTAACACGCGATCCCCCAGAATGCCGGTGGTCGCCTACCTTGCGCGATGGATGCGGGCAAACAGGTTCATCAAATGTGGGTAGATCCATGAAGCCGCTATGTTTTCAGGTGATTTGAAAGATGGACGATATGTGCGGGGCAACGGGCCAAGCGCAGCGAGCCATCAGTTTCGGTACCACTCGGCCCGGTCGAGAGAAAGGCCAATCTGGCCGGAGTCAGCTTTACTGAGCAGAACCTGATGCACAGCGATATCGCCTCTTCGAAAGGCTTCCGCAGATCCGACCATATAAATCTTCCAGATGCGATAGGTTTTTTCGTCGATGTAGCGCAGTGCTTGTTCTTTGCAGTCGGTCAAGGCTTTTACCCAGTAGTGGAGTGTTCGTTCGTAATGCTCCCTGAGGTCTTCCACATCGCGGACTTCAAATCCCGCCTGTTCTGCGCATCGCACGGTGTCTGACAGGGTGACCAGTTCACCATCCGGGAAGACATATTGATCGATAAAGGAAGGTCCCTTTTTCTGCAGAGTTGCCGAGCGAGTGATGGCGTGATTGAGGAAGGCGCCCTTTGGACGCAGCAGGCTATATGCCTTCCGGAAATAGAGTGGGAGGTTCGCAAGGCCGACATGTTCGCTCATGCCAACGCTGGCTATCTTGTCAAAACTTTCCCGTGTTTCGTCCAGGGAGCGGTAATCGCGATACTCGATCTGACTGTTGTTCTGCAGGCCGGCTTGATGGATGCGCTGTTTTCCAATGCGCTCTTGCTCATGGCTAAGGGTTATGCCCGAAGCATGGACGCCGAATCTGCTTGCTGCATATAGCACCAGGCTTCCCCAGCCGCACCCGACGTCCAGGAAGCGGTCTTGTGGTTGCAAGCGGAGCTTTCTGCATATCTGTTCGAGTTTGTTGTACTGTGCCTGATCCAAAGTCTGAGTGGAATTGTGGAAGTAGGCGCACGAGTAGACCATCGATTCGCCGAGCCATAGGCGATAAAACTCGGCCGGCTTGTCGTAGTGATAGGTGATGGCATTTGCATCGCGGCGAACGGAATGGAGGCTTCCAGGCCGCATGAGTCGCCGAGCTTCAGCCAGCATCCTATTTGCGAATAGCCAGATGCGTGCGCCTGGGGAAGTCTGGGCGCCTTCTATCGCGCCTGTAACGAAGAATTGGGCAAAGTGAAAAGCCGCATAGAGGTCGCCCTCCACATCAAGCTCACCGAGGACATAGGCTTCCCCAAGAGAAAGTTCGTTGATTCCTGAAAGAAGGCCTTTCCATATCCGTTCTGAATGAAGAACGATCGTAAATACCGGGGTATGCGGCGATATGGCCCAAACGGCGCCATTCCAGAATCGAATGGCAAAGGGTGGTCCGGAATAGCGGGCAAACAGCTTGGCCAGAGAATCGCTGACGGGCAGAGGTAGTCGATTTAGATTCTGTTGCGAGGAGATTTGCAGCGGAGGGATTTGCAACTCGGAGATTTGCATAGGACCTCCCCTTCGTGACGGAAAGAAGGGGCCGACCTGCGCGCAGATATCTAGCGGGAGTTCTGAGGCTCCGGGCCATCGACGGATTCCTGGGAATGATCTTCCCAAGTGCCAGCCGTCATCAGCGGAAGCCGGTGACGGCGGTTGGAGGTCGACTGCTTCACCTACCGCCTACGCCTGAATGGTAATCCGCTTCCTTTGTGGAGTCAACGAGTTAGAGGCTACGTGACCGCTTGACCCTGCGCCATTTCGCCCTTGGTGAAAAGGCGAAGGGTTGCCGTGGTTCGCAAAGAATGTGTCTGGATGGTGCAGCGGAGGAGGCCTCCGCATCGGGCCAGGGAGGGTCACACTGCGGTGCGCCAGTGGGCAGGTCCCGCGGTCGAAAAGAGTTGCTTTGGAGGGTTTAGCCGAATAACATTAGTTGAGTCATCGGATGTGGAGATCGGCAGGGGGCCTGAGAGGGTTCGTGCTGCGAAACCTACCGAGAGACTGTGCAAAGAGCAGTTCGGGCCAGGTACGAACGCGGCAGCCGCTGAAGATCATCCAGCGAGAGGCTGCCGGGACACAACAGGCGCCCAAGGCGCGTCTGTTTGAGCCGGAAGAGATTCTTTCTGGAGAGAGAGTTTGCGGAAACGTTTCATTGTTTATGTGGCGCAGGCTGAGGATGGCTCGGTGGATCGGGTTGGCATCCCCATGCGCTACGTCTACGTGTTCGTTGCGGCTGCGGTGGTGGGGGTGTTCTCGATTGCGGGAATGGCAGGGTCCTACACCAGGATGCTGGTGAAGGCAGAGTCAGTGAATCGGATGCGGGATGAGCTGGCGATGACCCGCAAGGACTACGCCGGATTAGAGAAGAAGAACCATGAAAAAGAGGTGCAGGAGGCGAGCCTGGGCTCCCTGGCCTTTGAGGTTTCTGCAATTTATGGGCTCACCACAGGTGAGTTGAATCATCTGCATGGGTACCACTCCCGGCGGGCGGCGGCGCTGGAGGCGGCGAAGGCTCCGTTGAAGGATGATTCCAGCTTCAATGACGCCACGTATTACAAGTCGCTGGATACGTTCTATGCGCTGAAGGCAACGGCGAGCCAGGGGCTTGCTCTGCAGGCGTTCAACCAGGATCTTGGGGTGCGCAGCGAACTGGGCAGCTTTGGGGCCATGGAGGTCGCGGTGGGCGGCAATGTGCCGGATATGTGGCCGATCATGGGGCCCATCACCAGCGGCTTTGGAGAGCGCCAAGATCCGTTTTTGGGTAACGACGAGGGCGAGTTTCATAAGGGCGTGGACATTGGTGGCGTGAATGGAATGCCGGTGCATGCGCCAGCCGATGGACGAGTGATCAAGGCCTCCATGGGCAATGGATATGGCCGGGAGATTGAGATTGATCACGGCAACGGCATTGTGACGCTGTATGGGCACCTGAGCGGCTATAACGTTGTGGTGGGAGAGTCCGTGGTGAAGGGCCAGGTGATTGGCTACGTGGGACACAGCGGCCGGGCGACCGGATCCCATCTGCACTATGAGGTTCAGGTGCGTGGAGTGCCGGTGAATCCGCATCGCTACTTGAGGACCACCATGGCTCAACTTGGCGGTGCCACGGGTCCACGGCAGGAGTAGGATTCACGGGCTGAGCCGCGCCGAGCGGGTGTTTGCCTGGCCGCTTTCCTCTGGAAGAACGTGGGAAAGACCATGCGGGCCGGTTTTGCAGCCCGTGCGGCAATGGTTCCTGGAGTGAGACGGAAGGGAAGTAGGATTGAATTGCCGCGTTTTTTATCACGATAAATGTTTTGACGGTGCCTGTTCTGCGGCGCTCTTTACGCGTTTTCACAGGGAGTGCGTCGGTGCGGTGGAGTGGTTTGAGTATCGCGGACTGGTGCATCGTGCAGGCCTGCTTCTGGAGGAGAGCTGGTTTGATTCGCGAGGGGAGAATGCGATTGTAGACTTCAAGTACTCTTCTTCGCCGCGGCTGACCTGGTGGTTTGATCATCATCTTTCCGCGTTTATGTCAGTGAAGGATGAGCAGACGTTCCAGCGTGGGCAGGCGGATGGATCGCAGACGATGCGGCATTTCTTCGACCCGACCTACACCAGTTGCACGGGACTGATTGCGCATGTGGCCAGCACCCGTTTTGGGATGGATATTTCTCCGCTGGCAGAGCTGATCCACTGGGCGGACATCATCGACGGCGCGCGGTATGAGAGCGCCAGCGCGGCGGTGGAGATGGCCGAGCCGGCGATGAAGCTGACCCTGGTGATTGAGAGCGCTCCGGATGACGGGGGTGAATCGATCTCCAAGCGCTTCATTCCGCTGCTGGCTGCGATGCCGCTGCAGCAGGTGCTGGAGCAGGCGTTTGTACAGAGGATGCTGGGGCCGCTGCTGGAGCAGCACTGGGCGGTGTTGGCCCTGATACGCTCTCGCGCGGAGTGCGAGAGTGGGGTGATTCATTTTGATATCACCGATCAGCCCACTGAGGGGTACAACAAATTTATCCCGTACTACCTGTTTCCGGAGGGTACGTATAACGTGGGGCTGTCAAAGTCCAGCTTTCGCACCAAGGTGAGCGTGGGCACCAGTCCATGGACGCGACGGCCGGCGGATGAGCTGGCGAACATTGCGGCCATCTGCGAGCGCTACGGGGGTGGGGGACACGCGCGGGTGGGAGCGATCAGCTTTGCGGTGGACCAGGAGGAAGAGGCGCGGGCGGTGGCCGAGGAGATTGTGGCGCAGTTGAAGGCCGAAGCGTCGTAGAGAGTGTTCCCGGGCGAGCCGGGTGGAGATCCCATGCAATGAGGGCGTCTTCCCTTTGAGGAGAGACGCCCGTTTTTTTGGATGTTTGCGGAGGTGCTGCGCGGAAGACGGGGTTAGCGCAGATGCAGTCTGCTGATGTCGTTGAAGAGAACGAAGAAGGTGAAGAGGATGATGCAGACGAAGGCGACCTGATAGGCGGCCTCTTTGAAGCGCTGGTTGACGTCGCGCCGCATGATGCTCTCCACGATGAGGAAGAAGATCATGCCGCCATCGAGCAGAGGGAAGGGCAGCAGGTTGAGGATGCCCAGGTTGAGCGAGATGACGCTGACCAGATTGAGGAGCGGCCAGATGCCCATCTGGGTGGCCAGATCGATCTGTTGAGCGATGCCGACGGGGCCCATCATCTGGTTGACGGCGACGTGGTGGGTGAACAGGCCCCTGATAACGCGGAGGATGAGCATGGAGCCGTCGCGGTTGTCTTTGAGGGACTGCTGGATGGCGGCGCCGAGGGGCAGGTGTTGGATGTCTGCCATGGGAGGACGGTAGGTAAAGCCGAGGCGATACTGTTCACCGACGTCCGGAGTTGCCATCTTCTGCGGGGTGGCGAGCAGGGTGAGGGGCTGGCCGTGGCGCAGGATACCGAGACGGTCCGTAGCGCCCTTGTTGTCTTTGAGGAAGGCGAGCAGAGCGTAGACCGAGTGGGGATGCAGGTTGTCGATGCTGACCAGATCATCGCCGGGTTGCAGGCCGGCTCGGGATGCGGGAGAGTTGGGGGTGACGCTGAGCACCTGGATGGGGCCGGGATCCATCTGGGGGATGAGGCCTTCAGCCATCAGGTCGCCGGCGTCAAACTCGGTGTCGGGTGGGACGGAGACGGTGAAGGTGGCGGAGTGGACCTGACCGTTGTGCAGGAAGGTGATGGGGAGGGGACGATTGAGGTTGAGAACGGATTCGTCGTAGATCTGCTCCCAGGTGGGATTGACAATGCGATTGAAGCGGGTGATGGTATCGCCGGCGGAGAGGCCGTCCTGCGCTGCGAGGGTGCCGTGGGGGACGTAGTCCAGGAGGGCGGGACCGTTGAGGTAATGATCGACCTCGTGGTGATAGTGGGCCACGATGAAGAGGAGGAGAAACGAGAGCAGGAAGTTGGAGACGGGGCCGGCGATGGCGATGAGGATCCGTTGCCAGCGTGGCTTGGAGGTGAGGTCGTCGGGCCGGGGTGGGGCGGCTGCGGCAGCCTGGCGGGCGGTGGACTCTTCTTCGCTGTTCAGGACGGAGCCGTCGCCGGCCAGTTCGCCGGCCATTTTGACGTAGCCGCCGAGGGGGATGAGGGAGATCCGGTAGTCGGTGTCGCCGTAGCGAAAGCCGACGACGCGGTTACCAAAGCCGATGGAGAAGGTCTCCACGCGGACGCCGCAAAGCTTGGCGACGATGAAGTGGCCAAGTTCATGGATGAGAACGAGCAGGCCGAGGACGATAGCGAATTCGATGGCGACGATGAGGATATGCATGAGTATCAGGAGCGAACGACCTTAGAAGAGTGCGGCAGGGTTGCGAGGCAGGATGCCGACCAGGATCCTTTTAGTTGGCGGACAGGGCGCGAGATGCTGCGATGGTTTCTCTTGCGTGCTCGCGGGCTTGGCAGTCCGCAGCCAGCACCTGAGCGATGGACGCGGGGGAGCCGGAGGGGGTGAGCGCCAGCACCTGTTCGATTGTACGCGGGATGCCGTTAAAGGAGAGTTCTCCCCGGAGGAAAGCGGCGACCGCGACCTCGTCGGCGGCGTTGAGCGCTATGCAGTGGTTCTGGGAGGCGGCGGCTGCCTGGTAGGCCAGGCGCAGGCAGGGAAAGCGTTGCAGGTCAGGGGGTTGGAAGTCCAGGCGGGAGAGCGCGGCCAGGTCAAAGGTGAGGTTGCTGGGGACGCGCTCTGGCCAGGCGAGGGCGTAGAGGATGGGAAGGCGCATATCGGTGACCGAGATCTGGGCAAGGATGCTGCCGTCGACATACTCCACCAGCGAGTGGATGGTGGATTGAGGGTGGACGCTGACTTCGACCTGGGAGGGGGGGAGATGGAAGAGGCGGCAGGCCTCGATGATCTCCAAGCCTTTGTTGAGCAGGGTTGCCGAGTCAATGGTGATACGTTGGCCCATGACCCAGGTGGGATGCTTGAGGGCCTGGGCGGGGGTGATGTGGTGAAACTCTTCCAGCGGCGTATTGCGGAAGGGGCCACCGGAGGCGGTGAGCCAGATGCGCTTTACCTCTGCGGCAGCGCCGGCGCGGAGGCACTGGTGGATGGCGTTATGTTCGGAGTCGATGGGCAGCAGGTCCACGTTATGTTCGCGGGCGGCGGCGAGGATGAGATCGCCGGCGGCGACCATGCACTCTTTGTTGGCCAGACCGATGGTCTTGCCGGAGAGAACGGCAGCGTAGGTGGCCTCCAGGCCGGCGACGCCGACGATGGCGGAGACGACAAACTCGACCTCGGGGAGGGTTGCGACGCGGACGGCTCCGGCGCTGCCGTAGACCACCTCGATGGTGGTGAGGCCGGCCTTGGCAAGGAGCGCGGAGAGTTGGTCGGCGAGAGGTTCTGTGGCTACGGAGACGAGCTGCGGACGCCAGCGCCGACACTGGTCCAGGAGGACCGGGAGATTGGTTCCCGCGGCCAGGGCGATGGGGAGAAAGCGGTCGGGGTGCGACGCGCAGATGCTTAAGGTGCTCTGGCCGATGGAGCCCGTAGAGCCGAGGAGGGCGATCTTCTTCACAAGGTTTATTTTACTTGCGCCGAGGGCAGCGTGACCGGGCAACGGGCGGGCGGTGGAGGGTGGGATGCGGCGACGTTTTGGGGTGGTGGGTTGCGTGCTTGTTGCGTGGGGAAGGAAGGGCATCTGGTGGGCTGGGGAAGGGCGTCTGGTGGATCGGTTCGATCTGGAATGGAGGACGATTTGATGCGGGAGGGCGGGATGGCGCCTGATGCGCAGGAGCTTAAGCGAAAATAGAAGGAAAGAACAATATGGAAGGCAGAGGCAGGTTGACTACCTCTTCAGAGGGCTTATGAACAGCAAGCAGACAGAGCAACTGATTGAGGCGATCTCCAGCAACTGGCAGGCAGAGATGTATGGGTATCACACCTACTTTTCGTTGGCCGAGGAGGAGAGCGATCCGCATCGGCGGCGGACGCTGCGGAATCTGGCGTTGGCGGAGAAACACCACGCGGATCTATGGGCGGGCCGGTTAGCGGCATTGGGGGTGCCTATTCCAGAGTACACGGGGCCGGAGAAGGGTGACGCCGGGTCACTGGCGACCCGGATCGGGGGGCATGACCTGGCGTTGCGTCGGCTGGAGCTGGATGAGAGCCGCGATATTGCGCGTTATGGGAAGCAGATTCGGGAACTGGGCGATCCGGAGACGATAGCGATTTTGAAAGAGGTGATCGCGGACGAGTCTGACCATTACATTGCCTTGGGTGGGCTGATTCGGCATCATCTGACGCAGGAGGCGATGGATCCGGGGCAGGCCAGGCAGGCGCTGGATGAGCTGATCGCTCAGCGGGAGGCAGGGCAGCCGAAGGCGGCGAGTTGGATAGGAGACGCGATCTATGGCGTGAACGACGGACTGGGCGCAATCTTTGGGATCGTCTCCGGCGTCTCTGGAGCGACGCTGGGCAACAGCAAGTTTGTGCTGATTGCGGGGCTGGCGGGAATGATCGCGAGCGCGCTTTCGATGGGCTCCGGCGCCTACCTGGCAGCCAAGAGCGAGCGCGAGATCTATGAGGCCGAGTATGCGCGGGAGCGCGAGGCGGTGGAGAATAATGAGGCTGAGGCGAGAGAGATGCTCTCGTTGACCTTTCAGGTGCGGGGACTCTCTGCTGAAGATGCGGACCACTTTGTGGGCCACATTGCAGAGAAGAAGGAGCAGCTTGTGGAGGCTCTGGCCAGGGAACGGCTGCATATGAGCGAGCAGGGGTTGAGCAAGCCGTGGGTCTCGGCGACTTCCGGCGCGCTCTCTACTGCGATTGGAGCACTGATTCCAGTGATTCCGTTTTTCTTTCTGGCCGGCGTGCCGGCGATTGTGATGGCGGCGATTGTGTCTTTGGCTGCGCACTTTGCAGTGGGCGCGGCCAAGTCGCTGATTACCATCCGCTCCTGGTGGAGCAGCGGCCTGGAGATGACCTTTGTAGGCTTGCTGGAGGGTGTGGTGACCTACCTGGCGGGGATTGGAATTGGGCGGTTTGCATAGAAGCTGAGCTGAGGTAGAGGTGGTCTGTAGTCTACGCGACTTGCGGCGTGATGGTGTGAGAAGATTTGCGCGGCATGTTTTTTGCGGTCTATGCGTGGGGCCTGACGCTGAGAAGCCAGGCGCCGAGGATCTGGCCTTATCCCCCGCGGCCGGGGAGGGCCATCCCTGACAGGTGCTGCGTATTGCAGAGAGATTTCGCCGCCGGGTTGGCCGCGAAGAGTTCTGCTATTTTTGAGGATGCCGTGCGCCTGGATCGCTTGCGGTGAGGATCTTGCGGGAGTTGCTATGGTAGAGGCATGCCGTTGATGGCCTGGATCGGCGGATACAATGCGGAGGCGTGGGTGATGCTGCTGGCTGCGGCCTGCCTGACTCTGCTGCCGCTGCTGGCGCTGGGCTTTGGCGGAGAGCCTGTCCAGGCGTGGGCGCAGAGGCTGGCGCGACGGCCTGGAGGGCGGGCGGCGTGGGTGCGGATTGGAGCTCCCGCGGCGCTGGCTGTGCCCTATGTGCTGGTGACCTGTGCCGGAGGCGATCTTCGGCTGCGCTGGCTGGCTGTTTATCTGCTGCTGCCGGTGGCAGTCGCGGCGCTGATGGAGGATGCGCGCAGAGTGGATCCGCAGCAGCGCGGGGGCTGGCGTGAGTATGTGATGCTTGTGGGGCTGGGACTCTCCGTGGACCTGCGCTGGTTGGAGGGCGCGTGGCCGGCGCACCTGGCTGTGTTCAGCAAGCTGCTGCTGCTGGATGCGGGGATGTATGGATTGCTGGTGGTGCGGGGATTGACCGGGGTGGGATTCGATCTGCGCCTGCGGCTGCGGGATCTTTTTACGGGCGTGCGGGAGTATGCGCTCTATGCGCCGATTGCGATCCTGCTGGGGCTGGGGTTGGGGTTTCTGCACTTCCATGCGCGCTGGCCTTCGCCGGCGCAGGCGGCGGGCGCGTTCGGGTTCACCTTTCTGTTCATTGCGGTTCCAGAGGAGCTGTTCTTTCGCGGCTGGATGCAGAATCTTGTGGAGCGGCGGCTGGGGCGCGTGCCCGCGTTGGTGGTGACCGCGGCGCTGTTCGGGCTCTCCCACTTCAACAAACGGGCCGCGCACTTCAACTGGAGGTATGTGGTGCTGGCGGCGCTGGCGGGCCTGTTTTATGGGCGGGCGTGGAGGCGGGAGCGCAGAGTGGGTGCCTCTGCGTTGACGCATGCGCTGGTGGATAGCACCTGGTCGCTGTGGCTCCGCTGAGCGGGGCGATGCGGCGGCCGGTAGGTGAGGTAACCGTGGCCGACGCGCATGTTGTGGATGACGGCGTTGGGTATGGTGATGGCCAGCGTGATGCCCAGGATGGCGTGGGCCACGGCCAGGGGATAGAGGTTGCGGTAGTTCAGAAAGAGCAGGCAGGAGGCCAGGCCCAGGGTGAAGGTGACTACGGAGAGAATGGGGCTTGGCAGGTGGGCGATGCAGAAGATCGTGGCAGTGGCCAGCGCGGCCAGGCCGGTGCTGGGCAACAGGCGCAGCAGACGGCGAAGAAAGAAGTCTTGCAGTAGAAGCTGCTGCACAAAGGACCAGATGGCGTAACCAGCGTAGCGCTTGAAGAACGGAATGGGCCGGTGGGGGCAATGCAGCGTATGGAAGAAAATGGCCAGCCCGATCGAGATGGAGGAGAGCGCCAGGGCGACGGCGACGATCCAGAGCGAGCGAAGGAGGTTGCCGGTGCGCAGGCCCATGGAGGGAGCACTGTCAAAGCTGCGCCAGAAGATGATGGCGATGACGATCGCCGTTAGCAGGTAGAGCGGACGCTGCCAGGGAGGCGGGGTCCAGAGGACGATGAGGATCAGGCCGTAGCCGATGCCGAGCTCCAGGCCGGCGCGCCGTCTGCTCAACGGGCGCCAGAAGAGCGAGGAGGTGGTGGTAGAGGAGGCACGGTCGCCGGGAGATGTGGGAGCGGACCGTGGAGGGAGAACATCCGCCATAGGCGCCATCTTATGCGCTCGCGGGGCCAGGATCAAAGGCCGGTGGGAGGGCACCAGGGAGCGAGCAGCGCCGGTGTGGGGTTTGAGATCCCCAGCGCGGAGACCTTGAAGCGGTCTTGAGGTGGTTGTGAGCGGTTGGGGAGGTGCTGCGGCCTTACGGGTTTGGCGTAGGGCCGCAGCAACTGGCCGGGTTTAAGGTGGTGAAGGTTGCAGGTGCGCTATTGCGATAGGCCGATCTGGCCGTCGATGCGGAAGTGTCCGGTGACGGAGGGGGCTCCTGTACCGGGTTGGCCGCCACCGATGCTGAGGGTGTAATTCCCGGCGGCGACGATGGGGTCGCCGGCCTGAGTGACCATGCTGAGATCGCGATTGTGGAGTTGGAAGTGTACCTGTTGGCTTTGGCCGGGTTCCAGATGGATGCGCTGGAATCCGCGTAGAGCGAGGCGGGGAGCTCCGGGAACCTGCGGGAACTCCAGGTAGAGTTGTACCACCTCATCGCCTGCGACCTTGCCGGTGTTGGTGACGGTGGCGGCCGCATCCAGCGGAGAGCCGGCCTGATCGGAGGCGGGCAGGGTGAGATGGCTATAGGCGAAGGTGGTGTAGCTCAAGCCGTAGCCAAAGGGGTAGAGCGGCTTGCCGGTGAAGTAGCGGTAGGTCCGGTTCTCCATGGAGTAGTCTTCAAATTTGGGGAGCTGGCTGACATCCTTATAGAAGGTTACGGGCAGGCGGCCGGCGGGGTTGTTCTTGCCGCTGAGGGTGTCGGCGATGGCGTTTCCGCCCTCTTCGCCGGCGTACCAGGACTCGAGGACGGCGTTGGCGTGCTGCTGGATCCAGTTGACGCCCAAGGCGCTTCCGTTCATGAGCACGACGACGAGGGGCTTGTGGGTAGCGGCGACGGCCTCCACCAGAGCCTCCTCTGGCGCGGGCAGATCGATGCTGGTGCGGTCGCCGCCGAGGAAGCCGGGTTCGCTGACCGGCATCTCTTCGCCTTCCAGCCTGCTGGTGATGCCGACCACGGCGATGACGAGGTCCGCCTGGCGGGCGGCTTCAACCGCGGCAGGTGAGGGGGTATAGTCCACGGGTGCCCAGATGAGCTGCGCTGTGGGAGGGACGCCGTTGAGGTTGGTGTAATCCACCGTGAGAGAGACAGGGATGCCCTTTTCGAGGTGGATGTGGCCGAGTTTGGATTCGACCCCGTGGGTTTTCCACTCCTGGGCGACGACTTTGCCGTCTGCCTGGACGGAGACGGAACCGTCGCCACGGACGCCGAGCAGGTAGTCTCCTGTCTGGGTGGGATGGAGGAGGCCGGTCCATTGGACGTGGATCTGTTTTTGGCCCGCGGCCTGGGCGGGGAGGCCGGCTGGGTGCAGATCGACCTGGGGCTCGATGCGCTGGGCGAAGGGCTTGGACGGGCTGGAGGTGGAGAGATCAGGGCTCTGGCCGATGGTGTATTTGGCCAGCAGGCCGGGTTTGCCGTCCGGAGTGGAGAGTCGGCTGGCGGGAACGGGGTCGCCCTGGTTGCTGAGGAACTGGGTTCCGGGAACATAGTTGATCTTCACCCCGGGGTAGGCCGCGCGGAGACCTTCCAGCATGGTGACGGTGTGGGTGGGGATGCCGTTGTAGTTGCCGAGCAAGACGTCGGTCTGGCTGGCGAGAGGACCGACGACGGCGATGCTGTGGACGCTGGGATGGATGGGAAGTGTGCCGTCATTTTTGAGCAGCACCATGGATTCATCGGCGAGCTTGCGGGCCAGTTCGCGGTGCTCGGGGCTGTTGAGCTGGCTGGGATCGATGCTGGCGTAGGGGTTCATGGAGGGCGGGTCAAACATACCCAGCTTGATGCGGGCGGTGAAGAGCCGCAGCAGCGCGGTGTCCATGGCGTTCTGGCTGAGGTAGCCCTGTTGTACGGCATCGATGTAGGGTTTGTAGTCGGAGTCGCCCTTCACTTTGGCCATGAAGTCGATGCACTCATTGTCCATGCCACGCTCCATGGAGATGGCGGAGGCCTGCGCCTGGGTAGGGCGGTAATGGTGAGAGCGGAAGATGTCCCGGACGGCATTGCAGTCTGAGACGACGTAGCCCTGGAAGCCCCAATGGCCGCGGAGCAGATCCTGCAACAGGTACTGGTTGGCGCAGGCGGGCTGTCCTTTGATTGCGTTATAGGCGCACATGATGGAGTCGGCCTTGCCCTGCACGATGGCGGCGCGGAAGGCGGGTTGGTAAGTATCCACTTCGTCGTGGAGGCTGACGTCGACATCGGCAAAGTGGCGGGTGGGCTCCGGGCCGCTGTGTACGTCAAAGTGCTTGGGAGTGGCGATGACGCGGTAGTACTTGGGGTTGTCGCCCTGCATGCCGGTGACGAAGGCGACCGCAAAGTGGGCGGTGAGGAAGGGGTCTTCGCCGTAGGTCTCCTGGCCGCGGCCCCAGCGGGGGTCGCGGAAGATGTTGACGTTGGGCGCCCAGAAGTCCAGGCCGTGGAAGATGACGGAGGCGCCGTTGTGCTGGGACTGCTGGTGGACCACGCGGGCTTCGGTGCCGATGGCGACGGCCATGGTGTGGATCGCCGCGGGATCAAAGGTAGCTCCCAGGCCGATGGGCTCTGGAAATTCGGTGGTGCCGTCGACGGCGACGCCGTGCAGAGCCTCGCTCCACCAGTCGTAGGCTGGAACTTTGAGGCGGGGAATGGCGCGCGCCTGATTGACTAACTGCGACGCCTTCTCCTGGAGCGTCATGCGGCTGATGAGGTCCCGGGCGCGCTCTTCGGCGGGCAACTGGGGATTCAAGTAAGCCGGCTGGGGGGAGGTTGTGGCTGCCGCCCGATCGGTTGAGGGCGTGGTTGCCGCCGACGTTGCTGCCTGGGCCGTGGCGCATGGAGGCACGAGAGCCGATAACGATAGAGCCGTCCCCAGGGCGACGGACACGGCGAGAGAAAACGCGGCAGATCTTTTCATCTATCCTCCGATGGGTCTTAAAAGTCCCGCAACAGGATAGCTTGCCGAGGATGGTTTGATCCAGCAGGAAATACATGATGAAGCGGTTTAATCCAGCTTGCAACGGAGGTAAGGGGCCCGGCTTGCGCCGTGCCCCCTCTGGAAGGTGCAGATTTGTCGATTTGGGGTGGTTACTTTCCGGTGATGTTGCTGCCAAAGAGGATGCCGATCTCAACCACGGCGCGGAGCTGGTTGAGGGCTTCTCCCTGGGTGCCGAAGGCGTCCCCTTGGGAATAACTGCCGGCGTGTACCCAGGCGAGGTCGCTGCGGGCAAAGAAGGCTCCTTTTTGCCAGGTGGGGGTGAGGGTGACGCTAGTTCCATCACTGCCCGGTCCAAAGAGCAGATTCACCGCTCCGTTGGCGTTGCTGCCGGAGGTTTTGATGTATTCGACGCGGGCGGGCAGCGAGAAGCCGTGCTTGAAGGCGTAGCTGAGCAGCAGAGCTCCGCCGTTGGTGGTAGCTCCCTGCGTGACCCCCACGCGAACATCGGTGGGAACATCGCTGAACTGGTAGTAGGGCTGAATGATCCAGTTGCCTTTGGTGTAGGTGTAGACCAAGGCGTAGACCGAACTGTTGTTCTGGACCGGCGTGGCCAGGGTCTGGAATTTGGTGGACCCGGCGTTGCCCATGGCCTCAAAGGCCAGGCTGTGGACGCCCTTGGTAAAGGTGAGAGCGCCGCTGACCCAGGAGTAGCGGTTGGAGTAGTAGCCGTCATTCCAGCTTAGCGAGGCGGTGAAGTACTTGCCCAGAGTCTGGTTTACCTGGATGCCGCGATTGACGGCGTTCTCCTGATTCCACAACAGGCCGCGCTCCACGTTCATATTCTGGAAGGTAAAGGTGGATTCAGCTCCGAGCAGGGTGGGCAGAGAGCCGATCTGGAAGGAGGTGTTCTTACCCACTTGAAGCTTGAGAAAGGCTACCGGGACCGGGCCAAAGAAGTCTTTGACGGTGTCTGCGGCAGAGAGATAGGGCGTAGCGAGGGCGGGAATCGCATAGGCACCGGTCTGGATGAAGTACTGCACGGGCCCGTCGGCTTTTTGCAGGAAGAGGAGGCCGTTGCTGAGTGTCGCCTGTCCGGTGTTGTCTCCCGGCAGGTGATTGTCCTGGTAGAGGCCATAGCCGGAGACGATTCCGTTGGCGTCCAGCTTGCCCAGCGGGCCGGCGTCAAAGACGGCCGGCGGGAGCCACTGCAACGGCCCGCTGAGCGAAGGGGTGGGCAGGGGTGAAGGCGGAGTCGCGGCTGCAGATGCGGGAGCAGCGGACGGAGCGGGGGTGGTTGACGCCGCAGGCGCAGCGTTCTGGGTGGTTGCTGCGGTCTGGGCAGTTGCTAGAGCGGAGAGCGTGGTGAGAGCGCAGCCCAGGATGGGCGCGAGCAAGAGGGCGGTGAAGAGTGCTGGGGTGGATGTTGGGGAGAGATGGAGCGGCGTGAGCTTCATAGAGGATCCTTTCAAGTTGGCCAGGCGCGGTGAAGGCACACAGGTCCGGACGCGAGTCCGCGTTCTGCTGCGAGAAAAGAAGACCGCGAGCGTGAGGCGAGGAAAGATTTTTGGCGATGATGGGATCTTCGCAGACAGGCGAGATCCGGGAGCCCGGTGAACGAAGGCCGATGAACGAAGGCCAGGGGCCGAGGGTGACTGGACGCGACAGGGTTGCCGAGCCCAGTCACCGCAGGGAGGTTAGGCGTGGATGGACTTCGCGGTTAAGAGTTAGCCGGCCGCGCTTCCATCAAAGCCGACTTGCCGGCCTTCTTGCTGCTGGTGAGGAAGTGGAAGGCGCCGATGACCGCCCATATTGCTGCGATGGAGAGCGCCAGCAGCGGCTCCATCTTGGTGCCATAGCCCATGAAGGGACCGATGAGGTAGAACGCCATGCAGGCAAGGTTGGCGCACAGACCGAAGAGAGGAATGGCCAGGTGGCGAACAAAGCTGAACTTGGGATGCTTGTGATAGGCGACCATGCACAGCGTGCAGCTAAGCGCATAGAGGACGAAGGTGCCGAAGTTGGAGGCCAGGGTTACCGTCAGCAAGCTGTTGGGCAGCGCCGCCATCTTGTCATGGGAGAAGTAGCCGAAGCTGGAGAGAAGGCCGTGCGGAAGGGCTGAGATGGCCGACGCTGCGGGAGCTCCTCCGTCGCAGAAGACGAGGGAGACGGCGATGCAGCCGATGATGGCGGAGATGAGGGCCATAGTCCAGACGGCCTGATGGGGGGTGAGGGTCTTTTTGTGCAGGCTGCCGAAGCGGCCCGAGACCTCTTTGTCTTTGCCCATGGCATAGGTGACACGAGCTCCGGTGTTCATGCAGGAGAGAGTGGTTCCGATCAACGCCAGCACGACGGTGAAGGCCTCAGCGAGCATGAAGGCTCGGCCATGGCCGGGACCGAAGATGGCATCGCCGACCACCACCATCATGTCACCGATGGGAGCGGCGGAGCCGGCGGCGTTCTGCAGGGTATAACCGCTGTTGAGGAAGTAGTTGGCGCAGAAGTACTCAAAGCAGTAGAAGACGACGCCCTGCAACAGCAGAGAGGTGATGACGGCGATGGGAATGTCCCGTTTGGCGTTCTTCGCCTCGCCGCCCATGGAGGTGACGGACTCAAAGCCGACGAGGATAAGGATGGCGACGGTGGCCTGGATAAAGACCCAGCTCATATGGTGCGGGCTGACGACCGATTTGGCTGAGGGATGGGAGAGGAAGTTGCCCGATGCGTCGTGCTCGGGGTAGCTGATGTGGTAGGGAACCGGCTTGCCGGCGGCATCGAGCTTAGGCAGGGGCACGCCGGTGGCATCGCGCACGATGGTGTCTGTGGAGACTCCGCCGACGACCGAGGTGGTGGTCTTGAACTCGTAGTTGTATGCCTCGCCAGAGGTGGAATCAAACTGATAGGCGACCGAGCCGGGAGGATGATTCATGCGATAGCCCAGCGCCATGACGCTGAAGATCATGAGGGCGACGATCTGGACGACGTTGATGCCGAGATTGACGCCGGTGGATGCGTTGGCTCCGCGGTAGGCGATGTAGGCAACGGCGAAGGCAAAGACCACCGCTACGCCCATCATGAACAGGATTCCAGGGTTGGAGGCGCTCATGAAGTTCGGATCGAGCGTTCCGACAAGGTAGCCGATCACGATACCCATGGTTCCAACCATGACGCCGGGGTAGATCCAGTAGTAAAGGTGAGAGGCCCAACCAACGATGAACTTCGAGATGCGCGCATACTTCCAGGAGCGCTCCCGGCTGAGAAACGCCTGTTCAGCGAAGTAGTAGGAGCTGCCGGTGCCGGGGTAGAGCTTGGCCATCTCCGCATAGCAGACCGCCGTGGAGAGACAGAGCAGTAAGGCTGCGATGACCCCCATCCACATGGAAGGTCCTGTGACTCCCGTAGTTGCCTGGATGAAGAAGGTGAGCCAGAGAAAGGCGCCTGGTGCAATCAACGCCATCGCATTGCTTGTGAGTCCGGTAAGACCCAGTGTTTTTTTCATCTCGACTGCTGGTGTTTCTGCCATGTATGCCTCCCGGGGGTGGAGTCTGTGCTGGTTGGTTGAGTGTTGGAGCGAGGGTTGAAGTGTGATGAGAGGATGATCGCGGGAGGAACATCAGGAACTCGTAAAGAAAGTGGAGCGGGAGGAATTTTTCTTGTCTGGCCTGAGGAATTGGGTCACGAAAAGGGGATTTGGGAGCTGGAAGTGCCCAAAATGATTGTCCGGGCGGTGAGTGCTGTGTATTCTGGACAAAAGTTTTGTTGATTTTGCCGGCAGAGAGAGGCCCCGCGGACCCACCGGGACGCTTTTCTCCGGGGGCGCCGCTCGAGGTTCGCGATTGAACCAGCCAGACGCATTGACCGTGGAAGAGGCAGGCCGGATCCACGCCTTGACGCTGCAGATGGCGGGACTGGATGTGCATCGGGAGCCGGGGTTGCAACTGGTGTCACTGCTGGTAGAGATCTTTCGGTTCGAGTCGGCAGCGATCTTCGATGCCGATCTGGACAAGGTGTATGCGCTGGGTGAATGGGGACCGGAGATGGAGGATGCGCTGCGCAGCACGTATTTCTTCAGCAGCTCCAGCTATGAGCCGGAGATTGGTTTGGTGCGCCGGGCGCTGCGGATGGGAGAGTTGGCGATTGGGTCGGTGATGCTGCGGGGAGAGGTGAGCCCGGCGGCGTGCGAGTGGATTGCGAGCCTGATTGCGATGACCTTTGACCGCTATCACTCGCTGGCCAATGTGAGCCGGACGGAGAGCGCACAGCGGGCGGAGCAGTTGCGGACCACGGTGCTGGACAGCCTGGCGCATGCGTACAAGACGCCATTGACGGCGATTCGAGCGGCGACGAGCGGCTTGCAGGCGATGGGTGGATTGAGCGCGGGGCAGGACGAACTGGTGCAACTGATCGACGAACAGATTCAGTGGCTGAGCGAGCTGACGACGCGGCTGCTGAAGACGGCCAGGATTGAGTCCAGGGACGTGGCGCTGCACAAGGAGGCGGTTGCGGTGAGGCGGCTGGTGGATGGGGTGGTTGAGCAGTTGGCGGATCGGCTGGCCGGCTTTGATGTGGATGTGCTGCTGGAACGCGAAGGGATGATGGTTTGCTGCGACCGGGAGCTGATGGAGTCTTTGCTGACACAGTATGTGGACAATGCGGGGAAGTTTGCTGATCCGAACTCGAAGATTACGATTGAAGTGACCGAGCGGCCGCAGCAGGTAGTTTTTGCGGTACATAACTTTGGGTTGGGTATTGCGCCGGAGGATCAGGAGAGAGTGTTTGACCGCTACTTTCGCTGCGAAGGCACTGCGCAGAAGATACCGGGTACAGGCGTGGGGCTTTCCGTGGCCATGCAGGTGGCGAGGGCGCACGGCGGAGACGTTTGGCTGGCCAGCGATCCGGAGGGCGGAACGAGATTTTTTGCATCCTTGCCGAAGGAGAGCACGCTGCAAGAGGGAGCGTAGAGACCATGGGAACAGGGATAGGAACAGGGATTCGCGTGCTTGTGGTGGACGACGAGGCGGCGATTCGGAGGGCGCTGCGGGTGCCTTTGACCGAGTTGGGCTTTGAGGTGACGGAGGCGACGCGCGGAGAGGATGCGCTGCGCCTGGTTCGGGCGGAGCCGGTGGATGCGGTGTTGCTGGACCTGCAGATGCCCGGCATGGGTGGGATGGCTACCCTGGTGAAGCTAAATGCGTTGGCTCCGCGGCTGCCAGTGCTGATCCTGACGGTGCAGGATTGCGAGGATCTTAAGGTGGAGGCGCTGGAGGCCGGGGCGGATGATTACATGACCAAACCGTTCAGCATCCGCGAGTGTGTGGCGAGGATACGTGCTGCGGTGCGCAGGGCCAGAACGCCAGAGTGCCCGGAGGATGCACCGATGGAGATCGGAGAGATTCGGCTGGACCCGGTGCGGCGTGTGGTGAAGCTGAGTGGCGAGCCGGTGCATTTGACCCGGAAGGAGTATCAGATTCTGCACTACCTGATGCGGCATGCGGGAAGGGCTGTGACCTATGGCAAGCTGCTGACCGAGGTGTGGGGGCACGAGTATCGCAATGAGGCGGGCTATCTGCGGACTTTTATGCGGCAATTGCGCAAGAAGATTGAGCCGGATCCGGCGCGGCCGAAGTATCTATTGACCGACGCCTATGTGGGCTACCGGTTTGCCGATCTTCAGGAGGCCTGGGATGATGATCTGCAGAGGGGATCCGCTGGGGGCTCTGCGCTGGTTAGCGAGCGGCTGCGAGGTCCACTGTCGATGCTGGCGGGAGATCGGCTGGTGGGGCAGGAAAAGGGCGGATGGAGTGATGGCGAAGTGGACGACGATTTGGTCGGCAATGGGCTGACGTGGTTTCCGCTGGCGTAAGGAGGGGTGTTTCCGGGTGGGAGATGCAGAAGCTGCGATGGGTTGGCAGGTAAGGATTGAGGCTTTGAGGCGTTCTTCCGAGCGAACTTCAACCCTTCTGTGGGTGGTTGCGGGCAGTGGGGTGGCGTGGGTTCTGGATGGTTCCCGGGGTGAAGTTTATTCGGTCGGCTTGGCCTTGACGTACTTTTGGGAGAGGATTCTTTGGCACATGGCCAGCGCCTGGTTTGCCTGGCTGGTGCGGCCAAGCATCTTGTACGCCTTGCCGAGCAGAAAGAAGGCTTTATAGGCCTTGGGGTTCAATTGGGTGATCTGCTGCAGGGGCTGCAACGCCTGGCTGGGCTGATTGAGTGTGAGGTAGCATTGCCCCAACTCGAAGTAGGCGTTCTGGTAGGAGGGGTTTGCGGCTACGGCGGCCTTGAGATAAGGGATGGCCTGCTGCGGCTGATTGGCCTCGCGCAGGATCCTGCCCAGCATGTAGTTTGAGATGGGATCGGTGGGATTCTGGCTGAGTTCCTGTTTGAATTCGTCTTCAGCGCGTGCGACGTTGTGCTCGCGGAAGTTGATGAGGCCAAGGCTGGAGTGGACTGCCGGGAAGTTGGGTTGAATGGCCAGGACAGCTTGAAACTCCTTTGCAGCTTTCTCCTCCTGGTACGCGATGTCATAGGCCATGCCGAGCATGAAGTGGGCCTCAGCAGAGTTGGGATCTACGGCCATGATGCGATTGAAGACCTGGGTGACTCCAGCGTAGTTCTTGACTCTCCAATAGGCCTGGCCAAGGATATCGAGCGTGGGAAGGTCGCTGGGCTGAAGCTGGCTGGCGCGATCCAGGTAAACGGCTGCCTGGGAGAACTGGTTGAGGGCGAAGAGGTCGAGGCCGGTGAGGTCCAGTGACTGAAAGGTCGGGGTCTGCGCGGCGAAGGATTCAAGCAGTGGGAGCGCCTGTTGGTAGCGGTGAGCGCGAAAGTAGGCGATGCCGAGATTTCTGCGGGTGATTGGGTCGCCTTTGCGAAGGGCAAGGGCGCGCTGATAGAGGGCGATCGCTTCATCGTCGCGGCCCTGGCGGGCCAGGGAGATGGCTAGATTATTGAGCAGTTCGACCGACTTGGGGTCAAGAGCGAGGGCCTGGCGGAAGGCCTTTTCCGCAGAGACATTGTCGCCTTGCTGGAGTGCCTGGGATCCCTGTGCGATCCACTGGTTGAACTGCTGGCGGAGGGTGGAGATGGACGACGGGTTTTGCTGGGCGTGGGCGGGGGTGGTAAGGCCGGGAGTTGCGAGGAGCGCAAGTAAGAGGCAGGCCAAAGGCGCAAGGGCTCTGGCCCGTGTTGGCTGGCTGGGTTGCAGGCACGGCACGCTAGGTGACACGTTTACCGGAATACCACACTCAGGCCGGGTGGGCCAACTGTGGGGGGTGTGGTGCCTGTTTAAAGCGTTTCAATTTTGATCCATCGTTTGCGCTCGGTGGCCTGGTCCGGATCTGTGGCTGGGTTGAGTGGATATCTGGAGAAAGCGATGCCGGGTTACTGGCGTGGTTCGATGGGCGAGAGGTTGGAGTTGCCTGCTCCGGTTCGATATTCGACCAGTACGGAACGTTCCACTTGAGAGGAAGGAGGTTCAAAATATAGTGAATTTTGTCCAAATCAACCTGAATTGAACTTTTTCTTGACAGACGCCTCTTGCTATGGCACGATTCCCTATCACTGAATGCGCAGTTTTATCTCCAACGTTCGAATGAGTGAGGGGTAAATGGGAAGTATGGCCCCGATGGTTTTGCTTAGGAACATTTGGAGCTGAGGTAGTTGGTTTTGCACCCGCGATCGAGGCGAATTGAAGACCTCGAAGGGTCAGAATTCATTCGGAGAGGTGAGTTGGGATGCCAGTCAAAAAGTTTTACCTCGCAGCTTTGATTCTGCTAGCGGCATGCTTTACGGGTCGGCTGGTGGGGCAGGAACTCCAGGGAACGATCAACGGCACGATTACTGACAGCACGGGGGCTGTAGTACCCAACGCCCAGATCACCATAACGCAGCAGGAAGGCAACATTGCTCCGCGGACGTACAAGGCCGACCAGCAGGGCTTCTACACTGCGACGAACCTGCCCGCTGGGGATTACACGGTGACGATCTCCTCTCCGGGGTTTGCGCGTTATCGAGCGACTCACGTGGTTCTGTTTGTTTCGCAGACGCGCACGGTGAACGCCAAGCTCCCGGTGGGCAAGGTACAGCAGACAGTAGATGTTCGACAGAACGCGGAGGCGGTAGACACGACGACGAGTGCTTTGGAGGGTACGATCTCTGGCACGCAGGTACGCGAGTTGCAGTTGAACAATCGCAACTTTGAGCAGTTGGTGGCACTGCAGCCGGGCGTAGTGAGCGCGCTACCGGATGAGCCTGGCTTTGGCCTGAGCAATACGACGGCGCTGGCGGTGAACGGCGCTCGCGATACAGCGAACAACTGGACGGTGGATGGAGCCGACGTGAACGATAGCGGTTCCAACGCCACGCTGCTGAACGTGCCCAGTATTGATGCGATTCAAGAGTTCACCATGGAGAGAAGCACGTATGACGCGGAGTTCTCTCGCAGCGGCGCCGGGCAGATTCTGCTGGAGACCAAGTCCGGCACCAGCGCGTTCCATGGGGATGCCTACGAGTTTGATCGCAATACGGACTTCAACGCGAACAGCTACTTCAACAAGCAGACGAACCCGATCACGCCGCGGGCGATTGAACACTACAACGACTTCGGGTTCACCATCGGTGGACCGCTTTATGTGCCTCACAAGTTCAACGCCAACAAAGACAAGTATTTCTTCTTCTGGTCAGAGGAGTGGCGCAAGGTAAGCTCTCCGCAGACAGCTACATTCAATGTGCCGACTCCGGAGCAGCTGGCCGGTGTGATGGCTGGAAACACAACAGCGGATGAGAATCCCAGTCAGGCGGCGAATAATTGCGTCACCTACAACGCCACCACAGGGAACAGCACGATCAATCCGTCTTGTTATAGCCAGAATGCCAAGGTGTATCTAACGAACATGTACGACAAGTTCACCTCCAACGTGGCGGGGAACCCGAATGAGTACACGGCTGCGTACACGCAGCTCAACAACACCCGCGAAGATCTGGTTCGTTTTGATGCGCAGCTCTCGCAGAAGGTACACTTCTTTGCGCATGCGATCCAGGACGAGACGCCGGAGAACTTTCCGTTGGGACTCTTCGAGGGCGGTGATTTTCCGGGCGTAGCGGGTTCCGCGGTGAACGCGCCGGGAGAGAACGTGGTGGGTAACCTGACCTGGACGATCTCTCCGCGCCTGGTGAATGAGGCAGAGTACGCCTATACGCAGGGATCCATCTCTTCATCCTTTACGCCGGGTTCCATTACTTTGGATCCGTCGGTAACGCAGGCGCTTACGAACGAGACGGCGTTCACCGATCCGTATGGTCGCATCCCGGGCATTGGCTTTGAGAGCCAGATTACCGGTTATGGCTATGGAAGCACGCCGTACTTTGAGCGCAATCTGGACAATACCCTGTTTGACAACTTTTCGATGATTGAGGGCCAGCATACGATCCGCTTTGGTGCTACGGCCTCGCAGATGCTGAAGACGGAGAATGCGTCGAGCGGCGCGGCGTTCTTCGAGTTCAATGGCTGGCAAGACTTCCTGCTGGGCAATGATCTTTATTACACGCAGCAAAGCCGGGACACCATCCCCGACCTGCATTACACCAACTTTGAGGCGTACATCCAGGATGATTGGCAGATTACTCCGAAGCTGACCATCAACATGGGCATCCGCTACAGTTTTTTCCCATCGCCGGCAGATGTGCTTGATACGCTGGTGAACTTTGATCCAAGGTTCTTCACGACATTGAACGAGGCACAGATTAATCCTACGACGGGTAATATCGATACACCGGGACTGACGGCTGCCAACTACGAGAACGGCCTGATCTATCCGACGGGCGCGGATTGCAGCCTGGCGCAGCAGGTGAACGGGTCGCAGGCTACGTGCTCGCCCTGGGGCAGCCACGTGGATCCGGATCCAAAAGACAACTTTGCACCGCGCATTGGGTTTGCCTACAATCCGTTTGGAGATAGTAAGACTTCGATCCGCGGCGGATATGGCATCTTCTTTGACCGGATGCTGAACGGCATCTGGGAGCAGAATGGATTCCAGGAGTCGCCGGGTCTGGAGACAGACACCATCTACAACTCGAGCTTTGATGATCCGACGGGTCCGAACAGCCCTCCGCTCTATCCCAACCGGATTACAGCCACCGGCACGCCGGTGATGAAGAACCCGAGCTACTGGGACTACAACCTGACCGTGGAGCACCAGCTTGCACAGAGTCTGGTGGCTTCCATTGGATACGTGGGAACGATGGGACGGCATCTTCTGGGCGAGCGAGAGATCAACCAGCCCACGCTGCAGTCCAGAGAATCCAATCCGAACGCGTGGGTGACTGCGGTGATGCCTTACCGAGGGTATGCAGCCTTTGAAGACCGCATTCCTGGATATAACAGTAACTACAGCTCGCTGCAGATCGCTTTGAATGCCAGAGACTTCCACGGATTGACGCTTGGACTTGCCTACACGTGGAGCAAGACGATGACGAACCTGTCCAACGACCGCGGCCAGGAGACGTATGACACGTATGATCTGCATAAGGACTATGGCGCTTCCGAACTCAATCAACCCCAGACCTTCATCTTGACGTACGTCTATGACCTGCCCTTCATGAAGCTGCAGCATGGCGCCATGGGGCATCTTCTGGGCGGGTGGGAGATCTCTGGAATCACAAACCTGATCTCTGGTATGTCACAGACCGTGACCCAGTATCTGGACAACTTTGATAGCAGCGACTGTAGCGTCATCAGCACGTACTTCAGCCCGAATGAACCCAATAATCCAGCCTGTCCGACCACTGGGCTGTATCCTGGCGGCCTGAACATGGATGCCAGCGATATTGCTCCGCGACCGGATCAGATAGGTCATGTGAAGCGAGCGAAGACGCAGTTGAACTGGTTCTCTGCGGACTCCTTTGCGGATGCCTGGGGGCACTTTGGAGACACATCCAATGGTTCTTTCATTGGCCCCGGTCAGGATCTTTGGGATATGGCGTTGATGAAGAACCTGCAACTGGGCAGCAGAGCCCGGTTCCAGTTCCGGGCGGAGTTCTTCAACGTCTTCAATCACAACAGCTTCAACGCAGTCGGCACCGTGACCGACTCCTACTATAACTTTGGGCAAGCTATTTCTTCCCACGACCCGCGCGAGATTCAGCTCGGCGGTAAGATGTACTTCTGAGGCAGTTTGCTGCGGAAGAGTAGACAGAGTGGGCGCTCGGGTTCTGCTACGCAACGGGCGCACAGAGATGGAGAACGATACTGACTGGTGGATTGGAAAGAGACTCTTTCCATCCCAAGCCTCCAGACCCAACGGGCCGAACCAGGCCCGTTGGGTTTTTTGTTGGGACTGGATTTTGCAAGGTGTTGGCGTCTGCCGGATGGGATTGCTGTTTGAGATATGCCCATCGAGGCGGTGATACTGCGATGGGAGCGAAACGTACGCGGTTCTGACTGCTTTGAATACCTCGTCCACGGGGTGAAGGAGGCAGATGAGACTGATATACACTATCCTCCATGAGGGCCGCAGATCCAACGTGAGGCGATAGCCGGGGCTACGCAAGCCGGTTGATCTTTGCAACGAACACCTGGTGGCCCAAGGGAGGAAGCCTTGCATTCACTGAATCGTATGCAGCTGTGGCGCAGCATCTGCTGGTTGGCGGGAACTGTGAGTTTGCTGTTTGCCATTGGCCACCGAGCCATGGGGCAGGCAGTCATTGGCGATAAGAGTTCGTCCCATACAAGGCTGACGGAAGCCATGGGCGGAGGGCTACATGGATATATTTCCATGCACGTGTCGCCTCCTGCGAATGGTTTTGGTTTCGGGGTGAGCTTCTATTCGACGATCTGGCCTCTTCTGGCACAGCCGTTGCAGTCTTTTCAACTCGGCCTGCCGGGTACCTGGGTGATGCCTGACAATCGCGGCTATGAACAGCCTCTCTGCCCGCACGGCACGCTGGCTCGCGACCAGTGGCCGCGTCGCGCACCGTCCTATCGAGATGTTTTCCAGACCATTGAAGGCGGTGGAGGGTTTTGGGACAGCACAAAGTTTCCCTCCGGCACACCCAAATACCGAATGAACGGCACACCTGATTGCTATAACAATGAGATCTCCTCGCCGGGGTGGAGCTTTTACGGTACGGCTCTTCCTGCGCACGAGATGGGACTGGTGCAGATCAGCAATCGACTGCTGGTTGCACCGGATGGCTTGACCTTTCAGCGAGGTACGAACGGTGAGGTCTTCGGTACAGCGTGGATGGCTTTGCCGATGATTGATTCCGATGCGGCGTACCACCGCCAGCCGACGGGCGACAAGAGCTGGACGTTCTTCATCAACTCTGAAAACTTCAAGGGGCCGGTGGCGTTCTGGATTCCCGACACTTGGAGCGCCATCTCCAAGGGATATGCTGCGGCTGCGGGACGCACGCTGGACGCACGACCGGGTCTGATGGCGGGAGGGGCGATGGAGGTGAACACGGTGCCGTACTTCAGCGGCAGCGACAGCCATGGCACTTTGTATTCGCGCATTCCGAAGCTTTTGTTTCCGGTGGATGGCTCCAAGACGACGGTGCTGATGCAGGACGTCCAGGTGTATTCCGACAAGGCTCTGTTCAAGCCGATGAAGGCGCTCTTCCATTCCAACAGGCCGTGGTCGCAGGCAAGCCGCACATTGACCGGCAGGTTCAATCCAGAGTATGCAGACACGCCGACCTGCAAGGCAGAGCCGCTCAAGTTCGATCAGCATGGAGTTCCGTTGACCGGTTTTGACGCGTTTGTGGAGACAACCATGGTGGGACGCAGCGGGTCTTGCTCGTACGGCCTAAAGTGGAAGGATTCGACAGGAACTTTTCCCGAATATTTCAAGCAGGAAGGCGACAAGATGCTGGCGGTGCCGGCGTCCGAGGTTCCAGCGGGGACTCGGCTTGCCGACCAGACCTTTTTGCCGGCTATTGTCGGCTCATCCTATGTGTCATCCACGGGTCCGGACTCTGTATGGAGTGATCCAGGGCCCAGAAGTGGGCCTTTCACCGTTGAGTTGAGCGATGGCAGTCAGGTGACGTATTTCTGGTACCGATTCATCGATCAGCCCTCATTGCAGCACCTGCATCTGAGCCAAGCCGAAAAGGCAAAGCTACAGAAGGAGGTAGAGTGGATCCAGTCCAATTGGCCGATCACAGGGAATTATATTGCCCCTCCCGATCGTGGAACCCTGGCGACGCTCGATCCAGTGCTGATCGTCTCTCCGCCGCGAGGCTTGGAGATTGGTTATGTCCCGATTGTGACTCGACAGGAACCTGCTCCGAAGATACAACGATGACCGCGGATGATGGTCGCGGTTGATTTCCAAGCGAAGGTCTTTGCCTGAATTGGCTATGTCTGTGTGCGCGGGCTGCTGTGCCTGGAGCGAGGTTGCGAATGCTTTCCGCTATTCTGGTGAGCAGGCTTCTTATCGTTCTGCTTCCTCGCTGCGTTGTTTCTAGGTATTGCTCTACCTGCTGTTCTGGGGTAAGAACAGCGCATGCTGATAAGTCAGATGGCGGGGTTCTGTTGCATGCGGGATTGGTCGGATCCTCCAGCCAGGTACTTCAGGAGAGGAATCATCAGGATAAGGCCGATCAAGGAGACAACGGCGATGATGACGAAGATCGAATAGAAATGTCCTGCCCGGATCGAACCGGAGTAGGCGGCGATCGATCCGGCAAACTTATTGCCGACGCCTTCGGCGAGGAACCATGCCGCCATGAGGCGAGATGCGTATTGTGGCGGTGCGACCTTGGTGACATAGGAGAGTCCTACAGGAGAGAGCATCAGCTCCCCCCAGGAACGGAAGAGGTCCGTGGCTACGAACCACAAGGGACTGACCAGGAGGAATATCTCACTGCGGAAGCCAGCCCAGGCGGCGAAGGCAAAGCCAATGGCGAGCAAGAGGTAGGCTACCGCCATTTTGCTAGGTGCGGAGGGTTCGCGGTTTTTTCTCTCCAGATTCTCCCATAGGATCGCCAGCACAGGGGCGAAGATCAAAATCACCACCGGATTGATGGATTGGAACCAACTGGCTGGAACGACAAAATGACCGAGATTTCTTGCGATGTGATGGTCTGCAAAGAGACTGAGTGAGCTGCCGACCTGTTCATAGCAAGCCCAGAATGGAATGGTGATGAGCACGACCAGCAGCACTGCCAAGATCCTCTTGCGATCCTGTGGGGTGGTAGGGACGGCCTTACGTTCCTGCCTGGTGAGGGCGGAGGGTGGGTATCCAATTCCGGGCAGGTATCGCTTGCGACCGGAGAGATACAACAACAGGCCGAGGAGCATGCCGACACCAGCGGCGGCAAAGCCATAATGCCAACCTACATGCACGGCAAGGTAGCCGCAGGCGAGTGGGGCAAGCAAGCCTCCGACGCTGATGCCCATAAAGAAGATGGTGAAGCCCGAGTCGCGGCGCTGATCGTCCGCGGCGTAAAGTTGGCCGACCATGGTTGAAACGTTGGGTTTGAAGAGTCCGGTGCCAAGAACAATGAGGCCAAGGCCCAGATAAAAGGCGGCTCCGTTCTGGAGCGCCAGAGTGAAGTGACCGGATGCGATCAAGATGCCGCCCCAGACCAGGGAGCGTCGGGTTCCAATGAAGCGATCCGCCAGGTAGCCCCCGAGCACAGGAGCAATGTACACAAGGGCCGTGTAATTGCCGTAGAGGTTGGCGGCACGGCTGATGGACCAGCGTTGAGCATCCACGAGATAGAGGACCAGAAGCGCCTTCATTCCGTAGTATGAAAAGCGCTCCCACATCTCGACAAAAAAGAGAAACATCAGGCCTGGAGGCTGGCCAAAAAATCCGTTATCGACGTTGATATCGGAGATGAGATGGCTGGGCGAGGGGCCTTGGCTCACCGGGCAACTCCGCCGGGGGGGACCTGCTCTTCAAGATATCTTGCGAGCAAACTGCGGAGGTGGAGGGAAGTTCCAGGGCCTTCTGAAATGGCGTGTGTTCTGTTCGGATAGTCCATAAAGGTGAACGGCTTTTGAAGAGCGATGAGCCGATTGACAAGCAATTCTGTGACCTGGAAATGGCAGTTGTCATCGCCCGAACCGTGGACGATGAGGAGTTTCCCTTTCAGCCCTTGCGCGAAATTGATAGGCGAGCCGTCATGATATCCTTTGGGATTTTGCTGAGGCAATCCCATGTAGCGTTCCTGGTAGATGGTGTCATAGTGACGCTGATCGGCCATGGGAGCTACAGCCATGCCTGCGGAATAAAGCCCTGGGTAACGGAACATCAGGTTCAGGGTATTGGAACCGCCTCCGCTCCAACCCCATATTGCCATACGAGAGGTATCGACATAGGGATGCTCACGGGAAAATTGGCGTATCGCCTGCGCCTGCTGGGCTGAGGAGAGCGGACCGAGACTGCCGTAGACGATCTTGCGCCAGGCACGGCCTTTGGGCGCGGGTGTGCCCTGGTTATCGAAGCTGAGGATAATATATCCATCGCTCGCGATGGCACGGTGAAAGAGGGTGGTGTCTCCTCCCCATTTATCCGTCACGGTAACTGCTGCGGGCTCACCATAGACATAGACGAGTACAGGGTATTTCTTTGTGGGGTCGAAGTGCGGCGGCTGAATCATGGAGCCGTCGAGCGTGACTCCACCATCGATGTGAACCTGAAAGAATCTGGTTGGAGATGCGATGAGGGTTTTTATCTTTTCCGCCACATTCTGGTTATTTTCCAGCATTCGGACCCTTTGATGATCGGGCAGCCGGATGAGGTCTGTAACCGGGGGCTGATCGGCCGTGGAATAGGTATGAAAGGCCCAGCGGCCGTCAGGAGAGATGTCATAGCTGTGAGTGCCGGGCTCTGCGGAGGGAGTGACGCGCACGGGAGAGCCTGTGCCATCCAATCGAACGCGATAGAGATATCTTTGGGTAGCGTTGGTGGGCGAGGCGATGTAATACAGCCAGCCATCGCGCTGATCCACGGCAACCTCCTGGATGACATCCCATGGTCCGCGGGTCAACTTTCTGAGAGCTCCTCCAGCTCTGGGCGCGGCGTAGATGTGACGCCAGCCGTCTCTTTCACTCAACCAGAGCAGGGTGTTCCCGCCATTGGTCCAATCGAATGAGTCGACCACGTCGACCCATGCGGGATCGGTGTCCTCCAGGACCTGCTGAACAGCGCCGGTGCGGGTATTGGCGAGAAAGACAGTATTGTGGTTCTGAAGCCGGTTAAGGACTTCTAACGCCAATTGATTGGAGTTTCCCGCCCAATCCATCCGGGCGATATAAAGTCCGCGAGGATCTCCCGGAACATCCATCCATTGCGTTGGTCCGCCGTTGATACTGACGACACCGACGCGGACGGCAGAGTTGGTTGTTCCAACCTGCGGGTATGGATATTGCATGAGTGTGGGATATTCTTCAGCAGTGTCGTTGATGAGGGTATAGATACCGACTTTTGTGGTATTGAATTGCCAGTAGGCGATGGATTGGCTATCGGGGCTCCAGCGGAGGCCATCGCGAATATCCAATTCTTCTTCATTCACCCAATCGGAGGTTCCATTGATGGTGGTGGGCGAGCCGTCGGTTGTGACGGGATGGATGGCTCCGGAAGCCAGATCCTGAACATAGATGTTATGGTCATGCACGTAGGCGACGCTGTTGCCATCAGGAGAGAACTGGGCAAACATCAATGTGGCTGGGGGCACGTCTCCGCCGAGCTTCTGCAGCTTTCCGCTGGCGAGAGTGAGCACCCAATAATCGCCACGGGTCTTTCTTCTCCATACTTTCTGAGAGTTGGTGTAGATCAGGAGACGGTTGTTGGCTTTGGACCATGCATAGTCATCCATGTGAAGAGGCTTGGCGCCGGGCTGTGGGACTAGCTGCGAGGCGGAAACAAGCACCTTGCGTGCACCAGTGGCCGTATCATAGCGCACGATATCCATGGCGTCCGTGTTGGGAAAGGCAGAGGATGGTTCTACTGTGGTATAGGCTGCGCCTCCGTCGACCCAGCGTGCGGGGCCGAATTCCTGGAGATTGAACTCATGCTGCCCGAATATCTGTTGCAAGGTGGTGGTAAGTTCCGCGGATCCGAATGCCAATGGGCAGGTTCCGACAAGGAGAAGAGCGGTGAGAAGAACGATGCGGGTACGAGCATACAGTTTTATCGCAGAGGTTTGCATAGATCGTTGATTCCTTCCCATAGCAGATGTTAGGTGCGCATCAGGAATGTCTTCAAGGCTGCATTTCAATGGAATACGTTTTTTGAGGTTCAGTCTTGAACTCCACGACATGATCTTCTATGCGAGCAAATGGAACAGGCTGCTGGGAAGAAGAGACATGGGAGACATTGGCAGAGCTGCGAATTCTACAAGGGTTGCTGAGAGTGGAGTGGATGGTGGCTGTGGTGACCTTTCCGTCTCTCCACTGGATGTCCACGGAGAAGCCTCTGCGTGCGCGAAGGCCTTTGACGGAGCCGCTGGCCCAGGTCGCGGGGATGGCTGGAAGGAGGTGAATCTCCTGGGTATGGGATTGCAGCAGCATCTCCGCGATACCGGCTGTGGCTCCCAGATTGGCATCGATCTGGAAGGGCAAGGCGTTCATCAGGTTGGGGTAGGTTCCCCCGTCTTTGTAGCTGATCTCATTCTTTTCAGCGATGGTCAATAGTCGCCTGAGTTCGGCGTAGGCGTACTCTCCATCCCGCAGGCGTGCTCGCAGACAGATCTTCCAGGCCATGCTCCAGCCCATTCCTCCGTCTCCTCTGGATTGGAGGAGCTTTGCGGCTGCTGCGGCGAGGCTGGGTGTGCCTTCGGGGGTGATTTCATTGCCGGGATAGAGTCCCCAGAGCGGGGAGAGATGCCGATGTTCATCCTCAGGATCATCCCAGTCTTCCAGCCACTCCTGAAGTTGTCCCCAGCGGCCGATCTGGAGAGGGGCGAGTTTGTCTTTCATCTGCCGGAGGCGGTGACGAAGATCCGGGTCAACGTTGAGGATTTCACTGGCCTGAATGCATCCTTCAAAGAGGAAGCGAAGGATGGACATATCGATGGTAGGCCCGGCACAGATGGTGGTTCCCTTGAGGTGAAGATTGGTGACCTCATCCCAGAAGGGTTTGCTTTCTGAGGGGCTGTTGGGGAAGTGTTCCGGTGACGTGGATGGGCAGGTGACCATCCATTTGAGCTTTGGATGCTCCACGAGGGTATCCAGAAAGAATTGCGCGGATCCTTTCATTAAAGGGTAGAACGTCTGCAACGTTTCTTTATTCTGGTTGAAGAGATAATGCTCCCACAGATGGGTGGAAAGCCATGCGCCGCCGGTTGCGAAGGTTCCCCAGGTAGGACCATCCATAGGAGCGCAAGCCAGCCACAGGTCAGTATTTTGATGGAGCACCCAGCCGCCGGCTCCGTAGTTGACCTGGGCGACATGGCTGCCGGGCTCGGTCATTGCGGCAATCATCTGGAAGAGCGGCTCGGCGCATTCTGCGAGGTTAGTGGTCTCTGCCGGCCAGTAATTCATCTGCAGATTGATGTTGGTGGTGTACTTGCCGCCCCACGGGGGGCTGTTGGAGTCATTCCAGATGCCTTGCAGATTGGCTGGGAGGCAAGGTGGTCTGGAGCTGGAGATCAACATGTAGCGGCCATACTGAAAATAGAGCGCGGCCATAGCGGGATCGTTTGATTCCTGAAAGCGTTTCAGGCGCTGATCGGTGGGAAGGTCGGCCGTGTCTGATGGCCCCAGGTCAAGGTGGACTCTTCGGAACAGTTCCTGATGGGCAGCGACGTGCCGGCTGCGGAGCGATGCGTAAGAGTTTGCGGAGGCGGCTTGTAACGTCTGCTCGATGGTCTTTTCAGGATCTCCGGTTGGATCTTTGTAATTGACGAAGCTTGTTCCGGCGGCGATGAGGATGGTGACTGCGTCGGCGTTGTCGATGAGGAGGGTGGCGTCTTCTGCGGGAGAGATGGTTCCACCCTGGGCGATAAAGCGGGCTCTGGCCTGATATCGGAGGCGGCCGTCGATACCGGCATCCGACATGGTGCGACCGCGCACGACAATCTCGTTGGGGAGAATCAGATCGTAGCGGGCGTCGCCGTTGCGCTGCTCGTCATTGCCGGCGGTCAAGGCAGCAGAGAAGGAGATCTTCCCCCGCTGGTTTGCGGTCAAGCGAACTACGATGACCTGGTCCGCCGGACTGACGAAGACCTCACGGGTGAAGAAGAGATCGCCGACACGATATTGGGTGGTGACGATGGCCTGGTCTAAGTCCAACTGTCGTCGGTAATCGCTTACCTGATTGGGGGCAGTGATGGCCATGTCAGTGGCGAGCTGTTTGCGGTGATTGGATGGGTGGCTTTGCCCTTTGAAGGTTAGCCAGAGATTTCCCAAAGGCTGATACTGGGTCTGGGGAATGGCCAGGCCGAACATGGAGCGGCCAAACAAACGATGTGCATGGATATTGTTGCCGGCTAAGACCTGGCGGCGGACCTCAGGGAGGGCCTGCGGACCTTGTGGATTGGTTGGATCGTAAGGACCGCCGCTCCAGACTGTATCCTCATTGAGCTGGATTTGTTCGGTTGCCGTGCCGCCAAAGACCATTGCGCCCAGTCTGCCATTGCCGAGGGGCAGGGCGTCGATCCATTGTTGAGCGGGCTGCTGATACCAAAGGACGAGAGGATGGGAAGGTTGCGGCGCAGGGGGTGGAAGGGAAGGATGGGGGTTGGAGTCAACGAGGAGGTTGGGCGGAAGGGAAAGAGCAGCGGTGGAGGAGAGCATGGTCTCCAGAAAGTCGCGCCGTTTCATAGTTCTACCTCGATTGGGGCCTGATTCAACTTATAGCGAGAGTCATGCCATTCCGAAGGTCTGGATCTGCTTCTGTTCCAGCGTTGATGATCGGCATAGGGATTGGGAGGCTCAGAGGAGGAAGGGAGATCCGCATGGGGTTGCACGGGGGTTGTGGATGGTGCGTGGGAGTGGTTCTGCGATTCGATGCTCTCGATGGTTGCGGACAGGAGAGCCGTACAACCCAAAGCTCCCAGCGTGACGGCAGCAAAGCTTCGTCGGGAAAGATTCTTCTTCACGCAACTCCTCCTCAAATCCGGTGGTCTTCAGGAGACGGAGAGTACGGGATCACCGAGGACTTTCCAAATAGGCTGAACTCCAAGACCGGGTGCCGTGGAGGCGGCGAGGCACCCTCCCTTTCGCTGAGGGCTTCCGTCTGCGATTTTACGAGTTACATAGCTATTGAAGTCCGTTGAGGTAAATAGAAACTCTGGGGGCGTACTGTGCGCCAGGTGGGAGATGGCCGCGGTGGTAATGTCACCGCCCCAGCTATCTTCGATGGTCAGAGCGATACCGAGGGAGACGCAGAGATCGCGAATCTGCCGCGCTTTGGTGAGACCACCCACTTTGGATATCTTGAGATTGATGACATCCATCGCATGGTCATTGACGGCTTCCACGAGCGTTCCGACGCTGTCTATGACTTCATCCAGAATGAAGGGACGGTGCGTGTTGCGCCTTACATTCAGGCATTCCCGATAGCTGGCGCAGGGCTGTTCGATATAGACGTCAACATCGCGCACAGCGTCTGCAACCCGCATAGCCTGATGCTGCGTCCAGCCGGTATTGGCATCGGCTACTAAGACATCTCCTTGTTTGAGGATTGCGGCGACTTCTTTGATTCGGATGATGTCAGCATCGGGATCGCCGCCGACCTTGAGTTGGAATTTGGTGTAGCCTTCGGCGCGGTACATATCCACTTTGTCGGCCATCTCCTCCGGGCTTTCCTGGGAGATAGCCCTGTAGAGAGGAAAGGATTCGCCATAACGGCCACCGAACAGGGTGACGAGGGGCAATCCAGCGATCTTGCCCAAGATGTCCCAACAGGCGATATCGATTCCGGATTTGACATAAGGATGTCCGCGCAGGACCTGGTCCATGCGGCTGTTGACGAGGGACAAGGAGGTTGGATCGAGGCCGATCAGGTAGGGAGCGATCTCCGCAATTCCGGAGCGGACGCCCCTGGCGTAGGCGGGCAGATAGGCTGATCCGAGGGGACAGACCTCTCCGTAGCCTACGGCATCGACATTGGTATGGACGGCTACTATGGTGGAGTCGAAGACCTCAATGCTGTTTCCACCGGACCACTTGTAGCTTCCTTCTATCAGGGGCAAATCAACTTGGAATAGTTCGATTTTTGTAATCTTTGGTTGCATAATCTTGTCCGCGAGAGTCGGGTTAGTCGCCTGGAATCTGAAGCATATCGATCATCTGCAACAGCGAGTTTTTTGCAGTTCCATCGAGGCTTGAGTCAACGGCGGTCATTGATTTCTTTGTCTGGCAGCATTCAGGGGAAGTTTCGCGGGGAGATATCGCCGATCGCCTGTCTGCGAGCAGTGGGCATCTTGCCGAGAGTGTGTTCCTCTGGTAAAACCTCCTCAACAATATTCGGCCGTCCTGTGCGAAGGGTCTGCATGAGAAGGGTCGCGCAGGGTAGTCGCGGGTGGGGCAAATCACTTGGACCAACAGTATCATACAACAGGATATATGTATATCGTATACATAAAGCTTAAGAAAATATACATGGGCCATGAGATGACGGAAGAGAGTCCCGTTCTGGAACAGGAAGGATGGCGGGGGAGTGTAGTTTGTGGATCGGTTCCCTCAGCAGGTGTGCGGAGGCGGGAGCCATGCGGGAGAGCGTAGGTTATGCCGGGCGGTGAAGCGAGGGTGCGACAGGAGTTGGAGGAAGAGTTCCATCGGAATGGGCGGAGGGCGGTGATGGCGGAGCAGGTGAGAAGGTGGGGAGGAGCGCGGCGTGCTGCGGCGTCAAGATCTGGCGGCTGCTTGGAAGGCCGGCGCCAGTAGATTCAGGGGGCGTGGCGAGGTTCACCGGTGGTCCGTGGAGGAGCGTGATAGTGGTGGTGTGCGGCTGGATGGCGATGGATAGAGATCTGCCCTGGTAGCGAATGCCGCGCAGGAGGATGCCTGCGCTGAGTTGTGATGGGAGGTTGGGGGCCAGCAGCAGGGCGGAGGATGACCAGCGCAGGCCGGCAAAGCCAAAGGGAAACATCTGGAGGAATCCGCCGGCCCCGGTAGCAAAGTCGAAGCAGGGTGGACCTTGCCGCGCAGAGGGGACCAGGTATCGGGTCTCCAGAAACTGATGGAAGGCTCCGCGGATGAAGGGCTGGTAGGCCTGCCGGAGGAGGGTGTATCCGAGGTCGGAGGAGTTTGGGCCTGAGGCGGTTCTCAGTTGGTCCGCGATGATGCCTTCGACCGAGGCGGTCATGGCGGGGCCTCCGGGATCAGTGACTGCTGTATAGCGCTCAAGGTCCAGGCGGGCAGAGTGGGCATCGGTTAAATAGCCGATGGGGTAGGTCATCAGGACGGCATCTGCTTGTTTGATGGGCTGATGGGCGTATCCCTGATACTCGGGGTGCGTACCGTCGGGGTCGACGGGGATGGAGATGGCAGCGGCGACGCGAGCCCATTGGGGGTCTGGCCGGCGGCCGAGCGTCTGGGCAGCGAGGGTGGCGTCGCGCAGCGCGATGACGGCTCCGGCGTTGGTAGCTGCGTCGTCATTGACGTGGTCTGTGAACTCGTCCGGGCCGGTGACGTCGTTGATGTGGTATTTGCGGTCGGGACCGAGGGTGACGCGGCTGATCCAGAACTGCGCTACGGCCTGGATGACGGGGTAGCCGCGGCTGGCGAGCCAGTTTCGGTCGCCGGTGGCCTGGAAGTACTGCCACTGGGCAAGCGCGATGTCTGACTGAAGGTGGTCCTCGTAGTGGGAACATGGGGCGAGCCCGCCGCAGGCTCCGCTGGGTCCGTTATCCCAGGCCCACATGGCGCCGTTGTAGCCAGCGAGACGGGCGTTGGCCCGGGCGGCGGCCAGAGTGTAGTAGCGGAAGTCCACGATGGGCCGGGCAAGATTCGGATGGAAGGCCAAGAGAGAAGGGAAGATCCAGGTATCGGCATCCCAGAAGATCTCGCCGCCGTAGTTGTCGCTGGAGAGGCCAGCGGGAGGGATGCTCCAATGCAGGCCTGCGCGGATGCTGGAGTAGAGGAGGTAAAACGAGGCGTGGATGGCGTCCTGCAGGTTAGGCTTGTCGGGGGTGATGATGTCGCCGCTCCACAACGCAGCCCAGGCGGCCTGTTGGGCGGCGAGGAGTGCGGGCCATCCGGTACGCGCGGCGGCGCGTGTGGTGTGGTCTGCGACTGCGGCGGGCGAGCCGGGATCGTTGGAGGTAGAGACGCCGACGTACTTGAGGATCTGGTAGGTGTGGCCGGCGGTGACGGGGATGATCCATTGGACTCCGGCGGTGGCCGGCTCGGCTGCGGGAGCGAGCGCGGTGCGGCGGGATGGGATGACTCCTTTACCGGGGAGCAGGATCTGTTGTTCGACGACGACTGTGCCGCGGCCGGGGGTCTGAAGGGTGAGCGTGGCAGAGTTGGCGGCGAGGTCGATGGCCCGTGAGGTGGCGGTGATCCGCTGGGCGCCGCGGCCGTTGAGCGAGGCGTTGAGGGTGAGGAAGCCGCTCCATGCCGGACGGAAGCAGAGTTGGACTTCGCCGAGGTGCATGTGCGCGCGGTTAGCCAGAAGCGTGTAGCGGACCCAGGTTGCTCTTCCGGGCGAGGGGGTCCAGAGCAGAGATGTGGTGACGACGCCGGTGCGTATATCCAGGGTCTGGCGGTAGTGGCTGATCTGGCTGGGAGGGGTATAGGGGTTGAGGATGTTTTGGGAGATGGCGAGGTCCATCTGGGACCAGTTGGGTAGCGAAGCGATGAAGTCCGAGCCTCGCAGGTTGGCGTAGACTCCAGCGACGAGCGCGGAGGTGTAGCGATCGTTCTCCAGGGGAAAACCGGATTTGCCGAGGTTTGTTCCCTGATAACCGGCTCCGAGGGCGGGGATCCGCAGGCCGAGATAGCCGTTGCCGATGAAGGGTTGCTGAAGGAAGTTCAACGGCTGATAGAGGTTGTTGGAGAACACCCAGGAGTCTTCCGCAGTTGGCGTAGCGTGTTCATGGCTGTTGAGGGAAGGGGCTTGGCTTGCTGCGGCAGGATGGGTTGTGTCTGAGCGCGTGGCAACGGGAGCCACGCTAGCCGCGCCGGCAAGGGCCGAACCGGCGTGGAGCAGGAGCAGGATGGCGGCCAGGGTGAGGAAGGAGGATGGCAGAGATCTGCGCCGGGGTGACTGGTCTGGTTTCTGGCCGCACAGCCACTCTGTGGCTTTGGACGTTCGCACGACAACCTCTTTCTGAAGCGGGAGGGATGCGTTTCCGCTTCTGGTTTCAGTGGAGCGGAGTCCGGAGGGTCCATAGGCGCTACTGGATTTGACCGACGAAGACCGCAAAGGGTGGCAGGGTGAGGTGATGCAGGTCAACCGTTTGATCCACGCCCTGGTCCCGCAGCAAGGCGTGCGCCGTAGAGGTTTTGATGCCCTGGTCGCGGAGGTGATAGGAGACGGTGTGGGGCTGAGCGGTGAAGTTGATGGCAACCAGCACGGCCGTAGTCTGGCCGGGGAGCCGGCGGAGATAGGACAGAACATTGGGGTCGGATCGATCGACCATGATGTTGTTTCCGCGGTAGAGAGCTGGGATCTGGCTACGCAGGGCAATGAGGCGCTTGTACCAGTTGAGCAGAGAGCCGGGCTGGGCAGACTCCGCGGCTACATTCACCTGCTTGTAGCTGGCTGGAATGGGGAGCCAGGTGGTGGCCGCGGTGCTGAAACCGGCATCTTTTCCGCTGGTCCATTGCATAGGGGTTCTTTCTCCGTCGCGTCCCTTGTAGGCCGGCCATCCGCGGAGGGCGGCGGGATCGCGTACTTGAGCGAGCGATGCAGGAGGTGTGGTGGTCATGCCGATCTCCTGTCCGTAGTACATGAGATCGGCGGAGCGGGTGGTGAGCAGAATGGTGGCGATGATGCGCGCGATGGCCTGGTTGTGGATGCCGTCTCCGTAGCGGTTCCAACTGCGTGGATTGTCATGGTTATCGAAGACAAAGAGCGGCATGGCTCCGTCGAGCTGGGTCTCCGCCTGATTGATCTTCTCGCGGAAGGTGGAGGCGTCCAGCCGGTTGATAAAGCCGACCTGCATATCCATGGGTAACTGCAACTCATCATGTCGGGCACCGCCGTACCAGGCGAGCTGATCTTTGATATTGGGCAGATAGGTCTCACCGATGAGCACGCGGTGGCCGGGATAGCTGTCAACGAGTTTGCGCAGGGAGCGCATGACGGCGTGAACCTCAGGAAGATCTTCGGTGCGATCGGGATTGAGATTGGGGTCGCCGTAGGCGTTTTTGCCGGGCAGCACCTGCTCATCGCGGAGTTGGGGATCTTCAAAGAGGTTGGGGACGGCGTCCAGGCGGAAGCCGGCGACTCCCTTGTTCAGCCAGAAACGGCAGACATCGAACATCGCCTTTTGCACCTGAGGGTTGCGCCAGTTGAGGTCCGGCTGAGCGGCGAGGAAGGCGTGGTAGTACCACTGTCGGGTGGTTGGATCGTAGGTCCAGGCAGAGCCTCCGAAGGCGCTCTCCCAGTTGTTGGGAGGGATTCCGGGCCCCTTGCCATCGCGCCAGATGTACCAGTCGCGCTTGGGATTGTTGCGGGAGCTGCGGCTTTCTTTGAACCATGCAGACTGATCGGAGGTATGGTTCAGGACCATATCCATCAGCACATGGATGTGATGCGTCCCTGCTGCGGAGAGGAGGCGATCAAAGTCAGCCATTGTTCCGTACATGGGATCGATCGCTTCATAGTTGGAGATGTCGTAGCCAAAGTCCTTTTGGGGTGAAGGGTAGATGGGCGTGAGCCAGATGGCGTTGACGCCCAGTTGCTGGAGGTATCCGAGTCTTTGGATGACTCCAGGGATGTCTCCGATGCCGTCTCCGTTTGTGTCTTGAAAGCTGCGCGGATAGATCTCATAGACGATGGCGTGCTGCCACCAGGGGGTAGCTGGACTGTGGATCTGGGCCTGCGGTTGCGTCTGGCCGAAGGTCGCAGGCAGGAAGAGGACTGCGGAAGAGAGGAGAAGAAGAAGGGTGCGTGCGAGCGGTGTGAATTTGCGATCCATAGATCAGGAAGCCCCTGGGTTGTAACTTGCGCAGCCATGCGATGCGCGGTCGGCTCACCCCGCAGTGTGGCTGGGATGCCGCGCTGCGGGGTGAATGGCTAGACGCCTGCGCAGGCTTCTTAAGGATACCGCTATGCAGGATTGAGCATGGCGCTGCGCGCTCAGAAGTAATATTTGAGCGCGAACTGGAGGATGCGGTTGTTGTTGACCAAGGGCCGAGTCGACTACGCGAGGGCGGGGCAACAAAGGTCGCCGACGGGCATGAGTAGTTTATTTTAAAGGCGGGATGTCTATTGCGCTGACCAATTTCTGGGGACTACTGGGTGGGTTGCTCGTGCTGGCGTATCTGGCAAACCGGTTTGCCTATCGCACGCGCGTTCCGGACGTTGTGGTTCTGCTGCTTTGCGGAATTGTTCTGGGTCCTGGGCTTCACTGGATCGATGCGGGGCGATTTCCTGAGGTGGCGCGCGGAGTTGGAACCTTGGCGCTGATTTTGATTCTGTTTTCAGCGGGTTTGGAGCTGGATATCCGGCATGCGCGCAAGCAGTTTGCCGCCGGGACTTTTCTGGCTGTGCTCAGCTATGCGCTGACCATGGAGGGTGTGAATTTTTTCTGTGTTCATGTGCTTGGGATGGGTCGCATGGCGTCTCTGCTGGCCGGCGCGGCGCTCGCATGTATGAGCGGATCGATTGTATTACCCATGCTGGAGCAGATGAGTGTGGGGCCCGAACTAAAGACGACGCTTATCATCGAATCCGCTTTTGGCGACGGTCTTGGGGCACTCGTCGTCGGGGTGCTGTTGGGCCTGGTGGCCGATGGATTGGGGAGGCGCAGCAGCGGCCGAGCCATCCTGCGCGGGATGGTATTGCAGTCCGTGTTTCACTTTCTTGTGGCATTTGTCATTGGCGTTGGGATGGGCTTCCTCTGGTCGCGGTTACTGCGTAAGATCGTCGATCACAGGTTCTGGCAGTCTCTGTCCTTTGGCGCGTTACTGATCGTATTCTCTGTTACGCACGCCGTGGGCGGCAGCGATCTGTTTGCGGTGATGGTTTTTGGCGCAACGCTGGCCAATCTGATGGGGCCGGATAGCATTTTGCGTGGGCTGGAATTGGAGTTCAATTCCGTCAATGAGGGCATGCAGATCCTGTCGTTCCACTCGGAGCTGGCATTTCTGGTCAGAAGCTTTTTCTTTGTACTGCTTGGCGCAATGATTCAGTTTCGAGGGCTGAGGCGACAGATGCTTCCGAGCATCGGCCTTTTGCTGGTTATCATGGCCGCTCGGGCTGTGGCTGTGCAGATGAGCCGAGTTGTGTGGCGAGGGCGCAAGTCACATGAGCTTGAATTGGCTACGATACTCATTCCTCGCGGATTGATTACAGCCGTTCTGGCGCTGGAGGTGATTCAGGCGAGGCCAAAGGAGCTGATGTTTCTTCCATCGCTCACGTTCGCTCTTATTTTGCTTACCAATGGGTTGGGACTGGTTGCGACGGTGCGGGCGAAACAAGCCGAGGGCAGCTCGTCTGCTTCATCGGGCTGAGCAATTGGTTCGGGTTTGGTTAGGTTGATTGCCTGAGCCTGGAAACCCACCTGGCTGTGCCGGGTGACGAAGCAGAGATTGACGATGGCGGCGACCGGGCTTTGCCGCCGTGATCTTCTGGGACGAATCTGGACCGCAGCAGCGGCTTGGATGGCCAGGCTGGCTGAGTTAGGTAGCGATTGCGGCCAGCGATTGCGGCCAGCGGTTGCGGTCTGCGAACTCGGCTTCCACGGGTTTTGCGGATCTTCAGGGAAGAATGAGAAAGATGTGAGCCGTGGCTGAGGGGGTGAGAGCCACGTAGTTCCATTGATCTCGCCAGTGGTAGATGGCTCCGGTGAGGAGATCCTGAACGTGAAAGCTGCACTGCCAGGGAAGGTTGAGGGCAGGCATGTTGAGGTCCAGAACTCCGCTTTGCTGGTGCAGCGGGTCAAGGTTGACGATTACCAGGATAGTGTTGCCGGCGAAGGACTTGGAGTACGCAAGGAGCTGGTCGTTGGGAATGTTGTGGAAGCACAGAGCCTGGTTCTGTTGCAGCGCAGGATGGGCGTGGCGGATCCGGTTGAGATCGGTGAGGAAAGGCGCGATGGAGTGGGGCGCCGAGCGGTCCCACTGCCGGATCTGATACTTTTCGCTGTCCAGGTACTCTTCACTGGAGGTTTTGCCCGGCGCGGGCTTGGCCGGACGGCCCTCCAGCAGTTCGTAGGCCGGGCCATAGATGCCGTAGTTGGAGGAGAGTGTGGTGGCCAGGACGATTCTTTGCCGAAAGATGGCGCGGCGGTGGTCGAGGTCTTCCACCTGAAACTGGGCGTGAAGGATGTCTGGAGTGTTCGGCCAGAGGTTGGGGCGGAAGAAGGTGGAGACCGGCGGATGGCAGATCTCTTCAAAGTAACTCTGTAGCTCCTGTTTGGTGGTGCGCCAGGTGAAGTAGGTATAGGACTGGGTGTAGCCGGCCTTGGCCAGGGTGTACATGAGGTGGGGACGGGTGAATGCTTCGGAGAGGAAGATGGCCTCTGGCGTGGATTTGTGAATCTCCGCGATGCACCACTCCCAGAAGGGAAAGGGCTTGGTGTGGGGGTTATCGACGCGAAAGATGCGGACGCCGCGGTCGATCCAGAACATGAAGACGTTGTAGAGCGCATCCCAGAGGCCGCGCCAGTCGGTGGATTCGAAGTTCAGCGGGTAGATATCCTGATACTTTTTGGGTGGATTCTCCGCGTATTGGATGCTGCCGTCGGGGCGGTGATTGAACCATGCAGGATGCTCCTTGACCCAGGGATGGTCCGGGCTGCATTGGAAGGCGATGTCAAGGGCCAGCTCCATGTGGTGCGCTTGCACGGTTTGGAGCAGGTGGTCGAAGTCAGTGAAGGTGCCAAGGTCGGGATGGATGGAGGTGTGGCCTCCGTCACCGTGGTCGCCTCCGAGGCGGCTGTTGCCGATGGCCCAAGGGCTGCCGACGTCGTCCGCGTCAGGGGTGGTGGTGTTGTTGCGGCCTTTGCGGAAGGTTGTGCCGATAGGGTGGATGGGCGGGAGGTAGAGCACGTCGAAGCCCATGGAGGCGATCTGCGGGACCAGCGCGGCCGCATCGCGCAGAGTTCCATGCTGGTTGGGGATGGGTGAGGTGGAGCGGGGAAAGAGCTCATACCAGGCGGAGAAGCCTGCGCGTCGGCGATCGATCCATAGGGGGTACTCGATGGGGTGGCGGGTGGCAAAGGATCGATCCGGAAAGTTCTGGATGAGTGCGATGAGGGAGGGGTTGAGGATGCCGTCTGCGGTGACGGGATCAGGGTAGAGGGTGAGTGTCTGGTCCGCCAGGGAGCGAAGCTGCGCTGCCGCGTTCAGGATCTGCCGGGCGTCGGCTGAGCGGGACTTGCAACGCGCGGCGGCGGCGTCAAGATGGTTGGCTCCGATGCGGAGGGCTAGAGGGATGTCCTGGGCGGAGGTGGACTGGGCTTCGAGGCGCTTGGCGAGGTCGTGCAGCCAGGTGTCGAAGTGGTCGATCCAGGCTTCGATGGTGAAGTGCCAGAGGCCCAGCCGAGAGGCGTCCTCCGGGCTGCCGGCGGTAAAGGTAGCGGACCAGAGGTCGTTGCCGAGTGCGGTGAAGGGGACCGACTTCCAGGAGCGCTGGGTGCGATGGCGATAGAGAAGGCGGCCGGCGACGTGATCGTGACCATCGGTGAAGATGGCGGCGGTGACGGTGATCTGGTCGCCAAGGATCCCTTTGGCGGGGTAGCGGCCGTCGTCTACGGTGGGCTGGATATCGGCGATAACGACTCTCCTGCGGCCTTCTGCTGGTTTCATGGGAAATGGGACTCCTTTGAGCTTCTATGAAAATGGTAACGGACGTGGGCCGCGGGGAAGGCTTTGGAGGGGAGATTGTGCGTGCGCTGCGTGGGCGGGACGTGGAAGCATGGCTGGAGGGGGGGTGGGTGAGGAGTCTGCTGCTTCCGGCCATGGATGGAGGGATGCGCGAGGGCGGGGGGCGGTTGCAGCGGTGATGGAGGAAGTGTGTTTGGTTTTGTGGTGCGTAGGGTGGAGGGAGGGTAAGAAGCGCAGCCGGGGTTGAGGCTGGCGGAGGAGATGATCGGGGCGGATGCGAGGTAAGATGGTGGGGCGAGGCGCCAGTGGAAGATGGGTTGGATTTGAGTCCGGGAGGAGAGGAAAAGCCGATCCGTACGATCAGTAGCCGGGAGGTGTATCGGAACCCATGGTGCAAGGTGCGGGAGGATGTGATTGAGCGCGCGGCGACGGCGGAGGGTCCGGGGAAGCGGGGTATTTATGGGGTGATGGAGAAGACTCCGGCGGTGATCATCGTCCCCCTGGAGCGTGGCGAGGATGGTGAGTTTGTCTGGCTGGTACGGCAGTATCGCTACACGGTGGGAGAGAGCTTTTATGAGCTGCCGCAGGGGAGCTGGGAGGTTGCGGAGGTGGATCCGCAGGAGCTGGCCAGGGGAGAGCTGGCGGAGGAGACCGGGCTGCGCGCTGAGCGGATGACGCCGCTGACGGATCTGTGGATTGCCTATGGAGCGATGCGCCAGATCCACCATGTGTTTCTGGCCGAAGGGCTGAGCCAGGGAGAGATGGCGCGTGATCCCGAGGAGCACGATATGACGGTGCATCGGGTGGCGGTGCGTGAGTTTGAGGATATGCTGCTGGATGGACGGGTGATGGACAACTGCACCGCAGCCGCGTGGGGGGTGTACCGGGTGTGGCGGGAGCGGCGAGGTTAGGCGCGATACGGTTGCCAGCGGATGGATGCGAAGTGGGGAGAATGAGGCGTGGGCAGGGAGCGGGGCGGGCTCGGCTGAAGATGGATAGAGGAGTGGGGAGGGTCAGAAGTTGGCGACTGCATCGATTTCACATCGATTTCAGGTCGACTGGCCGTTTAGTTGACGCGTTTGGAGCGGCGAGACATGAAGTCCATGAGGAGATAGTTGCCTAAGGTCTGGGGGGTGGTGAAGTAGGCCTTGCCGCGGCACATGGCCGACATCTGCTGGACGAACTGGACGAGTTGAAAGTCGCGGGCCAGCATGAAGGTGTTGATCATGATGCCGGCGCGTTTGCAGCGGCTGACCTCTTCCAGGGTCTCGGAGATGACCAAGGGGTCAAGGCCAAAGGCGTTCTTGTAGATGCGGCCGTCGGCGAGGGTCAATGCCGAGGGCTTGCCGTCTGTGATCATGACGATCTGCTGCATCTCTTTGCCAGAGCCGCGGAGCACGCGCTGCGCCACCCGCAGGCCCTCGCGGGTGTTGGTGTAGTGCGGACCGACTTTGACGCGAGGAAGCTCGGAGATGGGAATGTGCTCGGCGGAGTCATGGAAGAGGACGAGGTCAACGGAGTCGCCGGGATATTGCGTGCGGATGAGGTGAGAGAGGGCCATGGCTACGCGCTTGGCCGGGGTGAAGCGGTCTTCGCCGTAGAGGATCATGGAGTGGGAGCAGTCCAGCAGGACGACGGTGGCGCAGGAGGATTGGTAGTCAGCCTGCTGGACGTGGAGGTCAGAGTACTCCAGATTGATGACGCCGGTGGAGGAGGGTCCGCCTTCGCGGGCGAAGAGGCTGGAGAGAGTGGTGGTGATGTCCAGATTCAGGCTGTCGCCGAACTCGTAGAGCTTGGAGGAGCCGTTGGTTTCGACGCCGGCGGCCTCATGATGGGTGTCATGGCGGCCGAGAGAGGATTTGCCCAGCGGGCCGAGGAGGTCGCGGAGGGCCTTGTAGCCGAGGAAGTCGAGTCCTTTGCTGGTGATCTCAAAGCGGGACTCGCCGGTATTCCCCTCGCCGGCTGAGCCCTGACCCTCGGAGGGTTCCTCCGCGTTGAGGTAAGCCTCCGCCTTCAGGCGCTCGATGATCTTGTCGATTAGCTCTTCCACTTGGGGCTCATCGAGCTGGTCAAACTGGTGTTGGGACTCCTCATCGAAGAGGTCGCCGGACTCGAGGGCCTGGCGGATGGCCTCGCGCAGGCTCTCCATGGAGTCGTCCAGGTTGGAGAAGGGAGATAATGGGTCTTCAAAGCCCGAGTCCAGAAGGAAGTCCGAGAGAGCCTGCAGGAGGTCTTCCATGTCCAGGCTGGAGGAGAGGTCGCCGGTGAATCGGGTGTAGCGGGTGAGCTTCATAGGGAGAAGAGCGGAGCGTGCGGATGAAACGATGGGTGAGGCTTACCTTAGATTAGACGCTGGGTGAGGTTTGAGGATGCGCAGCCAGGTCTGGATGCGGATTGAGAGTTGGACGGGTTGCGGGTTGGGGCGGAGGAAGTGGTTTGGGTGAAGAGATGGTCCGTAGGGCGGGCTGGGAGGATGGCGGAGGTCTTTGGCCGGGGAGAATTGCTTGCGAAGGTCAGGGTTGGCACAATCTTTGCGTTGGTTCTGCGTCAACCCGATATTGGGGCGGCTTCTCCATTAAGATAGAGGTCTGGAACGTTTGAGGTGCTAGGCCGGGATGGAGGTTTTCAAGGTGGGCCTATGCGGTGTGGTGAGAGTTTGGCTTGCGATGGGCCGACGATGCGTGCGGCGCGAGGAAGCCGGAGCAAGGAGCAGGGTGAGGTGAGGCTTGCAGGTGGATGCGGCGAGCGGCCCGGTGGCGGAAGAGGCTCTGTAAGGCTTGGAGAGGCTCCCTGATGCTCGAAGATTCAACGACTTTCAGCTTTTCAACTTTTTCATTTTACTAACCCCGCAACTTTTTCAGGAACGGCATGGCACAGGCTACTGTTGTCGCTGTGGACAAGGCGCTGGACAAGGATTTCGACAGCGAGTTTCACTACGAGGCGTGGACGCCGCGGTTTAATCCGTGGATTATCGCGGCGACGGTGACGCTGGCGACGTTTATGGAGGCCTTGGATTCAAGCATTGCGAATGTGGCGCTGCCGCATATTGCAGGCTCGCTGAGCGCCAGCTATGAGGAGGCGACGTGGGTGTTGACCTCTTACCTGGTGTCCAATGCGATTGTGTTGCCGATCAGCGGCTGGATTGCCAACCGGGTTGGACGCAAGAACTTCTACATGAGCTGCGTGGCGATGTTTACGCTGTTCTCTTTTCTGTGCGGGCTGGCGACCTCGTTGCCCATGCTGATTGTGCTGCGGGTGGTTCAGGGAGCGGCCGGCGGAGGCTTGCAGCCCAGTGAGCGGGCCATTCTGGCCGACACGTTTCCTCCGGAGAAACGTAGCATGGCGTTCAGCCTGTATGGCATGGCCGTGGTGCTGGCTCCGGCGATTGGACCGACGGTGGGAGGGTGGATCACGGATAACTTTACCTGGCGATGGATCTTCTTTCTGAACATTCCGGTGGGCATTCTCTCGCTTCTGCTCACCAGCCGGATTGTGGAGGATCCGCCGTATCTGAAGAGAGTACGAGCCAAGCTGGGCGGCATCGATGGGATTGGACTGGGGTTGCTGGTGCTGACCATCGGCGGACTGCAGATGATGCTGGACAAGGGACAAGAGGACGACTGGTTCGGCTCGCATTTTATTGTGATCTGCGCGGTGGTGAGTGGTTGCGGGCTGATCGCCTTTTTGTACCGTGAGTTGACGACGGAGCACCCGGTTCTGGATCTCTCTTTGTACAGGAAGCGCAACTTTGCGATGTCGCAGATTGTGATGCTGATCATTGGGGCGGCGCTGTATGCGACGACGGTGATGATTCCGCAGTTTCTGCAGGAGATGCTGGGGTACACGGCGACCGAAGCCGGTCTGGCGCTCTCGGCCGCGGGCCTGGTATTGCTTTCGATGTTCCCCATTGTGGGCTATCTGGGGCAGAGGATCGATCCGCGGCTGATGATTACCTATGGGTTTACGCTGCTTACGATCGGCATCTGGAGGATTGGAGGGGTGTACCTGGGGATCTCCTTCTGGGATGCGGCGAGTTGGCGGATTGTGATGGTGCTGGGAATGCCGTTTCTGTTTGTACCGATCAGCCTGATGAGTTATGTGGGCATTCCGCAGGAGAAGAACAACGAGGTGTCGGGCATGACGGCGCTGGCGCGCAATGTGGGCGGAAGCCTGGGGATCTCTTTTATCAGCACGATGCTGGCCCGACGAGCGCAGGCACATCAGAACTATCTGGCTGCGAATGTGTATGCAGGGTCAAGCGCCTATAACGCGCTGCATCAGGGGATCAAGGCCTCGCTGGAGTCCAGTGGCTACTCCGCGGCTGACGCGGGGACGCGGGCCTCGGCGCGGCTCTACAACATGATGGGCGTGCAGGCGAGTACGCTGGCGTATGTGGATACGGTCCATGTGCTGGTGGTGCTGGTGGCATGCCTGATTCCGGTGGGGTATCTGATGAAGCGGCCGAAGTTCCGCTCCAAAGAGGCGGCGCCGATCGACTGAGACGGGCTGACTGGCCACGCGGAAGGCTACGGTTTGACGCCGCTGAAGACGGCGAAGCTGTGGAGCTTGTAGGAGCAGTCGACGAGGGCGAAGCCGGCTGCGCGGAGCCAATGAAGCTGCGAGTCGAGCGGAGAGCGGCGGTCTTCGCGCTGCCGGTAGAGGGAGTCGGCGATCTGCTGCTCGCTGGCGCCAAGAGCGCGTACCGCTTCCAGCCAGCGCTGCTGGTAGAGAAGCTCCAGTTCTGGAGTGGGGCCGGCGACCTGATCTGCGTTTACGAAGATGCCGCCGGGGGTGAGCGCTGCGAAGACGATGGGAAAGAGCGCACGCTTGCGGTCCTCTTCCAGGTGGTGGATGGAGAGGGAGCTAACGACTGCGTCACAGGGCGGAAGGGGAGTGGTGGTGTAGTCGGCCAGAGTGTAGGTGATCCGCGGATGGTTGCCGAGGCGCTGGCGGGCCAGGTCAAGCATGGGCTGCGAGAAGTCGATGAGTTGAAGGTGCGCCGAGGGAAACGCATCGCGCAGCATGGCGGAGAAGAGACCGGAGCCGGCCCCGAGTTCGACGATGCGGGCAGCCTGGGAGGGGATCAGGCTGAGGGCTGTGGCATAAAAGGTCTGATGCCCCGGGATGAGCAGCATCCGGTCGCGATCGTAGATTGAGGCTGTGGCATCGAAGACGGCGCGTGTGTTGTTGACGGTGGTGCTCATGAGGAGATGTTACGCGCCGCCGATGCGCTATTTTCAGCCTATAAGAAGATCGAATCAGGAGAGAAGAAGAAATGCGTGCCGATGCGGGCGAGGCTCATCGGCTCCGGTGACGGTCCGGAGTTGGTGCCTGGTAGTAAACGCGCAAGGCGAGAAGGAAGGGCGACGGGAGTGGTGGTTCTGCATTGAAGGCCAGTGGCGTTGGTTTAGTTGAAGCCGCGGCGGGTGCGGTTGCGGGCGATCTGGTTCAGGGCGTCTTCCTGGAGGCGTTCGCGGGCGCGTTCGCCGAAGTCGGCAGCCTCTTCCACGCGGCGGCGCTTTTCCGCGGCGGTGAAGGTGCGGGCCTCTGAGCGCGAGATTTTTTTGTGGGCGGTGAGTCCCTCCAGGAGAAACTCCGCAGCGGAGACGGAGAGCTCTACGGGGGAGTGGGAGTTGATTTTGAGAGGGGAGAGCTTTTCCATGAGCCCCTGGATGGTCTTGAGCTGGTTGTAGACGGTCTGCGAGGGCTGCTTGTCGTTGAGTTCGACGGCTCCTCCGAGGTTGAACCACTGCTCGATCTGCTGGGTGTTGGTGGCAGCGAAGTAGGCGTCATAGATGCTGGCGACCGACTGGCGAATGATTTCGCGGATGACGGTCTCGGCTCCCTTGAGTTCGCCTTCGTATTCCAGTTCGATCTTGCCCGTGATGCCGGGCAGGGCGGCGAAGATATCGCCGACCCGGGGCACGATGAGAGATTCGCTGTGCAGCAGAGCGCGGCGCTCGGCGTTGGAGAGCACCAGCTCCAGGGTGGAGATGGGCAGGCGTTGGGAGACGCCGGAGCGTTTATCTACTTTTTTGTCTTCGCGGGCCACAAAGGCTATTTGTTCGACGATCTGCCGGATGTACTGGGGGATGATGATGTTCTGGATGGTGTCGGTGCCGGGGGCGTAGGTACGGGCGGTCCAGGCTTCCTGCTCGGTGATGCTGATGGCTTCATCGAGGGATTCGGGGTAGTGGGTGCGGATCTCGCTACCGATGCGGTCTTTGAGGGGTGTGACGATTTTGCCGCGGGCGGTGTAATCCTCTGGATTGGCGGAGAAGACGATGGCTACGTCGAGCTCGAGGCGGACGGGGTAGCCCTTAATCTGGACGTCGCCCTCCTGCATGATGTTGAAGAGGGCAACCTGAATTTTGCCGGCGAGGTCAGGGATTTCATTGATGGCGAAGATGCCGCGATTGGCGCGCGGGAGCAGGCCGTAGTGCATGGTGAGCTCGGAGCCCAGCTCGTGGCCGCTGCGCGCAGCCTTGATGGGGTCGACATCGCCGATGAGGTCGGCGACTGTGACGTCGGGCGTGGCTAGCTTTTCGACGTAGCGCTCGCGGGGCGTCATCCAGGCGATGGGGGTGTCGTCGCCGAGGGAGGCGATGAGGTCGCGGGAGAATTTGCTGAGGGGGGCGTAGGGATTGTCGCGGAGTTCCGAGCCGGCGACGTAGGGACAGTGAGGATCGAGCAGCGTGGTGAGCGAGCGGAGGATACGCGATTTGGCCTGGCCGCGCAGGCCGAGAAGGATGAAGTTATGGCGGGAGAGTAAGGCATTGACGATCTGCGGGATGACCGTATCGTCAAAGCCGATGATGCCGGGAAAGAGGCTTTCGCCGGCGAGGCGGCCGCCGGGCGCGATCTGATGGAGGCGCACGATGAGGTTGTCGCGGAGCTCGTCCTTGACGCTGCGGGCGACGCGTTGAGGGGTGTATTCGGATCTGCGGAGCTGGCCGAGGGTGCGCGGAAGGTTCGTCTGCGGCATGGTTTAAGTATAGATGTTCGATGCAGGAGACAGGCTTCACGGCTTTGGAGCGCGGTGTTTGAAGGAGCTGCGGGCGGAGGGAAGGAAGAAGCTGCCGGGGATGAGCATCGGGCCGATGAGAGGCCCAAAAGGGCGAGTCCGTGGAGGGTTCGGACTCGCCCTTTTGGGCTTCGGCGCCGGCAGGCTCGGGTAGAGGCCGGCTCCGGATTCGGCTGGCTGGAACAGAGGGTTTACAGCGAGCTCATGTTGTGCAGAAACTCCTGGTTGTTGCGGGTCTTGCCGAGCTTGTCGCTGAGCAACTCCATGGCTTCTACCGGGCTGAGCGGGTTGAGGACCTTGCGCAGAATCCAGGTGCGCTGGAGGTCGTCTTTGGGGATGAGGAGTTCTTCCTTGCGGGTGCCGGAGCGCTGGATGTCGATGGCAGGGAAGACGCGTTTGTCGACGAGCTTGCGGTCCAGGATGACTTCCATGTTGCCGGTGCCCTTGAACTCTTCAAAGATGACCTCATCCATGCGTGAGCCGGTATCGATGAGGGCCGAGGCGATGATGGTGAGGCTGCCGCCTTCTTCGATGTTGCGCGCGGCACCGAAGAAGCGTTTGGGGCGTTGCAGGGCGTTGGAGTCCACACCACCGGAGAGGACCTTGCCGCTGGGCGGGACGATGGTGTTGTAGGCGCGCGCGAGGCGGGTGATGGAATCCAGCAGGATGACCACATCGCGCTTGTGCTCGACGAGGCGTTTGGCCTTTTCAATGACCATCTCTGCAACCTGCACGTGGCGAGCGGCGGGCTCGTCGAAGGTGCTGGAAATGACCTCACCCTTGACGGAGCGCTGCATGTCGGTGACCTCTTCCGGGCGCTCGTCGATGAGCAGCACGATGAGGACGATCTCCGGATGGTTGGCGGTGATGGAGTTGGCGATGGACTGCATGAGGACCGTCTTGCCGGTGCGGGGCGGGGCCACGATGAGGCCGCGTTGACCCTTGCCAATGGGGCAGAGCAGGTCCATGACGCGTCCGGAGATGCCGTCTTTGACGGTCTCCATCTTGATCTGTTCCTGGGGATAGAGCGGGGTGAGGTTATCAAAGAGGATCTTGTTGCGGGTCTCTTCCGGACTTTCAAAGTTAATGGCTTCGATCTTGACCAGAGCAAAGTACTTTTCGCCTTCATGGGGGCTGCGCACGTTGCCGGAGATGGTGTCTCCGGTCTTGAGATCGAATTTGCGGATCTGGGAGGGGGAGACATAGATGTCGTCTGGGCCAGGAAGGTAGTTGTAGTCGGGGGAGCGGAGGAAGCCGTAGCCGTCGGGAAGGATCTCCAAGACACCTTCGGCGAAGATGTGGCCCTCTTTTTCGCTTTGGGCCTGAAGGATTTTAAAGATGAGGTCTTGTTTGCGCAGGGCGCTGGTGCCGGCAATATCAAGAGCGCGGGCGAGCTTGCCGAGTTCGGCTATGCTCTTTTCTTTCAACTCGGAGATGGTCATGAGTACCTGAGTGGTTTCCATAGATTTTAGGGGGCGGGGTGATGCGAGGGGTGTGGTAAAGCGCATTCGCGCTGCTACGGCTGAGCGCCGAGCGCGCGAAGAATGCGGATAGTGGAAGGAGGGATCTGCGGGGAACTACAGCTTCCTGCGAAGTTGGATGCTGATTTTGGCTCTAGCGTAGCAGACCCGTGTGAGGAAATGGAAGTTTAAGGAAGCGGTTGTGCGGGAAGAAGATGTGCCAAAGCAGACAACCGGGCTGGAGTGCGATTTAACTGCTCTTTGCTGCTCTGCAAGCGGCCGTAGAGATGATTGCCGGGAGAGGACGATTGCAGAGCAGCAGGAGGTGGAAGTCAGGCGGCGCGACGCTCCGCGCCAGAGAGAGCGTCAGGACTGGGTTCGGCAGTGGTGTCCATGGGGACGGTATCTTTGAAACGATCGAAGACCTCGTTGGCGGTGTCCTGCACCCGGGTATTTGGTTTGTGCAACTTGCGGGTGGCTTTGGAGGCGAGTTGGCAGAGCTTGTAGCGGTTCTTTACGTGCGTAAGGGCACCAAAGATGAGATCGGAGCGCATATGGGAGATTCTCCTGGTGTGGCGAGGTTCCGGGCGTCTGTACCGTGCGCCCTGGTTGGGATACCTCGTAGTTTGCCGGCTTGAGAAAGCAGGCAAGCCCGGTTAACTGTATTAGACGCGCCAGATCCAACAAAGGCGCATCTATCCTTTGCGCAAAATGCGCGAAGGACTAGAACATGGAGAGTACGGCCAAATCATCAAATCAAGCTGGAATCAGCAAACAAACCCCATACCTTGCCGAGCGAGAGGATCCCTCGTCGTCTGGAGATTGGATTTGGGAAGGAATGTCTGCAAGACATAGACTGTTCCGGGGAACGAGACCGTAGCCTGTATCCCGGCTCCGGAAAGGGAGCAGCCTATGAGTTTTGTTACCAGCTACTTGAACCATAACTCGTGCAGGGTTATGGGGTCAACCTTTTTCTGGAGGGAGGCTGGTAGTGTTCTACTGAAAATTGTATCTCTTAGATTATGAATGAGAAAATGGCGCGGATGAGGTTTGAGAGGATGCTCTGGTTCGAGGCCGGATGGAGAGCGAAACGACCGTGGTAGTGGCCTGATGGAGATCTGTTGAGGAGTGGGCTCCGCACCCGAGGTGAGCCGTCCAGCGCCGCTTCTGAAGGTCTCTGCTTGAAAGTTGGAGTGATCAGCAGATGGACGCGCGGTTTTTGCGTCTGCAACGGCATGCAAGTTGCGTTCAGTCCCGTGCCTGGGCAGCTGCCTGAACCGCAAGTTGGTCTCGCCTTTGCTGACGAGACGGATGGAGCGGTAGAAGGCGGGCTGGTGAGGAATGGATTTGCGACTCGCATTCGTTCCGTATCGATGGATCCCCGCGAGGGGCTTCGCTTTGCGCAGTGCGGGATGCGTGAGTGTGATTGAGGAGTGGCGGGGAGGGGTGATGCAGGGGCAAATCTCTGCCCAGCCGGACTCTTCCATAGACCATACTGAACAAGAGGTTATCAGGGTGGAATGATGATTCAGCATCCGATGTTTTCTATTGCTTGCGAAGGGTGGATGGACGCATGGCTGGCTTTCCGCAAGCAAAGATTCTTCTATAGCGCACTGGCTCTTTTGGTCTTTGGCGCTGCCATGGTTCCGGTGCTCGTTCACGCGGCCACGCTGCGCACGGAGCAGCATATCTCTCTTGATGGAAGATGGGATTTTCGCTTCGACCAGAACGGGGCGGGTGAGGCGGCCGGGTGGTATCAGCCCGGTACGCCAGGCCCCTGGGAGTCGATCCATGTTCCAGGCTCTTTCAACGATCAGTTTCCTGCGATGAACGCGTATGCCGGCAAGGCCTGGTACCGCACCCGATTCCATGTGACGGTTAGCCCTGGGGATCACGTGGTTGTTCACTTTGAGGGTGTGGTGCTGCGCACCAGGCTTTGGGTGAATGGCTATCTGGCGGGTGAAAGCGTACTTCCCTTTACGTCGCTGGATATGGACATTACGAAGTACGTACACCGGAAAGGTGGTGACAACCTTCTGGTGGTGGAAACCGATAACAAGGTGCTTGCCAGTGCGATTCCGGACTTGAAGTGGACCGGATGGCAGAACGATGGCGGGGTGATTTGGCCGGTGAGTCTGATCATCCAACCCCCTGTCTATAGCTCAGCACACGTTACGACAAAGATGGATGGCGAGGGATGGATTGCCGACCTGCATGTGGTGGTGCATAACCACTCTATAGCCGTACCCGCAAGGATCGAGACTCGGATTGTGGACGGTTCAAAGACCGTCTGGAGGAATAGAAGCGACGTCAGCCTGCAACCGGGGGAGACGACCCTGCATTTATCGCCGTCGTTTCGTCATGTGAAGGCCTGGTCGCCTGATTCTCCTCATCTTTACCAGTTGGTGGTGCGCGTCCAGACCCAATCTCCGAAGACGAATGAGATGGGTCGAACCGTCTTTGGGTTTCGCCAGATCGGCATCCAGAATTCGCGACTGATGCTGAATGGGAAGCCTTTGCTCCTGAAGGGGATCAACCGGCACTCGTTCTACCCGGGGGTTGGCATGTCGGTACCCGCCGAGCAGACGCTGAAGGATTTTGAAGACATCAAGGCTTTGGGCGCCAACTTCGTTCGTCTGGCTCATTATTCTCAACCAACAGAGGTCTACCAGGACTGCGACCGGCTGGGGCTGCTGGTGTGGACGGAGATCCCCGTGTGGCAAACACGGGCTGAAGTGCTCACGGATCCGTCAATCTGGTCGGTATATCTGGCTCCGTTGCTGCGGGCCAGTGTGACGCTGCACTGGAATCATCCGAGCGTGATGGTGTGGTCGGTGGCCAATGAGATTCCCTCGCAAAAGCCGGAGGTCGCCAGAATTGTGGCGAAGGAGGTGAGCTACGTGAAGCAGCTTGACTCTTCGCGTCTGGTCACCTTTGCCTCTGACGAGCGGGAACATGATGTGAGCTTTGGGCCGGTTGATTTTATCGCCATCAACGAGTACTACGGCTGGTATTACGGAAAGGACAGCGATCTGGGTCCGGTGCTGGATCTGTTGCATGCGAAGTACCCTGAAAAGCCGATCTTCGTGAGTGAGTATGGTGCTGAATCGATTGCGGGATGGAAGAGAACCAACCCCAAGAGCAGGGATTATTCCTTGCAGCACCAGGTAGATTTTCTGAAAGCTCATATGGCGCAGATCTATGCGCCGTCACGCCGTGGTTTTATCGCCGGCGGGGCTCCGTGGCTTTATAACGACTTTCCACTTCCATTTCCCCGAGGAGTGGACTTTGTGAACGGAACCTGGAAGATCAATGCAAAGGGAGTTGTTACGCAGGAGCGAGAGAAAAAGCCGGCGTGGAGCGCGGTGCGCGACTTTTATAAGGAGTTAGACCAGACGACTGGCGGGCAACCGTAGCTTTGTTGGTTGACCATTGGCGGGACGTGAGGGACGGAGTGGAGCATCTGGCCGGAGGGTTGTAAGGCCGCCTCAATGCGCTGATGTTCAGTAGAATCTGTGGTGTAGGCGGGGTGGGGCTTGATGGGGAAGCGGCCCGCTGTGGCCAATTGGGTGGCTTTGAGATAGGGGGAAATCTGTCTACCCGATTTGAGTTGAAATGCCGGACGGGGTTTGGAGGCTGCTACCGGCAGGTGCATCCGTACGGACGAGTTTGCAGTCAGTTCTTCCGCCGCGGGTGGACCCGTAACCCTGTTTGAATGAATCCCCAGCGGACACCGGAAAAAATAATTGAAAGATGTGCGTGATGAATCCACGGCTCCGAACACCTTTAGACAGAAGTGCTTTTTATCTCCCTGTCCAGGAGTTCTTATGCGTTACCGTGGCTCCTTCCTCCGCTCCTTCCTGTCTGTGTGTTTTGCTACGCAGATGATCTTCGCCTTTTTTGTTTTCTCAACCCGTTTGGTTGGTGCAGAAAGCCCTACAAGGATGAAAACAAAGTTGGTCCAAAGGGTGGTGAGCGACGGTGAAAAGCCGACTCGCCTCCAGCCGTTGAATCGGGCTGGAAATCCTGCGATTCCTGTGCTGTTTACGCAGAACCGTGGTCAGGCGCCAGCGGACAGCTTATTCGTCGCTCAGACGGATAATTTGCAGGTCCTGTTGAATCGAGATGGGATGACGTTACGCATTGCCGATCCGATTCCGGGGTTGGGGGCCTCTGGTGGAACGATGGACGCAGCCGCAAGCGCTTTAGCAGGGCCGTTGCAGTCAAAGGCGGAAGCCATGAGATTTGCGATCAAGGAACAGCATCTTCGCTTTCTTGGCGCCAACCCTGACGTGACCTTGGAGCCGTTGGATGAGCAGGCGGGCACGGTGAACTACTTTCTAGGCAAGGATCCAAGCCGCTGGATTCATCACTTGAATACCTATGCTCGGGTGAAGTACCACAATCTGTATCCTGGCATTGACGTGGTGTTCTATAGCCACAATGGAAGGCTGGAGTATGACTTTGTGGTTGCCGCGGGAGCGGATCCGAGGGAGATTCGCTTCCAGATGGACGGAGGCGATTCCGAGCAGATAACAGATGGGGGCGCATTACGGATGGGCAGTGGGAGCGAGGCGATTCTTCATATGCCGCTGCTGTATCAGGATGTTGCAAACGGAAAGAAGATGATTGGAGGGAAGTTTGTTCTGCATGCGGACAACACAATCGGCTTCCAATTCGCCAGCTACGACAGAACGAAGCCGTTTATCATCGACCCGACGGTCAGCCTTTTATACTCCACGTATGTTGGTGGCGTTCATGATGATGAAGCCCAGGGTATTGCGCTGGATAAAGCCGGCAACAGTTATATTGTGGGCTTTTCAGCCTCGCAAAATTTCCCGGTTTCGGCCAATGCGTATCAGACAACGCGTAAGGATATCGGGACCTATGTACGGAATGTCGTAGTGGCTAAGTTCTCTCCGTCCGGGGCATTGCTCTATTCCACATTTATCGGAGGTTCGGTCAACGATTACGGTTTTTCTATTGCGTTGGATTCGAGCAACGACGCTTTTGTCACCGGATATACGAACTCTCCCGATTATCCAACGACGGCAAACTCGATTCAGTCGGCGTTGTCATCCGGAGGAAAGACCGCGTTTCTTTCGGAGGTGAGCCCGGATGGAACAACGTTGAAATACTCTACCTACTACGGCCCTACGGCCTCAGGGGGAATATCGCGCGGCTATCAGGTGATCTCTGACAATAACAACAACATCTACCTGGGAGGTTACTCCGGTCCCGGGCTTCCAACGACGACCGGGGTATACAAACCGACCCTGGCAAGCAGCGGCGGCAACAATGGGTTTGTTGCAGTCTTCAACTTCACGCAATCCTCCGCCAGCCCGTTGATGGCGGCTACCTATTTTGGCACGGATACGCCCCAGAGCAACGACGTTTTTACAGGAAACAAAATTGTGGGGATAGCCCTGGACGCAAATGGGAATGTGTGGTTTACCGGCCAGGGGTACACCGCCAACCTGCCAACCACGGCAAATGCGCTGCAGCCCACGGTAAGCGCGCTGAGCCCAGGGTGCAACTCAGGAGCCGTGCCGCTGAACTCTGCAGCAGATTATGGAGAGCTCTCTCCGAACCTTCAGAATTTGATGTACTCCAGCTATCTCAGCGGCCAGACGGAGGCTGCGTCTGAAGCTGCATGTTCGGAGTTTGGATGGGGGCTCTCCTTCGACTCATCCGGAAACCTATATGTATTGGGAGTGACGGCGTCCGACAAGTTTCCGGTAACGACGGGCGCCCTGTTAACGACATTTCCCGGCAGCGGTTCGGGAGCGTGGGTAACATTTCTCATGAAACTCGGCTCGAACGGAACAAAGCCCTTATGGGGCACGTATCTGGGCGGAAGCCCGGGGCAGACGTTCCCCGCTAAGGTAGTTGTGGATGCGGCGGGCAATCCCTGGGTGGCCGGGTCTACCCAGGCGTCCAACTTTCCTATGGTTGGAACACCGTATCAACCGACGCTCGCGGGTCAGCAGAACGGATTTATCATCGAGCTGAATCCGAACGGGTCCCAAGCGGAGTACTCCACCTATCTTGGAGGCAACGCCACGGACAGCCTGACGAGCTTTGCTCTGGATGCGGAGGACAATATCTATGCTGTGGGAGCGACCAACTCCAGCGATTTCCCTGTGACCGCTGACGCTTTCCAATCCACGCTGGCGGAGGGCAAGCTGGATGGGAGCAACTGGTTCTTTTCTGAACTGGGATCGGGGTCCATCTCCGTAGTCGGATTGGCAACCTTTGGCAACTCGGGTGACGGGACGCTGACCGTGGACGGCTCTGGTATGGAGCAGGGTGCGACCTGTGAACTGGTGCAGGGTTCGACCGTCATCGACGCCTCGTCGACCTATGTCAACAGTGCAGGAACTTCCATGAGCTGCAGCTTTGACCTTAGCGGCGCGGCCACGGGCAGCTACAACATCGTCGTTACGAACCCCAATGGCGGAAGCACGCTGAATGCCGCCAATGCCGTGACGGTGCAGAGCGGCGGGCAGCCGAATCTATCTGTAGAGCTGGTGGGCCGATCTGCGATGCGTATTGGCGTGCCCACAACGTTCTACATCAACGTTACCAATTCCGGTACTCAGGACGCCTACATTGTGCCGCTCTGGGTTTCTCTGCCACAAGGTATCCCATTCACCATCAATGGATTTACTCAGGCATACAGTGAGTCCCTGGCAAGCACGGTGGGGAACACAAGCTATGTTTCGCTGTTTGTTCCGGCTGTTGCGCCTGGGCAAACCTCTACGGTGACCTTGCAAGTTACTGCGCCTGCTGCTTCGTCTGGAGTTCCGCTGGTCGCCACTCTCCAGCCTCCCTGGTTCGGCTCATATTCAGACTTTCAGCAGGCTGTAAATGGCGCTTTGACCACATACACGCCAGGCTGCGTCACAAGCACGAGCAATGCGTATTACTTGAATTGTCTAGGCACATACATAGCGTATTCGCAGACGACTCAGAATCCTTTCACTCCACAGGTGACGGAGTCTCCGGGGCAGACGCTGGGGATGCGAGCAATCGGTGTGCGGCCGCATGATGGTGGCGGTTGCAGCTCGACCCCAACTCCGCAAGGTTTTGGTGAGGGATTTGCTACGGGCAAAGCGGCTGGTATCACTGGTGAGCCGCCTGCAGGTTCGTCTAATCCGTACACGATCGGGTTTAGGCTTGGGCAACTTTCAGCGCTGGGTGAATTTATCACGGGTCCTCTCAACACTGCTGCAGCAGGGGCCAAGATCCAAAGCTCTGACCTGACGCAACTTCTCAGGGCCGTTTCTCTTGGCAATGCAGGAGGACAAGAGCATGCCGTAGGTCCGGAGGATGGATCCTCGGCGTGTTCGCCTCCGCCTACGCCTCCGATTCTGCCGCCTGCATCGCCGCTAAACCCTCAACCTGTCGGTTCCATTGACCCAAATGACAAAGGAGGTCCCACAGGGGATGGATCGACCAGCCATTACGTGCGTGCTATCCCTTTGACATACAACGTGGCGTTTGAAAACCAACCGACGGCGACTGCGCCGGCAGCCCAGGTGGTGGTTACAGACCAGCTTGATCCAACCAAGGTCGATCTGACCACGGTTCAACTAACTGCCTTCACATTTGGCACGAACATTCTCAGTGTTCCGCCGGGCGCCAAGAACTACAACACGCTGTTTAGTATCAACTCCAGCCTATCCGTGCGGATTCAGGGGAGCGTGAGTGCGCAGACGGGCCTGTTGACCTGGACGTTTACTTCCATTGATCCTTCCACAGGCTTACCGCCAACCGATCCCAGCGTTGGATTTCTGCCTCCCGACACTGACGGCGTGTCCGGGCAGGGCAGCGTGATCTTCAGCGTCTCGCCCAAGGCCGGCGACACCACTGGGACTGTAATCAGCAATATGGCGACGGTGGTCTTCGATGCCAATGCGCCGCTCAGTACGCAAACGTGGACGAACACCTTGGACGTAACTCCTCCGTCGAGCTCGGTTCAGGCGCTGCCGGCCACGACAACGTCTGGCAGCTTTACCGTCAACTGGTCGGGCACGGACACCGGATCGGGAATCGCTTTTTACGATATCTACGTCTCGGTGAATGGCGGATCGTATTCCATCTGGCAATCGCAGACGACCGCGACCTCGGCGACCTATACGGCTTCGACGGCAGGAAGTTATAGCTTCTACAGCATTGCCACGGACAAAGCCGGGAATGTGGAGGCCCCTAAGTCGCAGGCGGACGCGGTGACGCAGGTTGTGCTGAATCCTGGCTTCACGTTGACCGCCAGTGGCGCGAGCTTGAGCCTTATGCCAGGGCAAAGCGGTACGATTGCTCTGTCTGTCACGCCGGTAAACGGCTTCAACTCGGCTGTCAGCTTTGCCTGCTCCGGGTTGCCGGCGGGGGCATTGTGCAGCTTTTCTCCGGCAACTGTAACGCCGAATGGAACGGCAGCAGCCAATACCACGATGACCATTACGACCACTGCGCCAACGACCAGTAAAGATCTGGCCCCGTGGCCATTTGCGGGCGGAGGCGCCGTTCTAGCGCTGGGTCTGTTCTTCTTCCGCAGAAGGAGATCGCTGCCCGCGCTCTTGTGTCTGGCGCTCTTGCTGGGCGTTGGTGGAATGGCAGTTGGATGCAGCGGTGGTAGTGGCGGGTCCCAGTCTTCGGGTAATCCTGGGACGCCTGCCGGGACCAGTCAGGTGACCGTAACCGCGAGCTCTGGCGCGGGCGCGAATGTGATCAGCGAGAGCGTCACGGTGCCCTTGACGGTGCAATGATCGTTGCTCAATAGGAGGCGAGGCCAGGCAGAAGCATCTGCCTGGCTTAGTCTCTTGTGGGAGTATGCGTGCGATGAGAGCCGCGAATCCATAGAAGGAGTTGTCCAGATTATGCCTGAGTTCTGCGCGAATGATTAAGCAATGTCATTTTCAGATGCATGCTGCGGAACGGCAAGACGATCAGGTCCTGGGATCGTCTCTCTGGCGAGTTTTGAAGTAGCTGTGTATGGGCAGATTGTGAGCCGGCCACCGAGGCGCGGGAAGACGCGGCTCGCGTCAACCCGGTGGTGACTATGCGAAGTAGTGAATCGGTGTGATGGTTGTGGCAGGTTCTCCGGCTGCCACGATTCTGCGCTGTAGCTCTTCGCGGAGGTCCTTGGCGATGCTCTGATATTCAGGGCGGCCCACGAGATTGACCAACTGGGCTGGATCGCCAGAGATGGAGTAGAGCGCGAAGTCCTGGTAAGGATTGCCGTACTCCAGTTCGCCGTTGCGCGCGGTGGGATCGAAGGCGCAATAGCACCAGTCGCGGGTACGGATGCCCCTGCCGCAGATGGACTGGCTGATCTGGAAGTAGGCGGTGGAGTCCCACTGTTGCCGTGCCTGCGCACTGTTCGCTAGTGGCTTGAGGGGCTTGCCCCGCATGCTGACGGGAGGAGTGATGCCAGCGGCGTCCAGTAGCGTTGGCGTCAGATCCAGCAGCGAGACGAGTTGATCGACTACGGTAGCGCGATCGAAGCCGGGCCCGGCGAAAAGCAGCGGGACGCGCAGGGAGGAATCATGCGGGGATCGCTTGTATTCTCCCAGACGGGTGCGGAAGGTGTTGCCGTGGTCGGAGAAGAAGACAAGGATGGTGTTGTCGATCTGATTGGTTCGCTCCAGCGCCGCTACCAGGGAACCGACACAGTCGTCGATGGCCTGCACGCAGCCGTAGTATCCGGGAAGGCGGGAGCGCCAGTTCCCTGGCAGGTGACGGAGATCTTCGGGGACATAGGGGTCGGCATAGGCGGGCTGCTTTGGACGAAAGTCGGCGTCCAGCGCCTTTTGCTGTTGGGCCGATAGCTGGGAGCGGTAGAGCAGCCAGGAGAATTCGTCGGCGTAGCGGCGCGGCGGAACGAAGGAATCGATGTCATTCTGCTGGTGAGGCTCCAGTTGGGAGACGAAGAGCAGCCAGGGTTTGTCGTGCTTGCGTTCGATGAAGCTGATGGCGCGGTTGGCTATGAAATCAACGCGGTACTGATTGCTGTAGCCGAGGTTGGTTCCGTCGCTGAGCCAGTAGTTCCCCTGATAGGGATGGGAGACGATCTCCGGCACGTTTGCGCCCTCCCAGAGGTCGTCGAAGCCGCCGCGTGAGGGGCCCGGAGGGATCCATCCTAATTGCGTGCTGCCGTTTGGGAGGTGGGTCTGGGAGACATGCCACTTGCCCATGAAGTTGGTGGAATAGCCGGCTTTGCGAAACTCGGTGGCGATGGTGGGCAGGGAATGATTCAACTCCGGACCCAGCTTCCAGACGCCGGTCTCTGTGGCGTAGCGGCTGGTGAGGAAGGATGCTCGCGACGGCGAGCAAAGAGGCTGATTGCAGACGCACTGGCGGAAGTTGGTACCGCGCGCGGCCAGCCGATCCAGGTTCGGCGTTCTTGTGGAGGGGTTTTCATGGTTCGCGCCGATGAAGTCGGCGCGAAACTCGTCGGCGCAGAGCATCAGCACATTGGGGTGGCGCGCAGAGGTGGTGGAGGCATCTGTGGCATCGGCCTGGGGGACGGCGGCTCCACTTGCGGCCACCGCGCCGGAAGCGAAAGCCGCGTTACGGAGAAAGTCCCTGCGTGTTGGAGACGAGGATATCAGCGACTTTGTCAAGAGCGCCTCCCTGTTCCTGGATTATAGGTTCTCGTGAAGAGCCGGCGATCCTGCGGCAAGGTCTTGAGAAGGGCCCTGGACCCAGAGAGCAGGTCCAGGCGGAGCTATGGGGTGTTGGGGTTCCCCGGAGTTTTCTCAGGCATTTTGTGCATGATGCGAAAGGTTAGCAAAATGAATGGAATCTTTAGGCTATGACCTTCGTCTCATAAGGTGGAAGTGTCTGTGTTCCTCTTGCGGGGTATCGGTGACCTGTGGAGAGGTCGGTCCCGGGTGGTGCGCGGGGTTTGCCAGAACGTGTGGACATGAGATTGACCGAAGTGAAGAAGGGCCAGGCAGTCAAGGATCAAGAATTGAGGCGCCGCGATGATGTTGTATCCGAAGAACCGTGTGAAAGAGCCCCCCGCATCAGAGATTACGCCTAAGGAGACCTATGAGGCGTTTCAGCTTAACCGCAGGCAGTTAATGAAGGGATTGGCAGTAACGGGTGCGGCAGCGGGATTGGCTGCGGCGATGCCGGAGAAGGCAGGCGCTGAGGTGAAGATCGATAACCTGGTGGCCACGCAGTATACGGTGCCGGATCGAGCCGTGACTCCGGAAGGAAAGGCGAAGAGCTACAACAATTTTTATGAGTTTGGCGAGGAGAAGGATGATCCGGCCCGGAATGCGCACACGCTGGTGACCTATCCGTGGAATGTGAAGGTGGAGGGGCTGGTGGCCAAGCCGCGCACCTTCGAGTTCGGAGAGCTGTTTCACCTGCAGCCGATGCAGCAGAGAGTGTATCGATTCCGCTGCGTGGAGGCGTGGTCGATGGTGATTCCGTGGGACGGGTTCCCACTCTCAGAGTTGATCAAGGTAGTGGAGCCGCTGCCGGAGGCGAAGTTTGTGCAGTTTCTCTCCCTGGAAAACTCCAAAGAAGAGATTTTGCCCTTCGGGATTCCGTGGCCCTATTCGGAGGGCCTGCGCATGGATGAGGCGATGAATCCGCTGACGCTGCTGACCTTTGGAAGCTATGGAGAGACGCTGGCGAATCAGCAGGGAGCGCCGGTGCGGGTGATTGTGCCGTGGAAGTATGGGTTCAAATCAGCCAAGTCGATTGTGAAGATACGGTTCGTGAAGCATATGCCGCCGACGACATGGAACGAACTCGCCTCCAATGAGTATGGTTTCTACGCCAATGTCAACCCCTATGTGGATCATCCACGCTGGTCACAGGCGCATGAGCGACTGCTGAACTCCTACAGCTTGTTCCCTCAGGTGGTGCCTACGTTGATGTTCAACGGATATAGCGACCAGGTGGCGTCTATGTATGCGGGAATGAACCTGCGCAAGGACTTTTGATTGCAGGGTGGTACGGGTATAAATGTTGAGATGGGAGGTTATGCTCCAGATGCTTCTCTGGCCTCCGGTTCAGGCTGTGTTCCCTAGGTGATGACGTGGGCGAAGAGGAGTGGCGAAGGCTGAAAGGGTGGGATTGACGCGAGGAGCATGACCGATCGAAGGATGGTGGTGAGCAAGACCGCAGTGCATGCGCTTTGTCTGTTGCCGGCGTTTGATCTGGTGCGGATGTACTTCAATGGAGCACTGGTTGCCCAGGCAGATCCGGTCAACTACATAACGCACTTTACGGGGAACTGGGCTCTCTGGATTTTGCTGGCTGACCTGGCTATCACACCGCTGCGCCGTTTATCCCAGCAGGCAGGAAAGCAGCGGCTGAATGTTCTGGTGCGGTTTCGGCGGATGGTGGGTCTCTATGCGTTCTTCTATGCCACGCTGCATCTGCTGACCTATGTACTGCTCTTCAGCGGGTACAACGTGCCTGCGGCCATTGCGGGCCTGGAGGCCGGCCGGGTGCTGGAGCCATGGCGCCAGTTGCATCTGATCTGGCCCGCCATCCTGGATGACCTGAAGAAGAGGAAGTTTATCCAGGTTGGATTGGTCGCCTGGGTCATTTTGCTCCTGCTGGCCGTGACTTCTCCGCGGCGCGTGCTGCAAGCCATGGGAGGGAAGAACTGGCAGCGCCTGCACCGGCTGATTTACCTGGCCGGGGTCTTGGGCTGCGTACACTACTGGTGGTTGGTGAAGACGGGCGTACGTACTCCGTGGAAGGTGACGGCTGTACTGACGGTGCTGCTGTTGATCAGGATGGGATTCTGGATGAGCACGCGAGCCAAGTCCGCCCCTCGCCAGAAGGCAATGCAGAGTGAGGGAGCGTACTGAGGCGTCAAGCCGAATGAAGGGTTAGGACGCCGAGGCACACCGCGGATTGGGGTCTACAAGAGCCGGCGCTGCCGTATCAGGCTCGGCAGGGAGAAGAGGCGTTTTTCGCTTACTTCGCAGCAGGCGTCCGGCCATCCATCCATCCATTCATTCATCCATGACAGCCGTCCTTCCCTCCTTCGCTCCCTTCCTTCCGGAAGATGCCGCAGAGCCTTGCAGCGCAAGGAGCATGCGGGGCGGCTGTGAGGTTCCATCTCTGTGGGAAGCGAAGGCTTCATGGCAGCGGTAGAAGGCCGGCTACTCGAGTACGCCTTCGAACATATCAGTGGATGGGGTGGCCGGTTGAGCGACTACGGAGGCCGCGAGCAGGTAGTGCTCCTGCTGACCGTACTGGTCGAAGATGGGGCTGGCGCGCTCCATAAGCGGAGCTTGCGTAGTATGGGCCCGCATGGCTTCACGTTTGCGCGGCAGAACGGAGCTGACATCCAAGGTGAGCGTCCATGGGGCGGGGATGTGGCGGAGCCGTCCTTCCAGGAAGAAGTTGGCGGTGAGGTAGTAGAGACGCTGTGGGGTGTAGAGATCCCCCAGAGCAGGGAAGCGTTTTGGTGAGCCTGCCCAGTGGAAGGCGGCCGTAGCGGCAGCCGAGACCGTGGTGTGGTCAGCGTGGGTGTTCAGGCCTCCGTCTCCGCCAAAAGTGATGATCACCTGGGGGCGAAGGATGCGGATGCGCTGGACCAGGTCGGCAGCCAGCCTGGAGAGGGTCTGGTGCTCGAGTTGGCCGTCCTGGTAGTCCAGGATCTCATGGTGATTTACGCCAAGAATCCGGCAGGAAGCGGCGAACTCCGCGCGGCGGAGCCGGCCGAGTTCGCGCGGGGAGTTCGCAGGGCCGCGATTTGATCCGGCGCTGCCGTCGGTGAGGCAGATGATAGAGGTTTCGACCTGGCGGAGGGAGGCCAGCGCAAGAGCTCCGCCGAAGGCGAAACACTCGTCGTCAGGGTGAGCGGTGACGCAAAGAAGTCTTAGTCCCACGAAATATCTTCCTCCTCTCCAACGATGGTTGGACCGTTGGCTTTGGTTGGCTTATGGTTAGCTGTGCTGCCATGGGCGTTGCTGTTGCGGGGCGGGGTTGAGGAGGGTTCGTCGGCTGGTTCGGCAAAGAGTCTGCCGGAGGAGACCGTTGCGGCGAGTTGGGTTCTGGTGCTGACGGCGAGAACCGGGGCGAAGCTGTTACGGTGGAGGGGAGTGGGGCCGTATTGGAGCAGCGCTTTGCGGTGGGCCGACGTGGCGTAGCCCTTATGCGCGGCCAGGCCATAATGCGGGTGCAACAGATCCAGCGTCCGCATGAGGGCATCGCGATGGACTTTGGCCACGACGGATGCGGCGGCGATGGAGAGCGAGAGCGCATCGCCGTAGTTGAGGCTGGTTTGTGCGCAGGGGTGAGTCAGTTGGGAGAGGTCCAGACGCAGAGCGTCGATGAGCAGGTGGTCCGGAGCGAGGGTAAGTTGCTGGACGGCGCGCAGCATTGCGAGGCGGGAGGCCTGATAGATGTTGAGCGAATCGATGGTCTGGGCGTCGACTTCAGCGATCGAAAGGTCAAGAGCGACTGCGCGGATCCTGGCATCCAGTTCTTCGCGCTGCTTGCGGCTGAGCTGTTTGGAGTCTGTGAGACCCATGCTGCGGAGATCGTCTGGTTGGGGAGGAAGAATCACTGCGGCGGCGACCACAGGGCCAAAGAGAGCGCCGCGACCCACTTCATCCACTCCGGCGATTACGCGGAAGCCCTGGCTGCGGAGGGCCTGCTCGTGCGCGTCTGAGCAGACCAGTTGGCGCAGCCTCTGCTGCCTGTTGGCGGATTTGCGGGCGCGATCGACCTGGGGGGTGGGGAGCATGGGAGCCATGTTGGGGGATGATCCGCGCTGATAGCGCACCCAGAGCGGCTTGTCTGGATGGCGTACTCCTTAAGTGTAGATGATGCTTGAGGAGTGGAATGCTGCGGGTGTGAAGACGGCCTGCGACACAGGGGACGGGCTGGCCGGGGTGAGGGGCAGACTCGCCCGCTTGTAGCGTCTTGCTGAGCCGATGCGGCTGGGTGCAGCGCCTGCGGAGGAGACATCGGAAGGCTGGATTGCTGCTATGGATATTGCCAAGGAGACGCATGTGGTTGAAAGGCCCTGGACCGGGCGCGGAACAGGAGACAAGGACAGGAGGTAAAAACAGGGGACAAAAGGTGGGAGTGTGTCCGGAGGTACTAGTGGAGGAGTTGTGTTTTGCCCTATGCTGACGGCAAGAATTGGTATTTTGCAGCAAATCCTTCGATAAGGGATTTCCCACGGGAGATTGGGTGTATGCGAGTGGAAGCAAGTTGGAAGTTGCTGCTGATCGGCGTTCCGATGTGGTTGGCGGTGGGTGGGTTGGCGCAGAGCGGATCTGCAGCGGCGACGGCCGGCACGCAAGCGGCTGCGGTGCAGGCGGTCCAGCCCGCTGCAACGGTGGACAAGGCCCAGGCGAAAGCCGCGAAGCAGGCTGAAAGGGCTAAGGCAAAGGAAGCGAAGATAGCCAAGAAGGCAGCCGAGGCCAAGAGCAAGATCTATACCGGTCCAAACACGATTGTTGTGTTGCCGCCGAAGCCGATTCTGGATGAAGAGGGGCAGCAGCGGCTTGATCCGGATGGAAAACCGATGTTTTATCCGCCGGTGAAGCAGCAGCGGGACAAGCATGGGCATCCCCTGTTTGACGCCAACGGCAAGCCGGTGTTCCAGACGGCAACCGAACTGGGATACGACGAGCATGGGAAGAAGCTCCATGCGCACAAAGTGAGGCCGCCGAAGATGACGCCGATGACCATCAGCCGGGGCACGTTGACCGTGGATGGCATGATCGGCAAAGCGGAGTTGAACTATCAGATTGCCGATTTCAAATATCTCTACCTGTATGCGCCGGGGATTGGAACGCTGGTGGTGTCTGGCCAGCCCTTTACGGGAGCCAAGGAAGAGAAGACAGCGTTTGACAAGAACACTCTGACGGTGACGGCGGGTGAACACGTGTTGCAGCTTGCTTCTGATCAGTGGCTGCTGGGCAAGAAGAAGAAGACAGCGCCGGCGTTTGTAATGTTGGATAGGGAGTTCAATCTGCCTTCCTCCTTTCCGGCGGTGGGGTATGGGTCAACGCTGAAGACGCCGTATGAGTGGCCTGGGAGTCACGAAAACGCGCCGTTGAAGGGTGCGTTTATCCAGCCTCCCCCGGTCCCTGTGGATCTGCGGCCGGTGATGCTGCTGAAGCCGTGCCCCAGCGGAGAGATGCGCAAGGCCGCGCCGCCGGTGCTTCCAGGGCAGAAGGAGGTGGTGCAGCCGTGCATTCCGATTCCCAAAGGGCAGGTGACGATGGCGAAACCGTCGACGGCGAACCAACCTGTGGCGTCGGTAAGCGGGGCACCGTCTACGGCGTCCGCATCCCAGTAGAAGTCAAGTAGGGCGAGAGAACGCAACAGCGGCGACCCAGACCGGGTCGCCGCTGTTGTTGGGGTGCAAGTTCTTGTATCGAAAAAGAGCGAATATGCTATGCGCCGCGCTCCACCTCGCGCAGGCGGGCGGCCTTGCCGCGCAGACCACGGAGGTAGAAGAGTTTGGAGCGGCGAACACGATAGGAGCGAACCTTCTCGACCTTGTCGACGACCTTGCAGTTGTAGGGGAAGATGCGCTCAACGCCCTGACCAAAGCTCATCTTGCGGACGGTGAAGGAGCCCTGGGGGCCCTTCTTGCAGGCAATAACCATGCCTTCAAAGGCCTGGAGGCGCTCTTTGTCGCCCTCTTTGATCTTCACCTGTACGCGTACGGTGTCGCCGGGAGCAAAATCGGGAAGATCGGTGCGCTGGAGCTTGGTGGCCAGCTTTTGCATTACGGGATGAATAGACATGATGAATTCCTTACGTAAAGTCGCAGTGTCCAGTTTACAACAGGCAGGCTGGATCTTGAAGCGTTTTCCGCGAAGGTTGTTGCGCGAAGGTGTTGGGTTGTTGGTGGGCAACGGAGCGATGGAGCGGGGGCACAGAGCATGACCGAGCTGACTTGGCCGGTTGTGACCGCGGGCGCATCCGGCTGCCGGGGTCTGGTGATTTTGCGTCGGCGTTGGCGAAGGCAGGCGCTGGTTTTGAGCTTGGGAACTGGAGCAGGCAGGGAAACCCTTTGCGGCGGTTGTGCGTCCATGCACACATGAGGAAACTTTCTCTTGTTGCGCTGGCGGTCGTAGCGCTCGCTCTTCCGGCGTGGGCGCAGCGGAGTGGAGAATCCTCTGGAGAAGCGGGTGGGGCGCATGGTGGGGGTGGAGGCTTCCATGCGGCGTTCGCCAGCCGCGGTGAGTTTTCTGGTGGAAGCCATGGCGCAGGGACAAGCCGATTGGTTCCACGGCTGAGAGAGCAGGGCGGACCAAGAGCCTGGCAGTCGCAGTATCGTGAGCGGCATCCCGCGTCAGGGACTTATCCGGAGAGAGGATATGATCCGCGGAGAGGATATGATCCGCAGAGAGGATATGATCCGCGGAGAGGATATGATCCGCATAGATGGCGGTATGGTCGGGATGGATTCCCCTACAACAATGGGCTGTGGTATGGGTACGGTGGATTGGGCGTTGGTTGGCCGTTGGCCACAGGGTGGATCGACACCAACGATCCGGGTTACAGCGATGATGGATACGGGGATGATGGATCTGGGGATGGTGACTCGTCCTACGATGCCGATACTTCCGGCGAGGTAGCTCCCGATGAAGGTGATGGGGGCGATGGGGGTGCATCCTATGGACCGGGTGGACCGGGCGAGCCGGGCCCATTCGGCGACTATGGCGAAGCAGGTGGGGGGTATTATCCCTGGCCGCCGGTACCGTATGTCGGCATGCCGTCACAGATGATGGGGCCTGAGGGCCCGAGTTCGATGCCCATGCAACAGCGACCGGCCATCTCGTCGGGGCCTTCGCTCTATGACTCCTCTGCGGTGACACTGATCTTCAACGACGGACGTCCGCCGGAAAAGATCCATAACTACGCTCTGACCCGGACCACGCTGTATGTAGTAGCTGCCGGGAAACACCAGCAGATTCCCGTCTCGGAGTTGAATCTGGCAGCTACCGAGCAAGTGAACCAGCAGAACGGCGTGGACTTCCAACTACCTCAATAGGTTTCTCTCTCCGCCGGTGTTCTGGGGACCATAGCCAGAAGATGCCCCGGGGATAACTCTGTTGCACGCTGGTTGCTGAGTGCGTATCCGCAGGCGAAGGTGCGCGGGAGATCATGGCGCAGGGCTGGACGTGCGGGTGACGAGACTTCCCGCGCCTGCTCAGTTGTGCGAGGCGCCTTTGCCGCTGTCTGGCTGGGGCTGCACAGTGGGAGCGGAGCGAACTACCGAGGATCTGGCGACGGTGGCCTGGCCGAGGATGTGGGCTCTGGAGCCGGGAGTGCAGTCGGTCTCACTGGAGGCGTGCGGGTGCGCAGACTTGAGATCGCGCTGGGTGAAGTGGTAGCTGCGCAGGGTGAAGCAAGGGGATTGGTCGCGTGCCTCCCTCGGTCTTTGAAGCGACGGAACAGAGAGGCCTTTCAAGTCTTTGCTGGTGAAGGAGCGCGGCATCAACGACTCGATGGCTGCCGCAGAGATCGGCTGTTGGGCGCCGGGCGTGAGCATGGCGGGAGCGGTGATGGAGGCCCTGAGTGGACCAGGTTTTTGTGGGGCCGTGGACTGTGCCGCGGTGGTCCAAACCAAAGCTGAGGCGAGTAGGCTGGATGCGAGAAGACGAACCTGTAGCATAGGAGGTCCCTCTGGATGGTCATTTAGACTCTCCAGAGCCAGATTTGGTGAGGCTTTTCGGGGATTTTTTGCTTCTGAGCCGGCTTTTGCAAGGACTGTCACTGCGCCCCGCCTGGCGCAGGATGGATCGTTCCTGGTTTGTGGCTCCGCTTTGTTTCGCCGACGTGGGCCTTTTCTGTGGATCAGTTGCTTCCGAGGGGTTCTCTGTCAGCTCTGTGTCTCCTGTATATCCCAGGCTGGCGAGATACTTGCGGTCGTCGTGAGAGAGTTCCGCCGTGCGTAGAAGGTCAGGACGGTTAGCGAGGGTCTTGGCCAGCGCGGCCTGGCGGCGCCAACGGCGGATGGCCAGGTGGTCGCCGCCGGAGAGGACGTCTGGCACGGAGCGGCCCAGGAACTCAGCGGGGCGAGTGTAGTGGGGGTAGTCCAGGATGCCGCTGGAGGCGTGGGTGGAGCGGGGTACGGCGGGGTTGGGCCTGGGGTGGGTCTGTTCGCTGGTCCCGGCTTTGGCGTGCGGAGCTGGGACTGTCTGGGTCGCCGCCGACGCAGGGGTCGGTGCGGGGGCTGTGGGGTCGGGTTCAGCCTCGCCGAAGCTCTCGTAGCGGCTGGAGTCGGCGTGTCCGAGGACTCCGGAGAGGAGGCGGATGGTGGCGTCGAGCAGGACTGCGGCGGCCAGTTCGCCGCCGGAGAGGACGTAGTCTCCGATGGAGAGTTCCTCGTCGCAGAGCATCTCCGTGACGCGCTCATCCACGCCCTCATAGCGGCCGCAGAGGAGAACGACGCGCTGCAGCGTGGCGAGCCGGCGGGCAGTGGATTGGGTAAAGCGTCTGCCCTGGGCAGAGAGCAGGATGACGGCCTGGCCGCCGAGGGGTCGTTGTGGCCGGGGCAGAAGGTGGAGGGATTCGAGGGCTTCATAGATCGGCTGGGGCTTGAGCACCATGCCTTCGCCGCCGCCGAAGGGACGATCGTCCACGGTGCGGTGACGATCGTGCGTAAAGCTGCGGAGATCGTGGATGTGGGCGCTGGCCAGACCGCTGCGCAGGGCGCGCGAGACTACGCCGTGGCCAATTATCCCCTGGTTCGGAAGGGCGCCGAAGAACTCCGGGAAGATGGTGAGGATGTCAAAGCGCATAAGCGAGGACGAAAGGTGAGGCCGACAAGCATGGATTTGGAGGACGTTCGAGGTGAGACCAGTGTACGACCCGGAACCCACTTCCGGCGCAGGGCTGAGAACGGAGGTTATCAGTCTGCCGGGGAGGGCGCTGCGCGGAGCGAGGGGTGGTGGTTTTGTAGCGGGGTCGTTTCGTGATTGGTGGCTCCGTGGTTGCGGAGGCGTCTATGGTGGGTCGAGAAGGCCTTCCGGCAGGCGCATGATGATGCGCTGGGCGGGGATATCGACCGCATCGATCCAGGCCTGAACGAAGGGGATAAGGATCGGCTCTGCGTGGGCCGTGGTTGCAACCGCGAGCAGGGGTGCAGCGTCTTGCAGACGGACGCGGCCGTCGGGGGTGGTGATGAACTCGACTCCGGTTACAGTTCCGACCGGGTGGGGGGAGATGGAACTATCCGGCGCGGCGGTGGGGGCGGAGTTGAAGAGGGTGCAACCGGTCAGGTCGCCGACAAAGAAGGCGTGGGGATCGAGGGCTGGAAGATCTTTCCGGGCAAGGAGCAAGGTGCGGCCGACGAGCGCCTCAGCGGCGGAGATGGAGTCGCAGCCGGAGAGCTTGAGAACGATTCGGCCGGCGTTTTTGCCGGAGGGGCGCCAGTGAGCCTGGATGTACAGAGAGCCGGCGCCGGGTGTGAGCAGGGGAGCGTCCGGCGCGGAGAGAAGAACCTCCTGGGTGGATGCGAAGAGCCCAGGGAGATCGCTGAGCGGTTCGGCAAGAAGCTCACCCCGCCGTCCTTGGGGACGGAGCAGACGGGCGATCGGAATCCAATCCGGGCCGGAGACGCGAGTCAACGGAGGTCATCCCCGAAGCTGCGCTGGGCAGGTTCTTTGGCTGGAACCGTTGTCAGGGGCACACTTTGCATGGCAAGGCGGTTCAGGGCGACCGACGCAGGGCCAACGGAGGCGAATGACGGGGGGTGGGGCTCAAAGGTGGGTTGGGCAGAACGGACAGGTGCAAGGAGCGAGGACCGAGCAGGAACATTTTGGCCTGCCAGAACACCGCAGAGCGCGTGACGAAGCGCCCGGGTTGCGAACTTAGACATGCTTATCCGGATTGGAGGCGTTGGGGTGTTCTGGTTTGATCTCAACGATATCCAGCGAGAAACGGTGCTGGAGCTTCATGCTGGCGGCGCCCAGGATGGTGCGCAGAGAGCGTGCCGTGCGTCCTTGTTTGCCGATGATCTTGCCGACGTCGTTTGTGGCGACATGAAGGCGAAGAACAACGGCATTTTGATCGCTGACAGACTCCACGCGGACCGCGTCGACATCGTCGACCAGAGCGCGGGTGATCTCCGTCATCAGAGTTTGCATCTCCGAGATCGCCAGCTTGTTGTCTTGAAGGGGGTTTGAAGAAGACACGCAATCACCTCTAGAGGGTAATACGCCAGCACCACGGCACCAGCCGCTTCTCCAGGGTGGAAGGGGGTCCCATTGATTCCGACTTTGGGATCTGGCGCAGATTGACCTGAGCAGACCCAAGCAAGCATTCCAATTACAGAGTTCCAAGATGGTACATCGAAATGCCGGTATTCACTTGAGCGAGTCTACTGTAAAGTGAAGCAATTTTTCGATAATCTTTAGGTCCGCGAGCACGTCACGATGGTTACTCTTGCGATGATTACTTATGCGGCAGTGGTTGACTCTGGCTCAGCGGCGGCAGGAACTACCGGCAGTCTGGCGATGATTTTGCGGACGGCCTCAGAGAGTTGAGCGCCATTGGATGTCCAGTAATCGATGCGATCGCGGCGCAGGTTGACACTGGCTGGATTGGTGCGGGGGTTGTAGGCACCCACCACTTCGACCGAACGACCGTTCCGCGCACGATCTTTCTCGATGACAACGACGCGATAATGGGGCTGCTTGCGGGCGCCAACGCGCGCCAGGCGAATCATTAACACAGGGTAATTCCTCTCAGAAAGGCAATGGTATGTGTCTCGGCAGGTCATCATGCGATGGGTTGCAGCGGAAGCCCGGCCTGAATGGATGCGGATGAATCGTCGACCGATCGAATCGGTCCAGGCAGGTACGACCGGAGCAACCGACCGACACAAAAGTCCGAACACCTAAGTATCGCGGATTTTGGCGGGTTTCGCAATGGAAAAAGCGACCCGATGGGAGGAAGGCAGGGGGACAAGATCCACCGCCGTGAAGGGGCTGCAGGGAGCGGGGCGGATTTGGAAAAGTTTCTCTGGAAAGGCAATGAGTGAATTAGAATTCTTTAGTAACAAACTCCCACATCTTTAGGTTGGGAGTGCTGTAGCAGGTAATGCCTGGAGGGGAGGGGATCGGTTGACCACGCTCTATCGGTCCTACGAAAGCGTCCCGGTGCGTGCAGCGGTGCGCTTCCCGCTGCATCTGGAGATCGTTCTGCGCACTGCGGAGCGGGAGTATCCGGGGATGACGGAGGACGTGTCGGCAAACGGATTGTTGTTTGTCGCGCGGGAGGTTCCACCCGTAGGCGCAGTGGTTCAGTTTGAAATCACGATGCCGGCAGCTGTCATGGGCAGTTTGACGGATGTTCTGCTTCATTGCGTAGGACGGATTGTTCGACACCAGCAGGCGGAAGGCAAGTGTATGGCCGCAGCGGTCATTGATGAATACTCGTTTAGAGGCTGAGCAGTTATGAGTGAAGCGTTGGACAATGACGATGCAATGAGAGAACCCGATGCTGCTTCTGAAGGCAGAGGCGATCTAGATGAGGCCGGGGCAGATAGGGACGCGTCCTTGGATGAGGACGCTGGACGGATCCGGGTGATTCTGGCGGATTCCCAGGCGATCTACCGCGTGGGCATGCGGAAGGTGTTCGCCCTGGAGGACGACATCCGGGTGGTGGCGCAGGCAGAGACGCTGGAGAACCTGTATGCGGCGTTGCAGCGCTTCCCGACCGATGTGGTGCTGCTGGAAGGACATTTGATTGCGGGCACGGTGGACACGATTCCCGAGCTGCTGCGTCGAGCGCCGGACGCCAAACTGATTGTGCAGATCTCCTCCAGCGACGAAGGAAACACGGTGGAGTTGTTTCGGCGTGGTGTGCGGGGCGTGGTGCCGCGGTCCATCTCGCCGGACATGCTGGTAAAGTGTGTGCGCAAGATTGCCGTCGGCGAGACCTGGATCGACAACCAATCGATCAGCTGGGTGATCGACGCCTATCGCGAGCAGGCGTCCATGCTGACCAACCCGAAATCTCAGCCGCGGTTATCGGAAAAGGAACTGGCGATTATCACCTGCATCACCCGTGGGATGCGCAATAAGGAGATCGCTTTTCAGATTGGAACGACCGAGCAGGTGGTGAAGAACTATCTGCGCAAGATCTACGACAAGCTGGGTGTGGCAGACCGGCTGGAGTTGGCGCTGTATTGCCTGCACCACAAGATTCTACAGACAAATCAAGGCAAGGCAGAGATTCCGTTTGTGGATCCGGGCGTTCCGCTGCGGGCCAAGCTGTAGTGGGGGCGGGACTGGGACGCGATGCTGCCTGGCTTGCTGGGCGGTGCAAGTTTTGCACGGTCAACGCTGCGTGGCCAAGTTTTGCGTAGCTGGGCTCTGCGTAGAGACGTTCTGCGCGGTCTGGCTGCCAGCCGTGGGAACGAGGGTTCTGATTGCAGGAGAAAGAAGGTCAATGGAAGAAGGCCTGCGCTTCCAGGGCCCTGAGGGTTGCTGAGCGTCTTTTCTGGTCAGGATCTTTCAGGATGGCTATGACGTTGCTGAGGCCATCGAAGTTTATTGGCAACACTGTGCTGGCGTGGAGTGCGAGGGTGGGGCCGTGCGCAGGGCCAGGTGTTTGAGGATCGATGGACGATGAGCCTGCTGCGGCCGTTTTGGGGGTTGAACGCGCGCCAGAGGCGTGTCTTTCTGGCGTGCTTTCTGAGTTGGTCGCTGGATGCGTTTGACTTCTTTCTGCTGACCTACTGTCTTGATTCGGTAAGAGCGAGTTTTCATCTTTCGTTGCAGGCGGTGGCGGAGGCTTTGTTCTGGACGCTGGCGATGCGGCCGGTGGGAGCGCTGCTGTTTGGCGCTCTGGCGGAGCGGTTTGGGCGGCGTCCTGCGCTGATGCTGAATATCGGCTGCTCCAGCATCTTTGCGTTGGCTTCGGCGTTTGCTCCAAACTGGCAGGCCTTTTTGTGGCTCCGCGCGTTGTATGGCGTGGCCATGGGAGGAGAGTGGGGGGTGGGAGCGGCTCTGACCATGGAGACTTTACCCATGGAGACACGGGGATTCTTCTCTGGTCTTCTGCAGGAAGGATATGTTTTTGGCAATCTGGTGGCGGCCGCAGTGGCGGGATTGTTTGGTTTGTGTGTCGCTCACCTGCATCCGCAGGGTTTTGCAGGAAGTTGGCGGATGCTGTTTGTCCTGGGCGCGTTGCCGGCGCCAGTGGTGTTCTATCTGCTTTCTAAAGCCGAGGAGTCGCCGAGCTGGGAGTTGGGAAGGCAGAGGCGATTGCAGCGCAACGCTCCACCACGTGAGGCGCTTGTGGAGAGAGCGATGAAGGGAATAAGGCTGGGAGTGCGGCTGGGAGGGATTTTTCTGTTCCTGATCGTGCTGATGTTCGCCTTCAACTCCTTCAGTCATGGGACGCAGGATCTGTATCCGGTGTTTCTGCGGCATGATGACCGGATGAGTTTGCCACTGGTCTCTGCGGTGGCGATGGTGGGAAGCCTGGGAGCCATGTGTGGGGGTCTGGTGTGCGGGACGGTCTCTGAGTGGCTAGGCAGGCGGAAGACGATTGTTGCGGCGGCTTTGCTGGCTATCCCGGTGATTCCGCTGTGGGCATGGAGCCATACCACGGTGGTGCTGGCGCTGGGCGGATTTCTGATGCAGTTCATGGTCCAGGGGGCGTGGGGCGTCATTCCCGTGCATCTGAATGAGCTGGCCCCGCCGGCGGTGCGTGCGGTGTTTCCCGGCGTAGCGTACCAGTTAGGGAACCTGCTGGCGTCGCGGAACGGAGTTTTTCAGGCCGCAGTCGCGGCCCATTTCTACCAGGGAAGGCTGACGCCGGTGATGGCATGGACGGTTCTACTGGCCGGAAGTCTGGTAACGGTGGTGACCTGGCTTGGGCCGGAGGCCAAGGGAGCGGACTTGTCGAAGGTTGCGATGGGTGAGTAGCCTTGGAGTCGTCCTGACGAGCCATCTCCGGGAGCAGCGAGGAGCGCCGGGAACGGGAAGAGGTTGGGAGGATTCCATGGGTGCATCGTGGGTTGGTTCCGGGGAAGCCAAACGAGACGAAGGCAAGACGGTAGTGAGGCACGAGAGGGAGTTGGTGGCTGCACAGCCGTACCTGATCGAGCAGGATTGGTCTGCGTATACGCCTGAGCAGCATGCGATCTGGAAGGAGCTGGTGACGCGCCGTTTGCCGCAGCTGGAGCAGCACGCATCGATGGCGTACCTGGAAGGTTTTGAGCAGATTGGGTTACAGGCGGATCAACTGCCGGAGTTGAAGAAGGTGAGCGCTCGGCTGGAGCCGCGGACAGGCTGGAACTCTACGCCGGTGAGTGGTTTTCTGCCGGCGGATGCGTTCTTTGAGATGCTGGCGGCGCGCAAGTTCCCTACTACTACCTGGATTCGGAGCCGCGACGCCATGGAGTACACGCCGAAGCCGGACATCTTTCATGATGTGTTTGGGCACGTGCCTATGCACGCCCATCCGGTGTTTGCGGACTTCTTGCAGGAGTATGGGAGAGTTTGCGCGGGGTTGAAGAGCGCTGAGGCGCTGGAGCGGCTGGGGCGGCTTTTCTGGTTCACGGTAGAGTTTGGGGTGATCCATGAGGTGGGGAAGATCAAGGTCTATGGCAGCGGATTGATCTCTTCGCACGGCGAGTGCACGCATGTGGTGGAGCGAGGCTCTGGTCTGGAGATCCGCGAGTTCGATCTGGTGGAGGTGATGGAGACGGTGGTGGACGTGAGCCAGATGCAACCGGTGTTGTATGCCATTGAGAGCTTTGATCAGATCTATGCGGCAGCCAGAGAGGCCGAGTCCTGGCTGGGAGTGTAGCGGCTGGGAGTTTTGTGGTAGCGTGCTGTGGCGAGGTTGCCATTCGCTGCGAGGATCGATATGCTCTCTCTATGAGTTGGATGCACAGCGTGGCGTGTTGTCCTTGTCCTGACCTTGGGGTCTGGGACGCTGCCTGTGGTTGATTGCTGCATCAGCTAAAAACTTCCCAAATTACCCCAAGTGCCCACGAAGTTGATCGTGGGCTTTTGTGTTTTTGGAGTTGAGCGGATCCGAGGAGATGGGAGAACACATTGAGTGAGACGGCGAGGCAGGATGTAGGTCGGTTGGCGGTGAAGGAGACAAAGGCGCAGCGCTCTGAGCGGTTGAAGCTGGAGAAGAATCCCTGGGAGGCCTGGGATGAGGTGCGCCGGTTTGCGCGCGAGGGGCGCGGCAGTGTGCTACCGGAGTGGGCCGAGTTTTACTTCAAGTGGTGGGGCATCTACACGCAGGGCGATGGCGTCGGCGTTAGCGGCGGTTCCGGCGGACAGGGCAAGGCCAGCGAGTATTTCATGATGAGGATCGGGTTGCCGAATGGATTGCTCAGTGCCCGGCAACTGCATGCGATTGCTGAGATCACGGAGAGATATGCGCGGGGCGTGGCCGACGTGACTACGCGGCAGAACATCCAACTCCACTGGCTGACCATTGAAACCCTGCCGGAGGTGGTGGATGCGCTGAGTGCTGTGGGGTTGAGTCCTAAAGGGGCTTGTGGGGATGTGGTGCGCAACGTGACCGGATGTCCATTGGCGGGGCTGGATCGGCATGAGCTGTTGGATGGCTCGCCGCTGGCGGTGGAGGTGGCGCGGATGCTGACTGGCAATCCGGAGTTCTACAATCTGCCCCGTAAGTTCAAGATCAGCATTACGGGATGCCCGATCTGGTGCAGCTATCCGGAGATCAATGATGTGGCGCTGACGGGATTGAAGCGCGTGAAGGATGGCCGGGAAGAGATAGGGTACAGCGTGCGCGTGGGTGGTGGGCTTTCCACCGAGCCGCATCTGGCTGTGCGGTTGAATGCTTTTGTGCCGCAGGAGAAGGCGTTGGCGGTGGTGCGGGCGGTCTGCGAGATCTTCCGCGAGCAGGAGGCGTTGCGCCAGAGCCGCACCCATGCACGCTTGAAGTACCTGTTTCTGAAGCATGGCTGGACGGCAGACCGGATGTTGGCGGCCATCGAAGAAAGGATCGGATTCCAATTCGATTCCTGCGAAGAAGGGCCGGTTGCCGAGGATGTGTACCGCGATCATGGGGGCGTGGTTGCGCAACGGCAGCATGGATTGAGTTCGATTGGGGTGACGGTGCTGAACGGTCGCTTGAATCCAGCTCAACTGCATGGGCTGGCCGCTCTGAGTGAGTGCTATGGCGATGGATCGCTGCGCGCCACGATTGGACAGAATCTGGTGCTGGTGAATCTTTCCAGCGCGAAGACCGCGGAGGTGGTGGAGAAGATTGTGGCACTGGGATTGGAGGTGCGGCCCAACGTCTTCTATCGCGGAGCGGTAGCCTGCACCGGAACCGAGTTCTGCAAACTGGCGATTGCGGAGACCAAACAGTTCAATCAGTGGCTGGTTGGCGAACTGGAAGAGCGGCTGCCGGAGTTCGATCAGCAGATCCGGCTGCATGTCACCGGCTGCACGAATAGTTGCGGGCAGAGTTGGCTGGCGGATATCGGGCTGGAAGGCAAGAAGATCAAGCACGAAGGGCGGATGGTGGACGCCTTTTATTTCTGCGTTGGCGGAGCAGTAGGGCAGTATGCTGGAATTGCACGGCAGATTGGGTTCCGCGCTGCCGCCCAGGATTGTCCAGACGCAATCGAGCGGCTGTTGCGCGGGTATCTTTTTGAGCGCGAAGACGGCGAGAACCTGCGCGCCTTCTTCCGCCGCAAAAGCGATGAGGAGTTGCGGGAGCTATTGGCCGGTGCAGCGGTGCAGGCTGTGGACCGCGACCCGGCGCCGGGACGAGTGCCCGCCAACATTGGTTGAGAAAGAGAGAGTATGAGTCTGTTTCCAGTGTTTTTGAAGTTGGAGAGCCGGCCCTGCGTGGTGGTAGGGGCTGGGCGAGTGGCTGAAGGCAAGATCGAGAGCCTACTGACGGCCGAAGCCAGAGTTACAGTGATTGCCCCGGAGGCCAGCTTGCGCGTGCAGCAGTGGGCAGAGGCCGGGGATCTGCGCTGGGAGCAGAGAGAGTATCGGGATGGAGATCTGGCAGGGGCGTTTTTGGTGGTGGCGGGTACCTCGACTCCTGCGGTGAATCGAGCCGTGTTTGCGGAGGCCAATGCGGCCGGGGCTCTTTGCAACGCGGTGGATGATCCACCGTTCTGTGACTTCTACTTTCCCAGCGTGGTGCGGCGTGGCGATTTGCAGATTGCGATCTCTACCGGTGGAGAGAGCCCCGCGCTGGCGCAGCGGTTGCGCAGGGAGATCCAGGAGGCGCTGCCGTTGGATATCGGAGCGTGGCTCAAGGAGCTGGGATTGCTGCGACGTGAGATAACCGCTGTGGAGCCGGCGGATGAGGAACGCAGGCTGTTTCTGCATCAGTTGGCGCAGCGCGAGGTTTGCGGGTATGAGCAGTGCCCCTCACGGCTGCGGGCTCGATTGCACGCAGCGGAGCGCGGGTTGGCGCCGGGGGCTAGGGCGCGGAACGAGGGAGATTCATGACCAGCGCAGAGAAGGGTGTTGTGTACCTGGTGGGTGCGGGGCCGGGAGATCCGGAGATGCTCACCCTGCGCGCGCTGCGCCTGCTGGAGACTGCCGATGTGGTCTTCCATGACGACCTGGTGCCGGAGCAGATCCTGGCGCTGGCGCAACGCCATGCTCTGGTGACCAGCGTCGGCAAGCGCTGCGGACGGCCGCGCATCTCCCAGGCTGGAATCAATGCGTTGCTGATCGATTCGGCGCGTGCCGGGCAGAGTGTGGTGCGGCTGAAGAGTGGCGATCCGCTGGTCTTTGGCCGAGCGGGGGAGGAGATGGCAGCGCTGCGCGCCGCCGGCGTGCGGTTTGAAGTGGTTCCGGGGATAACAGCGGCGTTGGCCGCAGGAGCTGCCTTGCAGTTGCCGCTGACGGATCGAGAGAGCGCGAGCAAGCTGATCTTTTGCACCGGACATCATGCCAAGGGGAAGGAGGAAGCGCCGCTCTGGCGCGGATCCCTGCCAACGGATGCAACCTTGGTGGTGTACATGCCGGGACGCGATCTGGAGCGGATCGCGCGGGAGCTGGCCGAGGCGGGAGTGGCCGGCGATGTGGCGTGTTGCGCCATCAGCCATGCAGCGACGGAACGGCAGAGCTGGGTTGCTGCGCGATTGGATGGTCTGGCGAAGGTGGAGTGTGGACCGGCTCCGGTGCTGCTGCTGGTGGGGCGCACCATGGCCCCGTTGCTCGCGGCGGATAGGCCAGAGATGTTGGCTGGGTTGTTTGTTTCGGGAGCAGGCGCGGCGGAGGAAGCAGACCCGCGATGAGCGTGGAGGCTCGTCCGGCAGCGTGACAGGATCTTTCCGTTGGACGGGTGCTGTCGGGCTGGCATAGAAGAGCGAGGCAACGCGCCGCCTTAGCTGCGGGTTGCGTCAGTCTTTTGCCAGCCCGGCGAGGAAGCTTGCCGAGCTGGCAAAGGAGAGCGCTATTCGTTCGTGCTCTGGCTGGCGGATGCGGTGGTGGATGGGGCCGGATGCTTGGCCAGCGGGGAGGTAATCTCATCCAGGTAGTCTTTGCTGCCCGGGATGCGAACCATCGCCGGATAGCGCTCGCCGTCGTGGTAGTCGACGTTTACCGCGTTGATGTACTTCTCCGACTGCACGAGGAAGTGGATGGGATCCTTGCTGGTCTGGGCGGCGACGATGGCCTGATGCAGGGCGTCTTTGGAGAAGACGATGCTGTTGACGGCGATCAGCTTCTGCCCCGGAGCGATTCCGGCCTTGTCCGCCGGACCGCCCCAGCGAACATCGTCGATGGTTCCGTCAGCTTTCAGCCTTAGTCCCAGCGAGTACCAGACATAGGGGCCTGGGGAGAAGTGGCGGTTAAAGGCGAGGAGCATGGCTGCCATGCCGGGTGTGGGATGGTCCTGATAGACGATCTTGTAGCCGCCGCGGGTGATGCCGTCGAAGTCTGCGTGGGGGTTGATGAGGTCGATGCGGTCATGAATGAACGTGGCCCAATCATAGGGCGCCACCTGGTTGAGATCCGCGATGAGTTCGGCGCGATTGTAGGTGTTGATCAGCGGGCCGGTGTTGCCTCCCTTGCCCAGGAAGATGCGAAGGAAGTCGGTGAGCGACTTCTGGTCGTTGGTGAGCTCGCGGATCTTGGTGTCGGCATCCAGCCAGAAGAGTTCGCCCTCCTGGTAGTAGTCCTGACCGCGCCGCCAGTTGGACCACGCGGGGCTGTCAGAGCGCAGCACGCTGGCGGCGATGGCGGTGTCTTCCGTCGGGCGCCAGATGCGGCCGGACTTGTAGTCCAGTTGTGCGGCCGAAGCTGCCAGCAGATCGCGGTAGGCGGCCTGCGACTTGAGGCCGGAGCGAGCCGCCAGCACGTTGCCCATGTATTGCGTCAGGCCCTCATAGACCCAGAGAAGCGATCCCTGCTGCATGGTGGCGAAGGTGGGCTGATAGAGGTTGTAGGGACGGCGATACTTGCCGTTCCAGGAGTGGGTGAACTCATGCGCCAGCAGGTCAGCGTCGGCGAGTTGGCTCTGTTGGGTAGCGAAGGCCTTCTCGCCTGTGCCGTTATCCGAGGATTGGCCATGCTCCAGACCTTGCCCGCCTGCGTAGTAAGAGAGCGTGAGAAGAAAGTGGTAAGCGTAGTAGTGATGGCAACCGTAGGCTGTGCCGGCCTCGCGCACCAGGTTGGAGATCTCGTCGAGAAGCTGGGGACGGAGGTTGGAGTCTTCGGGATCATCCGAGGCGACATCGATGTAATGTCTGGGTGAGATCTCCGGCGCCAAAGCAAACTCGTGGAAGTACTCGCCGGCGAGCACGGGTGAGTCCTCGAGTTGCTCGACGTTGGTGGCTTTGAAGTGGGTTGTGCCTCCCACCTTGGCGTTGGGGTCATAGGCACCGATGGGAGTGAGCGCGGTTCCGATGCCCCAGCCGGCGGGGACGGTCACGCTGGGCTGGATAGGAATATCGCGGACGGGGATGTTGGCTGGATAGAGCATGAGTTCGTCCCACTCCAGCACGGCAATCTTGTCATCGGCGCGGGAGTTTACGATGCAGTCCAAATGGGCGTGGAGCGTTGTAACGCCCTTGGGGATGTCCACGTGGAACTCGTAGAGGTTCTCATCGTCGCGGCGCCAGTAAAGCGGCTTTCCATTGGCGGTAAAGACAACTCCAGTGATGTTGGCCACCGGTCCCGTAGCCTGGTGGGTGCCTGGAACCCACTCTGGCGTAATAAAGGTGGCTGGGCCGGGCTTGACGGGCAGATCGATGTCGGCGTGGTACAGCTTGCGCGGAGCCTCGGTGAGATCGGCTGTAATCAGAATGGGCGTCTGCTCGACGCCGGCGGATGAAGAGGCCTTCGAGGGCTGGCTGAACGCTGGGGTGGTCAGCGCGAGCACAACGGAGAGAATCAATGGTTTCGGATGCATGGGAGCCTTTCCGTGATGGGAATTTCGTAGGTTTCAGCATACCCAAAGACAGGCCTGCGCGGAGCAAAGAGGTGGCGCGGGGCCCCGGCAGGGAAGCCGCTGCCGGTCCCCTGCTTCACAGGCGGCCTTCTCTGCCGCAAGCGCGCCAAAAGAAAAAAGAGGGCGTCTTCCGTGCGGAAGACGCTCTCTTGCATTTTCTCGTGGTCGCCGATCTCTACGCCGACAGCACACAACACTCAGCGAGAGCCGATAGCCGACGGACGCCGGGAGTTTCCTGGCTGCGCTGGCGCGCGTGGATTGCGCCGTGCGCAGAGCTAGGAGGCTTTGAGCGCTTCTTCGACGGCTGCGGTGATCTTGGGATCATCGGGTGGCGTATCCGGAGCAAAGCGCGCCAGGACGTTGCCGTCGCGGTCGATGAGGAATTTTTCGAAGTTCCAGAGAAGCTCCGGCAGCTCGTTGGGTGGAGGGAAGCCGTTCTTGGCGGCAAAGCCGGTCAGCTTTTCACGCCAGGGGCCGTGGGGGATGTGTTCCGGCGCCGCTGCGATCAGGGCGGCGTAAAGAGGGTGCTTCTCGGGACCGGTGACAACGATCTTGGAGAAGAGAGGGAAGGTGACCTGGTACTCGGTAGAGCAGAAGTTGGCAATCTCCTGGTTGCTCCCCGGCTCCTGTCCGGCAAAGTCGTTTGCCGGGAAGCCAAGCACGGCCAGGCCGCGGTCCTTGTAACGCTGGTGGAGAGCTTCCAGCCCTGTGTAGTGGGGTGTGAGGCCGCATTTGGATGCGACGTTGACGATCAGCAGAACCTTGCCGGAGTAGGCGGCCAGCGAGGTAGGGGTTCCATCGATCGTGAGGAGCGGAATGTTGGTAAGCGTAGACATGTCTTTAGTGTAGTGTGATTTCTGAAAGACATACAGTGGAGGCAGGCAGCGAAAGGAATCTTGCGAGAGAGTCGAGATTGCGTTTGCTTTAGATGTTCGGGGAGCCGGGTTCGATATGCTGAGAGGGTGACGAGTTGCAGCCTCAAGGCGAAATGGGAGAGGGAACAGAGACCTAGGACGCAGGCTGGATGGGGTTCTCTGGCATTTCTGGCAGTGATATCCATGGTGGCGCTGGGCGCAGCAGCACAGACTCCGGCGGGGGTGGATCCGGTGGCGCTGGTGCGGCGCGCGATTCAGCTCCGATTACAGGAGGAGAAGAATCACCGTCCCGTAGCGTATGTTCTGCGCAAGCAGGATGGCGACCATGAGACAACCAAGGAGGTGGTTGAGACGCGGGATGGGGATGTTGCCCGGCTGATCGCCATCAATGGGCAGGCACTGAATGCGGAGCAGGAACAGGCGGAGTTGAGCCGGTTGCAGGCGCTCTCCGCCAATCCCGGCTTGCAACAGAAGCGTAGAAGCAGTGAGCAGCGCGATGCTGCCCGGATCGATCACCTAGTTGCGTTGCTGCCTGAGTCGGAGATCTACCAAATGGCTGGGATGGTCCCCTGTGGCGCGGCGCAGTGCTATCGACTGAGTTTTACTCCCAATCCGAAGTTCGATCCGCCTGATTTTGAGGCTGAGGTGCTGGAGGGGTTTGCCGGCGAGATATGGATCGATGCGTCCCGGAGCCGGTTAGTGCGGTTGGAAGCCCACCTGGTGCGAGACGTGAATATCGGTTTTGGAATTCTGGGACGGGTGGATAAGGGCGGGACCATCCTGTTGGAACAGAGCTATGAGAGCGATGCAGAGCAGTGGCAGCCTAGCGTGCTGAAGATGAACCTGCAGGGCCGGGCGTTGATGGTGAAGCCGGTCAAGATTGAGATTGATGAGCGGGCGACGGAGTTCAAACCGGTGGCGGAGATGGGGTACCGAGAGGCGATTACCCTGCTGGAGCGGCCCGGAGTGCTTGTGTTGGGAAGATAGGGTAGTCCTGCCGTGGGAGTGTGGCCACTCGTCGGCGATGTGCGTCTTGCTTGCGGGCAAGAGAGGCCGATCCTTCGGGTTGTTCGGAAACTCTGTTTGGCGGATGGGGTGATAACCGGCAGGCTGGCGGGTGGAGACTCCGGAGGGTGCGCTATGCTGTCCTTGGCCTGTTTTTGAGAGGGCTGGAAGAGCGCAGCAGGAGCAGCCGAGGTTCAATGGATATGCGCAGCCTTGGGAGTGGCGTTCGATCTCTCTTTGATCGCGAATTGGGTGTTCGCCATCACCTGATTGCGCGTTGGATCTTTCTTCGCGCGCTGGGAGCGATCTATCTCTCCGCCTTTCTTGCCCTGCTGTTTCAGATTCGCGGGATGATTGGGAGCGATGGGATCCTGCCCGCGGATCAGTATCTGCAAAAGCTGGGAGCGTTGGGCATGGCGAGTTTCTGGTATGCGCCGACGCTGCTATGGCTGGATAGTGACGACCATGCGCTGATGTTGCTGGTGTGGGCAGGTCTGCTGGCGTCTCTGCTGGTGATGGTGAACGTTGCGCCGAGGATCTCGCTGGCAGTCTGCTTTGTGTGCTTTCTGAGCTTCATCGCCGTCTCCCAGGACTTTGGCCAATATCAGTCGGATGGGATGCTGCTTGAGGCTGGTTTTCTCTCGCTGTTTGTTGCGCCCGGCGGCTGGTGGCCGGGGTGGGGAAGGGAGAGCCTGCCGATTCGGGCGGCGTGGTGGCTGCTGCTATGGGAGTGGTTCCGGATCTACTTCGAGTCCGGGGCGGTGAAGCTGCTGAGCGGAGATCCTACCTGGCGCAATCTGACCGCGATGTACCAGTACTACCAGAATGGGCCGCTGCCCACTTGGATTGGCTGGTACTTGCAGCATCTGCCGAATTGGTTTCACCGGACGACGGCATTTGCCACGTTGGCGATGGAACTGGTACTGGTGTGGATGGCCTTTCTTCCGCGGCGATGGAAGATTGCCTGCTTTTGCATTGTGACCGCGTGGCAGACGGTGGTGATTGCCACGGCCAACTACGCTTTTTTGAACTATCTGGTGCTGGTGCTGGCGTTTCTATTGCTCGATGATCGGGCGTTGGAGCGGTTTGTGCCGCGGCGCCTACGCTCCGGCCTGGATCTGGATGCAGAGCGTGAACGGAGTTTGCGCGAAGGTGAATCGGAAGCCACGTCGACCAGCACGCTGGATGAAGCCGTGGAGGGCCAGCGGAAGACGGAGCCAGCCGCTGTGGCGAAGGTCTTGAAGAGGGTCTCTGCTCTGGGGTTGGCTGTGAGCGTGATTCTGCTTGCATGGATTGCCTACGCCACGACGGCGGAGATGGTGCTGATGTTCTGGCAGGGAGCGCCGGTGTGGGCGGCTCCCATTGAGGCGCTGGCGCCCTTTCGAATCGCCAATCAATATGGGTTGTTTGCCGTGATGACCCCGCACCGGTATGAGATTGAGTTCCAGGGATCTGACGATGGAATCAACTGGAAGCCGTACCTCTTCCGCTTCAAGCCGCAGGATGTTCGGGGGCGGCCCGGGATCTACGCTCCCTATCAGCCGCGCTTTGATTGGAATCTGTGGTTCGCTTCCTTGACCTCCTGGCAGAATGCGGCGATTGTGCCGTTGACCGAGGAGCGCCTGCTGATGGGGGACAAGGACGTTCTGAGCTTGTTCCGCAACGATCCGTTCCCGGAGTTGCCTCCCCGGCAGGTGCGGGCGGTGCTTTGGCAGTATTGGTTCAGCACTCCGGAGGAGAAGCGGACGGAGGGCGTCTGGTGGACGCGAAAGCTGCTGGGAACTTGCGCTCCTACCCTGGAACTGCTGCCGGATGGAAGATTCCGCGAGGTGCAAGCGCCAGAGCTGGAGGGCCCTCCCGGCGCATGATCCTATGCTGCTGGGCTCGATGGAAGGGTGAGGCTGCGCGCTGTGCGCAGGCGTCTGCGGAACCATGTGTTCTGAGGTTGCGGATCTACAGGGTCCGCTGTGGCTGGCGCTTGGAGCAGAGGCGGCCGCTGTGGAAGGGTGGGGTGTGATACTAGAAACCGTGACGATCGAATCCATGCAGAAGGGCAACAGCGAGGCGCGGAGACTCCGGTGGCGCGGGATCTCTGGCCTGCTCTTGCTGCTGAGCGCGGTGGCGTATGGGCTGGGCCTGGTGCATCTGCGGGCTGACTTCCCGAGCAGTTCAGGGTGGATGGGCTGGTCCGCGCTGGGGGGTGAGGGATGGTATGCCGGCGCTGCGATTCACCACTTTGTACAGGGGCGATGGTACTTGCCTGAGGTTCTGAATTCCGCCGTGGCCATGCCGGTTTGGCCGCTGCTGCTGGGGTTGTGGTTCAAGTTGACAGGCGTGAGCATGCTTTGGGCAAGAGCCTTGACCATGGTGTTTTACGGGCTGTCGCTGGTGCTGCTCTACAGCCTGATGTGGAGGGCCAGACCGGGCAGGCTGGCGGCTCTGGCCGTGTTGCTTACTGCGATCGATCCTTTCTGTTATGCCTTCAACCGTCTGGCGATTCTGGAGCCGGTGACCGTTTTCTGGTTTCTGCTGGCGCTTTGGGTTGCGGGCAACACCCAACCCGGAGAATGGCTGAAGCAGTTGCTCTTGGGTGTGGTGCTGTCTCTGCTGGTGCTCACCCGGATTACCGGCGTGGTACTGGTTCCGGCGGTGCTTTTCATGATGGGGGCGAGCTGGGGCCGGTTGAGAGAAGAGGCGGCGGAACAGCAGGAGGTGCGTGGAGGGTCTTTTGACGGGCGCGATTGGCGGCGCGGGCTGGGCGCGCTTGTCCTCAGCCTGGGTGTGGCGTTGGCGCTGTGGGAGGGATATGTTCGGCTGCTGGTGATGCCCCGGGCGATGCTGGATTCCACGCTGCTGTGGAGCATGGCGGCCCGCCATGCGGCCTCCGTCTCCGTGCCGGCCATGGCCTGGGTGTTGCTGCGGGATGGATTGTGGATCAGTCCTGTGTTGTTTCCCATGGCCCTGCTGATGTTGCTGTTGTCTTTGGTATGGCTGCGCGAGTTGTGGAGCATGCCTTTGTTTGGCGCCGCAGTGCTGGCTGTGGCTGGCCAGATGGCCTTTCTTGGATACCGCGGGGAGATTCATGCCCGATACTTTGAGCCGATAGCCATTCCGGTGATGATGGTGGTTGTGCTGGGCCTGGGTGCGGTGCGGGATCGCTACCGGTTGAGCGAGAAGAGATCCAGAGAGCGAAAGCGGATGCGGCGGATCTTTGCCGCTATGCTGCTGGTCGTCATCGCCGGTCTGGGCGTTATGACGGTGGAGACGCTGGAGTACGTCTCGCATCTAGAGTACAGCTACTGGGAGGCGGCGCAGGGGATTGCGGCGATCGTCGCCGCGGATGGAGGCTCTCGGCCTGTTGTGCTCTCTGATAGCGGTGATGATCTGACGCTCTGGACCGGCGTTTCCACAGTGCCGGAGAGCCGCATCACCCACGGTCTGGATGCAGTGTTGGCAAGCTACCAGCCGGGCTGGCTTGCTGTGTGGCAAGGCCGGGAGGACAGCGCGGTCTCCCAGGTGGGGATGAGGTATCGGATGGACCCCGTGGCGCGATACAGGGTGTTCGATTATCCAGCGAAGCAAACACTGGTGCTGTATAAGCTGACGCAACGTTAGTGCCGCTCCGGTTATCGACTAGAACCCGCGAATTTCAACGCCCGCGGGGTTTGACAGGGGTTGCAGGTGAGACTAAAGTTCAGCGGTGGTGCAGGATCTTCCCTGCGCGGTGCCTTCGGCGCACTTGCTCGCTGCTGAGAAAGCCTGCTGAGACAGCCGTTGCGGTGGAAGATCAAGAGCGCCAGGCATTCTGCTGGGGCCAAAGCCTTGGGCTGGAAGGACGTGCGGCCTTGCAGGCAGAGAATGCCTTGGAGAAAGGCAGGCTTATGAAGACAACGAGGCGATGGTTTGTTCAGGCCTCCGCACTGGCTGCGGGCTGTGTGATTGTTTTCCCTCGCAGAGCGCTGGGGCAGGATCCCGGGCCCCTGAACTATGGGGTGCAACTGTACATGGTCCGGCGTCAGGCGGCCACCGACCTGGCGGGGATTCTGCGCTCGATCCGGCAGATTGGCTTTACCCAGATTGAGCTCTATCCGGTGGTGTATGACCATCCGGCTGCGGAGCTGAAGAAGATGGTTGAGGACGCGGGGCTGGGGCTGGTTTCGGCACACTTCAACTACGCCGATTTCGCAGATCGAATCGACTATGCCCGCCAACTGGGGCTGAAGTATATGGTTTGTCCTATGGTCCCGCAGGCGCAATGGAACTCCACGGCTGGATTCGAGAAGGCCGCTGACGACTTCAACCGATGGGGCGCAAAGTTGAGCCAGGCGGGGATGCAGTTTGCCTTTCACAACCATTGTTATGAGTTCAAGCCGCTGGATGGCGGTCTGACAGGCTGGCAGGTTCTGATGGGCAACACGGATCCAATCCTGGTGATGCTGGAGCTGGATATCTATTGGCTGGTCCAGGCAGGGCAGAATCCCGCAGCCGTGATGCAGGAGTACAAGGACAGGGTGAAGCTGATTCATCTGAAAGATCGCACGCCGGGAGCGCCTACCGGGTTTGTGATGGGGCCCAGCGCGGAGCACTTCACGGAGTTGGGAAAAGGTTCGATCGACTGGCCGCATCTGCTGATGCAGGCGCGCTGGCAGGGAATTCGCTATGCGTACCTCGATCAGGATGAGACGGCAGAGCCGGTGGTGCAGAGCATGAGGGAGAGCTTTGCATACCTGAAGGGGCTCAACATCTAGTCATCCGGAAGTGCGGGTCCTTCGCTCAAGCCTTCGGCGTAGAGTGCATTCACGCCGCTGCGCAGGCCTCTACCATAGGAAAACACCATTCCTACGCCAAGCACGCGGAGCTTGAGTACGGCTCCGGTGTCAAACATCCACTGGTGCGAACCCAGAGCCGTTCCTGGATCGGTGATTTTCCCGATGTCAAGAAGGGGACCGATCTGCAACTTGATCAAGCCGTTTCCGTAGATGTTCTTGTCCATCTCCCAATTCTGGAGCAGATAATCGCGGCCCAGCGGAGCACTGCCTTTGAGTCCGTCGCGTGTGCCGATGTGCGCGTGCATGGGCAGGTCGTTATCACGCTCCAAGCCGAGGATGTAGAGTTCGTCGATCGGCGCTCGTCCAAAGATCTTTCCGGAGCGGAGCTGCTGCGTCATCTGATAATCATCGCCCTGCTTGCGAGGGAACCAATGCCAGAGGAGCGAACCGGTCAGTTTTTCCAAGCTCTGGGCTGGGGTGGACCACAGCCGCGCCGCTTCAAACTGGGTTCCGGCGCTGAGCACGAAGCGGTGCTCCGGCACGCGCCACAGGACACCGGTCAACTGGTCCCACTGTTTCATCTCGACGCCGGCCGCGATCATGTGCGGGGTCAAGATGGCTCCGGGGCGCACATTGCGAAAGTCGCGGTTGGATAGCTCCACGCCCACCTTCCAGCCGATCCGGTCGCTGGCGTAGGAGGCCAGATCGAACCCTCCGCGTTCCGTGCGCATGTTGAAGCTGGCCAGGACGGGCGCGGGGCCCGACGATTCATTGCGCAGCGCCCAGTTTTCATTGCGCAGGTCCGTCAACCAATCCCAGCGATAGCGGGCGCTGTCCTGCCACGGGCCGGAGATCTGCGCAAAGGCGCGCCGCTTCTCGTCGTCCCAACGCAACATGGAGTGGAGATTGATGGCCTGCTTGCGAATGTTCCAAAAGCTCGGCTCGACGGCTGCGAAGGGCAACCCCTGGAACAAGAAGGCAAGATCTTCCCAGCCAGCCCCGCCAAGTCCGTCCAGTTCGCGTGCGCGAAGGGTCGTATTGAACTGACCATCTGGGCGTGCGCCGAGATCCAACTGGAACATGGGGAAGATCCCCAGTGCGCTCAACCGAGTTTTGGTGGAAAGATACTGCTGCAAGAGCAGGGTGCCGGCCGGGGAAAATGTGAAGGCATGGTCCAGCAGCGCGGGCGAGACCTGGGGCACGGGTTGATACTCTATGCTCGCGATCTGCGGTTTGCCTGCGCGGTTCCAGTATTTGAGCGCGGCTTGATTATTGCCGTCGAGGAAATACAGCGTCGCCAGGAAGTTGAGAGCGTAGTCGTCTTGCGGCGCCAGGCGCAACGCCATGCGCAGCCGCCGCTCGGCCAGGGCATGGTTCTTCTGCTTGTACGCAACGCCAGCCATCTCTTCCGGGAAGCGAGGATCGTGAGGGGCCAGCCGTCGTCCCTGCTCAAATGATTGTTCTGCGGCAGCCCAGCGTCCGGCCTTGGCCATGGCCATGCCCTGGTGGAAGTACTGGTCGGCGGTGGGGTGCAGGTTGTGGGGCGGCGCCTGCGTGTTCTGGGCGAGCGCGGGGAATTTGCCGGGGAGCAGGAGGAAGAGAAGGAGTCGGCAAAACCACTGGAGACGCGAGGAGTGCGTTCCGGTTGTGGTCATTTCAGTTTGGGGACGGCGAGCAGCGTCCACTGAGAGGTGGCCCTCCACTCGTTTTCAAAGCGCATACGGTCGACTTTGAGTAACTTGCGCTGGGCCGGATCATTCATCAGTAACAAGTGCTCCGGGTTATCCACGCCGACCACCACAGTGTAGTGCAGCTCCGGGTCTCCTTGAGGCTTGAGCGCGACAATCAAAGGCCGACCCCTGGAGATCTGATACTTGATGTCGCTCCAATCGCCGGCATAGGCAAATGCGAGATAACCATGTTGCTGGAAAAAGGCTGTCATACTTGTGGCGCTCACTCCGTGGCGTCCTGGGGGCAACTCCCGGAGGATGGACGCCACATCGGTGGAGGTCTGTGTGGGCTGGTCGTGCTTCTGCTGCCAGTACTGCATCACCATGGCGACGCAAGCGTCGCCGCATCCCTGCCTGGTTTGGCGCACAAAGGGCACATCCAGCCAGATGTTGGCTGCTTCCAGCGCCATAGCTGCGCCGCACCCAGCTACCCATAGAGCGGCTACCAGCACGACGCGGCGCTTCATACTCGGCTCCTTGGTGTCTCAGGATGGGATTACAGAGGATCGGATGGTTTGGGACGGGATTCCTCAATCATGGTTGACGACGACGATAAAGAGGGAGACAAAGGCAAAGATGCCCAGAGAAATCAGCCAATCTTCCTTGCTCATGTCGCCGGCAGCAAACTTATTTTGCACTTTGGTAGCGCGTGAAGCTAGTTGCGCCAACTCCTGGTCGCTGAGTCCTGCAACCGCATTTTTTACCTGAACGGGGTCCATATGCGTCATCTGCATGGATTCCCGGGCTTCAGGAGAGTCCAGGAAGCCTTGCAGGGCTTCCAGGTTCTTTTGCCGGGCGTTTGTAGCGTTCTGCTCCGCCTGCTGCAGTTCCATGGGGCCAACCACATGTTCGGTTTGCCCAAGAACTACGGAAGGGATGGAAAATACGAGGGTGGCAACCGCCAGCACGCGAAACGGCTGCCAGGAACGTCGGAGCATAGAGTACAACCTCCACCGGGTAGATGTGCGGGCCGGGAATCCTGGTGAGCAAGAGAGCATTCAGGCACAAAGCCGCTGGCGTCATTATATAGAAGACGCGTCGCTCAACCCTCGCTCTGGCACAAGGAGGTCTCGATTGCTCTACTCAGGCAACTGTGGCCTGCCTGGGTTCCAGTCTTCTAGTGCAGAAAGGGAAGGGAAAGGCAGCAAGCCAGCCTTTCCATCCCAAGGCTGCTCGATGGTCAGCACCGACTGTTTTTGTAAAGCGCGATTGGCTATTGCTAGCTAATCAGCAGTCCGTGGCGCTCTGCGACGCTGCTTCTGCGTTTGGGATTATCGTACGGCGACGATGATGAGAATAAGTGCGGCAATACCGACCAAAATGAGCAGCAGATCGTGATTGCTGAGGTCGCCGGCGGCGAACTGATTCTGCACTTTGGTTGCGCGCGAAGCTAGTTGGGCTAGTTCCTGGTCGCTGAGTCCAGCCATGGCTTTCTCTACCTGGACAGGGTTGATATGCGCCTTCTGCAGGGATTCCCGCGCTTGAGCGGAGCCAAGAAATCCCTGCAAGGTATCGATGTTCTGTTGCCGGGCGTTGGTCGCGTTTTGCTGCGCCTTCTGGAGGTCCAAAGGGCCCACCACGTGTTCTGTTTGCCCAAAGACCATGGAAGGGATGGCAAATACGAGTACGGCAACCGCCAGCGCACGAGTCAGCTGCCAAAGACGTGGGAACATAGAGTAAAACCTCCACCAGAAGAGAAAAATTTGCGGACCGGTCGTTCCGGCGCGGAACGGAGCCAGTAGGCACAAGGCCGTCGGCGTCAGCATGTTGAAGCCGCGTGATTGCACCTTCTGCTCCAGTTTCAAGGAGCTAAGATGCGTCCTAGCCACCCTTCGGTTTTCTGGCGGGGTAAATTTCTGGTTGTTGGGGGCGCAGGCAGGGTGAGATACACTCCGGTCCGGCGGCTGAGCCTGCAGGGCAGGAGTCAAGGCGCAGTTGCGCCGGAACTGCGGAGCGGGAGCACCGATCTGCACAGAAAAGTCCATGGGGTGCAGATGTTAACAGGGAGGATGGTGGCGAACGCACGGCTTGCTGGGGTAGAGAAGCGCACGCATGGCTCGACTGGGCGGGATTAGAGTACTTCAGACCACTTGGGAGAAGCAGCGAAGGCGGCATGAATCAGGCCGGCGTGAGAGTAGGTCTGGGGGAAGTTGCCCCACATGCGCCTCTCTTTCGGGTCATAGTCCTCGGCCAGAAGTCCGAGGGGAGAAAGCGTGGCATAGATTCGCTTGAAAGCGGTTCTGGCGTCGTCGTGGCGCCCGATTGCGGCCAGCGCCTCCACCAGCCAGAAGGTGCAAATAACAAACGCAACGGAGGGTTTGCCGAATCCGTCGTTCAAGCTATAGCGTTGCAGCCAGTCGCCGAGGGCGAGGTCTTTGTGGATGGTGTCGACGGTGCTCTTCAACATGGGATCGTGTGGCGGCAGAAAGCGCAACGGGACCATCTGCAGCAGGGACGCGTCGAGGTCCTCGCCACCGTAGTGGCCTATAAAACTCTGACGCTCCTTGTTCCACGAGTTCGCAATCACTTCCGCGTGGATGCGTTGGGCGGCTTGGTGAAACTCTGCGGCATGTTCAGGTACATACATTTCGGCAATGTTGCCCATGCGGTTCGCTGCGGCCCAGCACATCAGATTGGAGAAGGTCTGCGGCTTCCATTCGGTGCGATACTCCCAGATTCCCGCATCTGGCTTGCCGGAGACGGAGATCGCCTTGCGCGCCAGCCCCTCCATCAACCTCAATGCCGCAGGCGAGCGTTCCGCGCTCATGCGTTCGTCCAGAAAAACGGGTGCCAGCGCCAGCACCATCTCCCCGTAGATATCGTTTTGGGAGTGCAGCGCGGCGCCGTTTCCAATGCGCACGGGCTTGATACCGTTGTATCCGTCCCAATGCTCCAGGATAGATTCCTCAAGATTGCTTGAACCATCCACTCGATAGAGTGGCGCAAGCGTAAGATCCGGCGCGCCGCCGGCAACGTTCAGAAGAAACTGGATAAACTGCTCGCGCTCTTCGAACTGGCCCAGAAGGCCGAACGCGCTGAGCACATAGTAGGAGTCTCGCAGCCAGCAATAACGATAGTCCCAGGTGCGGGTGCTATCGGGAGACTCAGGAATCGAAGTTGTCATGGCGGCAATGATGGCTCCGGTGTCTTCAAAACAATGGAGCTTGAGCGCCAGAGCGGAACGTATCACTTCTTTTTGAAAGAACGGCGGAATTTCGCACTGCTTCACCCATCGCTGCCAGTAGCGCGAGGTCTCGTTGAGGAATCGTTCACAGAGCGGCGCGATTGGCTCCTCAATGGGAGCGCCCCAAGCCAGCACCATGTGCTGCCGTCCGGTGAGCGTAAATGGCCTGCCGTGGAGGTAGGAAAGAGGAATGTCGGTGGTCAAGCGCAGTTCGGCATCGAAGCCCTCAAAGCGGAGATGATGAGAGCCTTCGACGGTCTTTGGCGTCTTTTTTGACCATCCCAGTTTTGGGGCGCAGACGATCTCGATACGAGGCGCGCCGGAGATCGGCTCCAGGATGCGGACCAACTGTTTTGGGCGGAAGGCGCGATCGTAATGGATAAAGCGAGGAGCAAAGTCAATGATCTTGAAGTCGCCAGTGGGAGTGTGAAAGGTGGTTTCAAGAATGTTGGTGTTGGGAACATAGGCTTGTGTGCCTTCCTCCGTTTCGGCTGATCCAATGCGAAAACAACCGCCATCCTGCTGATCCAACAGAGTGGAGAAGACAGGTTCGGAGTCGAAGCGGGGCAAGCAGCACCATGCAATCTCGCCGCTCTTGTGCACCAATGCAGAGAACTGGCAGTTGCCAATCAGTCCCAAGTCTTCAATTCGTATTTTTCCGGCGCCCCGCATCGTCGCCGTTAGTATAGTGAATGTATGACACGATTGGCGAGGTTCATCCTCGGCCTGCTGATTGCTCTTGCATTGCTGACATGGGCTGTGGCTGGCGTAGTGCAGACCACAACGCGCGAATGGTTTGAGCGTGACGTCAGCGTCCATGCGCAACTTGCAATGGTGAGCGCCACGCGTTCCATGGCCGACGCCTGGTATGACCCCGAAGGTTTGCAGAAGCAGTTAGACGCCATTGATCGCAACGAGCACGTGATTGGTGTAGCGGCCTGCAATGCCGATCTGACCGTGCGCGCGATGACTCCGGACCTTCCTGAAGACTTCCGGTGTCCGGAAGTGGGCGTGCGGGTGCGAGTGCTGAACGCGGCGGCGGACGATGCAAATCCGAAGTTACAGCCATGGAGCACCATTGCCACGCTACCAACAGGCCGGGTGTATGTGGCTGCCATGCCGGTGGTTAGCCAAGGGCAGGTATTGGGCTTTGTGATTCTAGCCCATGACCTGAGTTATATCGAACGTCGAGAGGCTCGAGCGCAGACGTTCCTGCTGTTTGTGTTTGGCATTCTTGCGGTGTTGGCGTTTGGGGTTCCTCTACTGGTGGCGCGGCGTGTTCGCCACGACTGGAGCATGGAAGTCCGCAAGCTGATGCGCAAGGGTGGAAAGCAACCGCGCGAATTTCAGCCGATTCTGGGTGATGTAAGAGAGCTGGTTGCGCGGATGGCGGAGGAGCGCGAAGACTTAGCCGGGCATTGGACGGCAGACCGGCTGAAGCAGGTTCTGAACCGGAATCTACACGGGGAAAAGATCGTGATTCTGGCCAATCGCGAGCCGTATTCGCATGTTTTTGCCGAGGACGGCAGTATTGAAGTTCAGCACCCGGCCAGCGGTCTGGTGACGGCGCTTGAGCCCATCATGCGCGCCTGCTCCGGCGTGTGGGTTGCCCACGGCAGTGGAAACGCCGACCGTGAGACGGTGGACCGCAGCGATCACGTGCGCGTTCCACCGGAGGAGGAGTCCTACCACATCCGGCGGGTGTGGCTCTCTGACGAAGAGCAGCAGGGCTATTATTACGGCTTCTCCAATGAGGGGTTATGGCCGTTGTGCCACATCGCCCACGCTCGGCCTACCTTTCGCGCTGAAGACTGGGCGTCCTATCAACAAGTCAACCAGAAGTTCTCTGACGCCGTGTGTGATGAGGTGGACTCCGAGGACCCTATCATTCTGGTGGAAGACTACCATTTTGCTTTGGCTCCGGCCATGATTCGCAAGCGTCTGCCAGCGGCGACCATCATTGCTTTCTGGCACATTCCATGGCCGAACGCGGAGCGCATGGGCATCTGCCCATGGCATAACGAACTGCTGGAGGGCCTGTTGGGCAGCAGTATTGTCGGCTTTCATACCCAGCTCCATTGCAACAACTTTCTGGATTCTGTTGACCGCTATCTTGAGACGCGGCGGGACAGGGAGCATAATGCGGTGATCATGCACGGGCAAAGGACGCTTGTCCGCCCGTATCCCATTGCGCTGGAGTGGCCTGTGCGCTGGGTTGATCTGGCCGCCAGCCCGGAGGAGTGCCGCGCGCAGGTGTGGAAAGAGCTTGGCTTGAAGCCCGATGCTCTGCTGGGGATTGGCGTTGACCGTCTGGACTATACCAAGGGAATTGAGGAGCGGTTGTTGGCGGTCGAGATGCTTCTTGAGCGCTATCCAAAGTACCGTGGACGCTTTACCTTCGTCCAACTGGCAGAGCCCAGCCGCACGAAGATCGCGCGGTACAGGGATCTGAATGAGGCGGTTGAAGCTCTGGCGGATCGTATCAATGAACGATTTGGCGCGGCAGACTATCGGCCCGTCATCCTTTTGCGATCTCACCACGAGCCGCCCGAGGTGTTTCGTTACTATCGCGCGGCGGATCTTTGCTACGTGAGCAGTCTGCACGACGGCATGAATCTTGTTGCCAAGGAGTTTGTAGCCGCGCGCGCTGATCTGCGTGGTGTTCTGATCCTGAGCGAGTTTACGGGAGCAGCGCAGGATTTGACCGAGGCGTTGATTGTCAACCCTTACGATCTGGTAAAGAGCAGCAACGCCATGGCCGTTGCGCTCGCCATGCCGGAAGAGGAGCAGCATGATCGCATGCGCTCCATGCGTTCCATGATTGGCCGGTTCAATGTCTATCGCTGGGCGGGGAAGATGTTGATGGATGCAGCGCAGTTGCGCAACCATGAGAGGCTGTCCGGGCGTCTGACAGAATACGTGTACGACAGTTCTTCAAACATCTGAGAATGAAGTATCTCCTTTCGAAAACCTCTTTCCCAATCGTTGAACGGCTGGCCCATGGCCGAACGTTGTGCGCCTTTGACTTCGATGGGACGCTCGCGCCCATCGTCGAGCATCCTCGCATGGCGAGAATGCGTGGGCCAACGCGAAGACTGCTGAAAGACGTGGCGTGTCTTTATCCCTGTATTGTCGTGTCAGGCCGACGCCGAACGGATGTGGCCAAGAGGCTGCGCGGCATCTCGCTTGCGGGCATCTTTGGGAACCATGGGGCAGAGTCTGAAAGCACGGCGCGGGAAGATCGGCGCATTCAGCGCTGGAAGGCGCATCTTCAGAATGAGATTGGAGACCTGCCCGGCGTTTGGGTTGAAGACAAGGGGACATCGCTGGCGGTGCATTACCGCCAGTCCTTGCATCCCAGACATTCGCTCCGTCGAATTGCTGAGGCGATTGCAACTTTGAACGAGGTTCGCAGCTTTGGCGGTAAAAAAGTGGTCAACGTGGTTGCGGATGGCTCCCCGAACAAGGGGGACGTAGTGGTTGCGGAGCGGGACCGTCTGCGCTGCACGCAAGTCCTGTATCTGGGTGACGATGAGAATGATGAAGACGCCTTTGCTCTGAAGGGCGATCTTGTCGGGGTTCGCATCGGCAGAAAGAAGCACACCCACGCACGCTATTATCTGCGATCTCAAGAGGAGATAGACAGGCTGCTGCACAGGCTGGTGCATCTGCGAAGACCGGATGCGGCAGAATAAGCCGGCGCAAGATGCACCGGGGAAGTGAGGATGGTTCTGACCGGCGGCTTTGGGAATCCAGGACGCTGTTATTCGTTTGCCTTATGGGGGACGGGATCATCCTGTCGGAAACATGCCAACCATGCTTCTATCTACAAAGAAGCCGGCTGTATCCCTCTGCTTTCCCAGTCGACCGCGGCGGAACTGAGGCGTGTTCCCGGGCGTCCCAAGTTTCATCTATCGCGGCAGGACCGCCGGGAGTTGCTTGGCGACTATTTGCGGAACTGTGAGATCGTCGAACGGTGAAGCGCTTCCCACAAGCCTGTCGGGATAGAAAGGATCAAATGTTTCTTGATCTGGTTCAGAGCCGATCGCCTGGCCCGTCCTGGGGAGAGAGCGCTATGGGGCCAGTGAGCGGAGGCGAGCCACTGCGGCTGGGATGATCTTCAGGGCGCGGTCGATCTCCTCGCTGGTGGTGAGGCGAGAGAGCGAGAGGCGGAGGCAGCTTCTAGCCTGCTGCGCGCTTAGGCCCATTGCCAGCAGAACGTGCGAAGGCTCGGTGGCGCCGGACTGGCAGGCGGCGCCGAAGCTGGCCGCGACGCCCTGCATGTCGAGCGCGATCAGCAGAGCCTCTGCATCGACGCCCTCAAAGCGGAGGTTGGTGGTGTTGGGAGAGCGGCGGTCCGCGTCTCCCACGGGCCCATTGACGTTGCTGCCAGGGATGGCCGCGAGCAGGCCGGTTTCAAGACGATCCCGCAGCGCGGCCAGTTCCTGATCCTGATGGGTGCTGAGCCACTGCTGCGCCAGTTCGGCGGCGCGGCCGAGGGCCACGATGCCGGGGACGTTCTCTGTGCCGGCGCGGAGCTGGCGCTCCTGTGGGCCACCGTAGAGCAGCGGCGAAAGGTAGGTTCCACTGCGGATAAACAGGATGCCCGTACCCTGCGGAGCGTACATCTTGTGGCCGGAGATAGAGAGCAGATCGACGTTCTTGAGCGCACCAGTTAGATCCAGCGGCAGCTTGGCCGCGGCCTGCACCGCGTCGCTGTGGAAGAGGATGGCCGGGTTATACGATTTGGTGATGCGGGCGAGCTTGCCGATGGGCTGAACGGCGCCAGTCTCATTGTTGGCGGCCATGATGGAGACCAGTTCGGTGTCTGGACGCAGCGCGGCGCGGAAGGCCTCCGGCTCGATGACGCCTTCGCGGTTTGGCGCCAGCAGGGTGACGTTTGCGCCCCGGCTGCGCAGAGCCTGCGCGGTGTAGAGGATGGCGTGATGCTCAATCTCAGTGGTGAGCAGATGCGCGGGCTGGCGTTTGTCCAGGAAGGGTTTGAGTACGCCGTTGAGCGCCAGATTGTCGCTCTCCGTGCCGCCGGAGGTGAAGATGATCTCCTTGGGCGAGCAATTCAGCAGACGGGCGACGGCGGCGCGCGCCTGCTCGATGGCGGCGCGCGCTCGCTGTCCGGCGTGATGTGCGGAGCTGGGGTTGCCAAACTTTTCCTCCCAGTAAGGACGCATGGCGTCCAGCACTTGGGGAAGGACCGGGGTTGTGGCGTTGGCATCGAGATAGATGCGTTCCATCTCTCCATTTTAGGTCCAGCGATTCCGTTTAGATCCGGCCCACGGTGGGGACTCTTTCTGGCAGGCTTTGGCGAGTTGACTGTTTCAGAATCGACGGATCCGGAGAGATGACTATTCGTTCTGAGCGGCGGTATTGGTTGCGGTGGGCTGGGAGCGCCGTCGCCCACGCTACAGCGCCGAAGGCCCGAGCGAGGTCCGCGGCGCTGGTTCGGTTTATCTGTTCGGCTCGATCACCGCGGCGATATCGATGCGGTGAGTGCTGCCCGGAACATCCATGGAGCCGAGCATGACGGGCTTGTCGAGGGTGAGCAGGGAGGTGGTCTGCAGGACGCGCTGGCGGACGACCGGCTCCTGCACGTTAGAGATGGTCACCGGCGTGCTGAGGCTTGAGCGCTCGATCTTCAACTTCAGGATGAAGCCCCCATCCGTCGATGCAATGGTCGATTCGATGTTCATGCCGACATCGAGGTACGTGAATTGCGTCTCCGTGCTGCCGTTGGAATAAGAGCCGGTGGCAACCGGCTCTTTGTCACCCTCCTTCAAGATGCTCTCCTGCCCGGAGGTGAGGATCGTCGAGTAGTGCTCGGTGCTGGTGGTCTTGCCGGCGTCGACTTCGGTCACGGTATAGGTAAGGCGGTAGCTCTTGTGGGGACCATCCAACTCGTGGACGATCTTGCCCGCGAGATCGAGCTGGCTGGGTGTTCCCTGCACGAAGAGGATTCCTCGGGGATAGTCCAGGCTAACTTTGGCGCTGGGAGGGAGCATCGTTTGCACGGATTTTTCCACAGAGCCCATATCGGTGTAGTTCTCCGTGATCGCGCCGGGAAGATGGAAAGCCCTGGTATCGACTGCCAGTTCGCGTGTCGATGGACTGGTTGCGGATGGACGGGCGGGATTCTGATCGGAGGAGACGGTGTCTTGGTCCCTCTGGGCGTTGGCCAAGCCACTGAGCGAGAGCAGGGTAAGTCCGAGGGCGAGGAGGGGTAGTGTGCTGAGGTGGCGTGGTGGCGTTGGCTTCATGCTGATTGTCTCCATGGTTTGTGGTCTGGTTGGCAGGCTACGGCAACGTTTGCGTTGCCGCAGCCTGAGAAGGTTGATGGTGGCCCTCGGCTTCCTGCCAGACGTTCCGGGTTGCGTGCGAAGGTCGGGGATCGAGCCACTCGCGACTAGTTGGCAAGAGAGGCTGGTGGATGGGGTAACGGCGCCAAGGTGCTGATCTCCCGGGGTTCACTGAACTCAGTGGAGGAAAGCGCGTCGGCGAGAGCAATGGGGGCGAGCATGCTCCGCACATAACGCCGAATCTCGGCGTCGAGACGAGCTTGAGCCATGGCGCGAAGGGCAGGAGCGTTGGATTGTTCAAAGACGACGACGTGGATCGATGAATCGGGACGCGCGACTGGGAGCAAGAGCGCCTCCTGTGATTGCGGTTGCTCGCTGAGAGACATGTCTGGCGCGGGACGGCTGGGAGCCAGCGTTTCCGCTCGGGCGATGGCGTCTGGAGTGGGTACGCCGACTGCCGCGACGTCCGCAGGCCGGCGCAAGCGCGTGAGCGCGACACGGGGCGCCGGCAGAGCGGCTCCGATGGATCGCTCTCCAAGATTGGAGGTGCGGGCGGACACACCAAGCTGGGCGACGCTGGGCTGGGCCGCGCTGGAACTCAATGGGATGGGCGTGGACGCACGGTAGTGCAGGGTGCTGCTAACCAGCGCGAGCAGTACGACGCAAGCTGCCGCGAAGGCGAGACGGGAGTGAGCCGTCGCCTGCCAGATGCAAAGAGCGTTCGACGTTGCGTGCCGCTCCGCGCTGGCCTGACGAAGACGCGCGGAGATGCGCTGTTCGAGCCCGCCTGGGGCCTGGGTGGCGCGCAGGGCGGTGAGAATCTGCTCCACGCGGTCGGAGCTGCCGTCGGATGGGTGCCTCATCGGTTCACTCCTCTCTCCAGCCGCTGGCGAAGGTGGGTACGAGCGCGGAAGAGCAACGCCCGGACGGCAGACTCGCTGCGCTGAAGAATCGCAGAGATCTCTTGAATGCTCAGTTCGTCGATGGCGGAGAGCAGAAGCGCGTGGCGCTCCTGACGGGGGAGACCTTCGATGGCGCGGAGCGCGTCGGCGATCTGGCGGGCCTCGGCGAGGGTCTGGTCAGTCGGGATGCCGGGGGCGACCAGGGACGCGGCGAAGGGCTCGTCAAGCTGCTCCGGCCGGATGCGGCGCCTGTGGTCCAACGCCAGATTCCAAGCGATCCGCACCAGCCAGACGCGGTGATCGCGCACCTCGGCAAGCTTGCGCTGCTGCTGCACGACGCGGAGGAAGACCTCCTGCACGACGTCTTCGGATTCTCCACGGTTGCGCAGAATGGAATGAGCAACCCGGAAGAGCAGCCCGGAGTAGGTCTGCACCAGGGTGGAGATGTCGATGGCGGCGAGACCAGTGTCCGGAGTGGAGTCTGACGCCGGTCCGAACACTGCGTCCCAACTCGCTTCCCAGTGGCTGCTGAATGCCATGTGTGGCCTCTATGGAGAAAGACGGGTGAGGTTGAAGTTCGCTCGGAGATATTTTCGCACCGGCGCTCCGCTCCCTGCTCCTGCCGCGCTGGGCGTGATGCCATGTGTGCGCGATCGAAGCGAGTGAGCTGCGAGATGTGCGGGCTGGTGGGTTTCGATGCGGGATTGTCCCGCGGCGGTTTGAATGCCTGCAGCATTGCGGAGTACAGGTGACTGCTGGTGGAGAGTCTGTGGGAGATCGATCTGCTGATGCAACGGGGCGTGGAGTTGCAATTTGAGATCAGCGAGCACGCTGCCATGCTCGCGGAGTTGGAGGCGGATCACGAGGAAACCTTCCTTGGTGTGGCAGGGAGGAATCAAGGAGCCGGGTGTAGACGGAGAAGAACGGCTGGAGGAGGTGAGCGCTAAGGTTCTCGATTGCCATGGACGTGCCACCTGCGTGCCGTCGGCCAGCCGGACGGTCTGCGGCATGGCCTTTCGTCTTTTAAGTTGGCTTGGTTTGCCGCATTCCTTCTTTGCGGAGCAATCTGGTACTGGATGACGAAGTGGAGCGCGCAGCCTGCGGATGAGATAGAAAGAGGGCGAAGTGCCGGCGGAGACGCCCGAGGAGGCACGTGGCAGATGAGTTCTGGTGATGGAGGGAAGTCGGGCGCCGCGATGACCACAGAAGAGGTGGTGCGGATTACGCGCGAGACGAACTATGGAACCTGGAGGTTCCAGAAGGGGTGGAATCCTCTGCATATTGTGGATGCCGAGGGCTGCTACATTACGGACGCCGCAGGGAAGAGGTATCTGGACTTCTCCTCGCAACTGATGTGCATGAATCTGGGGCACAAGAACGCGGCGGTGGTGGCATCCATCGCCCGGCAGGCTGAAGAGCTGGCCTACGCGATGCCCGGCTATGCAACCACCGCGCGCGCCGAGTTGAGCAATCTGCTGCTGGAGATTTTACCCAGGGAACTGAACCGCTTCTTCTTTGCAACCTCTGGAACGGAGGCCAATGAGGCGGCGTTCAAGATTGCGCGGATGTACACCGGAAAGACGAAGGTGATTGCGCGCTATCGCAGCTACCATGGATCAACCTCAGCGAGCATAGCGGCCACCGGAGATCCGCGGCGCTGGGCGATGGAGCCGGGCGGCAAGGGTCCGGGGATGATCTTTGGCCCGGAGGTGAACTGCTACAAGTGCCCCATCGGGCACATCTATCCGCAGTGCGGCGTGGCATGTGTGGAGTATCTGGAACATATGATTCGCAATGAGAGCGATGTGGCCGCGGTGCTGGTTGAGCCGATTGTGGGAACCAACGGCGTGCTGGTGCCACCGCCGGAGTACATGCCCAGGCTGCGCAAGATATGTGACGATGTTGGCGTGTTGCTGATCGCCGATGAGGTAATGACCGGCTGGGGACGGACCGGCGAGTGGTTCGCCATAAATCTATGGGGCGTGACGCCGGATATTCTGACCACGGCCAAGGGGATCACTTCAGCCTATGTGCCGCTGGGTTTATGCGCCACCAGTGAGAAGATCGGCGACTTCTTCCAGGATCACTACTTTGCGCACGGCCACACCTATGAGGCGCATCCCATGACGCTGGGGCCGGCTGTAGCCACGATCGAGGAGATGAAGCGGCTGAAGCTGGTGGAACGCGCCCGGGCGCTGGAGCCGTTTGTTGCGGAGAAGCTCCAGGAGCTGAAGGCAAAGCACAAGAGCGTGGGCGATGTGCGCGGCAGAGGACTGTTCTGGGCCGTGGATCTGGTGAAAGACCGGAGTACAAAGGAGCCGTTCAACACCTACACTGACAAGATCTCCGGCAAGCCGCTGCTGGTGGATCAGATTGCCGCAAGGACGCTGGCCGATGGCGTGATTCTGCAGGCCTGGGTGAGCCACTTTGTGATTGCGCCGCCGCTCATTGTGGAGAAGGAAGAGATTGAGCGGGGCGTAGCGGTGCTGGACAAGTGGCTGCATCTGGCCGATGAGCTGGCAGCTCCATAGGACTGGGGCTGCATTCGGACTCTGTGGGGGCAGGCGAAATTTGTGGCGTGCTCCAAGGGCAACAGGTTTGCTATGCTCCCTGCGTTCGCGGTCCCTTACCCTTTGAGCTCGTGGCGGATGGCCAGTAGTTCTTTGTGGCGTTCTGGGGTGGTTTTGGGGTAGCTGAGTTTGAGGCTCTTCAATGCGTCCAGGACGATGGCGGAGATGATCAACCGGGCGTTGTTCTTATCGTCGGCCGGCACCGCGTACCACGGGGAGTGAGCGGTGCTGGTGGCGTGCAGGCACTCTTCAAAGGCCTGTGTGTACTGGTCCCAGAACTTGCGCTCATGAATGTCCGCCATGCTGAACTTCCAGTTCTTGGCCGGATCGTCGATGCGCGCCAGAAAGCGCTGCCGCTGCTCCTCCTTGGATAGATGGAGAAAGAATTTGAGGATGCGGACGCCGTTCCTGTGCAGATGATGCTCCATATCCACAATGGAGCGGTAGCGGCTGGTGAAGATCTCCTCCAGTTTGCGCGGCTTGATGGCTTTGGCCGGATCGCCGGAGTCGGCCAGAAGCCCCTCGTTCTTCAAACACTCCGGATGGACGCGGACCACCAGCACCTCTTCATAGTACGAGCGGTTGAAGATGCCGATGCGCCCTCGCTCGGGCAGGCGTCTGTTGGTTCGCCAAAGGAAATCGTGTGAAAGCTCCTCAACGCTGGGTTGTTTGAAGCTGGCCACTTCGCAACCCTGGGGGTTGATGCCACTCATGACATGACGGATGGCTCCGTCTTTGCCTGCGGCGTCCATGCCCTGGAAGATCAGCAGCAGAGCGTTGCGCCCAGAGGCGTAGAGCATCTGCTGCTGTTCGCTGAGAGCGGTAACGTGCTGTTCAAGGATCGCATGGTAGTCCTTGGGAGACTTATAGAAGGGATGGACGCGAGTGGGCAGGCGGTTGAGTTTCACTTGCTTGCCGGGGCGAATGCGGAAGTCCTGGGTATCGATTTTCATGGTCTAGTGGGCAATCCTTCGGGTTGGCCGCTACGCTCTATTTTGCCTCTCGGAAAGCCTGCGGCGAACAATTTGACAGGCCCCAGGTGCTCGGGGACCTTAAGCTTGGATGCGCTTTGTAGCAGGATGGGTCAGTGAATATCCCCTTGCAGAGCTATTTTGTTTCTCCAGTGTGCAGGTGGGCCGTGGGCGGCTTGAGTCGCGGCGAGTTCTGCGCAGCGCTTGCGCATCAGGGCGCAGGCGTCTGGATTCTGGTCAATGAGGATCGCATGACGGCCGTTGCGCAGGGCCGCGACGCCGGAAGTGCCCGAGCCGGCAAAGAAGTCCAGCAGTGTGTCGCCGGGGTTGCTGTGGACGCGGACGATGCGCTCCAGGATCCCGAGCGGTTTCTGAGTGGGGTAACCGGTCTTCTCCTTGCCGGTAGGAGAGACGATGGTATGCCACCAGACGTCGGTGGGGGTCTTTCCGCGCCCGGCTTTCTCCGCTCCCACCAGATTGGGGGCCATGTAGGGGATGCGGTCTGAGGCGTCCAGGTGGAAGGTGTAATGATCCGGATCGCGGGTGTACCAGAGGATATTGTCGTGTTTGGCCGGCCAGCGCCGGGTGGAGCGGGCTCCGTAGTCGTAGGCCCAGATGATCTCATTCTGGAAGCATCTTCGTCCTGCGCCGCCCTGCAGAGCAAAGACCTGGTCGAGCATCACCTTGGCGTAGTGGACTTCGCGCGGGTCCAGGTGCAGAAAGAGAGAACCAGTGGGCTTGAGGATCCGGTGGGCTTCGATCATGCGAGGGCGAAGAAAGCCGATGTAGTCCTCGAAGACGTCAACGTAGACGGGTGTGGAGGCCAGCTTCTCTGTGCGGTAGCGCCGGCCGCCAAAGCCGATCCGGTCACCGTCGGTATCGCGAACGGTGCGCATGCGTGCGCGGCTTTGTGTGATTCCAGTGTTGAAGGGCGGATCGACGTAGATGAGTTCCACGCTGGCGTCCGCCAACCCGGCCAGGGCGGTTAGATTGTCTGCTTCCAGGATGCGTACGGTGGGGCTTGCCAAGGGGGAGTCTCCGTGGGTAAGTGTAGTATCGCCTGGATCCGAAGATCGAACGGAGATGGAGGTGTGAGGGATGCGTGGCCGCAGTGCCGGAAGTATAGTGGAGGGTGCGCCCGGCGGGTGATTCTCGTAGCGGATGATTGACTGCGGGGCGGTTGGATAGTTTGGCCTGGATAGTTGGTTGGGTGAGGCGCAGGCAGGGAGAGTGTTTGTATGAGGGCTGCAGAGCATCGGTTGGGAGTGGTGGGCGCAGGGACCATGGGCAATGGAATTGCACACGCCATGGCGCGCGCCGGCTTTGAGGTGAAGCTGTATGAGGTGAGTGAACCGGCGCTGGAGCGCGGCCTGGCTACCATCCGGACCAATCTGGACCGCGAGGCGGCCAAAGGCAAGATCGATCCTGCAGAGGCTCCCGCGATCTTCGCCAGGATTCAGGCGGTGCGCCGCTTAGAGGACTTGAGCGCATGCACTCTGGTGGTGGAGGCCGCGACCGAGCGTTTGCCGGTGAAGCAGGAGATCTTTCGCGATCTGGATGAGTTACTGGGAGCGGACGCGATCCTGGCGTCCAATTCTTCGTCGATCTCCATCACCAAGCTGGCGGCTGGAACCCGCAGGCCCGCGCAGGTGATCGGGATGCACTTCTTCAATCCCGTTCCCATGATGAAACTGGTGGAGGTGATCCGAGGGTTGCAGACCTCGGAGGCAACCTTCCAGGAAGTTCGAGCACTGGCGTTGGATATGGGGAAGACCCCCGTGGAAGTGAACGACGCTGCGGGGTTTGTGAGTAACCGCGTACTGATGCCGTTGCTGAACGAGGCGATGTTTGCCGTGATGGAGGGCGTGGCCAAACCAGAGGCTGTGGATGAGATCTTTCGGCTGGGCATGGCCCATCCGATGGGACCACTCACGCTGGCCGATTTCATCGGGCTGGATGTTTGCCTGGATATCATGCGAGTTCTGGAAGATGGGCTGGGCGACCCGAAGTATCGGCCCTGCCCGCTGCTGGTAAGGATGGTGGATGCGGGCTGGTTGGGTCGAAAGTCCGGGCGCGGGTTCTATACCTACGACAAATAAGAGATGGCGAAGAAGAGATTGTGGAGGTGAGGTTTTGGGGGATGAACTGTACTTAGAGGACTTCAGGCCGGGGATGAAGATCCAATCGTTGCGCAGTTATGAGGTGACTGTGGAAGAGATCAAAGAGTTTGCGGCCAAGTACGATCCGCAGCCGTTTCATCTGGATGAGGCTGCGGCGGAGAAGAGCTTCTTCAAGGGCTTGGCGGCCTCCGGATGGATGACGGCAGCGATTGCGATGCGGCTGCGGGTTGAGTCGCTGACGGTGGCTGGCGGGATGATTGGGGCGGGCGTGGAGGAGATCCGCTTTAGCCAGCCAGTGAGGCCGGGAGACTGGTTGCATACCGAGACGGAGATCCTCTCCGCGCGGCGCTCGGCCTCGCGGCCGGAACTGGGCGTGGTGAAGTCCAGCACGCTGGTCTTCAATCAGCGTGACGAGGTGGTGATGCGCTCGGTGGTGAGCTTTATCGCGCCGGTGAAGGATCCCTGAGAATCCCTGATGGAGGGATGGGCCGGCGGGGCGATGATCGATCTGCGCCAAGGTGCTGATTCAGGCTCGCGAGGGCTCCCGGGGCAACTTCATCACAGGCCGGGAGAGTATTTTTAACGAGTGCGAATGACCATTCTGGCATCGGGATCCAAGGGCAATGCAACGGTGATTGCCGCGGGATCGACGCGCCTTCTGGTGGATGCCGGAATGTCTTGCCGCGAACTGCTGAAGCGGATGGCTCTGGCGGGTGAGGATCCGCAGAGCCTGGACGCCATTCTGATCACCCATGAGCATGTGGACCATGTCGCCGGACTCTCGGTGCTGGCGCGACGTTTGAAGATTCCGGTGTTCTTTACGGAAGCGACGCATCAGGCATGGAAGCAGATGCTGATGCCGCGCTCGACCATGAGTTATCGGCAATGGATTGAAAAGGTTCAGCGCCAGAAGCGGGAGGGTAGCGGGGAGGATACGGCGCGCGTGGAAGAGATGCAGGCTTCGGCAAAGGAGAGGCCCGACCCAGCGTCGCTTCCTGCTGTGGAGTACTTCTGCGCCGGGCAGAGCTTTTCCATTGGAGAGATCGACGTAAGTTCGTTTACGATTCCGCATGATGCTGCGGATCCGTGCGGGTTTGTCTTCCATGCGCGCCGTGAGTCGATTCGTATGGCGATTGCAACGGATCTGGGGTATATGCCGTCCAATGTGAAGATGGCGCTGCGCGGCGCGGATGTGTTGCTGCTGGAGTCGAATCACGATCTGGAGATGCTTAAAGACGGGCCCTATCCGTGGAGCGTAAAGCAGCGGGTGCTCAGCCGGGTGGGTCATCTTTCCAACGCGGCGGCAGCGGAGTTTCTGGAGCATGATTATGATGGCGGTGCGCACACCATTGTGCTGGGACACCTCTCTGAGCAGAACAATTTGCCGGAGCTGGCCCGGTTAGCTGCGGAGCAGGCCATTGGCAGGCGGATAAGCATGCTGGGAAACCGTGTGCTGCTGGCCTCGCAGCATCGCCCGCTGGAGCCGATCACGCTGTAGATTCGGGATGGACTCCGCCGGTTTGATTCCACTCGCCAGACGCCTGGAGGCGCAAAGGGAGAATCGGAATGTTTCCTTTTTGTGAGTCTTGGTTGGATTCCTGGAGGAGCTTTCAACCCAGTGGCGAATCGACTAGGATAAAGGGAGCATCATAAAGTTTATGGCTAGAGGAAAATTCCATCCCCGCGGAGCTGGTAGTGAGGTTTGCAATGATCCAGTGGTGGGCGCGATTCTGTCGGGGTGGCGCTATGACATCTCGGAGATCTCGCCGGACCTGCGCGTAGACTACGAGACTCATCTTTACAACTGCAGTTATTGCCGCAAGCGCCAGAGGGTGCATCGGACCTGGGACGTGATGCTGCTGCTGATTACGACTGTATCTTTTGGTGCGTTTCTGCTGGCGGCGCTGGTGATGCACCGGGTGGAGGCGATCAGCCACATCAGCAATGTGCAGCACTTGCATCTGCATGACCAGAAGGCCGCCTCGCTGTTGCGCATACCCACCAGCATTTCCATCAGTCTGGAGGCTCTGGCGATCTGTGGTGTGTTTATCTCCATGTTGCTATGGACGTTGGTAACCATTACGACTCCGATCCCGAGTATGATCTCGGCGCTGTTCCGCGAGCGGATCTCCCCGGAGTTGCGCGAGCGGCTTCGCAAGCAGGCTATCTGAGCTTCAGACTTCCCGACGATGAACGCCGGGATGAATGGCGCTCAGAGGGACGCAGCGTTCTCTTCTCCGCAGAGTCCATCTTCCACCCAGGAATGGATGGGCCGTGATACAGGCGAACCCATGGACGACCAGATCGATGAGTTGAGTGCGCTGGAGATCGGAGATGCTCCGTTGGTGTCGGCTCCGGCGGATGGGATGCAGATTGGGATGCAGAGCGGGGTTCAGACTCGTTATCAGAGTCGATCTCAGCGCAACTCGTGGCGGTTCTCGCTCTATGCCTATCCGGCTACTTACCTGCTGATGGGAATCAACATCGCTGTCTTTGCGGTGATGTTCTTCTCCGGACCTTTACCGGCTCTGATTCGACACCACGACTGGTCTCGTCTGCTTCTGGCTCCGTACAGCGGACAGACCCTGGAGCGTTTCGGTGGAACCTCCTCCTACCTGATCCAGAGCGGCCAATGGTGGCGTCTGGTTACCGGAACATTTGTCCACGTGACCGTGCTGCACATCACGCTGAATCTTTGGTGCCTGTGGAACCTGGGGCTGTTTGGTGAGCCGCTGCTGGGCAAGCGCGGCCTGGTGGCGGTCTATCTTTTGACTGGCTCGGCGGGCATGTTGGTCTCTTACGCATGGAGCGTGCTGACCGGCCAGGGAGTGCTGGTGGTGGGGGCATCGGGCGCGGTGTTTGGCATCGCCGGCATTCTGATCGTGCTGCTCTCCAATCGTCGGCTGGCGGTGCCGTGGGATGACCTTCGCAGCCTGCGCGGTCAGGTGATCTTCTTTGCGGCCGCCAACCTGGTGCTGGGGATGACGCCGCAGGTGCTGGGGATGGCGTCGCGGAATCAACTCCGGCTACTGCATGTGAACCTCGGCATGCTGCCAAGGATCGACAACACGGCTCACCTGGGGGGCTTTCTTTGCGGCCTGTTGCTGGGTCTACCGCTGCTGCCACGCATGACTGCGGGAAGGGAGCGGTACCGGGCGCGGCAACGGGCGACCTTTGGCTTTGCCACGCTGCTGCTCTCCCTGTTTGGGTATGCGCTGTCGAAGTTCTCCCAGGGATGGTAAGCCGGTCGGAGACGATCGTCTCCGACCGGTGCTCGCGCAGGGGCAATTTGAGGAATCCGAAACTCGCAACGACCGGAGGCGAGGATTAACCAACGGAGGAGCGCACAGCTTCATCCGGTCGGAGCGTGGCCGTGATGAGGGCAGAGGAGGTTCTGGCCCATGCTCTGAGAAGGCAAAGAGCCAACCTCGGTTCGGCGGAGTTTGAGGTTGGGTCTTTGCCTGGATCTGTGGAGGGGGCTCTGGCTGGCGCAGTCAAATCTGTTGCGCTTGCGTGGAGAAGCAGATTCGGTTCTCCAGGGCGTATCGTGGCGGAGGCAGAGCCTTGAGCACAGGGACGTTTCGCAGTCAGCGTCGCTGCCGAGACTCTCATGGCTTCTTGTCTGCCAACAGGAATCTAACTGATGGAGTTGGTCGCCGTGGCCGCGAACTTGCGCACCATGGCCAGCAGCAGCTTGCGATCGTTTTCATTGAGATTGGCAGAGTAACGCTGGATCTGGGTGAGGAAGCGGATCTCATCCTCGCCGAGAGCAACGCCGTAGGTCTCCTTGACCGGATCTTCGGAGAAGAACTGGCTGAGGGGTAAATCCAGCGATGCGGCGATCTTTTGCAGAGTCTCCAGGGAGGGGATGGTGTGGCCGTTCTCCACCCGGGAGAGATAGCACCGCAGCAGGCCTGTGCGCTTTTCAATGTCACCTTGAGACATTCCGCGCTGCAGACGGAAGTCGCGGATCGTAGCGCCGATGTTGATCGGAGTCGGCTCAGGACCAGCGAACTGCTCTTCCAGCGATACTGTTTGCATATTTGCCATTAGCCGTAAAATAACGAGAACCAGAGTGTGTGGCAAGGGCTAAGTGAGCGATATAGCAGCACTTGTACCAACTAAGATTCGTGCATGGATGGGAACTTCGGGTTTTCCCAAGTTACTTAAGTCTAGTCTACTAGATACTCACGCCATGTACATGCCGCCGTTTACATCCAGGGTGTGGCCGGTGATGTAGCCTGCGCCGACGGAGCAAAGAAAGGCGACAGCGGAGGCGATATCGGTATCGCTTCCGTAGCGGCCCAAAGGAATCTGGGCAAGGATTGCTGCCTTTTGAGCCTCTGGCAGGTCTTCGGTCATGGGGGTCTGGATAAAGCCCGGGGCGACGGCGTTGACGGTGATGCCGCGGCTGGCGAACTCGCGAGCCAGGGACTTGGTAAGGCCGATGATGCCGGCCTTGGAGGCCGCATAGTTGGCCTGTCCTGCGGCCCCGGTCTGGCCCACTACGGAGGTGATGTTGATTATCCGGCCCCAGCGACCCTTCATCATCGATGAGATCAAGGCCTGGGTGAGCAGAAAGGCTCCGGTAAGGTTGGTGCGCAGAACGTCGTCGAACTCCGAGAGTTTCATGCGCAGGACCAGGCCGTCCCGGGTGATGCCGGCGTTGTTGACCAGAATCTGCACCTTACCGAGGTCAGCCAGGACCGTTTTGGCGCAGGCTTTGATGGACTCCTCGCTGGAGACGTCCAGGCTGTAAGTACGGGCCTGGCCGCCGGCGGCGGCAATCTCAGCGGCGACGGCTTGGAGTTTCTCCTGGGAGCGTGCTGCCAGTGCGACCGTGGCTCCGCAAGCAGCCAATCGCAGGGCGCAGGCGCGGCCTATGCCCTGGCTGGCGCCGGTGATCAGAGCGATTTTTCCGTTCAGGACGAAGGTGTCTTCCGCCTTGGCTGCGTCGGTGCCGTTGCTATCCTGCTGGTTCACTTGAGCCTCCCTGGGTGTGCTCCACCCATTAAAGCAGAGCGTAGAGCGAAGAGGGTAGGGGGTACGGCAGAGATGCCGGGAGGGTCAGGGTAGGGGCTGGTTACCGTGAACCGGCTTGTTCACCCTTTGCTTAAGACTTAACCGTCCTGAGCGCGGTATGCTTGTGCGAGCAATGACTGACAGCCGCAAGCACCCCATCGAACTGAAGCCCATTGACCCTAACCAGGCGGAACGGAAGCATGCCGCCAATGCGACCTCGGTTTACGCGATCCACGGCGCAGAGCCGGAGGTACTGGCCTATGCGATGGCCAAGTACTCTCGATCGGCGCTCACCATGCGTGAGTCGTTGACTGAGCTTAGTACGCAGCGCGCCGAGCAGTTTCTGAACACCTTCTATTTTCAGTATGGCCACCGTTCCATCGCCGACCTGGCTCACATTCCGTTGGCTGTGGAGAAGCTGAGTCTTCTGGCCGCCATAACGCTGGTAGATGAGTCGCGCTGGGATGGACAGGAGCGCTCCACCCGTTACCAGAACTTCCGCGAGTCCGGCTGGTATACGCCGAATCAGCCCTCCAATCGGCTGGACTCGCGGAGCCGCGCGGCCTACACGCATGCGATCGAAGTGCTTCTGGCGGCCTATGACGAGCTGAGCGCCGGGATGCATCAGGCGCTGATGAAGATAACGCCGAGGCCTGAGGAGATGAAGTCGGATGCCTACACGCGTTCGCTCAAGGCCCGGGCGTTTGACGCGGCGCGGTACCTTTTACCGCTGGCAACCAATACCTCGCTGGGCCAGATTGTGAATGCGCGAACCCTGGAGACCCAGGTATCGCGGCTGCTCTCCAGCCCGTTTGCAGAGATTCGCGAGCTGGGAGGCAAGCTGAAAGCGGCTGCCACAGAGCCGGCCTGGAACGTTCTGCGCGATAAGTTGGAGGAGCTGGCCGGCGAGGGTATGGTGGACGCCCAGGTAACCTCGCAGATCCTGAACGAGCTGATGCCTCCGGTACACAGCGCGCCGACACTGCTGAAGCATGCTGAAGCGAATCTTTACCAGATGCAGAGCCGCCAGGAGCTGGCAGAGGCGGCGCGCGAGCTGATGCAGGGGGTTGAGATCTACCCGGCACCGGTGGTGGATCTGCTGGACGATGAGGAGGATCTGGAGGTGGAGCTGGTGACCTCGCTGCTCTATCCCAACTGCCACTACTCCTACCGGCAGCTTCGTGGGGCCGTTGGTGCGCTGAGTGAGGCGCGGCGAGAGGAGCTATTGAAGATGGGAACAGCGCATCGCGGCAAGCACGATGAGCTGCTGCGCGCCTTCCACTCCGGCCATGGATTCCGTTTTGACATCCTGATGGATATCGGTGGCTTCCGTGATCTGCACCGTCATCGGCGCTGCGTGCAACTTCTGCAGGGGTTCAGTGACCTGCATGGATATGAAGACCCGGTGTGTCCTGGCCAGCCAACTCTGGCCGAAGCCGGACTGGAGACGATCTACCGGAGCGCGATGGATTCCGCCTTTGCCGCCTATCGCTCTCTGCGCGCCAGTGGCCAGCCAGAGGCAGCTTATAGCGCGCAGTATCTCTTGCCCTTGGGAACGCGCTGCCGGTCGATGTTCAAGATGGACTTCGCTGAAGCGCTCTATATTGCCGAGCTGCGCTCCACGATCGCCGGCCACTTCAGCTATCGTCGCGTGGCGTGGGAGATGTTTCGCTCCATCGCCACTCGCCATCCCGCGCTTGCCGGGATGTTCCGCATTGAGGATGTGAATGTACCGGTGGATCTACTCAAGCGGTAAGAACGGAAACCCGGGCAGTTCATTTGCCGCAGCGAGTGGATGCCGGATCGTCCTCCCGGTGCTCAGCGACCGCCATGCGCTCCCACGGCGGCATTTTGGAGGGCGTTGCGGCCGAACCCGGCAGAGGGGTGAGGCAGAGGAAGTAAAGCATTGGAACGTCCCCATGGATTTTCGCTTTTCTTTTGCCTTGTGGAGCACGAGGGTGCTACCATCGATGCTTAGAGAAATCTTATTTCGCAGATCCCTGACGAACCACCGAGGAGAACAGTATCGTGGCTGATGACCGCAGCAAAGCAATCGAAACCGCCCTTGCGCAACTGGAGAAGCAATTTGGCAAAGGATCGGTGATGCGGCTGGGCGCCAAGCAGGCGGTTGGCCCGATCTCCGTGATCTCGACGGGCTCGATCTCGTTTGATGCGGCATTGGGTGTTGGAGGGGTTCCGCGCGGCCGCGTTATAGAGATCTTTGGTCCTGAGAGCTCTGGAAAGACGACCATCACGCTGCAGATCATCGCGGAGGCGCAGCGCGCTGGGGGGCTGGCGGCGTTTGTGGACGCGGAGCACGCGCTGGATCCCGCCTATGCCAGAAAGCTGGGTGTGGATACGGACAATCTGCTGGTCAGCCAGCCGGACTACGGCGAGCAGGCGCTGGAGATTGTGGAGGCGCTGGTGCGTTCCGGCGCCATTGATGTGCTGGTGGTGGACTCCGTAGCGGCGCTGGTACCCAAGGCCGAGCTGGACGGAGAGATGGGCGACTCCCACGTGGGGCTGCAGGCGCGGTTGATGTCGCAGGCGCTGCGCAAGCTGACGGGTACGGTCTCCAAGTCGCGCACCTGCCTTATCTTCATCAACCAGATTCGAGAGAAGATTGGCGTGATGTTTGGCAATCCGGAGACGACGACTGGCGGGCGCGCTCTGAAGTTCTATTCCTCTGTGCGCATTGACATCCGTCGCATTGGAGCGGTGAAAGAGGGTGACACGGTGGTGGGCTCGCGGACCAAGGTGAAGATTGTGAAGAACAAGGTGGCAGCGCCGTTCCGCGATGCTGAGTTTGACATTCTCTACGGTGAAGGGATCTCGCGCGAGGGCGATCTGCTGGATCTGGCGGTACTGAACAACATCGTGGAAAAATCCGGCGCGTGGTACAGCTACCAGGGCGAACGCATTGGGCAGGGAAGAGAGAATGTGCGCGGATTTCTGAAGGAGAACCGCGATGTCTATGCCCGCATGGATGCCGAGCTGCGCAATAAGCTGGGCGTGCAGGCGTGCTCCGATGCAGAGCTACCAGCGGCGCCCGAAGATGGAGCCGAGCAGGCGGTTGCGGTGGTTAAGAGCCGACGCGGCTAAGGCGGCGCGAGGCGGAACTGGATCGATTCGTGTCCGTTGGACAACTTAGATATACCAGGGATGGGAAGCGGCAGATTGCTGCATGGCATTGGATGTTTCTGCCCTGAGGGCTTTGGTGCGTCGGACCGCTGCTCTGCCATCTGGGCCCGCAGGCGCAGGAGGGAGGTGGCGCTGCAAGCCAGACATGTGCCTGAAGTCTGGGCGTGTTGGAGTCGGGGTACCTGGGAGTCTGGGTGCGCAGTGCGGCGTCAGCTTGGTAAGATGAGGTTGGTTTTTAGAAGGATCTCTTCGATGCTTTCTGTCTCTTCCCTGCTCGCTCCTGCTCCGTTTCTTCGCTCCATCTCTCGTTTCTGCGTTGTGGCTCTGGCGCTCTGCGCTCTGTGGCTGGCGCCCTGCTCCTCTCAGGCTCTGGAGAATGGCCTGGCGCGTACGCCGCCGATGGGGTGGAACAGTTGGAATCGGTTCGGTTGCAAGAATGTGAATGAGGCGGTGGTGCGCGCGGCGGCTGATGCTATGGTTTCCAGCGGCATGAAGGCGGCTGGGTACCAGTACATTGTGATTGATGACTGCTGGCAGATTGGCCGCGACGCTGCGGGCAATATCCTGGCGGATCCGCAGACGTATCCGCACGGCATCAAGGCGTTGGCAGACTATGTACACAGCAAGGGACTGAAGTTCGGCATCTACACCGATGCCGGTGAGAAGACCTGTGCCGGGCGTCCGGGTAGCCTGGGGCATGAGTATCAGGATGCTGCGCAGTATGCGCGTTGGGGCGTGGATTTTGTGAAGGAAGATTGGTGCAATACGGTTCCGGGCCAGAGCAGTGAGGCCTCCTATACCGTGATGCGCGACGCTCTGGCCGCAACTGGTCGGCCGATCGTCTTCAGCATCTGCGAGTGGGGCTCTACCAAGCCCTGGCTGTGGGCCGGTCCCATCGGCAACATGTGGCGCGCCACCGGCGATATTCAGGACTGCTGGAGTTGCAAGCGTCGTTGGGGCGGGAATGGCGTTCTGCAGATCCTTGACCTGATGGATCCCATCTACAGTTATTCCGGACCCGGCCACTGGAATGATGCGGACATGCTGGAAGTGGGAAACGGCGGAATGACGGATGCGGAGTATCAAGCTCACTTCAGCCTGTGGGCTCTGTTCTCCGCTCCGCTGATGGCTGGAAACGATATGGCCCAAATGACAGAGGCTACCCGGGAGATCCTGCTCAACAAGGAGGTGATCGCCGTCGATCAAGATCCGATGGGGATCCAGGGCCATCGGGTGCAGAAAGATGGAGATCTTGAAGTCTGGTGCAAGCAGCTTGCGGATGGTGGCCGGGCGGTTGTTTTACTCAATCGCGGCGACCAGCCGGCGACCATCACAGCAAATTGGACCGCCATAGGGTATCCATCCGCGCTGAAGGCGAAGGTGCGGGATCTATGGCTGCATCAGGATCTTGCCAGCCGCGCCGGCAGCTATGCTGCGCAGGTTCCCGGCAATTCCGCGGTGATGGTAAGAATTACGCCATAGTGCTGCCGACCGCGCGGGAGATGTCTTCGCTGCGCTTCTGATCTATGCCGTGAAGCTGCCGTGGCATGGACGTTGAAACCGCGCACGCAAGCCGACGGGCTCTGGCCGTGAGCAGGTGCAGCCAGAGGTTGGGGCGATCTCTCAACCGGACCCCAGAGTTGGGGGTTCTGCCGCTGATCCCAGGTGGTCGCTTCTAGGCCAACTTCGTGCAGGTTGCAGCTCTTTGGTGGCGGCTCCTTGGTAGCGGCTTCCTGCTTGCTGCTTGGCCGCTCCAGCTTCTGGCTTGACGGTTCGCGATTGCGGTGGCGTGTTTGCTGACAGGGAAGTGGCTGTCAGCGATGGGCGTCTCCGAATTGTATGCGCCTTGCTAGCGTTGATAGCGTCCCATCCACTCGGCTTGCTGAATTACATGGCCCTTGATGGCGTGTTCCAACTCTGCGCGACCAGCGCCGGGCCTGAGGTCCAGCTTGCAATCCAGAGCGTAGAGATGGAAGAAGTAGCGGTGCGCCCTTCCGGGTGGAGGACAGGGTCCGCTGTATCCGATTCGCTTGAAGTCATTGCTCCCCTGGCGAGCTCCGTCAGTGAACTCGGCAGCCTTGGTGACATTGCTGGGAAGCCCGGTTGCTTTGCCGGGGATATTCCACATCAACCAGTGCGTCCAGGTTCCTCCTGGTGCATCCGGGTCGTCGAGGATAAGGGCGAAGCTCCGGGTTTGCGGCGGGGCGCCTGTCCAGCGCAGCGACGGGGAAGTATCGGCGCCTTCGCAAGTGAACTCGCGCGGAATCCTTCCTCCGGCTGCCATTCCAATTGCTTTTACGGCAAAAGCCATGTTGTGCCTCCTTCTGTTCTTCGATGCTGGAGATCGAGCGGCCGTTGACGGCGTAGAGCGCGCGGCGGCCGGAGGTCTGGTGGCTGGATAGGATGATAACTTGTCATCCGATGCCAAAGCCCGCCTGGATCTGTTTGAGCGAGCACTGCCTGGTCTCCGGGTAAACGAACAGCGCCACGAGGAACTGGACCGCCATCATCGCGGCGAAGAGCACGCACGGCAGCGCCTGGCCGCGGAATGCAATTCAGGGTAGGGCGCAGCGAGGAGAGCATTGTATGATCCAGTGCGATGAAGACCCCGACGGTCTATCCATTGTGGCGCAGGTGTGGCGCAGGAGTTCAAGGCAATCTTCACGAGGAGTTGGAGCGCAACTCTGCTGCGGCTTCGAGGCGGGCCTGATAGGTACGGGCAATGGATTCGTAAAGTGCGTTCGACTCGGCTTCCAACTCGACGCGCTGTTGTTGGAGCGCGACCTGGCTTCCCGGGTTGGAGAGGATGCGAAGGTTTGCGTCTACATTGAGAAGGATGGCCCTTGCAGCGGCCTGCATCAGCAGCACGCCGCCGAAGATATCGCTGAGCAGATGAAGATCGGAGAGCTGTACGGCGGTTGCGGCGTGCTCCAGGGCGGTGCGGATCTCCCGGGCGGAGGTTAAGGGAAGCGTGGTCGCTCGCAGGAGGCACTCCTGCATGGCGGCGCTGCGCCGGGACTGATCGGCGTCCGTTCCGCGGGGCAGGGAGCGAGCCTGCAGATAGCTTTGGATGGCTTGGGAGTCGGCATCCACCAGCCGACGGATGGCGTCCAGCGTGGCGCTGATTTTCTCACATAAAACAGACAACTTGTCGCGTCGAGCTGGATCCTCGCCGGCGCGCCGGGAGGAGATGCTCGCGCCCTTTTGTACCAGAGCGAGTGCAAGGGTTGCTGTGAGCAGAGCGATGGAGCCGCTGCCGGGTGTGGGCTGGAGTGATGCGGCAAGGCTGCAGATCTGCTCGGCTTTGAGTTCCCAGAGAGATCCGGGCGGTTCTCCCATGGCCCGAATATGCAGGCTGGACATGGTTCTGATTATGACAGCAATTCGTGCAGAATCCATCCCTTCCCTGGCGCGAAATGGCGCAGGGGGCGGATACGGTCGTGGATGAAGGCGTCTGCGGGACGGCTGGCGAGCGGTTGTGATCTGTGCAACCGGGTTCTGTTTTAATGGAAGCTGAAGCTACGACGACAGGTTAGCCGGGTGCGCGGCCAACTTCGAGTTGGGCGCAGGTTTGGCGCTCATGGCCAGGGTCGAAGTTCAGATTCCGAGGAAAGTGATACAGCAATGGAAGAGTTTAGACGGCTAGCCAGCTTGCCGGCGTATGTGTTCAACGTAACAGGCGAGTTGAAGGCGGCTGCCCGACGCCGCGGCGAAGACATAATCGACTTCGGCATGGGAAACCCGGACGGCGCTACGCCGAAGTTTATCGTGGACAAGCTGATAGAAGCGGCGCAGCGAACCACAACCCATCGGTACTCTCTTTCCCGCGGAATTCCTCGGCTGCGAGCTGCGATCTGCAACTGGTACAAGCGGAGGTATGACGTCTCTCTGGATCCGGAGAGCGAGGCGATTGTCACGATCGGATCAAAGGAGGGCATCGCCCATCTTTGTCTGGCTGTTCTGGATCGGGAAGATACGGTTGCAGTTCCCAATCCGAGCTATCCCATCCACATCTTTGGGCCGGTGATTGCGGGCGCCAGGGTGCAGAGCATTGGACTGGATGATTACGATCAGACGGTGCTGATAGAGAAGCTGGAGTATGAACTGCCACGCATGGAGCCGCGGCCCAAGGTTCTGATTCTGAACTTCCCGGCCAACCCCACGACGGCGTGTGTGGATCTGGCATTCTTTGAGCGGCTGGTGGCGCTGTGCCGAGAGCTGGGAGTGTACCTTGTGCATGATCTGGCCTACGCAGACATTGCCTTTGACGGCTATGTGGCTCCCAGTGTGCTCCAGGTTGCCGGGGCCAAGGAGATCGCGGTGGAGTTCTTTACTCTCTCCAAGAGCTACAACATGCCGGGATGGAGGGTGGGATTTATGGTGGGCTGCCCGAAGCTGGTGGCGGCGCTGGGGCGCATCAAGAGCTACTTTGACTATGGCATGTTCACTCCGATTCAGGTTGCGTCTATCGCCGCGCTGGAGGGCCCGCAGGAGTGCGTTGCACAGATACGTGAGAACTACAGGTCACGCCGGGATGTGCTGGTGACCGGACTCAACCGAGTGGGTTGGCCGGTAGAGCTGCCCAAGGCGACGATGTTTGTCTGGGCGCGCATTCCGGAGCCCTACCGCACCATGGGGTCGATGGAGTTCTCCAAGAAGTTGTTGGCCGAGGCGAAGGTTGCAGTGAGCCCGGGGGTAGGATTTGGGGACCGCGGGGACGGATATGTTCGCTTTTCTTTGATTGAGAATGAAGAGCGGACCCGGCAGGCGCTGCGCGGCATCAAGCAGATGATCAAGATGGGTTAGCCGGGATACAGCATCCAGCGATTGCGGAAGGATAGAGCCTGCGAGAATCAGATAGCCAGCTCCTCGTTGAGGAGCCTGCCCCTGAGCCGACACCTGCCTTGATCTTCCGGCTGATCCGCACGCGAGATTCGACCCGTTTGCAGGCCGCGCCGATGTTGCCATCTGTCGCTCCCTGCCGATGTTCGATGTTTGCCAGAACAACAGTGGCGAACGCCGTCGGCATCAAGGCAGTGTTTTTTATACGGTCGTCGAGATTTGGGAAGATCCCACAGAGTGCGCTGCCCGCTATGGGTGGAGCGCGAAGTTATGGCTCATCCCTATAAATGGCGATCTGGGGCGCGCCGCCCTGCACCAGCCGCGCGCGAAACATTCCCGGCGTGTTGAAGCTCCACGCCATCTGGCCATCGGGGGTAATCGCAATCACGCCGCCGTCGCCATGCACAGCCACAAGCTGGTGCTGCACCACTTCATCCGCTGCCGCTTGCAACTTGATCCCCTTGTACTGCACCAGGGCGCAGATGGTTCGAGCTACGGTATAGCGGATGAAATATTCGCCGATGCCGGTTGCCGACACGGCACAGGATTGGTTGGAGGCATAGGTTCCCGCGCCAATCAGTGGAGAGTCACCCACGCGATTCCAGCGCTTGGCTGTCAGGCCGCCGGTGGAGGTTCCTGCCGCAATGTTGCCGTACTTATCCAGCGCCACCATGCCGACCGTGCCGTATTTGTGATTGTCCGGAGTCTCCAGAAAGGCGAGCGGCTGAGTCGGCTCCTGCGGCGCGCCGGCTGGCCGGGGTGGAATCGGCAGATGCTCCCGCTGCAGCTCGCGGACCAGCGCCTGCCAGCGCCGCTCGGTAAAGAAGTAGCTTTGTGGCTCCTGCGGCAGCCCTTCCTGGGCTGCAAACGCATCCGCTCCCTTGCCGATCAACAGGAGATAGGGTGACTTCTCCATCACGAGCCTGGCCGCGGAGATAGGATTCTTGGTGTGCTGCACGTCCGCCACCGCGCCAGCCATCATGGTTGCGCCATCCATGATGGCCGCGTCCATCTGGATGGTTCCGTCGGCGGCAAATACGGCTCCCTTGCCGGCATTGAACAGGGGATTATCTTCGAGTGTACGAATGGCCGCCTCAATGGCATCCACCGCGGTGCCACCCTTGTCCAGCACCGCGCCGCCGGTCTCAATCGCATGCCTGAGCCCGGCGCGATACGCTGCCTCCGCCTGCGGCGTCATGGAGGAGCGCTCGATGACGCCCGCGCCTCCATGCAAGACAATGGCCCAGTGACGCGCGGCGGGTTGCATGGTTTGAGCCTGTGCCTTCGTCTGCGTTCCTTTGGTTGTCTGTCCGGTCGCCGGAAAGGAAAGCGCCAGGCTGGCGGCGCCTGTCGCCAACCAGCCCGCCACATGCCGCCGAAGTCTGTGCTTCATTGCGCACCTCTATCGACCGTAGCCGTTGCCGCATCGTCGCGAAAGACGACGCCGTTCTTCATCACGAAGTTCACCTTTGTCACTACATCGATATTCGTCAGCGGATCGCCGGGCACGGCGATCACATCCGCATCATATCCGGGCTTCAACTGGCCGATCTCGTCCTGCCAGCCCAGCAGTCGCGAGCCATGCAGCAGATCGGCGCGAAACACATCCGCTGTCGGCATTCCGTTCTGGTGCATCAGCACCAGCTCCCGCGCCTGCGTTCCGTGCGGAAAGGGTCCCACGTCAGAACCGACGGCCATGGGTACGTTCGCAGCCAGTTGCTTGTGAAACTCCGCTACGTGATAGGCGTATATGGCCTTCATAAAGGCCGCTAGCTGTGGAGTGGGGGCGTGGGAAGCAAAGTATTCGCCAATTTGAAACGTCGGCACGGCGTAGATCTGTTTTTCGCGCATCAGGCGCATGGTCTCCGGGCTCAACTGATAGGCATGTTCGATGGACGCTACGCCAGCCTGCGCCGCATACAGCGTACCCGGCTCGCCCATGGCATGCACGCCTACGCGCGTGCCCATGCGCGCGGCCTCAGCAACTGCGGCCGCCAGTTGCGCCGCCGTGTACTGGTAGGGCGTCACCAGCACGCCGCTCACCATGCGATCCTGGCCGGTCTGGTAGATCTTGATGAAGTCCGCACCATCCTTCAACTGCTGGCGGATGGTGGCAATCAGTTCATGGCGGTCATTGGCATAGTCCGCGTTGGGGAGGATATGCTGCGCAGGATTGAAGTGGATGGCGTCTTCATGGCCGCCAAGAATGCTGATCGCATTCGCGCTAACGCGCAGCCGCGGCCCTGGGATAAGCCCCTCATCGATGGCATTGCGCACGGCGACACTCGCTGCGCCCACGCCCTCCGTGCCCATGTCTCGTTCGGCAGTAAAGCCGCCCATCAGATCGGCGCGGGCGGCCAGGGTTGCCAGAATTGTGCGCTGCGCCGCTGACTCCGCCACCGTCTGCATATCTTCCGCGCCGGGATGCAGGAAGAGATGGACATGGGCATCGATGAGGCCCGGCATGAGCGTTTCGCTGCCCAGATCGACGACGCGCGCGCCCGTCGGATGGCTGACAGAGCTGCCCGCTTCGGCGATGCGGTTGCCGCGCACCAGCACTTCGCCCGGCGACACCAGCACGCCCCGCTCCACATCCAGCAGATGCGCCGCATGCAGGACGATCACGCTGGTCTGTGGCGGCGATGCGAGGGTGAGCCCTTGCTCGGCGCCGGGCGCCTGCGCTCGTAACAGGCCAGTAAAGACGAGTGGGAAGAGAACGGCAACAAGACAACGTGTGCATCGCGGCATGGCCAGCATGATATCACTCGCGTCCTGCGGCTTACCCTTGAAGCCGAGCGAGGCGGTATGCAACGGGCTGCGATTTTTGCGCGCCTTTTGCGGGTAGTTTGATCTTTCTCAGAGCTGATGGTTCTGGCTGCCGGCTTTGATTGCCGGCCGCACGGTGTGGTTGTTGTTGCAGATCTGGGAAGAGATGCTCCTACACTCTAAAAGAAGCTTGCCATGGCAGGGCTGCACCTGCGGAGGCCGCTCGTTCCAAGTGCGCAGTATCGCTTCTGCGCCAGATGAGGCGAATGGTGCTTTCGCTAGCCAGAGAGAGCTTGGAGATTTTTCTATGGCTACCTTCTTGTCGATTTTCGTTCGTCCACGGCCACGGCCACGGCTATGATTGGCTGAGCATGCTGTGTATGTGGAAGCTGTTGGCGGGCCAGATGTTTCCTGCTGGGAGGGAATTGCGCGCAAACCAATGGGCGCCGAAGCGCCCATTGGTTTCACGAGGTGCAGGTAGGTTTATTGGAATGTGATGGGCCCTTCCAAGGCCACCGTTGTCGGATAGACGAGAGGGGACGAGCCGGACTTTGCAGTTGTCAGGTTTGAGTTGGATGTCACCCCATTGACTGTGATGGCGGAAGCCCCGCCGTCACCCTGGAAGTCGATACGAGAGATCGGCTGGGCGAGCGCGCTGGCTGCTGTCAGGGAGGAGTTGCCGCAATTCTGCGCCAGGACAAAGTCCGATAGCGGGATGGTGTACTGGGTTGGGGTTGCGCCACCCGTAGCCGCAAAGACGGTTTGCAGTTCCAGATAGCATGGCTTTCCATTGGAGGTGTACAGATTGCCCGTCGTTAACTCCAGAAGCACATTGGGCGTACCCGTCGCAGTGACCCATTCCGCGTTGGTATTGAACATGAATGAGATGCTCGTTTGTCCATTCAGAGTAAGGCCGGTGGTATTCGCCGTTGTGCTCATTGAGGTGATGCCGGGGGCGAAGATTGACATGCCCACATATTCCCCGCCCGTAATGGGAGCGTAGGTCTGATAGTAGGAATAGGCGTAGCTGGTTGCAGCCGAAGTGCCTGCGTTGCTTGCCGAACCGCATTGAGAGACGCCCGCGGCGTTGGTGCAGTTATATCCGTCCGCATTGCTTCCTGCATAGCTGACCAGAGCGCCCCCGAGCAGGGTGGTCATGTTGCTGGTGAAACCGGAGGAGAAGATGGCCGTCTGGCCTTGGCTCTGGCTGGGTGCGCTGATGGTGATGGTCTGGGGAACAGAAGTAGCGGCCGCGTAGGCGGAATCTCCGGGCTGGGAGGCCGTTACCATGCAGGTTCCGGCGCTCACGGCTGTAAGTGTGTCACCGCTCACTGTGCAGACTGTGGACGGACTTGCCGTAAAGCTAACGGCCAGACCGGAGGATGCAGTTGCAGTCAGTGTGGTCGTGGACCCGACGGCAGGCGGGGTCACTGTGGCGAAGGTGATGGTCTGGGACGCTCCATCGATGGAGAAGGTTACGGTTACCGGCGTGGCGGCAAGATAGGACGTGTTGCCCGCCTGCGATGCGGTTACACTGCAGGTACCAGCGCTGACAGCGGTGAGTGTGCTGCCGCTCACCGTACAGACAGATGTCGTCGTTGAGGCATAGGTCACGGGCAAATCTGAACTGGCGGTCGCAGACAGGGTCACTGTACCGTTTACTACGACCTGAGACGATGGCGCCGAAAACGATATGGTCTGAGCGACGGGTTGTTTGCTGCTGCTACATCCACCCAGTATCAAGACGCCGAGAGTCACGGCACACACCGGGACAACTTGCTTCCATAAAAATCTCATGCATTCCTCCGAGAACTTTTGAGAACGATTAATTCTGATTTGAGAGGTCTGTCTAAGCTGCCGCAAGGTAAGGAGCTGTAAACTTTACAGAAAAATTTACGCGCGAGCCGCCTGTGGCCTTGCCGCAATTCGTTTGCACTTGGCCAGAGTCATGTGCCGGAGTTGGTGGTTGGTCCATCAGAATTGACCTGCGAGGCTGATGCGATTGGCCTGCGGGGCTGATACGCCAAGGCGAGTGGCGCCGCGGTCAACGGAGAGATCAGCACGAACACCATCCCCCTGAAAGCCAGCATCCTTCGGAAAAACGAGCCTGATTTCTTTGAGTTGTACAGGCTTAACACTTCATTGAAGTGCTGGGAGGGCCGGGAGGTTCTCAATCCCTCCAGTTACTCGATAAACGCTCTGAACCTTTCCGGAAGATCCGTAAGAGACGGGCTCTCGGTTGGCTCTTCCGGTTGCAGGGGCACGGCGAGAACGGCTCGCCGTCAAATCAGCGATCCTTCCTTGCGTTCTGTCCTTCCGTGGTTTCTACCCTTGCTTGAGTTCTGCCGCAACGGGCGGTTCCCAAGCCGTCGAAGTCCTGGCTGTACGGTGCCAGTCTCTTATCCGGAAGTCCGCTGAGCCTGGAGATACCGGAGCGCCCGGGGCGTGGGTTGGGTATCAGCGTTTGAGATCACGTGAGAGACTGCAACTCCGTAACCTAAGGGATAGGAGAGGCCTGGTAAGTGGTTGTTGCTTCAGGGTGAGAAGGTTCCAAGACGGGCTCAGGGTGCGGGTAGTGCCAGATCCGCTGGGATGCAGGCTGAAGAGTCCCTGCATCTCTTTGACAGGGGTGAAGCGACGGGGCTTTACGGGCTGTCCTTGCCATCCGGTATCCAAGGCAGAACGCAGAGCCCTCCGTCCGGTCGGATTTACATTTTTCGCCGCGTGAGTTAACGGTTAATTCTGCCCAATGACGCAGGATTTGTTCGCACACTGGATTTGCGGTTGAGAGTTGGAGGTTGAGAAAGGCAGAAACCCGATGACCAGCGAAGGACTTTCGACGGTAGATTATCGGAGGATTATGGATGGATTCGAGGCTGGAAATTGGGCGTACGAGCACCTAACGGGTCTCGGCCTGGACGTCAAAGGGTGCGGTCAATTGTGACCGATCTCCGCTGATGGTGGTAGCGGTTATCGTCAGATGGTAGCGTCCAGGAGGCGCCACGGAGACGCCCTGGTCCGAAAAATGGTGGGTAGAGATGGTCACGCTGTCGGCCTGCGAGAGGGTGTTTGAAAAGTCAACCACGGTGGAGGCCAGCGTACAGGTTGCGGTGGTGGGTACAACGGAACAGGCGAGGTGTACGTGACTCGAGTATTCCTTAGCCTGAAGGGAAATGACGCTGGCTTCCGAGGAGCCGGCAGAGACCGTAACGGGATGCCATTGGATGGCAGGCGCGGCGACTTTGGGAATGTTGTAGACCCGGACATAGTCAACCACCAGATCCGAGGGGTTGGGGGTGGTGAGGTCGGGTGGACTTGCCCAATCGCCGCCAACGGCCAGGTTCATCACCAGGAAAAACGGATGGTCAAAGACCCACTTGCTATCCGCGGGCAGGTCGTCGGAGTCACGCACGAAAAATACGTTGGCGGGGTCGTCGACGTAGAACTGCATCATTCCTGGCGACCAGATAATTCCGTAGGTATGGAAGCCGCCATCGTCCACGCGGCCGCCATTTGGCAGTTTGAAGTCGCACCAAAGACCATTTGCGCCAGAGTAGTGAGGACCATGCAGGGTGGAACGGATCATCGATGGTCCGAGGCCGTTGGATCTTGCAGTCAAACCAACGTTTTCGGCGATACTGACGGAACCCGATGCCGGCCAGCCCACACTGCGAAAATCTGTTCCCAACATCCAGAAGGCCGGCCACAAGCCTTTGCCCATCGGCATCTTCATTCGCGCCTCGATGCGTCCATATTGAAAGGCCCTGGTCCTGATGGTGCTGATCCGAGCTGAGGTCCATTTACCCTCGGTTGTTCGCTCTGCCCTCAGCACCAGATGACCGTCGCCGTCAAGAAACGCATTGGGATGAAGCGGATCGCAACCGAAGAGGACAGAGTTTGCCGAGCAATAGGTTTCCAACTCGCCGTTGCCCCACCCCTGATTACCCAATTGGTCGTAGTTTCCGGTGTCATAGTCCCATTTGGCGGGATCAGGCAGCTGCCCGGATGGACCATTGAATTCATCTGCCCAGACCGGATTGCCCCATTGCAATCCGGTCACCGCGGGTGGCCGCAGTTGGACGCCGTGCATGCCCCAGAAGTAGCCGGCCATGAAAATTCCAGCCGCCGCCAGAAGGGCAAGAGAAACCCTCAGCAGTGGACGAGGGGATACTTCAAGTTGGGAAGTGATGCGGCGTAACCACCATGCAGGGCGGTTTCTTGGCAGCGCAGGCGTTTCGCCGGAAGTCGCCTGAGTTGGCGAATCAACCATCTCATTCGCTTCGCTCCCAATGCGCACAAATTCCGGAACATAGTGCCCCAGGGGAAGCACAATCCGCAGGGGAGAGAGCTGAGAATCGGTTGCGTAAAGCTCATTCAGTTTTTTGCGCAGCGAGCGTGCCGTTACGCGAACAATCGGATCGACGTGGGAGTCAAAATTCGACTCGCGTCGCCCCAGAGCCTCTACTGCAATCGAATACTCGCGGATCTCCTCGGCTTTTCCCTCAAAGTACTTCTCACAGATATAGGAGAGAAAGCGGACGAGATTCATCGAGCGACGGAACTCGGGGTGATCCAGCACTCGCTGCAACTCTCGGCGTTCCTCAAGAAACGGATCGAGCGGCGGCGGTGCAGCGTCTTTAAGACAAGATGCTGAGGCGTCCCGAGCAGGAGGGACGATAGGAGCTTTACGCGTCTCCTCGTTGCCTTGCCATGCGCCGGGTTGCATATTCGCCTGCCACTTTCCTGCTCAGAATCAAAGTGGGGATCGAACCGTCCACCGTCCATCGCGTGATGGGCTTGCCCACTTCTGTCCCTTGTCTAAGTCGCCGTATCAAGCTGAAATGATACCACTTCCATACTCCTCAAGACGAACGGAGCGAGAGGTGGTTGAGCGGCGAGGGAGTGCTGCCGGGCGCAATCGCATCTTTCTGCGCATGGGCGCTAAAGATACTGCGGTTGCGGCTGCCGGGCGCAACCGGCTCCAGGCCGCGCCCGGGTGCGGGATCAAGAACAGCCGCAGACTCCCGTCTCTGGCCGATCATCGCGAACTCTCCACCTCTGCCCTCATTGAGAAAAGCTGTAGACGGATGGAACGGTTCTTCCAGGCGACCGAAATAGAATCTGCTCATCAAAACCCTTGTGGGCGCAGGCCGGAAGGGTTTGCAGATCGAGATCCGGACTGCTCCGATCAACCTGCTGGTGTTCAGGCGCATGGCCAAGTTGAGGCGCAACCCCTTGGCATCTGGGATGCGTTCAGCACCGTCTCAACTACTCTATCTGGCCCTTCGGATGACGTTTGAGCCGGTAGACGCGGACATAGTCAACCTTCATCGACTGGGGAAACTTGGTTGTAGCGTCAGGATTGCCGGGCCAGTTCCCTCCGACGGCGAGGTTCAGGATAAGGAAAAACGGGTGATTGAAGACCCAGTGCTTGCCGGGGGGAAGATCTTTCGGCGTTTGGGTTTCGTAAAGGGAGCCGTCCACGTAAAACCGAATGCTGCGCGGCGCCCATTCGACGGCGAAGATATGATATCCGGCGCTGAAGCGCTCTCCGCCAGGAAGCGTATAAACGCCAGTGAGTGGATGGCTTCCGGAATAACCAGGACCATGGAGGCTGCCATGCACCTTGGAGGGTTCATAGCCCACGTTTTCCATGATGTCTATTTCGCCGCACTTTGGCCATCCGACGCGAGTGTAGTTATTGCCGAGCATCCAGAAGGCCGGCCAGATTCCCTGACCTGCAGGGATTTGGATCCGCGCCTCGGCGCGCCCGTACTTGAACGCGAAGCGCCCGTGCGACTCGATTCGTCCCGATGTGTAGAGCCTTACCTTTCCGTCCTTGCCAACGTACCTTTCTCGTCGAGCGGTGATCGTGAGCGACCCATCCTGCTGAACAACATTCGCAGGGCGGTTGGTGTAATACTCCAACTCGTTATTGCCGTAACCGGAGTCATTGCTTACGACTACCCATTTCTTCGGATCGGGAGGGCTTCCGTTGAGTCCGTTGAATTCGTCGCTCCAAATCAAGGTGCGCCCATCGGCGGCATGATTCGCCGCAGGAGCCAGAGAACTCTGCGCTGACGCCAGCGGAGAAATCAGGAGCAGAGGGATGCAAAAAAGGCACATCCATCGAAACATTATCTTCAATCCCCCTCCAGCATCACGCTTCACCGCGGATCCGTCGCACTCCGCCACGGCTCCTTGCCGCGCAATATCGCCTGCACGATGCGGAACAACTCCATAAGCGTTGCTTGCACTATAACCTATCGGCTTCTGTGCAGGAAACTTGGCGTCGGCATGAGGAGCGCCAGGTCATGAACTGCCCGCATCGCGCTGGTAGTGTACACGCAACAGATCCTCCGGGAGATGATTGCTGCAAGAAATGAAGCTCAGCCGCGCGAGCCAGGAAGAGTTTCGTGCCTATCTGGACGCTCTTGCCGGCGAGGCGTCGAGTGCCCCTCAACTGAGGACAGAGACGTTTTCGCGCGAAATGATCTATGGTGAGCACGCCTGATGTCTGGCTCGTCCCGTCGGGTGGGTGCGGACATTTTGCTCCGCATCGTTCCTGGCCAGGAGGGTTGGTTCCGGGAGTCTTTTGCCTTGGGTCCGTGCTACGCTCAGAGCTATGCAGGTCACTGTGCAGCTTCCCGATGATCTTGCTCAGCGCCCCGATCCGGCGCGCGAGGCCCTGGAGGCGTTCGCCATTGAAGGGTATCGCGCCGGCGCACTTTCTGCATACCAGACGCGTATGCTCCTAGGCTTTGAGACCCGTTATGAGTTGGATGGTTTTCTGAAGGAGCATGGAGTTTGGGAGCGGGCTTACAGCGTCGAAGACCTGGAGAAGGATGCCGAGGCGTTTGAGCGGTTCGATGGAGTGCTTATGGAGGAGGTCGAGAGACCACGACGGTAGGCTGCCGGACGCGAAGCGCTTCATGCAGCTCTAGCCGAGGTGGCGACTTTGAGTTGCAACCTGGCCTGCCGGCTTACATCCGGTAGCCGTTTGGTTACGACTTTACCACCGGTGTGAAGTCAGACCACTGCTCGATGCGGAAGGCGCGAATGTCACGCATGGACTTCGGAAACCAGTCCCTGGCGCGTAGCGCCTAGATGGCGAGGAACAGGTTCGCCCTATCCTCGTTGTCGGTGACGTATAGGCTACCCTAAACGCGGCGAAAGCCGTGTTCTCCAAGGACTGCGCCAATCTCGGTGTAGGCCTGCGTCACGCCCTTGGGGTGATGCGTCTCGGTATCGGCCACCACGAGATCAAGAGCCACTGCGTACATCAGCGCGCCACCGGATCGTCGGACAGGTGCGTCAGGCGGTACTCGGCCTTCTCGCCTGTCTCGACCAGCGTGATCTCAATCATCCAGTCGCCGTCATCTAATTGGCGAAGGGCTTGACCGACCTCGTACTTCGGGCCGAACGGTCCGAAGCTCTTGATTTTGCCGACCGGAATGGACGGTGGTGAGACGGCTGCATGCATGATGGCTTTCCCACATCAAAACATTCGGATTGGTGCTCGTGCAACGCGGCTAACGAGACAACGGCAAATTCAGTCTACTCCAAAGATGGGCCGGTCCGGCTTAGGTAACGGAAGCGGAGTCAAATCCGGGTACCCTTCCATTTCAACAATTGTGACCGGCGCTCACGGGCTTTCTGGGCTGATTTTGAGCTTGCGTCTGGTCGAGGGGGGACGGGTCAGCCGGAGAGCGCCCGGGGCGTTGGCTGCGGCTGTTGGAAATGCGATAGGCGTCTGCTCCATTACAGGACATGTCTCATGAGTCGCCTTGCTTTACCGATGACACGATTTGAGGGAGTGTCGTGATGGGGGCAAGCGCGTCTGTGAGCGCAACTTGGTTGGAGGCTCCCAGTGTGGGGCTCGGAGCCGTGCAGGTCGCGTCCGCAGTCCGATGGGAGCAGGATGCGGTCGGTCCACAGCATGTGGAGCAGATGGGGTTCGGCAGGGAGACGGCACGCGAGACGCTGCAAGAGACGCTTGTTGGGACGCAGCATGAGACGCCGATTCGGGCGACGCAGGCGATCTCCGCCATGCGTGGCGGTTCGCAGAGCCAGTTGATGCTGGGTGAGGATCGGGAGCTGTGGGTGGTCAAGTTCAGGAATAATCCTCAGCATGCCCGGGTGTTGGCGAACGAGTATCTGGCTACCCGCATGGCCCAGGCGGTTGGGCTGAGCACGCCCAGGACGGCGAGGATCGAGGTGAGTGCGTGGCTGGTTGAAAGCAGTCCGCAACTGGTGATCGATTTTGGCCACGGACGGCGTGAGCCGTGCTCCAGCGGCTTGCAGTTTGGCAGCAGGTATGGCGCTGGGGTGTTGCAGCGGCAGGTCTTCGATCTGCTGCCTGGTGATCGGCTCCAGAGCGTCTGCAACCTGAGGGAGTTTGCTCCCATGCTGGCCTTTGACCGGTGGACGAGCAACACGGACCGTCGCCAGGCTATCTTCCAATGGAACGCTCCGAAGCCGGAGTACCGGGTTCTGTTTATCGATCAGGGATCCTGCTTTAGCGGAGGCCGGTGGGAGTTTGCTGACGATCCTGGGCTGGGGCTATGCGAAGACAGAAGGGTGTATGCAACTGTGACCGGATGGGACAGCTTTGAGCCCTGGCTGACGCGGATGGAGGAGTTCCGTCCGGAGGTGCTGTGGCGGCTCGCCCAAGCTACGCCGAAAGAGTGGCATGGCGCGGATGCGAATGAGCTGGAGCAGCTTGTGGAACGCCTGCTGGCTAGGCGCTCTTTGTTGCGAAAGATGATTGCGCAAGTGCAACGATCGAGCGACTCGCCGTTCCCGAATTGGAGAGAGCGACGTTCGGTCACCAGTACAGGATCAACGAATGATGCAGAGTGAGCGCTCGATATGGGACTGACGTGCGGGATCATCAAAAAAGATCGACGAGCGATGCAGGATTGACGATGATGGGCTATGCTGCAAACTATGCTCCGTTCGGAGTAGGAGAATGCCATGCATCGACGCAGGTTTCTGGCCACGCTTCCGATGGCCGCGGCAGGGTCAGCCGCGCTGGTGAAGGAGAACATACCGGGGGTGGAGGCGGCTGAGGCTTCTCTGACCGATGAGCCCACGGAGCTGCCCAAGTTTCAGGCAGCCGGAGCGGAGAAGTTTGTGCGGCCAGATGTCCACGCCGGCGACCGGCCGGCCGGGGCCAGTTTTGCTTCCCGCTCGCCCGCTCTGGGTTGCTCCGCAGCGGCCGGAACGGCGCATCCGCTGGCGACGCAGGCAGCGATGGAGATGCTCAAGAAGGGTGGATCCGCAGTGGATGCCGCCATTGCCGCCAATGCCATGCTGGGGTTTGTGGAACCCACCAGCAGCGGTCTGGGCGGAGACTGCTATGCGTTGTTGTGGGATCCCAAGGCGAAGCAGGTGATGGGCATGGCGGGGTCCGGCCCGTCGCCGCGCTCGCTGACGCTGGAGACGGTGCGGGCGCGGGCGAAGAATGGCGCGATTCCGCCGCTGGGAGCGATTTCTGTCTCTGTGCCGGGGGCTTTGGATGGGTGGTGGACGCTGCACCAGCGCTATGGCCAGTTGAAGTGGGCGGAGCTGTTTGAGCCGGCGATCCACTTCTGCCGCGCGGGCGCGCCTGTGCCGCAGATTATCGGCTACTACATCAAGCGCAATATGGCGGTGTTTGTGCGGCCGGGCTCCGGCGTGGAAGAGACGGCCAATGCCGTGCACACCTACCAGGTGGACGGACATCCGGTGAATGAGTATGACGTGTTTCGCAATCCCGACCTGGCGAACACCTACGAGATGATCGCCCAGGGTGGGCGGGATGTGTTCTATGACGGGCCGATCGCGCAGGCGATCGCTGCGTACTTCAAACGCATCGGCGGATGGATGACGGTAGAAGATCTAAGCGCGCAGCACGCCGAGTGGGTGAAGCCGCTGGTGACCAACTATCGCGGCGTGGATGTGTATGCAATGGGAGCTAACACGCAGGGGTTGGCGACGTTGCAGATGCTGAACATGATCTCCCAGTTTGATGTTCGGCAGATGGGGTTCCAAAGCCCACAGGCGCTGCATGTGCAGATTGAGGCCAAGCGGCTGGCATACGAGGACCGGGCCCGGTACTACGCCGATCCTCACTTTTCCAAGGTTCCGGTAGAGTGGTTGAACTCCATGGAGTACGCGCGGGAGAGAGCGAAGCTGATTCGGCTGGACAGGATTCTGCAGCCGGTGTATCCGGGGCAGGCTCCGAGCCATGGAGACACAACGTATTTTTGCACGGCCGACGCCAACGGGATGATGGTTTCGATGATCCAGTCCAACTTCCGCGGGATGGGGTCAGGGTTGGTGGCTGATGGGTTGGGATTCATGTTTCAGGATCGGGGGCAACTGTTCTCGTTACAGGATGGCCATCCCAATATCTATGCGCCGGGAAAGCGGCCCTTCCAGACAATTATTCCGGGCTTTGCCATGAAGGATGGAGCACCATGGCTGGCCTTTGGGGTGATGGGAGGGGATATGCAGCCGCAGGGGCAGACGCAGGTGATTCTGAATCGCGTGGACTACGGGCTGGATGTGCAGGCCGCTGGGGATAGCCCGCGCTGGCATCATGAAGGGTCTTCGCAGAGCATGGGTGAGGATGCGCCGGGGCTGGGACCGCTGGGGATTCTGCGGCTGGAGGCGGGGGTTCCCAAGGCGACGCGTAAGGCGTTGATCGCGATGGGATGGCCGATGGGGCGGAGCGACGGGGGCTTTGGACGGTACCAGTGCGTGGAGTTGCGCGAGCAGGACGGAAGAAGGGTGTATGCCGCGGGCAGCGAGATGAGAGCCGACGGAGTGGCGCTGGCGTATTAGGGACGAAAGGTGAGGCTGAAGGCTGGTGAGGGTCCGGGCGCCAGCTTGCCGAGGAGTTCTCTTGGCATTTTTACGGCGTTTCTCCGACGTCCCTTATGCGCTGCCGGCTGCGTTTCCCGATCCGCTGTAGTGGATTTGAACCACGGTGCAGTCGTCGTCTGCGGGTTTGCCGGCGCAGAAGTCCATCATCTTCTGGAACATTGGTCCCAACTCCATGCAGAGCGCGGTTGCGTCCAAGCGGGCTTCCCCGAAGAAATCTCCATGCGGGTCTTCAGCTTCCGTAAAGCCATCGCTCGCCAGGAACACGCGGTCGCCGGGAGAGAGTTTGGTGATGCCGGTGGAATATTCGGCGCTGCGGCGCAGACCCACGGGCAGGTTTGCAATCTCCAGCCGAGAGATGCTGTGGTTGCAGCAGAGCCGAGGTTGAATGTGGCCGCAGTTCAGGTACTCGAGGGTTCCGTCCTCATGGAGCCGCAGCAAGAGCATGCTGGCGTACTTGCCGAGGCTCTTGCGGCAGAGGTATCGATTGGTGGCAGACGCAATAGCCTGCAGCGGCTGCCGAGCCTGGAGTTGAACGTACAGCATGCCCTGCAGGGCGGCGGCATGGATGGCGGCTGAGAGGCCTTTGCCGGAGACGTCGACCAGGGCGACGTTGAGCATGCCCTGGTCAGGAACCACGTCGAAGAAGTCGCCACCGACGGCGCTGCAGGGTATGCTCCTGGCCTGGACGCCGGCAAAGGAGAAGGTGGGGATCTGCACGGACAGCATGCCCTGCTGAATCTCGGCTGCGATACGCAGTTCTTCTCGGTGTTGCCGCGCCTGAGCTTCCATGACGGCCAGTTGCGCATTGTCCACCAGGGCCGTAGCCTCGCGGGCGATGGTTCGCAGGAGTTCCTCGTCCATCGTGGAACTCGGCTCAGGGTGAACGCTGCTCTCCAGATAGAGAACGCCAAAGATCTGAGTGAGTTGGTCTTTGGCTTCGGAGCGGTGGCCGGCCGGGCGGGAGCGGCGAAACGGAATGCAGATGATCTTGCGGATGTTTTGCGGTAAGGCGTCCCCAGCACGCCGGCTTTGGGCTCTGAGGGTGTCGGTGACCAGGAACTGCTCCGTGCCATTGATCGCCTGGCGCATAACCGTGCGAGAGAGCGGCGGCGCGGTCTTGAGGATGGTTCCGGAGGCATCCATGCCAAGCGCTAGCTCCAGCACCCCCTCGCCGTCAGCCAGAAAGACGTAGCCGCGCTCTGCTGCGGTCAAGGCCAAGGTAGACTCCAGCAAAGATGCCAGGACGCGATCGACCCCCGCGGCGTTGTTGAGGTTACGCGCTATATCCAGGAACCAACGCAGCTTTTCGAGGTCTGAGGTCTGCTTCTGAAGCCCCTGTAGTTGGGAGCGCATCTGGGCCTGCATGTTGGCCAGGATGGTGAAACTTGTGGAGATGGGAGAGTCCTCGTCGTCCCAGCGGAGTTCCGGTCCATCGAGAGATCCGAAGTGGATGGCGTCCCTGGGCTGAAGGATGCGCCGGGTGATCCGTTCGCCATTGACGAAGGTTCCGTGGCTGCTGCCGGTGTCCTCAAGGATCACCTTCATGCCGTCGACGAGGATCTGCGCGTGGCTGGGCGAAACAGAGGACTGCGGCAGCATGAGATCGTTCTGCGGGGATCTTCCAATCAGGAAGGGAGAACGTTCGATGATGATCAGGCGGCGGTGGGGGCCGTCGATGAGCTGCATTGAAAGCTCACGAATATGCGGGAACTGTGCGCTTTCCATGGGGCCCGTGTCTCTGCCTCCGCGAATGGATCTACGCCGGCGATTGCTGGGTAGATCGATGAGTCCTGGCATTTCTCTACAGAGACCCTGAGCGCTCCTTAGCGACCGCCAGCTTCGATGGGAATGGAATGCGAAGAGCCCCGCGCTTTGGTGCGTTCAAGCAGGAAACTTTTAGATCAAAACTATCATAGCTCCGTGTGGTCTGCGCTGCATGGTAGCTGAGGATGAGGTGGGTCTGGTCATCTGATCCACTTCATTTGGTTGAAGTGAAAGTGCCGGCTTGCCTTGAGTCTTTTTGGGACAGAAGAGTTCGGCGAGCTTAGCGAATCCGCGGCGAGTGGAGATGGGGCGGTCTCGACCTGCCGACCGAGCGCGCTCAAGAGCAGCGGCGCAATCCCGGTGAGAGGATGGCGCCGTGCTCTGTTCCAGAGCCGACTCACAGCGCAGGGTGGTGCGCGCGCCGTGGAGCGACGCGCGTCTACAGCTTGGCGTCAACGCTGTAGCGGCCGGGGCCGGAGATCAGCAGAGCGATAAAGGCGGCGAGATAGAGTACGATCAGCTCGCCATGGTCTCCACTGCGGCCAAAAAAGGCAAAGTGGTGGATGACCGACCATGCGCCAAAGATGTTGATGAACGAAACCAGCGCGGCCCAGCGCGTGGCGAAGCCAACCATCATCAGCAGAGAACAGATGCCGTCGCTGAGGGTGGCGAGCAGGAGCAGAAGCGAGATGCCATGGATGTTGCTGCCAGGGAAGTGCGCGTTCATGGCAGAGAAGCCAAAGAGCTTTTCTGTTCCGTGTTTCAGAAACAGGCTCAGGCCGGCGATAAGACGCAAGGCGAGCAGGCCTGCATCGGTGCTTTGGGGCAGGAAGCGCATGCGCAGGAATCCAGACATAGGTATCTCCTTGTCATCAGTCAAAGTGGTGAGTCAATTAAGCCCCACTGCGACAGACTATCCAGGTTTTTGTGAGACGGTCGAATTGCGTAAGACGGGACGGAGAGCCATTTGCAACTTGCTTGCTTCTTTTTCAAGTTCTGGTTGCGGCCTTCGGTTGATGGAACATGGATGGCAACTCGCCAAGGTTCCTTACGGCAGCTTGGTTTGAAAGGCTGAGACCCTGGCGCGACCCCCCGGGATGGCGTTGATGCGACGGCTGGGTAAAGCTTGCTTGTTGCGCTTATGATCCAACGGATTCACTTGCTCGTCAAGCCGAATGTCTCTCCCTTTTCGTTTTTCTGGCGGCGCTTGCCCGGACGCCCTCTTGGAAGCCGAGTTGAGGGAGGTTGCGGCAGGTCTGAGAGGGGACGAAAGCGGTGGCCCTCTGACCGTCCGCTGGATCGGGTTCCGGTCGCTTCCAGCGAAGTGTGCGGCGGCAGAGTGCTTGCAGTAGACATGTTGAGCGTTCAAGTTTCAGGCAATATGGCCAGATCGAATCAGTGGATAAGGACCTCGCCGGCTTCGGGAAGTTATCGACAGCACGTCGTATCCGGGAATCCGGGATGGGACGAGCGAAGACGGAGAAGGTGGTGGATGCGGATCAGGATCCGGACTGATGCCGTTCGGTGGGGTGAGGCTGGCGAAGAGAAAGAGGGTGAGGATGCTGGTGCGGCGTTCCGGCATAAGGGCAGGCGAGCTAACGGGACGGCCGAAGCAGACGCGGGAACGGATGAGTTTAGAGCGCTGGTCGTTGTTGACGGAGTTTCGGCCACTATTCCTCCGTCTCTCTTCTCCTCTATACTCGACAGGACCGCGCTTGCAGGGAGACTCCGTTTCCATGTCGCTGGCAGCATCTGAATCGGATCCGAAGGGGTTTACCTCACGCCCCACCGGGTCAAATCTTCGCTGGTTTGTCTGCCTGTTGCTCTTTCTGGCTACAACCATCAACTACATGGATCGCTCCGCGCTCTCTTTGATTGAGCCGCTGCTCCATCTGCGTTTTATGGGCTGGATTCCTGGCGTGAAAGCAGAGTTCCAGACGGCCTACCACCTGAACTATGGACATATTGTGGAGTGCTTTCAGATTGCCTATGCGGTGGGGTTTCTGGTGGCAGCACCGCTGATTGACAGGCTGGGAACCAAGATCGGCTATGCGCTGGCCATCGGAATCTGGGCGGTTGCGTCGATCAGCCACTCGCTGGTGCATTCGGTTCTGGGTTTCTGCATTGCACGCGTCTGCCTGGGATTGGGGGAGTCGGGGAACTTTCCGGCGGCGATCAAGGCGACCAGCGAATGGTTTGCGAGCGAAGATCGGGCGCTGGCGGTGGGGGTGTTCAACTCCGGGGCGAACGCCGCTTTTTTTATTGCTCCCGCCCTGATTCCGCTGGCGACGCTACACTTTGGTGGATGGCGCGCCGCGTTTCTTTGCACCGGCAGCATGGGATTATGCTGGCTGGTGCTGTGGTTGATGTTTCCCTACAACAAGCTGCGCCGCGGGCTGACCACAACGCAGGCCAATCTGCAGCCGGTGGCGCCGAACGCGCCAGGCAGAAAGCTGTATGCGATTCTGCTGCGCCATCGCGGGCTATATGCGTTTTCGATCGCCAAGGGACTTACTGATCCGGTGTGGTGGTTCTATCTGTTCTATCTGCCGATGTACCTGAACGACAACTACGGGCTCAGCCTGGAACAGGCATATTGGCCGATAGTTCTGGTCTATGCCGTGTCCTCGGTGGGTTCGTTTGTAGGCGGGGGGCTTTCGGGGTTCCGCATGAAGCGCGGACATAGCGTGAACAGCGGACGCAAGTTTGCTCTGCTGGTGACTTCATTTTGTGTGCTGCCGTTGATGCTGACTCCGCACATGCACAAGGTGTTTCCACACAACGCCTGGCCGGCGGTAGCGCTGTTTGCCCTGGCTGCGGCCGCTCATCAGGGTTGGTCTGCCACGCTCTTTACCACGCCGACGGATATGTTCGCGTCGACCGCGGTCTCCACGGTGGTGGGCATCGGCGGCGCGGTGGGATCGCTGGGTGGGGCGTTGTTCACAATGGTCGTGTCCCATATGCTCTCCTTGCATCCGCTGGTGATCTTCAGCATGGCGAGTTTTGCGTATGTCACTTCGCTGGCGATCTTCCAGTTGCTGGTGCCGAGGATTGGCGTGACGGAGAGGCCTATGGAAGCGACGGAAGCGGGAGCGACGCTCTGAGCTCCCATCATTCCTTCGGTGCGCAAGCCGTAACCAACGAAGAGTTGCTGAGGGTTCTGGGTGTGGAGTCGGCACGGGTGAGGGCGCGACGGGGGCATGTCGCCGACCTCGTCCACGTCGCTCGCTTTTCGCATAGCCCCCGCTTTGCCCTTATCCCATTGAGCAGCGCCGCAGCGTTTCTCCAAGGGATAAGGACAAAACGGCGTTAGTACACCTTATATGCCGGATTGAACTTCGGTCGCGGCATGGTGTGAATGTATGCCGAGACGTCATAGGCCTCCTGAGGTGTGAGGATGCCGGGATGGGTCTGCGGCATGGTGTAAGCGACAAAGCGGGCCATCTTGGCGATCTTGTTCATGCCGGCTCCATCGTTATAGGAGTTCTTTCCCCACACTGCGGGAAGCACGGGCGGAACACCTGCTCCATCCACGCCGTGGCATGCGGCGCATTGTGAGGCGTAGATCAGTTTGCCTCGCCCAGGATCGCCGATCAGGGCTGGGAGCGTGATAAGTCCACGGCCTGGATAGGGCTTTGCCTTGTCTTGATCGCGCGACAACCAATCGATGTAGGCGACCATGGCCTTCATCTGTGGGCTGTCAACGGGCAGAGGTTTCCCGTTTTCGCTGCGGACGAAGCACTCCTGGATCCGGTTCTGGAGCGTGATGACGTGCCCAGCTCGTTTGCTGAATGAGGGAAACAATCCAGCAAGGTCAATCATCGGAGCTACGTGGGGGGCCGTCCCGCTCTGCAGATGGCAGTCATTGCAAGAGAGTGTATTGCCCACATAGGCCGCAGCGTAGACCGGTGTCTTGTCAAAGATCAGCTTGCCTTGCTGGACCAGCGACGATTCTTGCGCAGGTGAGCTGTTCGCCGACTCGCTTGTTGTGGATGGTGTAGCCGGCGGGTTATGGGCTTTGGGATAGCTGCCCGCAGAGAGGCAGAGCGATGTGACCAGGAGTAGAGTGGCTGTAGCGAGCGTTGGAACGGTTTTCTTCAGATCCATAGTGCTCTCCTATTGCGAGGACGCCGGCAAGGAGCGGAATCCATATTGGTGATAGATGGCTTGTGCAACCGGGCTCTTGAGGAAGGCGACCCATTGCGCGGCTATGGCCGGATGGGGCGCTGTGCGCATCACGCCAGCGTCATAGATGGCGGTGACGTTCTGATTGTCAGGAATCTTGACCCCTTCGATAGCATTTCCAATGCTCCGTTCAAACCGGACCTCGGAGGCCCAGGTTATGCCTGCATCCGCCTGCTTGTTCATGATGCGCATCGGAGTCTGGCGATGGTGAATCTCGGTGAGAATCGTCTGTCCGTTTTTGACCTTTTGCTGGTAGACGGATTGATAGAGCGCTTCGCCGCCGGCTTTGCGCAGAGAGGCTGCGATCTGGTTAGCGACGCCCTCCCACTCGGGGTTGGGCATGGAGAGGCGGAGACCCGGTCGAGCGAGATCTTTGAGTGACTCGATGTGTTGCGGATTTCCCGCCGGAACCATGATCTCCAGATTATTGGTTGCATATTCCACGACGTTACTTAACTCGCCGCTCTGTTGCATTTGGAGGATAGTGCGTTTTCCGGCTTCATAGACATCCGGCTTGACCTGAAGGGTGAGATTACCGAGCGTGATCGTGTCATCAGCGGCGATCTGTTTGCGCAGGATGCCGGGCGGCAGGCTTTCATAGTAGATGGCTCCGGCGAGCTCCGGATGCAGCTTGCTAAAGGCTGCGATCAGTTTGGGAAGAACGAAGAACTGGTTGCCGCCGATGAAGATTACCAGCTTTGCCGCGCAGGGATTGCCGTGTAGATCCGGGATGTTGTCCACATCCGGGACGTGAAAGACATAACCTTTGTTTACTGTAGGGTTGTTGGTTCCTTTACTCCAGGGAGGATTGGCCTGAGCAAGAGCAATAGGCGCCCAGGAGATAGCGAGCAGAGCAGATACAAGCTTCGAAGAGACTTTCATGGTTGCTCCCTTTTCTGAGGTCTAGACGGTGATATAGGTGTAGTGACCCTCTGCCTGCAAAAGGGCGATAGCAGCCACCATGGACGCAACGACGAGGATGCCGGGGACAGTGTGCGCCAGCATGTCCTTGACCACCTCTTCCGGCGATTGCGACAGTTTATTGCGGCGAACAAGAATCCGCGCCTGTTCTTCGGTGGCGGTATGGCAGCAGAGGAACTTCACGCCGCGGTCCTGCAGGTTCTGCATGCTGGTTGACTGGTAGATGGAGTGTTCGTCGTTCGGGTCAGAGGAAGCGGATGTACCGGACGAAGGAGTGGTTGCGGGGTAAAAGATGTTCTTCTCCGCCGGTTGGCCGGTTGCCGGATCCTTGACGTTGAGCCATTCGCCGATTTGATACTTCTTCCAGACGTAGTCGTCGTAGCTGAGCATGTTCGTGGGTCCATGCGCGGCAACTGCGATCTTGATCTGGTCGTTGGGGATTCCGAAGCCAAAGTGCAGGCCATTCAATGAGTTTTTGACGTTGTTGAGGAACTTGCCGTTCCCGATCTGCACCACGTCGTAGACCTGCTTGATCCGCGCGGGGTTGTGCATCAGGCGATTGAACTCGGTCAGATTCCACTCTGAGCTGGTCCACACGAGCTGAGATTCGGCGGCAGTCGTGGAGCCGCCCAGGAGTCCGAGAGCCGTCATGCCGGCTGCGGCGCTGGAGACAAACGACCTACGAGTGAGGCTATTCATGGTGATTCTCCTTATAAGGGTGGGTTGGTTGATTGGTTCTCGCCGGCCGGATGAAGACCGAGGCTCTGGAGAAATTGGACCTTTGGGCGCTCGGCGCGCTCACGAAATGTCTTTGAGAATCTGCGAAAACATTGTAGATCCAGAACGATAACTCATCTGAGGCACTCGCTGGTTATACTTTTTCCGCTGAGGAAGGCAAGCGCGTAGGCTAGGCAAGTGATGCAGGTGTTAGCAAGCCAGGAGTCGAGGGCGCGATGGGTTTGGATGAAGCACAGTTCGTCCCAGGTATCCCATCGGGGAACGCTGAGGCATGCCGACGTATCAGGTCTTCGGTAGCCGATGACGCTGAAGAGGTTGAGCAGAATCAGCCCGAGGAGCGTGGTGTGGCTGTGAACTCGATCCAGCTTATAAGAGATCGCGGGGAAGTTCTGGGTTGCTCTCATGCGATGATGGACCTCGCAACAAGGTGCGAATGCCATATTGGAGTCGACACTGCGGACGCTGCAGCGGGGGTTGAATCCACAAAGCGCAGAACGAGATAAGAGACAAACAGAGCGAACAAGAGCAGCAGGACGACGACGGCCCGTTGTTTGCTGTTCAAAGAAGGATTGGGCTCCGTAGTTCGTTGGTCAGCGTTGCTATTCGTCATAGTTGATCCTCCTACCGAGCGGCCTTTCCTTCCACAAGGATCTCGAATCGATGTGCGGGCGTCCAATCTCATTTTTTTATTGCAGATAAGCAGATCTGAACTCTGTTTGCCGCGGAGGGTGCGCCGGGAAGGGCGCGGAGGTGCCACATCCCAAAGGGGAAGTTGGCGCTTGGTGGAGATTGTCTTGAGGGTTGGGAAAAATGAGCGAAAGGAGAGTGAAGGTTACGCCGACCGCGGATCTCTCTGCAGGCGTTCAAGACGGAACGGTTCGGCTGACAGCCGTGGGCCGTTCGTCCCGCAGGTAGAGGCGATGGAGATATGAATGGAAAGCAGGTCCTCCGCGTAGTCCGGGTTGCGGGTGGTTGAGCACAGAACCGGGGTGGAGAGCGGGAGAGAAGGAGTGTTGCGAAGGGCGGCTGAAAGGCGAAGGATGGTGCGCCCGGAAGGATTCGAACCTCCGACCTACTGGTTCGTAGCCAGGCGCTCTATCCAGCTGAGCTACGGGCGCACATTGCCTTGGAAGCAACTAGGTAAGAATACCGGAAGGCGGCGTCGCAAGCAACCTGGGTTTCCTTTGACAACCATGGATACCACAACAAAGGAACGTTCCTTCTGTGGAGCACTCTTTCTCTGCTGCAAACGCCCCATCGGACACAAGTGAATCAGGGTATGGATTCACGAGTTGACGGTCACTCCTCGTTGGAGTCAAGGAAGATCGTGGTGTATCACGCGGGGCCGCCATCCTGCTTCTGATTATGGATTCCTACATTGAAAATAATGAGGATAGGTGCAATCCATAGTAACCGCGCCGCTCTGGATGCCCCGTCCGTGATGTCAGTTCGCTGCCGGAGCAGCGGCCTCTGGCTGCGGGGGGATGGGCGGAATGAGGGAGACGCGCTCGAGTACGTCGATTCCAGCCTGACGCAGCAGTTGGTGGATGACAGGTTCGGTGAGCCGGGTTGCGTCGTACTCCACACGAATCGTCTTCTGGGCTTCCTGAACTTCCAGATGACGAACTCCGTAGACTTTGCGAATCTGCCCGAGAGCCCTCATCGCCGCTTCACCGGGCGCCTCGCCGTACACGTAAACCACATCAAGCTGGGTCATAATCGACTATTCTAGCAGCGTGGCGTGTGCGGCGCGTGCGGTGACCGTCAGTTGCGCCCAGGTTCGGCTTATGCACCGAGCTTTTTCAGATACCGTTCGAAACCCGGGTTGGTGAAGTCCTGAGCTCCAATCAACTTTCTGCGGATCACGCCGCGGGGGTCGATGACGTAGGTCTCGGGAAACTTGAAGCTGCCGTAGAGTTTGTTCGAGGTCTGATTCCGGTCGAGCACGGTGAGCAGCGTGATGTGCTGCCGGGTGAGGAACTGCTGATAGTCGGCAAAGCTCTCCTGGCTGGCGATGGCGATCACCTGGACCTGCGGCACCTGCTGCTGCAAGGCCTGCAGGGTGGGCATCTCTTCGACACAGGGAGGGCACCAACTGGCCCAGAAGTTGAGGATCACAACTTTGCCGCGGAAGGCAGCGAGATTGACCGAGTGCTGGCCGTCGCTAATAGCGAAGACGGGAGCGGGTCGTCCAATCTGGTCAGAGATGGTGCCTCGGTTGCAACCGGTGGCCGAGGCGCAGGCGAGCAGGATCAGAGAGCAGGCACGCAACGTCCGCATGGTCATGGTTGATCCTCGCAAGCTGCAGTACGGGCATCCATAGGCCTATATTACGATACGAAGGAGTGAACGGCAGGGCAGTGAAAGACGAAGCAGCGAACGGCGGAGGCAGTGATCGCAAGCAGCATCGAGGGTAGCGACGAGCAGCGCGCGGAGTGCGTCATAGGTCCTGCGTGCAGGCTTTCTGTGATTGTTCCGGCGCGCAACGAAGAGCGCAACCTGCCTGAGTGCCTGCGGAGCTTGGTGGCGCAGAGCGAGAATGGTTTTTCTCTGGGGCGGGAGTGGGAGTTGATCGTGGTGGACGACGCCTCCAGCGACCGCACGCGGGAGTTGGCACGGGCGGTAGCTACCCAGCATGAGGGGGTGCGGGTTTTGTCGGCCCCCATGCTGGATGCAGACCTGGGATCCTGCATCCTTACCGGGAAGAACAACGCCTGCTGGTCGGGCGCGCAGCAGGCCAACGGAGAGTGGCTGCTGTTTACCGATGCAGACACGCTGCACGAACCAGGCAGCCTGGTACGCGCTCTGGAGGAGAGCAAGAGGCAGCAGGTGGGATTGTTGTCATATTCGCCGCGACAGAGGGTGACCGGGTTCTGGCAGCGGGCGCTGATGCCGCTCATCTTCTCTGAATTGGCCAGCGTCTATCCTACGAAGCTGGTGAATGACCCAGAGAGCACCCTGGCGGCGGCCAACGGTCAGTTCCTGATGGTGCAGCGCCAGACCTATTTCTCCGTGGGCGGACACAGGGAACTGGGTGGCGCGGTGCTGGAGGATGTGGAGTTAGCAGGGCGGGTGAAACGGGCTGGGATGGGGGTTTGGTTCCGTTATGCGCCGGATGCGCTGAGCACGCGTATGTATTTTGGATTCAGCGATATGGTGGAAGGCTGGACGAAGAATCTGGCGCTGTTGTTTGGCCATCCCCTGGCGCTGGCGGCCTGGCGGCTGCTGGACCTCGCCTTGCTGCTTCTCCCGGTTCTTTTCATTCCTTTGTACGCTTTGCTTTGGTGGCAGAAGCTGGTGATTCTTCTTATCTGGGTGCGCACCCTTCTGCGATACTACCGGAGGGTGGCGCGATCGAACTTTCGGGCGGGCGATTGCGTGCTGTCAGCCTTTGCCCTGCCACTGTTTGTCTGGCTGCTGATCTGGAGTTGGACGCGGCATCGCCTGGTGCACCGGGTGAGTTGGAAGGGGCGGGAGTATCCGGTATGAGCCGGATTCTGTAAGAATGGGGCTTCAGCCCAGCAACCAGGAGGGTTTGGGAGCATCCAATCCCTAGCCGTGCAAGATTCCAGAATCTCGCAGGATTCCAGAGCCGTCCAAGATTTCAGAACCGTCCAAGATTCCCGAGCAGTGCCGGATTGCAATACTGCATACGCAGAGTAGCGACAAACTTTTCTAATTGAGCGAGAGCATGATCCTGCTGACACGGAAAGCCGAGTTTTCTTCTGCACATTTCTATTGGAATCCTGCCTGGAGCGAAGAGGAGAATGTGCGTGTCTTTGGTAAGTGTGCCAACCGGCAGGGGCATGGGCACAACTATACGCTTGAGGTGACCGTTGCCGGGGAGATCGAACCGGTGAGCGGCTTCGTAGTGGATCTCAAGCGTTTGAAGGAGATCATGGAGCGTGAGGTCGTTTCCGTATATGACCATCGACACCTGAACTTTGAGGTTCCGGAGTTTGCGGAGATGATTCCGACCACGGAGAATCTTGCGCTGGCGATCTGGCGCCGGCTGGAGGGAAAGATAGAGAACGGAAGGCTGCATCGGGTCAGGGTGTATGAGATGCCGGACCTCTTCGCGGATTTCTATGGGGAGGGCGCATGAGCCGGGTGATAGCTCATCTTTCGCGCAGGTATCGCTTCAGCGCTTCCCATCGGTTGCACGTGGACGCCCTTAGCGAGGAGCAGAACCGTGCGATCTTTGGCAAATGCAACAACCCGTTTGGCCATGGGCATGGGTATGTGGTGCAGGTGACACTCTCCGGGCCGGTAGACCCGGCGACCGGAATGGTGGTGAATCTGGCGGATCTGGACAGGTTTGCGCAGCGGGAGTTGCTGGATCAGTTTGATCACAAAAATCTGAATACGCTGGAGGCGTTTCGAGACAGGGTGACGACCACAGAGAATCTTTGCCTGGAGATATGGAGCCTGTTTGCTCAGTTTGCTGAGCAGGCGGAGCATCCGCATTTGAAGCTGGAGCGGATTCATATTGAAGAGACGGGAAATAACTCTTTCGATTATTTCGGAGAAGGAGCGCCGACGCAGGGTCGGCTGATGTAAAGGCGGTCGCTCAGCGGACGGAGTACCAAGCCAACGCACAGCGAATGATTTGCAGCGCGCAGGACCTGCCGCGCATCTGTATTCAGAGCGTTAGAGAGGATAGCGATGTCGATCAGGTTGGAAGAGGAGTTTCAGGAGCCATTGGAGACCATGATTCCATTAGCGGGTGACGCCGACAGAGAGGGCGAGGCAGGCAAGCTGTTGACGCTGACCGAGGCCAGTGTGCAGGAGATCTATGCAGAACTGCTGCGACGCATGGGTGAGGATCCGGAGCGGGACGGGCTGAGAGCGACCCCCAGGCGCATGGAAGAGGCGATGGCGTTCCTTACCCGGGGCTATCTGCAAACGATCGACGAGGTGTTGCATGATGCCTTGTTCGACGTAGATTACGATGAGATGGTCATCGTGCGGGATATCGAGTTTTACTCCTTGTGCGAGCATCATCTGCTGCCGTTCTTTGGAAAGGCGCACATTGCCTATATTCCCCGAGGCAAGGTGGTGGGGCTGAGCAAGTTGCCCCGCATGGTGGACGCGTTTGCGCGTCGGTTGCAGGTGCAGGAGCGCCTTACGCAACAGATTGCCCAAGCGATTGAGGATGCCGTTCACCCCCAGGGCGTGGGTGTGGTGATGGAGGCGCAGCATCTTTGCATGATGATGCGAGGCGTGGAGAAGCAGACCTCGCTGACGGTGACCAGTGCGATGCGCGGAGTCTTCAAGAGCCAGCAGCAGACCAGAAATGAGTTCTTGTCGCTGGTGCTGGAGCACCGCTAGGCTGACGCGGCAACGTCAAGATCGGCTTCGCGCGCAGCGTCGCAGACCGGTTTGCAGAGCCGAAATCTCCAGCATTGTCAGTGATTTAGAGGAATCCATCGGTACTGAAAAGTACGGAAAAGCACGCATCGGAATCCACACCATGGGTTGAAAATGGGTAGAAGATTTCCCTTGGTAAAACCGACCAGTATCCGCAGGCAACGCGTGATGTAGACACATGAAAGGCGCCTTTCCTTGCGAACCTTTGCTCGATACGGATGAGGCTGCAGCGATCATGAAAATACATCCGAAGACTCTCCAGCGATTCGCGCGGCTCGGTCGCATCCGAGGAGTCCATATCGGCAAGCTCTGGAGGTTCCGTGCCTCTGAAGTCGACGCCTGGATCGACCGACAAATCGCTGGTTGAAATTTCTTCTTTGAGAAATCTAAAGTTCCATCTAAGATTACTCAATGAGTCTTACGCAGCGAAAGCTGGCGGGTGTTCTTGAAAGAGCGGCCCGCCATTATCCCGCGTTAGTGGTCACGGGCCCGCGCCGCGCGGGAAAGACGACTCTGTTTCGCCAGACGTTTCCGCAAGCCAAATACATTCTGCTGGAAGACCCAGACATTCAGGCGCGGGTGCGGAGTGATCCGCGCGCGTTCCTGGAAGAGTTGCGCCCGCCGGTCCTCTTCGACGAAATCCAGAATGTCCCGGAACTGTTCGATTACGTCCGCACGTTGATTGACGCGAAGCCGCGCCGCATGGGGCAGTGGCTCTTTACCGGCTCGCAGGAGGCGCCGCTGATGCAGGGCATCACGGAGTCGATGGCCGGTCGCGCAGCCATTCTCCAACTGCTGCCGTTCAGCCTCTCAGAGACGCCCAAGGTGAATCTGCTCTACGGAGGATTTCCCGAGGTCCTGGCTCGGCCCAAAGCGCGGGCGTTGTGGTTTTCGTCCTATCTGCAAACGTACCTCGAACGCGACGTGCGGGCCATTACGAATGTGCGCGACCTGGTGACTTTCCGTCGGTTTCTATCGCTGCTGGCGTCTCGCCACGGACAGGTGCTTAACAAGACGGACCTCGCAGCGCCGCTTGGCGTTTCCGTGCCGACGGTCGGCGAATGGCTGCGCATTCTGGAGATGACGGGGCAAGTAATCGTTGTGCCTCCGTACTTCGAGAACTTCGGCAAGCGGATCATCAAATCGTCGAAAGTTTACTGGGCAGACTCCGGGATGGCTTGCTATCTACTGGGGATCACCTCGCAAAGCGAGTTGGAAAGATCGCCCTTTCTCGGGTCGCTGTTTGAGGGCTTCGTGGCTGCGGAGATTCTTAAAAGCCAGGTCAATCGGGGAGAGCGCAAGGAGCTGTATTTCTTCCGCGATCAACAGGGCTTGGAAGTGGATTTTCTGATTCCGCGTCCGAATGCCGGACTGTGGCCCGTCGAGGCAAAGGCGAGCAAAACCGTTCGGCCTGCGATGGCTGCTCCGCTGCTATCTCTCCAGAAGGCGCTCGGGGATCGGGCAAAACGGCTCATCCTAGTGCATAGGAAATCCGCTGCCTCAGTTTCGACTACCGCGATTGCTCCCGGCGTGGAGGCGCTGGATGTGGGGCAACTGGTGGCAGACTTAGGCCGGAATAACTGACACCGGAATCCCGCTTCCACTCGCCCCGCCGCTGCCGCTCGATGGCCCTGCCGCCGTCGCTGCTCTCATGTTTTTAGAACATGAGAAGAATACATTCTTCTCATGACTGGCAACCACCCGCAGCGGAGGCGTCAGTCATGGCCGCGCGTTCCTGGCGCGCCGCGCCAGCGGGCGAAGCGCCTTTACGGACGCCGGAGCTTCGGAGCGGAGGGTACTCGGCCACGGCTGCTCAGCGCTTGGCGCGGCCTCGCTGCTGCCATTCTTTCAACAGCTCCAAACGATGGCTGGCCTTCTCTGTTCGATAGAGAGCGCCGTCGAAGTACTGGCTACGGAGGAGGCGCTTGCCATCCTGCTCAAGGTAATACCGGAACTCCCAGGCGAAGCCGCTGGCCCGCTTCACACGACGAATCGACCCCTGTTGATACTTGTCCCGACGAATTTTCATCAACCCATCTCCAACCCATTTTGCAAGGGTCGTTCTGAGAGCATTCTGCCTTATCTTGGGTTATTATGGGTTGGTCAAAATCTTGAGGCCGTCGTAAGTTATTGAGCACATTGTGTGGATCGAACCAACGAATACCGGTTTTGCAGACCAGGTGTGGGGCGGCCGGCGAAGCTTGCCTGGATCCAGCGGGTCTGGATTTGGCCCTTCAGATCCGCTGCTCGCAAGAGATGCAGAGCGGAAGTGAGCGACAATAGCATCTGCATGAATGGACTTTTGATTCTGGATAAACCTGCGGGAATGACCTCGCATGATGTGGTGGCGATTGTTCGCCGGGCGACGGCGGAGCGATCCGTGGGCCACCTGGGAACGCTGGATCCCATGGCGACGGGAGTGCTTCCGCTGCTGCTGGGCAAGTACACGCGGCTGGCGCAGTTCTTTGGGCAGGCGGAGAAGTTCTATACCGGCTCCATCCGGTTTGGATTTGCGACAGATACCTTTGATGCCGACGGGGAACCGGAGGGGTTGGCGAGTCCGCTGCTGTTATCGCTTGAGCAGTTGCGGGCTTTGGCCGCCGACTTTCATGGCGAGATGGAGCAGATGCCCCCGGCCTTTTCTGCCAAGAAGATCCACGGGGTGCCCGCGCATCGCCTGGCGCGCGCCGGCAAGGAAGTTCCGGTGAGGGCGGCACAGATTAGCATCCAGGAGTTTGAGTTGCTGGGACTGGAGGGTGAGACGGCAACCTTCCGCATGCGGATCTCGGCCGGAGGCTACGTGCGCTCCGTGGCGCATGCGCTGGGTGAGATGGCCGGATGCGGCGCCCATCTGACGTCGCTGCGCAGGACGCAGGCAGGGCTGTTTACGCTGGATCAGGCGATCGCTTTGGACGAGCTGAAGCGGATGACGCCGCAGGAGGTGGAGGCCAGGTTACCGCATCCGCGGTCGCTGCTGCCAGAGATGCCCTCGGTGACCGTGGATGAGCAGACTGCGGGACGGATCCGCAATGGGATGCAGGTGAATCTGCCGGAGTTCTCCAATGCTCCGCTGCTCAAGATCTTCACTGCGCCGCGGGAGTTGCTGGCCATTGGTAGAAGAGTTGCTGGTACGTTGGCGCAGCCGATGGTCGTGCTCGGTTAGGACGCAGGAATCGATCGCGCTGCAGCGATTGATTGAGAGATCCTCATGCAGCGACGCGTTGGGGAACCGATAGCATTGGGGATTGGGGAGCATCGCTGAAGCAGGAGCAGCGGCGAAGGACGAGTGGCGGTCGAATCCAACTCTGCAGAGTGCGCGGAGTGTGGATGAGGCTATGAATGTTTCTGCTGCTTCTTCAGGAGTGGGCGCAGAAGAGTCTCCACATTGAGGGCCACCTGGCGGTCGCCCTGGGCGGTGGGATGGATGCCGTCGTTCTGCATGTCCCCCGGAACTCCGTAGACGTTGCGCAGCAGGAAGGGGAGCAGTGGGAGGCGAAATCGCCTGGCCAGTGCGGGATACATGGCGTTGAAGCTACGGATGTAGTCCGGACCGTAGTCAGGCGGCAGGGTGATGCCGGCCAGCACGACGTGAGCGCCGCCCTGTTGGAGTTGCTGGATGATGGCGGCGAGATTGGCCTCAGTCTGCTGGATGGGGAGGCCGCGCAGGCCGTCGTTGCCGCCGAACTCCACCACCACAATCCGCGGATGGAGGGCCAGGATGAGATGCACGCGATCCAGACCGTCCTTGGTGGTGTTGCCGCTGATACCCGCGTTGAGAACGTGGTAGCGGTAGCCCTGGGCGTTCAGCAGGCGTTGCAGATCGGCGGGGTAGGACGCTGCAGGGTCAACGCCGTAACCGGCCGTGAGAGAGTCTCCAAAACAGACCAGAGCCGGGCGCGTATCCGCTGCGCCGGGTTGGGATGGCGCAGGTTGGGAGGGTGCGGGCTGGGATGGCGCGGAGCGTGGGAATAGGGACCGCGCGGCGGGTGCTGCGCTGAAAGCGTGCCCGGCTGGGTTGGAAAGGTGCGCGGCGCTGCTGGGCGCCTGCTTGCAGCCACAGAAGAGAAGGCTCAGGGTGAGTGCGGCTAGCGCAACCGATCCGGAACCCGAAGAGGTAGTAGGCAACCCAGGGCCGGATACACTAGAGCCAACGCTGGCGCGCCTTACAATCCTGATTTGCTCCACAGCTCCATTCTAGTGCCTCACGCGGATCCTGCTGGGGCCGCACGCCGCCTTGGGACGGGGTAGAGACAAGGGTGGAATCACAGGAAGACTCAGGCCAGGGAGCAGGCCAGGAATTGGAATCGAGGCCAGAAATCAAAGGGATCCATGGCTGTGCACGGCGCATCTGATCTCGAAGGGGAACTCCCGGGAGGGGCTGTTTGTCCACGGGCGTAGAGGGGTAGCCAGATCTTGAACAGCGCCGACGGGAGCAAGCAGGAAAAGCCAGGTGGGGTGGGGCCGGATGCGGCTATGGTTGTAACTCCCGGGGCTGCGGATCCCAGCGCCTCAGATTCCAGCGCCCGGATCTCTGTGCCCATCATCGAGGTGCGTGATCTGCGCAAGTCCTTGCGAACCGGCGTCGCGACCGTGGAGATTCTACGTGGCATCAACTTCAGCGTGGCGCGCGGAGAGTTTGTGGCGATCATGGGAGCGTCCGGGTCAGGGAAGTCAACGCTGCTGGGGCTGTTGGCTGGGCTGGATAATCCCACCTCTGGAAGCGTGGCGCTGAACGGCGCGGTGATCAGTGATCTGCCCGAGGACAAGCTGGCCCTGGTGCGGGGCAGAACCATTGGTTTTGTCTTCCAGAGCTATCAACTGATCCCAACCCTGACGGCGCTGGAGAATGTCTTGCTGCCCTATGAGTTGAACGACGACCGGGGCGGATGGAAGGCCGGCGTGGAGCGCGCGCGAGCGCTGTTGGACTCCGTAGGTCTGAGCCGGCGGATGGAGCATTATCCGGTGCAGCTCTCCGGCGGGGAACAGCAGAGGGTTGCGCTGGCGCGGGCGTTTCTGCTGCGGCCGCCGATTGTGCTGGCCGATGAGCCGACGGGAAATCTGGATTCAGCCAACGGAGCGCACGTGCTGGAGCTGCTGCTGCGCCTGAATCGTGAGGAGGCAACTACGCTGGTGCTGGTGACCCACGACCCTGCGCTGGCGGCGCATGCCGGGCGAAGGATTACGCTGCGCGATGGCCAGGTGGTCAGCGACCAGACGCAGAGTGCTGCCATGCCGGAGGCTGCTTCAGGCCGGGTTGCAAGCCGGCCCGGGGAGTGAGCGGATCGATGGCCAACCTGAGCTATGCGACAGCGGCGCGGATTGCAGTGCGGGAGATGGGATCTTCACGCTCGCGATTTGCGTTTGTGGTGCTTTCCGTGGCGATTGGAGTGGCGGCGCTCACTGGTGTACGAGGGTTCTCCTCCGCCTTTCGCGCGACGCTGTTGCTGCGCGCCCGGAGCATCATGGCGGCCGATCTGGCGGCGCGCACCATGCTGCCCCCAACGCCCCAGGAGCGGGCTGGGATCGCGCGGCTCAAGGCGCAGGGCAACCAGGAGACGCTGGTGACAGAGACGCTCTCCATGGCCTCGGCGACGGGATCCATGAATCCTCTGCTGGTGTCTGTGAAGGCGGTGGATCCTTCGCAGTATCCGTTCTACGGAGAGGTGACGCTGGCCCCTGCGATTCCCCTGCCGCAGGCCCTGACGGATAGTACGGTTGCGGTGGGCGCTGACCTGCTGATGCGGCTGCATCTGCGGGTGGGCGACTGGATCAAGCTGGGTGACAGGAGCTTCAGAATCTGCGCGGTGGTGGAGAATGAGCCGGACCGGCTTTCGGGGGTATTTGCCGCTGGGCCGCGGGTGCTGATCTCGCAGCGTGCCATGGCGGAGACCGGGCTGGTGACAGAGGACTCACGCGTGACGCGGCGGTATCTGTTCAAGCTGCCGCCGACGGGGCCGGGCAAGGCGCTGTCCGATGCGGCGGTGGCGAGGCTGCGAGAGCAGTTGGAGGCGCTGATGCCGGAGGCGCAGATTGCGGATTACCGGGAGGCGAATCCGGCGTTGACCCGAGCCCTGGACGGCGCCACGGGGCTGCTCTCACTGATGAGCCTGGTGGCCCTGGTGCTGGGTGCCGTGGGTGTAGCCATGGCGATGCGCAGCCACCTGCAACAGCGGCTGGATTCCATTGCGATTATGAAGTCGCTGGGCGCGGGCTCGCGGCAGGTGATGAAGATCTATCTGCTCCAGACGCTGCTGCTGGGCGTGGGCGGAGGCGTGCTTGGAGTGGTGCTGGGGATCGGCGTGCAGATGGCCTTCCCGGTGCTGCTGGCTCGGCTGCTGCACCTGACGCCTCGATTGCAGTTGGAGCCGCACGCGATTCTGCTGGGGCTGAGCGCTGGTCTGTTGACCACGCTGTTGTTTACGCTGCCTCCGCTGCTGGACATTCGGAAGGTGCGGCCCATCCTGATCCTGCGCCGCAATGTGGAGCAGGCGGAGGATCCGTTTGCGAGGCGGTGGTTGCGCAGGCTGCGCGGCTCCGGGGCGCAACTGGTCTCCAGCCTGCTGATTGTTGTGGCGCTGGTGGCGTTGGCTACCTGGGTCTCCGACTCGCGGCGGGTAGGCTGGGCGTTTGCCCTAGGGCTGGTGGCTGCTTTGCTGGCTCTGCTGGCGGCTGCCGCAGCTTTGCTGTGGCTGCTGCGGCGGTGGCTGCGCGGGACGGCACCGGGTGGGACGGGATGGAGCGGGGCAGGATTCCGTGGAGCTGGATTCAGGGGAACTGAGCTGCGGATGCCCCCGGCGCTGCGCCATGGGTTGGCGAACTTGTACCGTCCTGGAAATCCTTCGGCGGCGCTGCTGGCCGCGCTAGGTCTAGGTGTGATGCAGATTGCGGCGGTGTATTTTGTTCAACGGTCGATTGTGAATGAGATGAAGGTAGCTGCGGCAGGCGACCTACCCAATCTTTTCCTGATCGATATGAGCAATGATGAGGTGGGCAGTGTACGCAAGCTGCTGCAAAGCGAGCCCATGGTGCATGGAACTCCGGAGATGGTTCCGGTGGTGAGCGCGCGGTTGTTGGCCATTGATGGAGACAGTTTGAAGCAGTGGCGGGCGCAAGGCCACCCAGCGGAGCGCAGAGACGCGGGCCCGGGACATGGTGCGCCGACGCTGAACCTTACCTGGCCGCCGCAGCCTGGGGAGCTGCCGCCGGGAGACACGGTGGTGCAGGGCAGATGGTGGACGCCGCAGGAGGCGGCTAACGCCGGCCGGCAGCCGGTGATTGCGCTGGAGAGTTACCAGGCGAAGCGACTGCGCGTGAAGCCGGGGGACACGGTCACCTACTCGATCGAAGACGAACCTGTGACGGCGAGGGTGACGGCGGTCTATGACGTGGACAGTCGGCACGCGTTCTCTCGCGCGGGTTTTGTGCTGCCGCGAGCTGCACTGGCGGGGCAGCCGGTGGTTTGGTACGGCGGCGTACACTGCGACCCCAAGGATACGGATGCTCTGCGGCAGGCGCTCTATGAACGCTTTCCGACGGTGACGGTGATCGATGTTGCGGCGACGATGGAGGTGATCCGCCAGGTGCTGCAGCAGGTGATCTACGTGATCCAGTTCCTGGCTGTGTTCAGCGTCTTTGCGGGGCTGGTGATTCTGGCCAGCGCGATCGCCGGCACGCGCTATCGGCGGATTCGTGAGGTGGTGGTGCTCAAGACCCTGGGAGCGACGCGGAGGCGAATTGCCTCCATCTTTTCGATTGAGTTTGCGGTGCTGGGGCTGATTGCGGGAGGGGTGGGGCTGGCGTCTGCGAATCTGCTGGCGCGATGGCTGCTGGTGCATACGCTGCACTTCGCCTATGTCTTTCAGCTCTGGGGAAACCTGGGCGGCTGGCTGGCGGTGGGAGCGATGACAGTGGCGGCGGGATGGCTGGCCAGCCATCGCGTGCTGGGGCAGACGCCGTTGGATGTTCTTCGCGAGGAGTAAGCGGCGTCTTCCGCTTTTACGGCTTGGTGTTCGATGACAACGGATCGCTGGCTATGGATTGCGCGCAAATCAACGATGGCGTGCCGGAGTAGCCAGCGCTTCTCAGATATCAGGGTGAAAGTTCCGGATCATCGCCGTTCCAGCTTGGCATAGCGTCATCGCGCACGGTCTCTCGCCGAAGGTCGTTATCCCGATCCAGTTGAGAATGAGTCCGCGTTCTTCCATGATGCGCGCCGCGCAGACACCAAGCCGTTCGTCTGCACGGTCTGGTGCGGCAGGAATCGGCGCCGACTGTCAGGCGGCTACGAGAAGGCGAGAAAGGGTCTGCACCCTCAGCCTCAGCATGACCATTGTTGCGATCGCAGCAATGGCTGTCGGTCAGGTGCGCTTCAGGATGAAGACGGTCTTGTCGTCGATGAGGGCTTCGTCGCCAGCCTTGCGAAGGAGTTCATCCTGCTCCAGAGCGTCGTTCAGAAGGGCGTCGCAGATCTCCCGGGCAGATCTCTGGTGGTTCTGTTGCAGAACGCCCTGCAGACGCTCCCGAGCGACCGGGTCGCTGCCGTCGAAGACGCCGTCGGTGTAGAGAACCAGAATGTCGCCGGGGCTCATCAGGGTGATCTCGGCGATGTCTGCGGATTGGATGGGCCGCTCACGCCAACTCATGGAGAAGTAACGGCGCCGGTCCGGATGGTTGGCTGGGAGTTGGAGGCCAAGCGCCAGGAACTGCGCCATCTGAGCCTGACCCACATCCATCAAGCGAGCGTATTTTGCGGAGAAGACCAACGGCGGCGGATGACCGAAGTTGACAAAGCGGAAGTAGCCGCCGGGATGGATCTCCCCATAGACCATGGTGGCGATCTCACGCGCCTGCTCGGCCTTATTCACGCCCAGAGCATTCCGTGCGATCACGGACTGAGCCATGCGCAGATTCAGGTTCTCAAAGAGCTCGGGAGTGGTTTTGCCATAGCGGTCCAAGTCAGAGAGCATCAAAGCGTGGAACGTGTCATGCACCGTGGAGGCGATCTTGGCAGAGATGATGCTGTGCCCCTGGGCGTCCACAACCATTACCCCGGCGGTGCAGTAGAGATCCTCAAGATCATGGGCCAGGCGAATCTGCTCAGATCGTTTCGCAAAGCGGTACTGAGTTTCCATCTCCGACCGGTAGTTTGGGCGGAGTCGTAGCCACAGAACGTGATCATCCACGCAGTTGCGTGGCCGAAAATCGGAGCCGATATCGGCAGGAAGAGGGTCCAGAATCTCCTCTGCCAGGCGTTCTGCATGCCGGATCCGAGCGCCAATGTCATAGCGCTGTCGGAAGTTGATGTACTCGAAGAGGTCGCCTCCTACGGTACCCGCGGGTATCGAGTGACCGTGCATTTCGATGCCGGAGATATTTGGGATGGAGCCTTCCACCGGCGTCAGCCGCTGGCGGAGGTACTCATCGATGGAGGGAGCTCTGAGTTGCTTTGCCATGGTAGCGTGTGCCGGTATCCTTCGAGTTCAGCTTCTTGTTTAAGAGTAGCGCATATCCAACGGTTGCCTGACGCCGTGGAGGTGTGGAAGAAGAAGATGGTTCTCAATCGCAACTGCAAGATGGAGAAGACGGATCCAAGGAGAAGGAGTCAAGGTTGACCCATGGACGCATCCCCCGTAAACTCACAGAGGCGGTTGATTGTGGCTCACGCTGAGCCTGCGGCTGCCATGCATTGCTGGAATGCCCCCTCGTTCAATGGTAGGACTAGCGACTCTGACTCGCTCAATCGGGGTTCGAATCCCTGGGGGGCAACCAAAACTCTGGTTTGCTGCATAGGCTCTCACTGCCCTGAACCTCCTCATTCACCCAAGGCTGCCTTGCAGCCACAATGCCGTCTTCGCCGTCAGGTCCGAACCCAGCTCTTGTATACGTTGAGCTTTCCGTCTGCGGCTGCAGTTGGTCCTCGCGAAGGAGGTGCAGTTGCAGAACGGGCTATTTGAGCCGGACGCTTGCAGGAAGAGCCTCCGCAGTTGCAGGAGCAGTTTTGGGGGCGAACTTGATGGGCGCAGGGGTAGCTCTGCGTGGGCGTGGGCGCATTGACGAAGAAAGCATCCGTTGGCGCCACGATAAACAGCAACGGGGCGATCCGGGGAAGAACGGCTTCAAGTTCGTCGCGCCGATCGAGCCTTATGCCGACACTCAGCTCCGTGTCTTCCCGGCGGGTTTCTGTTGCAACCCATCCCACGGGTCTTCATCCTTTCGTCGTTTAGAATCGCCCTATGCACGATGTGGTGGTGTATTCGCGGAAAGGTTGTCATCTCTGCGACGTCGTCAAGCAGACGCTGACGCAGGTCCAGCACGATGCCGAATTCCAATGGCGCGAAGTGGACATCGATGGTGACCCTGAGTTGCGGAAGAAGTACAACGATGAGGTGCCGGTCATCTTCATCGACGGACGAAAGGCGTTCAAATATCGCATGGACGGGCGCGAGTTTCTGCGGTCCCTGGCAGGGAGAAGTCAAGCGGGCTGAAATTGACGATCTCTGAGGATGGAGAACGCACTGGACCCATGCGAGGGTTTACACGCGGACGATCATCACCTCAGTGGATTTGATAAGGGCGGCAGCAGTCTGGCCTTTGCGAAGCTGCATCTCACGCGCGGCGTCCGCGGTGATGATGGAGGTGATCTGCTGGTCACCGATCTTGATCTTCACCTGGGCGAGAAGGCCACTGACCTTGACCTCAGCGATCACACCCACGAGTTGATTGCGGCCGCTGACATTGCGGAAGCGTTCGCGTGAGGCTCTGCGGGCTGGGGTGGGTTTGGATTGCATGAGAGGTTTCAGGGTGGACTGGGGGATGCGGTGGTGGCCGCCGGGGGTCTTGACGGTCTTGATCGCGCCGGCAAGGATCCATTGTTTCAGCGTGGGGTAACTGACGCCGAGTGCGGTGGCAGCCTCGCGGGGCTTGAGGAGAACGTCTGCATCAGTCATCAGGTTGGGTCTCCGGTGAGAGCTTGCGATTATGTGTCTGGGGCGTGAATCGTTAAAAATCGTCATGTAAAATCGATTAAATATGAAATTCGGATTTTGGCGGCCAATCAAGCGCAGATGCAGAGCATGGATGCTTGCCTCTGCGGCCTTCTTCTCTCTCTTACTAATTGTGGGCGCGGTGGGCGTAAGAGCGCAACAGGCTCAGGCGGTCCAGCCGGATACGGTGTTTGAGCGATTTGAGGCGCGAGCGACGGTCACGCAGAATCTGCAGCCGCACTGGGTGACGCCCCTGGTGACGGTGACGCCGCGGCTCGAACAAGAGTTTCGGACGGACTTTGTGCACTCCTATACGCCCACCGAGAAAGAGATATGGAACTACGACAACGGCAAAGGGCTGGAGTTGATTCCGGAGAAGCATACGGAGATTTTGATCAATCTTCCGCCGTTCTTTGACCGATGGACGGGGCAGCCGGATGGATTTGGCGATATATCGTTTCTGATGAAGGAGCGGCTGTACTCTCGCAATGAAGAGCAGGGAAATGGGATTGTGACCGTCTTTCTGGGCGGGTCCGTGCCCACGGGGAAGAATGGGAACGGAAGTTGCTGCGCGATTGTGACGCCGACGCTGGCGCTGGGCAAAGGATATGGGTTATGGGCCTTCACGACGACAGCGGGGGGATCGCTGCCGGTGAGCAATGCCAAGGGGCTGGGACATGTGATCTCCTGGAATAGCGTGTTGCAATACCACGTGGCGGAGCGGGGGGTGGGGCGGCTCTTTTGGCCGGAGATTGAGTCGAACGATAGCTATTATGTGGGCGCGGCAAATGATGGCAAAGCAGTGTCTTACGTGACACCGGGCTTGTTGGTTCGGATGGCGCTGCTGCCGCATGCGACCACGCCGGCGGGAAAGAGACTGGGATTGACGTTCGGTGCGGGAGAACAGATTGCGCTAACACACTTCAATACCTACAACCATGCAACGATTCTCACAGTTCGGATTCCGTTTTAGAGTGTTGGAATCAATGGATCTCGACACAGTCTGGCTGGACCAGAACTTGGTATTGACGCCACAGAATAGCGAGGACTTCTGCGGCCGCGGAGAGCGCCGGGAACCAAAGGTCAGTATGCCGATGTTCTACTGCACGCAGGGCTTAGCTGCTCCAAGGGTTCTGTAGGCATGGACCTTGCACTCCAGAGGGAGCTTTTCGCCGAGGCGATGGAGGAGCCCGATGCTGATGGTGATATCACCAACCAGATGCCTGAAGTGACGCGCGAAGATCAAGAAACCAGCATGCAGATTGTGTGATATGGCTTTCCTCAGTGGGCTGACAAGCCAACCATCAAACGCCTTCGGTGATTACGCTATTCCGCTTGGCCACAGTCGTATTTCCAGATAGTCATTGGATTTGGTGCGTGAATAAGTCTTATGTTGCCAACGTTCTGCGGCTTCGGCTCACAGGATGAAAAAGCCGCATGTGAATCCACGTCACGGATAGATCCTGAGAAGTAGCGTTCTCGTCTGTGACGCCTCCAATCAGCTAACCGTGAACGAGAACACAAAGCTGTTCTGGTCTTGCGCCCCTTCCTATTGCGGGGGAACAGGGTACTTCGTGTCGAGAAAGAAGTATTGCACTGGCTTGCCTCAGAGCTCCGTCAGTTGAAGCAGTTCCATCACAGTGTTGACGCTCAATAGAAATGACCCCTTATAGATTGCCTCTGGGTGTAAGGAGGGGCGGAAATGGGGCGAATAGGGATGAGCGTCAAGGAGGAGAATCGGATTGAGGTGATGGGACGGGTGAAGTCGGGGAGCCTGCGATTAGGTGAAGGGGCGGAGATATGCGGGGTGAGCTATCGGCAGATGAAGCGGATATGGGCACGGTTCAGGGATGGAGGGGCGAAGGGGATGCAGCACCGAGGTTGCGGCCGGGGGTCGAATCGGGGCTATAGCGAAGCCACGCGGAGCCAGGCGGTAGAGCGTTACCGGGAGCAGTATGGCGACTTCGGGCCGACGCTGGCGGCCGAGCAACTGGGCGAGGAAGGATTGGCGGTGAGCCGTCAGACGCTGGCGCGGTGGTTGCGCGCGGCCGGTTTGTGGAGCGGAGCGCGGCGACGCAAGCCCTACCGTGAGCGGCGCGCGCGGCGGGAGCATTTTGGGGAGTTGGTGCAGATGGACGGGAGCTTTCACTTGTGGCTGGAGGAGCGCGGGGAGCGAGGCTGCCTGATGCACATGGTGGACGACGCGACCTCGACGGCGGAGGCGCGCTTTTACGCCGAGGAGACGATCTGGGCGGCGGTGGGCGTGCTGCGGCGCTGGATCGAGAAGTACGGCGTACCGCGAGCTTTGTACACGGACTGGAAGAACGTGTACGTGCGCGAGGCTACGGAGGCCGAGAAGCTGGCAGGCCAGGCGCCGCTGACGCAATTTGGGCGCATGTGCCATCGACTCGACATCCGGATCATTGCCGCCAACTCGCCACAGGCCAAGGGGCGGGTGGAACGGGCGCACGGCACGCATCAGGACCGGCTGGTGAAGAAGTTGCGCCTGGCCGGGATCAGCGACTACGAAGCGGCCAACTGCTATCTTGACCAGCACTACCTGGCCGACCACAATCGGCGCTACGCGCGGCCAGCGGCATCCACGGTGGACTACCACCGGCGGAGGCCTACGGCGCGGCAACTGGAGGAAGTCTTCCGGCTGGAAGAGGAGCGCGTGGTGAGCGCCGATTGGGTGGTGAGCTACAAAACGCGCTTGCTGCAACTAGAGCGGCAAAGTCAGCGCTACGCTCCAGCACGCAGCCGAGTGACGGTAGGGGAGAACGAGCAGGGCGAGCTGACAGTGACTTATCATGGACGCTGCTTGCGGTTCCGGCAGATCATCGCGAGGGCCGCCCCCGCCGCCGCGCCAGCCGATAAAGTCCATCGGCTGGATACGCGCGGCGGCCGACGTGAGGGGAGGGTGGGCACGTCTCGGGGGCGGCCCTCGCTCCAGCATCCGTGGAGACGCCCCTTCAAGCCACAAACCGCAACGCCATCCCAGGCGACTGCGCAACTCCCACCAAGGGGACATTTCTATTGAGCGCAAGACGGGGACATTTCTAATGTGCTATGACAGGTTACTAAAGATTAGTAGACTCAATCCACAGACGCTGCTAAACCTTTGTGTGTCAATCACATAATCAAGCAATTGGGCCCGCGTCAGCTACTGGTAGAGAGAGTTCAGGCCCAAAAAATATTGCGATTCTGCTAATCAATTTGGGCTCTTTCGCCGATCATATCCTTATAGATCATAGACACGTTAGCAAGGAGATCGTCAGTATGATCCGCATTGCGGTGTTTTCTGAAGACTCGAAACTTCAGCAATTGCTATCCTCGACACTGGGTAAAGAGTATCAATTTGTCACGGAAAAAAATGAAGAGGAGATTCATCGCTTGTTCTGCACCCGAGCTTGCGATGTTGTGGTTCTTGATCTGGATAGCAATCAAAGCTCGCTGCAACAGCGAATTGCTTGCGCTGAACGGATTGCCGCGTCGGATATCGCGCCAGTGGTCCTCGCTGATGATGGCCTTCGCTCCATCGCCCAGAACCTGGTACGGCGTGGCGCCCACAGCTACTGTCGCAAGCCGCCGTCGGTTGTCGAACTCAAATCGGTACTGAGCCGAGCCTATGAAAACCGCCTGCTCAAGCTGAAGCTAGAAGCCATGCAACAACAGTTGGAAACGGTCAGCACCTGTGATCGGATGATTGGATCCAGCCCCCAGATGCGCCGCGTATACGATCTGGTACGCCGCGTCGCAAATCTCAACACCACTGTTCTTGTCACGGGGGAAAGTGGCACCGGCAAAGAGTTAACCGCCCGTGCCATCCATAACCTTGGAGATCGCTCCGCGCAACCCTTCGTCGCTGTAAGCTGCGGAGCCATTCCGGAAACTTTGATTGAAACCGAATTGTTCGGCCATGAAAAGGGCGCCTTTACGGGCACGGTCGGACCGCGGCAAGGCTATCTGGAACAGGCTGGCGCCGGAACCCTGTTCCTGGACGAAATTGGCGAGCTTAGCTTGAACACTCAGGTAAAACTTCTACGAGTCTTGCAGGAACGGGAGTTTTGCCGTCTCGGAAGCAACCGGCTGATTCCCTTGCGGGCGCGCTTGGTTTTTGCCACGCATCAGGATCTGTCTGAGATGGTGGCGCTGGGAAAATTTCGCCAAGACCTTTATTACCGCATCAACGTTATGAAGATTGATATACCTCCTCTCCAGGAACGCCCCGAAGACATTCCGCTGATTGCCCAGCATTTCTTGCGAGGCTACTCCGAAATGTACGGAAAGACCGTTGAAGCAATTGATCCTGCCGCAATGTCCCTGCTGCAAACGCACTCGTGGCCTGGCAATGCTCGAGAATTGGAAAATATCATTCAGCACGCCATCATCATGGCGAGTGGCAATATCATCCGAGTGGAAGATTTACCGCCTGAAATCCAGGACGAGAATGTCATCTCTATCGACCATTATTGTCCAGGCGGTTCATTCGAGCGGCAACTCCGGGACTATAAGATAAAGCTGGTTACCACTGCCGTGCGAGAAAACCATGGGAACAAAACTCTGGCGGCAAGCAGTTTGCAGATTTCACGTGCTTATCTGCATCGCCTTCTCCGGCTCTCCGAGCACGGTTTCATCGCCGAGCAAGTCGACCCAGAGACGGAGACCGCTTGACCGGACCGCCCGTCATAGCCAAGCATACGGGCGCGCATCTGCCCGCGTCGGTCTTGCGAAGGGCGTTTTCATTTCCCACAATGCTCTCGACCCTTCTGTCAGCCCTGGCTGTGCTGACTGTACGATCGCGTTTTAACGATCCCGACCTGTGGTGGCATCTCAAAACGGGTCAGATCATCTGGACCACCCACAGGATTCCAACAGCAGATATCTTTTCCTTCACCACCCATCACCAAGCTTCTATTCCCCAGGAATGGCTCTCACAGGTACTGATCTACGGTGCTTATAGACTGGGTGGATACTGCGGTTTAATGCTGTGGTTGTGTCTTTTAACAACGGCCATACTGATCGCCGGATATCTTTTATGCACATTCTATTCCGGGAACGCGAAGGTAGCCTTCGTCGGGGCCATGGTGATTTGGTTCTTTGCGACGACCGGCCTTTCCATAAGGCCCCAAATGATCGGCTATCTTCTCCTCATCGCCGAACTCCTGTTGATGCACTTCGGCCGCACCCACAGTCCGCGTTGGTTTTTCGGGCTGCCGTTGCTGTTTGCCCTGTGGATCAATTGCCATGGGTCTTTCTTCCTCGGGGTCGGGCTGGCTGTAACGCTTTATCTCTGCTCTTTCTTCAATTTCCGCGCCGGCTCGCTTGTGGCTTCGTCCTGGAAGCCGTATGGCCGCAATATGCTGGGATTCGCTCTCCTGCTATCGATCGCTGCGTTGTTTCTCAATCCCATTGGCATCGGCCAGATCCTCTACCCAATCAATACGCTTTTGCATCAGCCGATCGCTCTCAGCCTGTCACGAGAGTGGATGCCAACCCAGATGAACGGAGGACGTGGGCTTGGTCTTCTGCTCCTCCTGGGAACCATCTTTCTTCTCGTCATCGTGCAGAGATCTGAGCTGTTTTGGGACGAGTTGGTGATGTTGGCCTTGGGCACATGGCTTGGCGTCAGTCACCAGCGACTGCTCTTTGTCTTCGGTATCTTGGCGGCGCCTATTTTGTCAAGGCTCCTCGCGCACTCATGGGAAGGGTACGACGCAGCCCAGGACCACCCGATCCTCAACGCCGGGTTGATGGGAGCGTCTCTTCTGTTCATCCTGTGGGGATTCCCAAATCGTCAAAACCTGATCCGCCAGGTAGATCAGGGAAATCCAACTCAGGCGGTCACGTTCATCCAGACACATCATCTTGCCGGAAACATGCTGAACGATTACGTCTATGGAGGATATCTCATCTGGTCCGCGCCAGACCATCCTGTCTTCGTCGACGGCCGCTCCGACGTATTCGAATGGACCGGTGTCCTGGCAACCTATGGGAAATGGGCATTCCTTCAAAGCGATCCCAATATGCTTCTGGATCAATACAACATCAGTTTCTGCCTTCTGGCCCGCAACTCTCCCATGGCGCGTGTGCTGCCCTTATTGCCGAACTGGAAACCCATTTATACAGACCATCTGGCAACGATCTTTATCCGTACTTCCAGCACAGGCCTTTCCCCCAATACGGGCCCGCACCAAGTGGCGACCAGCCATTAGCTACTATCCGCTAGCCAGCATCAGACGCGCCAAGGACAACTCCAACCGACTGCCGAAAGTATCCTTCTTGTCTGGTTCGCAACATCTCTCAAGCAGTAGAATTCCGTCAACGTCTTGGTTCAAGGTGAATTGCGGTGAAAACAATCATTCGGATTCTATCTCTATCTCTGTTGTTTGCAGCCTCCATTCCACCCGTCCAGGCTACTTGGAAGCCTACGCAACACACATCGAATGCGGCATCGAAGGCGAGAAAAAAGTATTTGAAGCATCAGAAAAAGCAGCAGAAGCAATGGAGAAAGGCGGAAAAGTACGCGCAAATTCGATCAAGAAAACTTCACCACTCAGCCAAGTGAAGTGTAGGACTACCTCATGTTGGTGGCTTTCTGGTGGGCTGCTTCACCAGCATTCGGCCGGATCGTTACGACCATCTGAGATGGCCGGCCAAATCCGCCCTCATCACAGCAGTATCTCTTCGGCTGCATATTCCATAGGGTGGAGGCTCCCTGCAGATCGCAGACCCCGCAAGCCTTTCAGCCAGTCGACTTCGCCCTGCACGTCGTCTGCGATGATATCGAAGCCATGGACCTTGATATTTCCAGCCCGCACCTCATCGCATGTGGAGCGATCCTTGACTGGTTGGAAAGGAGTCTTCCAGGGAAGAACGGTCAAGGCAAACTGAGCGCCGCCCTGCACGGATGATCCACTTGGCGTTTCTATGGCTGCGGCTCACAAGAACGGACAGGCTCTTAATGGACCACGCCAGCCTGGCCCACCGGCCAGTAGACAAAGGCCGCCTTCCCGTAGATCAGCGAGATGGGAACAGGCCCAAAGTCCCGGCTGTCACTGGAGATGTTCCGATGGTCGCCCATCACCCAGCACTCTCCCTTGGGGATCGTGATATCCGCTAAAGAGCGGTCGTCTCGGAAGCGAGCAGGCACGTAGCCTTCCTTGAGCTTGTGGCCGTTTAGATACACGGCGCCGTGGTTGATACGGAGATTATCGCCGGGAAGTGCGATGACACGCTTGATGTAGCTCTTGGTGTGATCGTGAGGGTAGAGGAAAACCACCACATCGCCGCGTTGAATGGATTCAAAGTGATAGACGAACTTGTTAATGAACAGGCGGTCCTGATCCTTCAGGTGGGGTAGCATGCTGGTGCCTTCCACGCGAACCGGCTGATAGAGAAAAAGGATAATGAATAGAGAGATCGCCAGGGAACCCAGAAGATCGCGCGACCAGGAACCGGACCGTGGAGTTTTGCCAACCTGCGGAGTCGCCGTCTCGCTCAGCCCGGTCGGGGCAAGGCTGGCTGGGCCTGCCGCTGGCTGCTCTGGCGTCGGCTTGGAGATCATTTCAGGCAAGTTGGAGGCTCTCCGACAAAGTACGGGCCATTTCCGACCGTCATTCTTACTAGATTAGACGAAAATCAACCGCCTGGGAGCTTGCTCAGCCAGCCGTTTCACCCTAACGCTCTGTAAAGCCAATGCAGCAAGTCGGATCCCAGACCAGTCTCAGGGCGCAGGCGGGCAGGGCGCAGTGGCAGACGGTGGCAGACCCAAGCCAGGAATTAGATACCTCCCATCCAGTCCGCCGGGCGACCAGTCCTCAACGATCGCCCGGGCAAGTCTCGCGATGGTGACTTCTCCTTCGTTGTCCACAGTCCAGCCATGGTCACGGTTGCCGTAAGTGAAGATGGAGAGAACCATGGGACCGGTCTTGCCCATGACGATGGCGACATCATTGCGAACCGCGTCCAGCGAGCCGGTCTTGCTCGCGATCGCAGTTCCATTCTCCGTGGAGTCAACGGCCTCCAGATAGCGAGGAATCGTCTCGCGGTAGAACTGATTCTTCAGCATCTGCAGCGCCACAGAGCACACCGCACGATCCGCGTCGTCCACTGGGGCAAAGCGAGCATCGCCCAGATGAGCGGCCGTACCGATCTGATGAAGATGACAGAGACCGATGGTCTCCATCAGATAGGCCATCTCTTGCGGAGTGGTCTTGCCAAGGCCGAACCTTGGTTGATCGGCCGGCATCGGAGCGCTGGCGGGAACCATCACCTTCTTATATAGATGAGTGTTTTCCAGACCCAGAGCCTGAAGACGAGCATTCACAGGGTCGATGCCGAACCGATCGATGGCCAGGTTCGTTGCTGTGTTGTCACTGACAATCACCATCATGGTCAGCACATCTTTCAGGGTCAGGGTGATGGGAGTATCCAGGAACAGGAGTATGCCAGAGCCATTCACCGCCTCGTGGGGGTGCAGGGTGATGGGCTCATCCCAGCGCGCTTTGCCCTCACGGATCTGGACCATCGCATGGTACAGAATGCTCAGCTTGATCACTGACGCGGTTGGCACTGGAAGCCTGGAGTCGATCCCTATCGTCTTCAACGTGTTGAGTTGGATGGCGTAGAGAGCCACATGGCCCAGTCCAGCCTGCGCGCGCGTCTCCGTCATCTGTTGGATTCTCTGTTGCAAAGCGCCAGCCGTGCCACGCGACAAAGCGTCGGCGGTTTGCCCAGACTGGGCAGAGGCCATTGGCGCCGGCGCAAACAACCCGGCAGCGAGAAAAGCGAAACAGCAGATCCAGCGGGAGATCCTCGTCATGTTAGGTTCATCCTCTCACCAGGATGGAAGACACACATCCCTGTCGATGAGAAGAGTATCAGGAAAGACCTGAAACGCCAGATCCGAGTCTTCGCACCACGGATCGTGGGAACCGCAAGCAGAGGTTAAACATCAATGGATCAGTTGCCCAGCAAAGGCCCGCTTCAGGCTCGCGCTGGCCCAATCCCGGTAGAGCCACCCTGCAATCCGATCTAACCTCCTCAGATGCTCATAGATAGCGCCATTGCGGCGCACAGCAGAACGTATGCAAGGATCTCGAGCACGATGCGGAATCGGATTCCCAATGTTCTCGTGCAGAACTGCATATCCAAAGAGGATGCGCTACACTAAAGATGGAGATTCTATGGCTACACTGACCATGTCTTCATCCCCGAGTGAGCAGACCTCGACCGAGCCAGGCAGTGATCTCGATAACCTCTCCACCGAGCGGCAGAACGAAGCGTCGGAGGGATTGGATACCAAATCCGCAATCGAAATTGCCAGGATTATCAATCACGAAGACGCCAAAGTGGCAGCGGCGGTAAAGCGGGCGCTACCAGAGATAGCCGCAGTCATCGATACCGTGGCGCGCTCCCTGCGTGACGGCGGACGCCTTATCTATGTAGGTGCAGGCTCCAGCGGGAGAATCTGCGCGCTGGATGCCTCTGAGTGCCCACCCACCTTTTCCACAGCTCCTCAGCAGGTGCAGTACATCATGGCAGGGGGACCAAAGGCTCTGGCCAGCGCATCCGATGTGAATGAGGACCAGCCGGAACTGGGGCAACGCGACATCGCACGCCGCCGACCTACACGCAAGGACGTCGTGATGGGTGTCTCAGCCTCCGGACGTACCCCTTACGTCGTAGGAGCAACAGAGTATGCCCGGTCTTGCGGAGCCAAGACCGTCGCAATCACCTGCAATCCCAACTCAAATCTCTCGAAAGTGGCCGAGATCACCATCTGCGCGGAAGTCGGACCGGAGATCCTCTCGGGCTCCACGCGCATGAAGGCCTCTACCGCTCAAAAGATGATTTTGAACATGATCACAACTGGCGCCATGACCCGGCTCGGCTACGTGTACGACAACCTGATGGTCAATGTCCACATGAAGAACGCCAAGTTAGTCGAGCGTGGCATCCGGGTGCTGATGAAGGTGTGCGGCATCGACCGTGAGACGGCCATTCGAACCATCAAGTCGGCAGGTAAATCCATCCCCATCGCGGTCGTGATGCTTAAGGCCAACGTCGATAAGATGGAAGCCGTGCGCCGTCTTCAGAAGTCAGAAGGGAACGTCCGCCTGGCTATTGAAGATTCAAGGCTGGAACTTTGATGGCAATGTAACATCCCCTGAAAACTGCCCCGCTTGGGGGACTTTCCTGACACAAGAGACGCAGAGCGAGCCGTCGATTTTTGCGGGGAACCACCTCGATCCATCTCGCAGACGGCCAAGGCTGTGTCCGTCCGTTCCCGGCAGGTTAACACCCCATTCCCCCTTGGCGCCCCTGTTGGCATACGCCGCGTCGGCAGGCCACATGCCATCTCCGGCGCTGCGTAGCGAGGGACGCTGCCAGCCTCTTCGCGCGCAATTTCCTCATCCCCCGTGCGGCCTCGTAGCGAGCCCCGCATCTACACTGGAACCATGGATAAGTTTGTGATTCGCGGGGGCAACCCGCTGCTAGGCGCCATCAGAATCTCTGGGGCGAAAAACTCCGCGTTGCCTTGCATGGCGGCAGCAATTCTCACCGAAGATGAGATCATCCTGGAGAACATCCCGCAGGTGCGGGATATCGAAACCGAACGCAAGCTGTTGGAGTCAATGGGAGCAGAAGTAGAGTTGGGATACGGTCGAGCCCAGCATCGAACCTCCATCCGCTGCGCCGTGCTCAGCGATCCGGTAGCGAAGTATGAGATTGTGAAGACCATGCGCGCCAGCTCGCTCGTGCTGGGACCGCTGATTGCCCGCACCGGGATGGCCTGCGTTGCCATGCCGGGAGGTTGCGCCATCGGCGGACGACCCATCGATTTGCACATCAAGGGTCTGGAGGCGATGGGAGCCACCATCGTCCAGGAGCATGGCTATCTGGAGGCGCGAGCAAGTCGTTTGAAGGGTGCCCACATCGTCTTTGACAAAATTACAGTCACAGGCACGGAAGATCTGCTCATGGCGGCAGCACTGGCCGAGGGCGAGTCGTTGTTTGAAAACTGCGCGCGCGAACCAGAGGTGACAGACCTCGCCGCTCTGCTCAATGCGATGGGCGCCCAGATCGAAGGCGCCGGAACACCAACGATCCGTGTCCAAGGTGTGGCCAGATTGCATGGCGCACGCCACAGAATCAACCCCGACCGCATTGAGGCTGGAACCTATCTGATTGCCGGCGCGATTACCCGCGGCGATTTGAATGTGGACGGCTGCAACCCCCAGCATCTGGGAGCGCTGATTGGGAAGTTGCAACAGTGCGGTGTCAAGCTGGAGATTGGCAAAGAAAATATACGCGTCCGCTCCGGCGGCCCCCTGCTGGCCGACGACATCACCACCGAGGAGTACCCCGGCTTCCCAACCGACATGCAGGCTCAGTTCATGGCTCTCATGACCCAGGCCAATGGAGCCTCCGTAATCACGGAGAACATCTTCGAGAACCGCTTCATGCACGTTGGTGAGTTGAACCGGATGGGCGCGAACATTACCGTCCAGGGCCGCACGGCGACGGTGCGTGGAGGCACACCACTGCAATCGGCCGCGGTGATGTGCTCGGACCTGCGCGCCTCTGCAGCCTTAGTGCTGGCCGCCCTCGTGGCCGATGGAGAGAGCATCCTGGACCGGATCTACCATATCGATCGCGGTTATGAACGTCTGGAGGAGAAGCTGCGCGGAGCAGGAGCACAGATTCGCCGCATGGGCGAGGTGTTTGCAAAACGCTGAGCGCCCACACTGGAGCCACAACAGAAACCTTGCAACGCCGCCCATCGCTCTCCCGTCTCTACTTCAGTCCCTCACTGTAGGCCACCATGCGACCGCCTATAATCGAAGAGATGCGGTCTCTGCCGAAAGCCTTCGCCCTGCTCCCTGCTGTTTTGGCGATCGTCGTCTACAGCCCCGTCTCCATGGCGCAGACAACCGATCAGCCACCGGAGCCTACCGGTGGCCGGGTGGTTCTGGTGCTCCCCTTCGACAACCACTCCGGGGACGCATCGCTGAACTGGATTGGCGACTCTTTGCCCAACACCCTGAACCATCGTCTCAACTCTGCCGGGTTCCTCACCATCTCCTACGATGACCGCGTCTTTGCCTATCAACATCTTGGCCTGCCTGCGGACTTTCGGCCCACCCGCGCCACAACCATTCGCATCGCGCAGCAGTTGGATGCGAGCTATGTGATTATCGGCAGCTACGACGTGCAGCCAGGCCCTGCAACCACATCAGCGGCAGGAGCCGCCAGAAACCCCGCCAACAGTCATATCTCGATTCAAGCCAGGGTGCTGTCCATCGATAAGTTGCGGCTATCGCAGCCCGTGGAAGCCTCTGCTGCCTTGACGAGTCTGTTTATGGTGGAAAATCAGATTGCTTGGAAGGTTGCGGGGAATCTGGACCCCCACTTCTCCGTCTCCGAGCAGACTTTTTTAGCGCAGCCGGGAGCCGTGCCCCTGCCCGCGTTTGAAGACTATATCCGCGGAATCAACGCCTCTTCCGATGCGGAGAAGCTCCAGCGCCTGCAGGATGCCGTAGCCCTCCAACCCAACTATCCAGCGGCTCTGCTGGCGCTTGGCAAAGAGCAGTATGCACAGGGCGACTTTGACGCCGCGGCAGCCACACTGGCCAGGATTCCAGCTACCACACGCATGGCGCTGGAGGCCAACTTCTATCGCGGTCTGGCCGAGTTCAAATCGGCCAACTACGCCAAAGCACAGAACGCCTTTGCCTTTGTGGCGAGTCGGCTGCCCTTGCCGGAAGTCGTGAACAACCAGGCCGTCGCTATGAGTCGGCAGGGTAAAGATGGCGTGGCACTCTTCCAGAAGGCGTCCGCCCTCAATCCCTCGGACGAAAATTACCACTACAACCTCGCGATTGCTCTCTTCCGGCGCGGGAATACGACAGACTCCCAGAGCCAGGTGCAGGAAGCCCTGCGGCTAAAACCGGGCGACCATGAGGCTCAGGAGCTGGCGGCAGAGTTGAAGACAGCAGAACCAGGAACGCGGCTTACCGAGGATCTCGGGGGCCCGGCAGCGCAGCCTGACCACCCGTCCAGACCGCAGACCGATGCAAACCTCAGTCCTGGGTCTGGCCAGAACGCCGATCAGCAGCCAGGGTGGGCTGATAGCGGCTTCAGTCCCTTGGAGAGGATCGAGAAAGACTATTCAGAGACTAGCTTCCGGCAGGCGGAGTTCCAGTTGGACCAGATGCGCGCCATGCGAATGGCCCTCCTGCCCGCCGACCAGCAAGCGGCAGAATACACCCGGATCGGACGCCAGTATCTCGCTGAGGGCCTGCTGCCGGAAGCGGAAAAGCAGTTCCAGAGCGCGCTGGCGGCCAACCCCAACTCCGCCGACGCCCATGCAAGCATGGCCCAGTTGCAGGAGGCTGCAGGGGATAGCGCCAAGGCCCGCGATGAGGCGCGAATCTCGCTCATTCTGAAACCCAATTCCACAGCCCTCATGGTGCTGGCGCGCCTCGATATGGCGGAAAAACAGTTCGCTGCCTGCGCTGCGGATATTGCCCAGGTCCTGCAACTGGATCCCACCGATTCCCAGGCCATCGCCCTCAGGATGGTGCTGCAGCAACAAGGACAAACAGTCCCATCGGCGCGCCAGTAGGCGCCCGCGGAGGTGCACCATAAGCTATCTCTTGGTCAACGCGATGCCGCATCTGTCTGGCGACTCAGCTCTGCTGATGGTCGCTCTCGGAGTCTTGCTCATCTATCTTGAGTTGAACCGGCCGGGATGGATCGTCAGTGGCGTCGCCGGTCTCCTCTGCGTTTTGCTGGGCGTGGCCGCTATTGCCCACTGGCAGTTGAATCCAGCCGCGGTCGGTCTGTTGACGATTGCCTTCGCGCTGTTGCTCCTGGACCTGGTGCGGCGATTACAGATCATCGTATCCCTGGCCGCTACGCTAGCCTTGGTGCTTGGCTTTGCCCACCTTGTGCTGGCACCATCCGCAGCCCGAATTCATACCGCAATCGCCGTGGGATGTGGCGTGACGCTGGGCGTTGGTACCTCCATTCTCACCCGGATCGCGCGCCGCGCACGGACCAACAAGGGTTTAGACTAATGCAGAGCGCTATCTCGCGCCCGGAGCCGTCACCACTTGATTCGCAAAGCCCTTCCACTTCTTTCTATTCTCCTGTTTGCCAGCGCCGCCAAGGCTGCATCCGCACAGACGACCCCTCCACCAACTCCATTGGAGAGGCAACTCCATAAGCTCGACCTCTCGGTCCAGGGCGCAGGCATCTTCACCCATACCGTGAGTGGAACCATCATCTCCGGACTCTCCGCCCCCAACCAGGGTGAGAGCATGACAGAGATCGCTTCCAGCACCTTGGGCGCTCTGGTGACTATTCGCTTCCCTGCCAAGCCTTACTTTGGACTGGAGTTCAACTACGGTTACTCTCGATTCACTGAGAACTTCGAAGGACCCGCCGTAGCCAGCTTCCTGCCGGTCGGAACCACGGACTACCCGATACAGGCCGATGTAGGCGAGTACACCCTCGGCTATCTCGTAGAGATTCCCTACACCATCGACGGATTGCAACCCATCTTCTCCGCGGGACTTGGAACCACGGCCTTCAAGCCAACCCCCCTCGGTGGTGAAGAAGAGCAAGAGAAGGCGCGCATGACCTACTACTACTCCGCAGGGGTGCAGAAGAGCCTCAGCTCGCACTTCGGCCTCCGCATGGGATTTCGGCAGTTGTTTTATCTTGCACCGGATTTTGGCCAGAACTACCTGGTGATGCTCCAGCATACAACCACCTACGAGCCAACCGCCGGCTTCTACATCCGCTATTAGAACCCAGCCGGAAATAGGCCGCCGGTGGCCAAACCCCTGTGAGCCAGCAATTCTTTGGAAGCCGGAGTACAGAACCAGCAGCCCGTAGCATGCAGCAACTCCGCCTCTGCTAAAACTATCTCTGCAATGATTCCCAACGGGATGGGAGCCTGACGCAATGACCCGAATGCTCGATCAAGACGATGAGGATCTGCGGCGCACGGAGCGCGAACTAACCCTCAGCACCGGTACGCTGCTGGGAATCTTTCTGGCTTTGGTACTCCTCTGTGGAGCATTCTTTGGATTTGGCTACAGAATCGGTAGCCACAGCAGCATGGCAGGACAGGCCGTTAGCTCCTCAAACACGGAAGACACACAGCCCGCCAATGTATTCAACAGCTTCAAGCCCGCAGCGGGTTCGCCGGCGGTCGCAAGCCAACCCGCAACCACAGCTGACTCCGCAGTCAACGCTGCGACCGGCGCGGGAGTCAACCCAGGAACCGGCGCCGCAGCCGGCGAGACCCTGGCGCCAACCCAGCCCAACCCCGGCGCCAACGGGCCAGTTCCAACCAAGACCAGCACTTCCACATCGGTCGCAGGTGCAGGAGCCTCTGCGGTCTTAGCTCCTTCCGGGGTGCCTGTCGCCACATCCCAATACGTGGTGCAGGTAGCAGCCGTCTCCCATCAGGAGGATGCGGAACTGCTGGTGAGCGCCCTGCGCGCCAAGGGTTATCCGGTCACCGCGCATACTGAGCCCCAGGATAAGTTCTTCCATATTCAGGTGGGCCCGTTCAGCAGCCTCCAAGACGCCAATGCAGCCAAACAGAGGCTCCTGGCCGATGGCTACCAGCCGATCATCAAGTAAACCATCCCGCAAGAACTCGCTCACGCCTGGGCCAGCACGGACTCCATCTCCAATCGCACCACCTCCATCATCTCCTCCCGAGAACTGAAGCTCTCCGCACGGAGCGCCGGCAAGAAGCGCACCGTGGCCAAGCCCGGACGTACCCGCACACTCCCTCTGCTCATCATCGTGGCCGTGCCTTGGATGACAATGGGAACCACCGGAGCATTGCTATCAGCAGCCAGGAAAAAAGCGCCTTTCTTGAAGGGCAGAAGATTGCCGTCCTGCGAACGGGTTCCCTCAGGAAAGATGAAGATGTGATTACCACTCCGCAGCGCTTCGCCGGCAAGAGCTACGCTCCGTTCCGCATCCAGGCGCGAGTGGCCGCGTGACACCGGAATGTATTTGCCCATGCGCATGGCGGTGCCGATCAGCGGGATCTTCATCAAGGACTTCTTTAAAAATACGCTGCACATCCCCGGGATGGCAGGCAGCAGGATGGGCGGATCAAGGTTCGAAACGTGATTGCTCAGGAAGATGCAGGACTCCCCTAGCGGAATGTTCTCCACTCCCAGAATCCGAACCCGAATCCCAGCCGCGCGGATGCCGGCGCGCATGGCGAACATGGCCCAGTGATACATGGTGCGGATGTTGCCCCGCAAAAGCGAAAGCGGGATACCGACCACAGCGGCCGGCACGCCGAAGAGGGCAAAGACGAAGGTCATGCGCAGCGCGGAGAACATGTCGATGGAAAGTACCCAGTAAATCGAAAAGGCTAAGACAGCAAAGACCAGAAAACATCAAGGCTGCGGATCTGCGCCGCAACCGCCGAACAACTCAGCACCACGCTAGCCGAGCAGACTGTTGGCAAGCTTCACGTAGAGATCCACGCTTTCCAGCAACTCAGACTTCCGAATATACTCGGCAGGCGTGTGGGCTACCAGAATGCTGCCCGGACCCAGTAGAAACGGCTCTCCCCAGGCCGTAAGTGACGGAATGTCAGTCGTGAACTTGGCCACCATGGTTTCGAAGCCGGCAACTGGGCGCATCCTCAGGTAAGGTAGCTTCAGGGTAAAGCGAACCTCACAGCGGCCGGCCACCGCCCCCAACACCGCCTCCTCCATCTCTTCTGCAGGGCCCACCAGACGAATGAGAATCTGAGCTTCGGCGCTGTCTGAAATCACATTGGGAGCAACTCCGCCACGAACCACGCCGATGTTCAGCGTGCAGTCCCCAATGCCTTCGATGACCGGCAAATGCAGGCTCTTGATATCCCGCAGTGCGTCCAGCAGCTTGTCAATAGCTGACTCTCCCAGCTCCGGATAGGCTGAGTGCGCCATCTTCCCATGCGCTTGGAGTTCAACGCGCAGGCAGCCCTTGGAAGCCAGGGCTAAACGGTTCTCTGTGGGCTCTCCGTTGATCAGGAAACGAGAGCCTTTGGGCGTCTGGTTGGCTACCACAGCACCGGCTGAATCACGCTCCTCGCCAACTACGTAGAGCAAAGCAATCCGCTTCCCGGCGGCAATCAGCCGTTCAGCAGCAGCAATCTGCGCAGCGATAATGCCCTTCGCGTCACAGGCTCCGCGCCCGTACAATCGCTCCGCGTCCTCCCGGCAGGGGCCAAGGAATGGTGGAACCGTGTCCATATGCGAAGAGAACACCAAGTCCGGCGTAACACCCGGAGGCGAGGCGTACACGTTGAACCGCGGACCCGTGCCAGCATGCGGATTCTTTGCCAGGTCCGGCTGAGCAACCTCCTGGAGCTCCACCACATAGCCCTGCTGCTCCATATAATGGGCCAGAAAATCTCCGACGCGGCCCTCGTGATAAGTGGTGGAGTCGATATCGACCAGTTGCCTCGTAAGTTGTATAGGGTCTATGGCCATGAGCCAAGGATAACCGAACGCGGCCTAACCAGACGTTTCCCCAGCAGGAAGAAGCCCTACACTGGAAGGGTGAGCGATTCCAACCCGTTTCCATCCCGCATCAAGAGTGTGGATTCCCTGTACGGACCAGCCGGACGACTGGAGGCGATCCTCAACACCGGCAGCGCGGACCCACCCTTCACCGCACTGGTGGCACATCCTCACCCACCCAGCGGAGGCACCATGCATCACAAGGTGGTCTATCACGCCGCCAAGGTGTTTTCCAGCTTTGGCCTGCCGGTGCTGCGCTTCAACTTCCGCGGTACGGGATTAAGCCAGGGCCGGCACGATAACGGCTATGGCGAGGTGGACGACGTTCGCTCTGCCATCGACTGGTTGAACTCCACCTATGCGCGCCCGGTGCTCTTTGCCGGCTTTTCCTTTGGAGCCAATGTGGGCCTGCGCGCCTGCTGCGGAGATGCACGGGTGCGTGGGCTCATCGCGTTGGGTCTACCCCTGGTGCTGCCGCAGACCGCCATTGCCATAGGCCGGCACACCCAGCATCAGGCTGCCTCTCACCAGGATCCGGCCAACCCGAGCCCCTCCGCCGATAGCAGCTTCCAACCCGAGCACGGAACGCCCAGAACAGAGTACAGATATCGATTCCTGCCCAACTGCGGAGCCGTTCCCAAGCTGTTCGTAAGCGGCGATCACGATGCGTTCTGCCCCCAGGGAATGCTGGAGTCCACTCTGGTGCATGCTGCGGAACCCAAGAAAATTGTGTGGGTTGCAGGCGCTGATCACTTCTTCGCCGGCGTCCGCCCCGAAAATCAGTCTCAATCGCCAGACTCCATGCTGGGCGTGATGGCGGAGACAGTTCGCGCTTGGCTGGCTGAAACGTTCTTTCTGTAGCGGACGGCGTGGCAAGCGTCCCGCTTTTCCAGCCAGCAGTCGATGGAACCAGCCACCTGCTCGGGAACCTCTTCCGCGGGGCGATGGCCAACTCCAGGCAGTGCTACCAACTCCGCCTGTGCAAGATGTGCGCACAGTCTGGGAGCCGAATGAATCGGCACCGCTCGATCGCACTCACCCCACAAAATCAGAGTAGAGGTCTGCAGAGAACGGCGCAGAAGTCGGCGTAGGCCGTTCATGTCCCTGTCCCAGGTGCGCAGCAGACGCAACAGATGCAGAATGGTACCGGGCGTGCGCAGGTTGTTCCGGTAGGGACGAAGACGCTCCGGCGTATCCTCGCTCTGCGGACCAGCCATGCGCCGCAGGCCAATCATCTGCAGCCACTCCGGCAGCCAGGGCAATACATGCGCAAAGAGTTCGCCCGGCTTGGAAAGATAAAAACGAATCACCGGATCGCTTTCGTCGTAGTAGGGGTGGGCAGGCGAGAGCAGTACCAGGGAGCGAACGGCATCGGGGCGAAGCACCGCCAGACTGAGCGCAACCGCTCCACCATAGGAGTGACCCAGAACGATGGGTCGCTGCAGGTCGAGCTTCTCCAGCACTCCAGCGACACACCTCGCCGTTGCAGCCAGACGAGGATCGATATCCTGACTACGCTCCGAGTCCCCTGCACCAGGAAGGTCAAGGGCCACAATGTGCAGATCAGAACGCAGATGCTCAACCAGAGGAATAAACGTCTCTGCACAGCCCATAAGCCCGTGCAAAAGCACAAGCGAGGGCTGATCCCTGGCTGCCCTGCCCCTCTCAAGGTACGAGAGGCCAAGACCATCCACACGAATCTGGCGACGTTCCATCATGGTCTTCCATTCCCCACAAATTGCCCCGCAAAGCTACCCTAAGTCCATATCAAATCAATGAATTAGATCCATATTGCCGAGGCCGGGCGCAGTGCAGTCCGTCTCTCGCTCAATATCTTTGCCCTGCAGAACTCCAAGCCTTGCAACCTGCATTTCCAGTCCCAATTGTTAAGGATACGTGACAATCGTCGCCTGGGGATCAATCAAACCCCAGATTTAACATTCCTCCCGGAAGGCCCGAAGGCAGCCGTCTCGACCGGCACGCCGCCGAGGATCCAAGCCCATTCCACGCCGCTGGATCCACACCGCTGTCAACCGCCCTCCACGCCTCGCCATGAAACGCGGAACCAACTGTCCTCTGGCAAGTTAGCCTGCACTGCCCACGCCGGATCATGGTCGCCTCAACAACCTGATCTGCGCCAACCAAAAGGCCGCGCCTGATTCAAAGATTCGCAGAAACTTGCTGCGCCGGAGCCGATAGCAAAGAATTCCGGTTGCAACTTCTGCGCAATCCGTAACTTCATCCGTCCAATCAAACATCAGCACGGAACCGCGCTATCCTGAAACACGTATACACCTATGATTAAATGCATTTAGAAACCTTCCGGATCGGCAAAGTTCCTTGATTCTTTAGCAAATTGTGGCCTTAACTGCCCCAATGGCTTTGGCTGATGGCTTGCTCATCGACTCCTTGAGTCTCGAAAGATGGTATCTTGCGCGTGAAAACCGGCGCCCAAACCCGGCTACTAGCAATTGTGCTGGCCATCTTCACGCTCGCCGCCCTGGGCCTGGCAATTGCAAATGTGGAGCAGGAGAGCAGCTATACTCCAGCCACCGACGGTGCGCACTGGATCGAAGCTGCCGGAGGCTTGCGCGCCTATCTCGTGCCGCCCAATACGGCCGCCTACAGAGCCGGAGTCCGCACCGGTGACATCCTCACCGCTGTAAATGATGTGCCCACGCCCACCCTATCGACCTTGAGCCGCCAGATCTACGTCAATGGCGTCTGGTCTAAGGTCAAGTACACCTTACTGCGCAGCGCTACCGATCGCGCAAAACCGGTCGAACTCCAGGTCTCGGTCTATCTGGAGCCCTTAGACAGAACCAACTTTCAGGTCGAGCGCTTGCTCGCCCTCGTCTATCTGGCCATCGGTCTCTTTGTGCTCTTCCGGCGCTGGACCGCGCCCAAGTCAACCCACTTCTATGTCTTCTGCCTGGTATCCTTCATCCTCTACGCCTTTCGATACACCGGCGTTCTGGACGGGCTGGATATCACCATCCTGACCGGAAGCATCATCGCCTCAGAGATGCAACCCGCCCTGTTTCTGCACTTCGCCATCAGCTTTACGGAAGAGTCCTCACGGCGCAGAAACAGGCTCTTGTATCCGTTGCTCTATCTGCCCGGACTGATTCTTGGTATCCTGCACTACCTCTCCTACACCTACTGGGAGTCAACCGGACAACTACAGTTGCGGTTGAATAAATCCAACTACATCTATCTGGCCAGCTTCTACCTTCTGGCCGGCGTAGTCTTCGGGGTGCGCTACCGCAAAGAAGAGCAACCGCTGCAACGCCAGCAACTCAAGTGGCTCTCTCGCGGCACCGCCCTTACCGTCATTCCCTTCACCACGCTGTACGTCATTCCCTACTTGTTTGACGATTACGTGCCAAGCGCGTGGACCCGAGTGGCACTGCTCTCGCTCATTCTGCTCCCACTCACCTTCAGTTGGGCGATCGTCCGCTACCGCCTGATGGATGTGGATCTGATCTTCAAGCGCGGAGCCTCCTATACCCTCGCTACCGCCGCTCTCGTCGGCATTTATTTCGGCGTCATTGCGCTCAGCGCGGAGTTTGTGCATCAGCGCTTTGAGCATCTGGGCGAACTCGGCCTTGTAGCCGCCGTCATCGTCACCGGATTGGTCTTCGATCCCCTCAAACGCGTGATCCAGGGGCAACTCGATCGAGTTTTCGACCAGAAAAGCATCGACTATCGAGAGACGCTCGTGGAGTTTGGAACCGAACTCAATGCGCAGACAGACCTGAACGCGCTGATGAACTCCATCGTGCAGCGTCTCCCGGAAACCTTGCTGGTAACCCGCATCGCGGTATTTCTGGCAAAGGAGGAGACGGACGGCAAAGGCCGTACCTTCACTCTGGCAGCCTCCCATGGCCTCTCCGCGCAGGCCCTACTCAACGCAGACTCGCTTGCACTCGGATTCCTAGACTTTGACCGCCGCGATAGCAGCAGCCATCTCTTCTTTGAAACACCCAATGCCATGCTGCGGCTGCCCGATGCAGAACGCCAGACCGCGGCCGCTCTTGATCTCAATTACTACGTTCCCTGCCGCGCCGCAAGGCATGAGGGAACCGGCCATAGCACTATCGCGGTCCTTGGCCTGGGTAGAACAGGATCCGGCGATTTTCTTTCCAGCGAAGATATGGAATTGCTGGAATCCCTGGCCGGATACATCGGCATCGCCATTCAGAATGCCCTGCTCTATCAGCGGCTGGAACAGAAGATCCAGGACTTTGAACGACTCCGCGACTTCAATGAGAACATCGTCGAATCCATCAATATCGGCGTCTTCGCGGTGGATCTGGACGACCGCATCGAGAGTTGGAACGCACGGATGGAGATGATGTACGCCACCGCCAGAGCCGATGCTCTGCGTCGGCCCCTGCGTGAGGTCTTCCCTGTCGAATTTTTGCAGGAGTTCGATCGCTTGCGGGGAGAACAGGGTGTCAGCACACTCTACAAATTTCGACTGCCCACCCCCTCCGGAGAGGCCAGAATCGCCAATATCACCATTGCCCCTCTGCTCAATCGCGACTTCCAGGCTGTGGGCAGAATCGTCATCGTGGACGACATCACCGACCGCATCAATATGGAGACGCAACTCACTCAGACCGAAAAGCTCTCTTCCATCGGCCTCCTTGCCGCCGGCGTTGCCCATGAGGTCAATACCCCACTGGCAGTCATCTCCAGCTATGCCCAGATGTTGGGCAAGCAGTTACGCTCCGATGAGGCCACCCATGCGCGCCTCCAGCCAGTGCTTGAAAAGATTACTCAACAGACCTTCCGCGCCTCAGAGATCGTGAATGGATTGCTGAACTTCTCGCGCATGGGCAGCGTCGACTTCGGACGTGTCGATATCAACCTCATGGTGCGCGACACCTTGCTCCTTCTGGAACACCAGATGCGCTCCGGGGGAGTTGCCGTGGCGATGCACCTCGAAAAAGACCTTCCCTTGGTCGCCGGCAATCGCGGCAAACTTCAGCAGGTGCTCGTAAATCTCGTCCTCAATGCCAAGGACGCACTATTAGAAAAAGGGAGTGGTAGCGTGCGCATCCTTACCTCCAGAACCACAAAGGGTGTTGAGCTTCGCGTGGAAGACGACGGGGTGGGTATGTCGCCCGAGGTCCTCCGGAAGATCTACGACCCTTTCTTCACCACGAAAAGCAATCCCAAAGAGGGACAACGGAAAGGAACCGGACTCGGGCTGGCCGTTACCTATGGAATCATCCAGGAGCACGCCGGAGCCATCGAGGTGAGCAGCACCCCCGGCGAAGGCACGGTCTTCTGCCTCGAACTTCCCGCCGCAGACACCGCAGGAGCCAAAAACCACCTCAAAACCCACGCAGATCGCCCATCGGGAGTCTCCGCCGAAGACCCCTTCGGAACTCAGTCGACAACAGGAGAAGGAACAGTAATCCATGTCTAGAGCAGTACTGAGCCAGCAGGAAGTAACGTCAAGCCAGCAGGAACCATTCATGCCTGACCTTTCACCAGCCGCAAACAATCATCCCGAAGCTTCCCTCAGCCATCAAGCTGAAAGACCGGCCTTTACCCCTCCTGCTGAGGGACAAAGAATCCTCATCGTCGACGATGAGGCAGGCATCCGCGACTCCCTCGAGACCCTCCTCACCCTGGAGGGATTCCGCGTGGATCTTGCTGCCGATGGCGCTGCCGGGCTGGAAAAGTTGTCCCAGAACGTCTACGACCTGATGCTTCTGGACCTTGCCTTGCCCGGACAGAGCGGCATCGATCTGCTGCCCCAGATTCGCGCTCGAGTCCCAGAGTTGCCCATCATCATGATCACCGCTTACGGAACCGTGGGCAACGTCGTGGACGCCATCCGCGCCGGAGCCTCCAACTTCGTCCAGAAACCCTGGGACAATGAAAAGCTTCTAGCGGATATTCGCGTCGCCATCGGCAAGAACCGCGCCGAGCAGGAAGTAGTCTACCTCAAACGTACCCTCAAGCAGAGAGTCTCCTTTCAGAACATCGTCGGCAAAAGCGAGTCGATGCTGCGCCTGTTCGATCTCGTCGCCCAGGTTGCCCCTAGTCGCTCCACCGTATTGATTCAGGGAGAGAGTGGCACAGGAAAAGAGTTGATCGCCAAGGCCATCCACGCCCACTCCCCGCGACGCGACAAGCCCTTTATTCCCGTCAACACAGGAGCCGTACCGTCAGACCTGTTGGAGTCTACACTCTTTGGCCATGAGCGTGGAGCCTTTACTTCCGCCGTCGCCGCCAAAAAAGGACTCTTCGAAGTCGCCGACGGAGGAACCCTGTTCCTCGATGAGATTGGCACCATGCGCATGGATATGCAAGCCAAAATCCTTCGTGTCTTGCAGGATCGCCGCTTCATGCACGTGGGCGGCACCAAAGAGATCCAGGTCGATATCCGCATTCTTGCCGCCACCAACGTCAATCTGGAACAGGCCGTAAAAGAGGGTCGCTTCCGCGAAGATCTCTTTTACCGCCTAAACGTCATCTCCCTGGAGTTGCCTCCCCTGCGCAACCGCAAGGAGGATATACCCCTGCTGGCCAACCACTATCTGAAGTTTTACGCCGAGGAGAACGGCTTTACCCCACCCGTGCTGGCGCCAGAGGCTCTGCGGCTGATGATGGACTATGACTGGCCGGGAAATGTCCGCGAGTTGGAAAACGCCATGGAACGGGGCGTCGTGCTGGCCAATGGTCCCATGCTCACCCCAGACCTGCTCCCGCCTCAAGTACGCGGCAATACCTTCTCCACTGCGCTTTTGGAACAGAAGCCGGACGCATCGCTCTTCGATGTGATGGAAGACATCGAACGCCGCATCATCTCTGACCGCCTGGAGCGGTGCAACTGGAACCAGACCGAGGCCTCGGAGTACTTCAGAATTCCCCTCTCCACGCTCAACCAAAAGATCAAGCGGCTCGACATCACACTCAAGAAGCGCAGTAAAGAATAGCGTCTCCCGTCTCGCCAAAAGATCACCTTCGTGCCACGCCACAGGAGCGTCCCAGCACAATCCCCGCTCCAATCTCCATCCGGCTTCCACTCGGCACAACACTCCATGGCTCAACCCATTGCATGCGCAGGAACGGCTAAGCCAGCAGATGCTTCAACAACGCCATGCGGATGTACAGACTGTTCTTGGCTTGCTTGAAGTAGGCTGCCCGCACGTTCGCGTCCACCTCCGGAGAGATCTCATTCACCCGCGGCAAGGGATGCATGATGATAGCCTCCGGCTTCAAACGATTGGCCATCTCTGCATCGATCACATACACGTCCTTCACCGCCTCATACTCCAGCTTAGAGACAAACCGCTCGCTCTGGACCCGCGTAATATAGGCCACGTCGGCCTGCTCAATCACACCATCCAGCCTCTCCACCTCCTGGAAGGTAACCCCCTTCTCCGCCAGAAAATCCCGATACATGGGCGGAAGACGCAACTGCGCAGGTGAGATCAGATCGATGGTAACTCCCGGATACAGGCACAGCAGCGGCAGCAACGAGTGGATGGTTCTTCCATTCAGCAGATCGCCCACCAAAGCCACGCGCAAGCCGCTCAGGCGTCCCAGTTCCTGCTTGATCGTATACATATCCGCCAGCGCCTGCGTGGGATGCTCTCCTACCCCGTCCCCTGCGTTGATGATGGGCACCGGAGAGATTCTGGCCGCAGCCTCCGCTGTTCCCGGCTCATAGTGCCGGATCACGATCGCATCAGCATACCCGCTCACGATGCGCACGGTATCACTGATGGTCTCTCCTTTGGTGGCCGAGGAGTTGGCCTTGGCATTCTCTGAGGTGAGCACGCCACCCCCCAGCTTCTGCATCGCTGACTCAAAGGAGAATCGGGTGCGCGTACTTGGCTCAAAGAAGAGCGTGGCCAGAATTCTTCCGCGCAGAGGATCGGTCAACGCGCGAAACACGTCGTCGCGCTCCATCTGGTGCGCCAGGTCGAACAACCACAGCAAGAATCCAGGATCCTTGAATTGTTTGGAACTAATCACGTGCTTAAGCTTTTCCATAGACGAATTCTCCCTCAATCTGCTGGGTAAACCTTGCCTCGCAAGACGGTATAAGTCACGCGGCCGGGGAACCTATAACCCTCAAACGGGCTCCAGCCGCATTTGGTCTTCATCGCCGCGCGCTCTACCACAAAGGGCGCATCCGGATTGAGGATGGTGAGCGAGCCCACATAACCGGGCGCAATCACACCGTATCCGTTCTCCATACTCTGGGGCAGAAACTCGTTTACAAAACGGCCTGGATTCCATGCACACACCCTGGCGATCTGCGCTGCCGAGAAACCATGCTCGGCCATCAACCACGTAGCAAAGGCCCCATAGGTGTCCAGATGCGGAACCCCGCTCACCCCTCGCAGCTTCTCTTCCATCGTATGCGGAGCATGGTCCGTGGCCACATAATCCACCAGTCCCTCGCGTAACGCCTCAATCAGCGCCAGTCGGTCCTCCGGCCCGCGCAGCGGAGGATTCATCTGCAGCCACAGCCGATTCTCATCCGTCAGCATCGAATCGTCAAAGAAGAGATGATGCGGCGTCGCCTCCGCAGTCACCTTCACCCCACGCGCTTTGGCCGCGGCGATCTTCTGCAGACCGCCCTTCGTAGAGTAGTGGCATAGCTTGCCCATCAAATCGTACTTTTCGATAAGGTACAGGGCAAACTCTGTCGCTGTAATCTCTGCCCGCGCCGGGCGCCGCTGCTCATGGGTCGGCGCCCCGCGGCTCTCCTCCAGAATCTCCGGATCTTCGCAATGGAAGCTTACATTGCGGCCACGGTATCGGGAGATCACCTCTTCAAGCTGTTCCTGCGAGGAGAAAAACAACTCCCCAACGGATGGCCCCATGAACGCCTTGTAGGGCACATGCCACTTCAGCGGGTGGGTGTCCGGTCCGATCCCCGCGTACAGCGTCACGTATACCGCCGAGTTGGCCGTGAGATTTCGCTTCTCCGCATAGCGCTCCTCATCCACCGGCGCTATGGGATTATTCGGCATATCCGCCACATGGGTCACACCACCATGAATTGACGCTGCTGAGATGGTAGCGAAATCCTCCTTGTACACCTGCGACTGGCTGGCGTCTTCACGCGCGTGAATGTGTATATCGCCAAAGCCCGGAAAGATGATCTGCCCGCTCAGATCCAGATCGCTCTTCCCCGCCGGCCGTCCCACATGCTCGATTAATCCTGTCTTCTCATCAATCTCAATGGCAGCCTCGAACTCCCCATCGTGGTTGGCCACTCTACCCTCAAGACGCAACATGAGTCCCTCCCTTCTTCGCTTGGCTCACGGACTCTCGCGCAGCGTTAATCTCATCCCGAAGGCTGCTCGCCGCCATAGCCGGTTCATCGGCGAACAGGATCCCTCGGGAACTGTTGATCAGCAATCCGGCCGGCTTCGCACGTAACTCTGGCGCGCCGTCGCGGGGTGGCCCGGCCAGCGCCGCGACCCGCAGACCCGCAGCTACTACGGCTGTCACGTCCCCGCCCTGGGCTCCCACGCCCGGCACAAGGAAGGGAATCTCCGGCGCAATCTCACGAATCCTCCGCATCTCCTCGGGATACGTAGCTCCCACCACCAGCATGCAGTTGCCCGCAGAGTTCCATTCCCCGGCAACCTGCCGCGCCACCATCTCCCACAACGGACTTCCATTGCAGTTCAGATCCTGCAACTCGCCGGCGCCCGGATTCGACGTCCGGCATAGCACAATGCTCACCTTATCCTCCCGCTCCAGAAACGGAAGCAGCGCCTCTCTGCCCAGGTAAGGATGCAGCGTCACGGCGTCAAACCCCATAGCATCGAAGATAGAAGCCACATAGCCTCGATTGGTGTTCCCTATATCGCCACGCTTCGCATCGCAGATGGTAAAAACATCTGGATGTTCTTCGCGCAGATACTCCATGGTCAAATCCAGTTCGCGCAGGCCCTCCACGCCACGCGCCTCAAAGAATGCCATATTCGGCTTATATGCCGCAGCGTAGCCATGCGTCTGCTCAATGATCCAGCGATTGAACGCAAAGAATGGGTGGGGCTGGCTGCGAAATCGAGATGGAATCCGCTCCAACTCCGGGTCCAGCCCCACGCACAGCACGGAGTTCACCGCTTCTGCTCGCTGCTCGAACTTTTCCATCGCCCGCTTCATTGGCCCAATACGATCCTCTGCCGTCTTGCCCATGAACGCGGTTCGCGCAGCCAGTCGCGCACAATCGCAGCATCCGCCTCGGTAATCACTTCCTGCTCCACTGCACACTCCAGAACCACTGGGAAGGTTGTCGTTGTATGCAACTGCACGCCGCCTTGGGCAAATACCTCCTGCGCCTCGGGAAGATCGTAGCTGATGATCGCCAGACAATCCTTCACCGTCGCGCCTTCGGCACGCAGCGCCTCAATAGCCGCCATGCTGCTGCCCCCGGTGGTCACAAGGTCTTCCACCAGCAGCACCCGCAGGCCGGTCACATCGCCACCCTCCACCCGCCGTTTGGTTCCGTGCTCCTTCGGCTCCTTGCGAATAAATACAGAGGGCTTCCGCATGGCGAATCCCAGCGCCGCGCTATGCGGGATTCCCGCCGCCTCCACGCCCCCGATAACATCCACCGCGATCTCCTGTTCAGCGATCAGCGACTGAAAACCGGCGATTACCTTCGCCCACTCCTCCGGCCAGAATGGAAACCGCCGGTTATCGCAGTACACCGGCGACTGGATGCCAGACTTAAAAGTGATCGGCGCTTTGGGTCGAAATCCCACGCCCTGAATCGCTAACAGCGCGCATGCTATCTCGCGGCTGCGGACTTCATAACTCATGCGCATGCTCCTTGATCTGCTGGGCAAGCCTCGGATTCCACATGGCCGCCGTTGCGGACATCACCACATCGGCTCCAGCCTGGCGATACTCATCAAAGGCCTCCGGAGTTCCCGCCCCGCCCACGCCGACAATCGCAAACCTCATCCCCAGCTCTGCGCGCAGCTGCGCCAGCGTGGACGCCATCTCCAGCCCCGCCCACTTCACCGCGCTCCCGCAGACTCCGCTGCGCAACCGCCCCTCCCCTGGCAGCGCCTGCCGGCCAGACGCATCGCGCACCTCAGCGGCAATCGTGTTAATGGAGGCTATACCATCCACAACGCCTCCAACCTCCTTCAGAAAGGTCCGTAACTTCGCCTGATCCTGGTAATACGCCAGCTTGATCACCAGCGGCACGCTGCCAATCTCCTCCTTGATCGCCTCCACCACCTGCCGCGATCGCGCAATATCGAAACACAGCAGATGGTCCGTACCCTCATTCGGACAACTAAGATTCACCTCGATCACCTTGACGCCGGTCTCCTTCACCAGCCGCGCGCCCAGACGAAAGTCCTCAAGGTATGCGGCGGAGTTGCCGTTCTCAGGCAGCGTCGCCTGGAAGCTGCCCACCACCACCTGACCCGGACGAGCGTACGCGGCTGCCTCCGCCATATCCGGCTGCCAGAAGTCGGGGTCGAAGGACGGCACCCCGAAGGAGTTCGTAATCGAAAGCGGTTCGCTGTAATCGGCGCCGGCAACCAGCGTCTGCCCGGGCTTCAGATCCCCCGTCACCCTTACCCCCAGCACGTTCGGCCAGGGATGGCAGGCCTGCCGCCGCGTTCGCACTGTCTTGTACACCGGAATATCGAACCCCATATCCAGCGCCGCCTTCACAAACTTGCCGTTGATCAGCGGCCCGGCGGGGATACCAAAGGGTGCATACACCGCATGACCCAGAAACTGGCCCCGCGGTGGTTCGGATGGAAAGGAGGGGGAGGTGTTGGCGAAAAGGCCAAAGGGACCGTGCTCGAAGTTGTCCAGATAAGTCTTTGCCGGGTCATAAAACGGCTCAGAGTGCATGCGCCAGACCGCCTATAACGCTAAGTATAGACGAGCAGCGCCACACAGGATTTCCTCTCAGAGTCCCACTGGAAGCCGCCTTCCATCCCATCTGTCCGCCACCCTCTCCCCCATCTCGACTTGCGTCCGCGTCCCATCTACATCCTCCTGCCCCTCAACCTCAGCCTCTCCAAACATAGTCCCTGCGCCATCCTGGCCTTGCCTTCCAGCCCTCGCTCCCATCAGGATCAATCCAACCGTTGCGCCACATCGGTCGATTCCTCGTCCCCCCTCCCTACCGCCCACCTCCGTGCGGCGCAGAACCCTTTGCCCCCAACCACTATGCCATTCTTCGCCGCCTCCGGATATCGTTCTCCTCGTTTCTGTTATCTTGGTATCCGTCAAATAGCCTTGGCTTCCGCTCATCCCGCTGTCCGAACCTCCAAACCGGCTCTTCTCACCCCAGCGCTACACCACCGCGCTTCGGTCCTGAGTTCTCCAAATGATGTAGATGTACACGGTTACAGACTACCGGTATCATGAAAGGCAGAAAGGAACGCCGTTGCCCGCTGACAACTTTTGCAAGACAAACGCCTCGGAGCCACCGCAGAGCAATGCCTTGGAGTGCGTTGCGCCGGCTCGCGTCAACCTGCTTGGGGAACACACCGATTACAGCGGCGGCCTCGTGCTGCCCATGGCGATTCCCTTCTTTACCCATGCAACCATCCGTCCGCGTAACGATGGACTTTACACCTTCACGAGTGAACTTTTCCCGGAGATCCTCTCCGTGGACCACGCAGATCGCTCACCCGCGCGCGGTCAGTGGAGCGACTATCCCGTCGGCGTGCTTCGCCAACTCCAGAGCCTGGCTAAGGAGCCGTCGCCCTTTGATCTGCGCCTCAGTGGCAACGTCCCACTCTCCGCGGGCTTGAGCTCCTCGGCCTCCGTCGAGGTGGCCAGCGCAATCGCCATGCTCGCGCTCTCCCGCGAGGCCTTGCCCCTTGAAGATCTCGCCCTGCTCTGCCGACGCGCAGAAAATGACTACGTCGGCTCCCCCTGCGGCATTATGGACCAGTTCGTCATCATCGCTGCCCAGGCGGGACACGCCCTGCTCCTGGATACGCGCACCCTGGCGTATGAAAATCTGCCCATGAAAAAGGGTGGGCTGGGAGACACTCAGATTGTGATCTGCAACTCCATGGTCAAGCACTCCGTAGCCACCGGAGAATATGGAATACGTAGACGCGAGTCCGAGGAGGGCCAGGCAGTACTGGTGAACCGCTTTGGTATTCGGGATCTGGGCGACGCCACCCTCGAACAACTGGAGGCTGTCCGCTCCCAGATCTCCCCTGCCGCCTTCCGCCGCTGCCGTCACATCATCACAGAGAACGCGCGGGTGCGCGCCTCCAAAGACGCCATGAATGCCGGTGATCCCGTAGCCTTCGGCAAGCTGATGCTGGGCAGCCATATCAGCCAGCGCGATGACTTCCAATGCAGTTGCGATGAAACCGACTTTTTGGTGGAGACGGCTACCTCCCTCCCGGGCTGTTTTGGTGCGCGCTTAACCGGTGGAGGGTTCGGCGGCTGCACCGTAAATCTCGTCCGGCGCGGGGATGCCGAGGCATTCCGCACCGCGCTCAAATCTGCCTACCAGCAACGATTCCACAGGACCGCCGAGACCTACCTCTGCGAGGCAGCCGATGGAGCCTGGCGCTGCAATGCGGATCTGCTCGGAGCAGCAGCCCCGGCAGGAGTACAATGAACCAGATCTTTTTGCAATCCCCTCATCGCCGTTGGAATCCTCTCAAGCGCGAGTGGGTGCTGGTGTCACCGCACCGTACCGCTCGCCCCTGGCAGGGCCAGACCGAAGACCCCGCACAGACCAACTCGCCAACCTACGATCCCACCTGCTATCTCTGCCCGGGCAACACTCGTGCTGGCGGCCATCGAACCCCCGAGTACACCGGCGTATACGTCTTTGAGAACGACTTTGCAGCACTCAAGACAGACTCTCCAGAGGCTGCCTTTGACCTGAATCACAGTGGCCTGCTCCGCGCCCAGACGGAGTATGGCATCTGCCGGGTGCTGTGCTTTGATCCCCGCCACGACCTTACCCTGGCCACTATGGAACTCCCCTCCATCCGCCGCGTGGTGGAGATGTGGGCAGACCAGGCAAAGGAGCTCAGCGCTGATCCTCGCATCCAGTACGTACAGATCTTTGAGAACCGCGGAGCCATGATGGGCTCCAGCAATCCACACCCCCACGGCCAGATTTGGGCCACAGAACATATTCCCAACGAACCAGCTCTGGAACTCTCGGCGCAGCTTGCCTATCTCCAGGACCATCAGCAGCAACTGCTCTCTGCCTATCTGGCTATGGAGCTTGCCGAGGGCGAGCGAGTGGTCGCTGAGAATGAGAGTTGGGCGGCACTGGTTCCCTTCTGGGCCACCTGGCCCTTTGAGCTTCTGCTCCTTCCCCGCCAATCGGCTGCCCGCATCGAGGATCTCACCCCGGCGCAGCGCGATGGGCTTGCAGAGATCCTCCAGAGGGTCACCCGCGGTTACAACCAGGTCTTCAACACCCCGTTCCCTTACTCTATGGGACTACACCCTGCTCCGGCCGATGGAGAGCCACATCCCGAGTGGCTACTGCACCTGCACTTCTATCCTCCGCTGCTGCGCTCCGCCACAGTGCGCAAGTTCATGGTGGGCTTTGAGCTGCTCGGGTCGCCGCAACGCGACATTACTCCGGAGTCAGCCGCCGACCGCATTCGCCAGGCCATTGTGGCCTCTGCGTCCAGCTAACATCACCTCAGTCGTCCCATTCCTGCGCGGTAAATAAGGAGATGCAATGAATATTCTGGTGACTGGCGGAGCCGGTTATGTCGGCGGATCCGTAGCAACAACTCTGCTTGAGGCGGGCCACAGCGTAACCGTTCTTGACAATCTTTGTCACAGCAAACGCTCCCAAGTTCCGCCCGGCATCGAGTTTATTCAGGCGGATATCGCCGATCGGCCTCGCGTGGAGGGCCTGCTTCGCGAACTCCAACCCGACGGCGTGCTGCACTTTGCCGGGCTGATTGAGGCGGGCGAGTCGATGCAGAAGCCGGAGATCTACTTCCGCAACAACACCGCCTCTACGCTGGCCCTTCTGGAAGCGATGCTGGCGACCGGCGTGAACAGTCTCGTCTTCTCTTCAACCGCCGCAGTCTACGGCGAACCCAAATCCACTCCCATTGAAGAGTCCGCCGACCTTGCGCCTACCAACGCCTACGGCGAATCCAAGTTAATGGTCGAGCAGATGCTGCGCTGGTTCCATCAAATCCACAGGCTGCGCTATGCCTCTCTGCGGTACTTCAACGTCGCCGGAGCCATCGCCAGCCGAGGCGAAGCTCATGAGCCCGAGACGCATCTGATCCCTCTCATCCTCGATGTCGCGCTGGGCCGTCGCGAGAAGATCTTCATCTTTGGCGACGACTATCCCACCCCGGATGGCACCTGCATTCGCGACTACATCCACGTCGCCGACCTGGCCGACGCTCACATTCTGGCGCTTCAGGCGCTCTCCACTCAGGACCAGATGATCTACAACCTGGGCAACGGGAACGGATTCTCCGTCCGCGAGGTCATTGAATCAGCGCGGCGCGTCACCGGACACCCGATCCCCGTTGAAGTAAAGCCTCGCCGCGCCGGCGATCCCGCGCGTCTGGTCGCCAGTTCCGCACAAGCCAAGGCAAAGCTGGGCTGGCAGCCAAAGCATCCTCGGATGGATGACATCATGGCCAGCGCCTGGGCTTGGCACCAGCAGCGCTACTCCAGTCTTTGAGCCGTTGCTGAACAAGCCTTCGCGGCCATGCAAAGCCTCCGCATGGCCGCAGATTTTTGCGGTTGTCTATGCCTGCGGGAAGATCGGTGTAGCCTCGGCTGCGCTGGCAATCAGGGACTGCTCCTCTTCCGGCGAGATGGGCTGGAAGTTCTGCGCCACATACATCGCCAGCGGAAAGTAACGTTCGTCTCCGGGCGGAATGGCCGCGGTAATCCGCTGCGAGAGCGTCCAGCGCAGAGCCAACGCCGCCTGCTCCGGTAGGGAGCAGGGCTGATACCACTCCTTCGGATTTGGCTTTTCCGCATTCGCCATTCCCTCTGGCCACCTTGACTTGGCCATGGCTTTGATGGCCAGCATGCCCGCGCCCTTCTCATGCACCCGTGCGATCACTCGCGGCCCAAAGTTGTGCTTGGAGGCAAGAACAAAGTTGACGGGAAACAGCACGGTATCGAAGTCGAAGTGGTCCAGCATCGCCAGCGCAGCCTCTTCCGAGTGCGCGGAAAAACCCAGATAGCGCACCTTCCCTGCCTTGCGCGCGGCCTCAAAGGCCTCCTGCGCGCCACCCGGAGCCATGATGCGATTCACATCTTCCATGGTGGTCACGGCGTGATGTTGGTAGAGGTCGATGTGATCGGTCTCAAGCAGTTGCAAAGATTCGTCCAGCGCCGCCGCAGCCTGTGCCTTGTCTCGCTTGCCGGTCTTGCAAGCCAGGAAGAAGCTGTCGCGATAGGGCTTCAACGCTGGGCCCAGCCGTTGTTGCGCGTCGCCGTAGCTGGGAGCCACGTCCACATAGTTGATTCCGGCGTCATGCGCCTGGGCCACGGTGTTGTTGGCCACTGCCTGCTCGGCATTCATGATCACAATGCCGCCCAGACCGATGATGGAGAGGCTCTGCCCGGTTCTACCCAAAGGGCGTTTGGGGATTGGCTTGAAGCCGGGATCAGAGAGTGATGGCAACACCGTTGCCGCGGAGAGTCCGGGAGCAGCCGCCATTCCAGCCGCCAGCGCACCGGTCTTGAAGAAACTTCTACGATCCATAGCATCCTCCTGTGGGGAAGGAAGTGGTTCCCGCTGCTCTGAAGCATACCAGCAAATGGCCTCAATCGAATACCCCAGAAAGAATACAGCGGTAATCTCAGCGCTCGCGCAGAAGCTGAATCCATGCCTTGAAACGACTTCGGTGCTGCCGATTGGATACATCTTTTTCCGAGCTGCGTGGCGGGTCGGAGCGTCTTGGGCGCAGCGCCGCTGGGCGAACTCACTCGAGCGCATCTCAGGGTTGTGCGATTCGGATGGCCTGGCCAGCGCCTTGCAGCGAGTACGCCACGCCCTCTGACGGCAGTAACAGCACATGCCATGGCGCCAGCGGCGTGGAGCCTCGGTCGCTGGTGACCCTTAAGGATTCGTCCAGGGCAAAGAGCATCTGCATCTTTCCGCTCAGCCCCAAGGGGCTGCCTGCCTCGGCAACCGTGAAACGATCGACAACAAAGTACTCTGACGCCACCAGCCGCTCGAATCCATCCATGGCCACCGGAGGGACCAGTCCGGCTCGGCTTGAGGTGCGCGTCACGGCCAGTCCGGCATCTACATGCAACTCGCGCGGGCGGCCAAAGTCATACAGGCGGTAGGTGATGTCGCTGTACTCCTGCGTCTCCAGGATCACCAGTCCGGGGCCAATCGAGTGCACCGTACCCGCCTCCACAAAGACCATGTCGCCGGCCTTGACCGGCAGATAGTTCAGCATGTTTTCCAGCGTGCCGGCTACAATGGCGGCGCGAATCTCAGCCTCTGGAAATGGCTCGCGAAGGCCCAGCGCCAGCTCCGCTCCGGGCTCTGCTGAGAGCACATACCAGCACTCGGTCTTGCCGCGCCCCAGGCCAAGGGCCGCGGCCTGCGCGTCATTGGGATGCACCTGCACAGAGAGCTTCTCCCGCGGGAAGAGCGTCTTGATCAGCAGAGGAAACTCTGCGGAGTCGGAACCGCCAAACTGCCGGGGAAAGCGGCGGGTCATCTCTGCCAGCGATACACCGGCGTACTCCCCTGCATCCACCACGCAGCTCTCCGCCGTCAGCCACGCCTCTCCAACTGGCTTGCCCGGCTGAGGCTGCGGATACCACTTGGGCAGCTCCTGCACTCCCCAGATTCGTTCGGAGAAGAACGGCCGCAACAAGACCGGGCCAATCTCTCTCCGCTCAGAATGCAACGGATCCAATGCCATCCCCGTAATCCTCCCTGAACCTTGGCAAAGGGCCGTTCGCAGCCCCGCCATGAGTAGGCTACTACGGCTTGCTACGTTTACGCAGTCTGCGCGGCAGGTGCCGACCGTGTTTGGGCGTTAGTCTTGGCTTTCGTAGTCGGGATCATTTTCTACCGGCCAGAAGCGACCAGTATCTCCGTCATAGCGACGACAGAAGCGCGTCGTTCTGCGGAGGCCCGAGTCATTCTCATAATCGATCCGGCCTATAACATAGAAATTCTTGTGCGAAGTCAGGATCTCTCCCAGATCGGCGTCGCCGGGCGCCGTGTCAACGGCGAACGAGCAGGACTCGGACTTGCGTCCCCTATCGGAATTTAAGTGGGTATCCCCCGACCGGGCCGGAAGCTCTACGGTTGCCGACTCCTCAAAGGGTCTGACCGCAGCCGGCGAAAAGCAAAAGCGACTGCAACGGCGTGACTCTCGTTCGTCGATGAGCTCGAAAGAACCAAAGCAACAGCCGGAGAGATACTCCCGGGATTCTCAGAGTTTTACTGCCACCCTGCGGAGCCGGACGTTCTCCGTTTGGGAATAGCCGCGCAATCGGAAGTTCCCCTTCCGCAGTCGCTTGGCTTCCTGAGCGTCGCTCGCTCCCATGTCTCCGCGCTTCGAGTTCCAGGCATAGAACGTCTACGCTCCCCCAGTTTCGCGGGCCACATCTTCGGCCTTGACTCCTCTTCCAAGTGCTTCACCGCCGCGATCATCCCCGGTTCCGTGCGCTTGCTCCTCGACATCCCTCCGCAATCTCTTGAGGGCGGAAATCATACTCGGCCCCGAGCGAAAATCGGGACCAACCCAATGGATCCCGGCTACTGACAGCTACCGATCCATACGCCATCGCCCTCCGCCTGCAGATGCAGCGTCCTACCCGCAACGGCTGCCGAAGACTGGCCGAGATGAATCTCCGCCTTACCCAGCCGACAGCCTTGCATCCATGTAAGACCAAGGTTCACGTCCAGCGTGGAAGGCTGTGACGGCTTAACCGTCCCGGTCGAAGCGGGGGCGCGATGCAGCGCCACCAGCACCCTTTCGCCCGAACTACCGCAACTTCCCTCCACAGCCTGGCCCGCGTCCCGCAGATAAACCATCCAGTCCTGGTTGCTGGCCAGCACCTGTTCAGCTCCGCAGGCCACCGCATCATGCGTATGCCGGAAGGCGTCCAGTTTCGCCACCCAGTTAAAGGTCTTCTGCTGTACTGGAGTTCGACCCGAGGCGACAAATGCATCACCCCCCTGGCCTGGAAACCCTCCCGGGAAATCCCGCCGATTGTCAGGATCGGCGCCGCCTTGCATGGCGATCTCATCGCCAGAGTAAATCTGCGGCATGCCGCGGGTGGTGAGCACATAAGCCAGGGCTAGTTGCAGTGCTCCTTCCCTCTCTGGCTCCGAGCCCTGAACCGCGCCGGCAAACCTCTCCGTATCATGGTTGCCGATGAACGGAACCAGCCGCTGCGGATGCGGATACAACGAATCTTCACCCAGCACATCCGCCAACCGGCTCATCGGCGCGCCTTTGGTAAACACATCGCGCAAGGCAAAGTAGGTTGGGAAGTCGAAGGGAGTGTAAAGCCCGGTATCCATGCCCGCGCGAGTTACGCCTCCTGCAAAAGAGGAGGTGATCACCGGATCCCCGTTGAAGATCTCCCCGACCTCGGTCAGATGCGGAAACAACTCCTTCAACTCGCCATTGAACGCATGCCAGAAGTCTCGATCGACGTAGGGGAAGGTATCGATCCGCAATCCATCGGCGCCGGTCTGCTCCACCCACCAGACGGCGTCTTGACGCAGATATTGCGCCACCGCGGGGCTCTCAGTATTCATATCCGGAAGCACCCCGGCAAACCATCCATCCAGCGTGCCCACCCTATCCCGCTCCGGCGCATGGGGATTGATCAAAGCCTGAAAGTTCGTCTGGCTATCGAGGTGATGCGCTTTAGTTCCATGGAACCAATCGGGCGCCGGTTCATCGTTTACCCATGGATTTCCAGGTCCAACATGGTTCGGGACCGTGTCCAGAACCAGCTTCATCCCGCGCGCATGCAAGGCGGCGGCCAGCGCCCGCAAATCCGCAAGGGTTCCGTAGTGCGGGTCCACGCTGTACATATCCGTGGCTCCATAACCGTGGTAACTGTCCAACTCCTGGTTCTGGTAGACGGGCGTGATCCAGACAGTGGTGACGCCCAACTGTTGCAGGTAGTCCAGGTGATCCTGAATTCCTTTGAGATCGCCACCATGCCAGCCCCGCGGCTTGGCGCGCTCAGCCAGCGCTGCCGCGCTGCCGGCATCGCTCAGCGCATCCGCCCCGTCGTTGTGCAGATTGCCGTCAGCGAAGCGGTCGGTCATGATCAGGTACATCACATCGCGAGAGGAAAATCCCTTGAAACCGTCTGTCGCCGGCCGAGGCGCCGCGAAGCTGTAGCTCTTCTCCACGCTCTCCCCGCCCAGCCTTGCCGTCAGCGTCACCTGCTCCGGCTCGGATGGCGAGGCTGAAAGCCAAAGCTGCGCCCAATGTCCATTGGCTGAAGGCGTCACCTTCTCGATCCGCAGGTCCCGGTCGCTGATGGAAAACGTCGCCGCTCGCAGACCTTCTCCATGGACCAGAAGCATAGGACTGGGCAACTGCGCCCACCAGTTGGGCGGATCGATCTTATCGATCGCCAACGGACCGCTCTGCGCCACAGCAACCAACCCCTGCGACAAAAGCGCCATTAAGAGAGATCCCAAACAGCGTCCCAGCCGGACGCTGCGCAGACCCAAACCAGCCCACTTCCTAACTCCGCATCCCTGCATACCCACGATGAACCTTCCCAACTACCAAATTGATTTCACAACAAAAAAAGACAGAAAGACCCTCACAGAAAAAGAATGCGGTACAGAAAAGATAGGCGTCACGACGATCCTTTGTCGTGGCGGCTCTCCATCCAGAGCCAGCTAGACGTGAAGTGGACGGAGAGTTGCATCTCTTGTTCCGAGTCCTCGCCTATACCTTCGATCTAACCAAAGTGCCTGTTATCCAAACCTCTGTCATTCGACCGGCAGGTTTCGTCAACCGCCCTGTTGGACTCGCAGGCATCCAGGTACCCGTTTTGATTGGTGACAATCGAAGTCCTGGCCAGATGAAAGACCTTTGCCTGGAGTTGACTCCCGGTGTGCGGGATCGAAATACAGCTTGCTAGGTTCGTTGTCGAACTTGCCTGACTTGGAAAACCAATGCTCGCCTTTTCAGCGGACAGGCAGAACGAAAACAGTCACTGCGTTCACCAGATAGTAGGTCTCAACAAGATTCAAGACTGCTTGCCGGCGATCATGCTCCACTCATATCCTTCAGGCTGCTGAACGGACAGCGAAGGGTGACGACGTCAACCGTGAGAGTACCCCCCTCGGACAAGACGGTTCGTATCCACGCTCACGACCTGCGCGAAACTGCGCTGTTCTTGTACTTGAAAGCGAGCCTCCTGGTCATACCCTCTCGCGATGATCAGAATGAAAGGGTCTGCAACAGATTGATTCCCATTGCTCATCAAGCCAGCAAAACATGTTTGTGTTGACGGGGATGCCTCATTCTTCAATGCAGCAGCACTGACGAATGAGGTAGAGAATACGCAGAGCAAGATAGCCACAATGGAGATGGACTTGCCTGAGCTATGCGGAATAAATAACATCTCACCGCGCTGGCATCGTAGACCTAAGCTGCACTTCTTGGTCGCCCATACCATTCTGGGGAGATTCCATTGTAATAGAGCTGACTCCAGAACTGTTTCCTGGAGTCAGCCCATACCTTAAAACACAAGACGTGCAGCCAATTGAATCTGGCGATTGCTATAGTCCTGCACTCCAGTGACTTTGCCAAAAGTCTCCGGATCACTCATGCTACTGCCGGGATTGGTGAACTGTGGCGTGTTGAAGACGTTGAATGCGTCCCCGTGTAGTTCCAGATTGAAGCGGTCCGTAAGATGCACGTCCTTCTGCATGGAGAAAGCGACCGTCCGCTGTCCCGGCCCGTAGAGTTGGTTGCGAAGAGCAGTTCCTGGACGCTCATATACAGTAATGTGATTCGCGTTTGTCGAAGTTGGAATATTGCTGGAGAAGGAAGCTGGATTGAACCAATACCCATTGATGCTCTTCTTGTACTCGATCGGAGCTACTTCGTCCGGCTCGTTCGCTGAATCTGTAAACCCCGTGGACAAGTCAAATGGTTGGCCGCTCGACACCTGGGCGATGATGTTGGTCTGCCAGCCGCCAATCAACCAGTCCATTTCACGAGAAATTCCGTTTCCAAATCGTTGTCCCCTGCCAAACGGCAGGAAATAAACGGTCGAAAAACTGAAGACCTCTCGCTGATCCTGACCTGAATTGCCGTAGCTGGCCTTCGGATCATAATACAAGCAAAGCGTCCCGCAGCTATCATCCATAGTGTGCGACCATGTGTAGGACGCTGTAAGGATCAGATTGCTGGCGCGATGTGTAGCTGACAACTGCAATCCGTTGTAGCTGGAAGTTCCATTGTAGTTCTCATAAGTGATCGTACCCAGATTTGGAAATGCCTGATTGCCTTCTCCGAGCGGCCCATTGCCAAACTGGAACAGGTTGTAGTTATAGTAGTTTGCCATATGGTCGGCTTTGGTCCCAACATAGGCGATGTTCAGCACGTCCTTGGCGGTCAACTGCTGGTCAAATTGCATGTTCCACTCTTGAATCTGGCTGTTCTTGTTGTTTCTGTTGACTGCCAGAGTACTCAGACCGTTGGGAGGTGCTGCCGGGTTAAAGTTTGGGAAGCCAGGCTGTGGCAGCGGAGTGGTCTGGTCAGCCGAACTGACTCTGCAGCTATCGAAACCACTCGTCCCCTGGGTCGGTGTCTGGCCGGTGAAGGCGACGCAAGTTCCCAGCCTCGCCTGGTAATCCACCGCTCCGCCAAAGGGCGGTTGCTGGCCCAGTTGGTTACTGATACCACCGTACGTTGGATAATAGTAGATACCATAACCACCGCGAACTACAGATCTGCCGTCTCCATGCAGGTCATAGGCGAAGCCCAAACGTGGCCCAAAGTCATCATAGTTCTGGTACATGATGCTGCGGGAGACTCCGTTCTGTCCAGCCATTAGAACTTGACCGTTGCTGATGTCAAAGGATGCTTGTCTGTTGTGCATCTCATAGGGCCAGGTCAGCAGATCCCAGCGAAGACCAAGATTTACTGTCAGACGCCGGTTTACGCGCCAGTCATCCTGAGCGAAAATACCGTCTTCCTGGCTCACGTTGGCGAAGTATCCGTTCTGTGAACCAATTTCATAGTTATCCATGAAGGAAGCCAACAGGTCGGACACCTCATAGCCCGTAAAGTCCTGTCCGTTTCCAGAGATATTGAAGAAGCCCTTGCCGGCGATGGGACGGAAATATTCCATCTCGCGGCGAATGAGCGTGCCGCCTAACTTTATGGAATGGTTCCCGCGCTCCCAGTCAAGAGTGTCTGTTCCCTCTATGTTGTTCTGCGGAACTGCATACAAACCATAGTCGCCCGTGTAGGATATCTCCGTATTGTAGCCGCCGATCAAAGCGCCGCCGCTGGTTTCCAGATTACGATTGGCATTGACAATGCCAAGGTCTTTGGAGACAGGGATGCCGTACATCGGTGGCATGTAGCCGTAGTTATCGCGATTGTAGTTGAGGTGCGCTTCATTCACCACGTTTTGCGTGAAGATATGTGTGTAGCCAAGATCATAACCGCGTGCGTGGGTGTAGCTGGAGCCGGTGCCAAAACCAGCCGGAAGATTGGCGAAAAACGAGGATTTCGTTTCCACCGAATTATCATAGCTGAAACGCGCGAAAAACAGGTCTTTGGCGCTGGCATTCCAATCCATACGAACATCAAAGTCGTTGTAGTTAATGATATCTGTTTGAAAGGTTTCATAGTTGTCAAGGATGGAGTTCGTCGCCAGGCTTGGCGTTGGCAACGGGAACGCATTCAAATAGTTCACTGCGGCCGGATTCAAACGAGATAGCGGGATGATATTGCCGGCAAATGGCTGGCAAGTAATCGGGTCATAAATCACGCCATCTGGAGCCGCGTTGCCGGGCTGGCACAAATTGGAGTGGTTGATGAATTGACCACCCGTCAATGCCGGATTGAGCACTTCGGAGAGATTGCCCTGCCGCATCAATGCAGTGGGGACCGTCTGGAACGTGCTGCCAACCGGTTCTGCTTCACGCCAGGCCTGATAATCGCCGAACATGAAAAGCTTGTTCTTGATGATGGGAAAGCCCACATCCCCTCCCCATTGATTACGGTTGTAGGCAGGATTGGGGGTCGGCCCCGAGCCCAGGAACTGATAGTACGGATTGGAGTCGAATGCTCCGCTGCGATAATACTCAAACGCAGAACCATGGATGGAGTTGGTCCCGGACTTGATGGAACTGATCACAATGCCACCACCTGCGCGACCATATTGCGCCGGAGCCACGTCAGTCTCAATCTTGAATTCCTGCGTAGCGAAGATGTCTGGGAAGAAGATCAGGGTGTTCATCAAATCGTCGTTGTTGTCCACGCCATCCAGAATGTAATTGTCCGCTGTTGGCTGCAGGCCATTGACGGAAAGAGCCCCACCTCCACTCTCGTTATAGCGAAATGTCTCTGCGTTGCCCGCCACTCCACTTTGTGCGTTGCCGTAATTGCCACGCGTCACCCCTGGAGCCAACAGTGCGAGATTGGTAAAATTCAAACCATTTAGCGGAAGCTGCGTGATTTGCTTGCCTTGGATGGTTTCTCCCAGAGTTGCATTGGCGGTGTCCAATAGCGGAGCAGCCGATGAAACCTGCACTGTCGTCGCTACCGCCCCTGGCTGCAGCGTGAAGATCAGGGTTTGTACTTGAGTGACCGCAATTGTGAAGTTCTGCGTCTGTGACTGGAATCCTGGAGCAGTAATCTTTGCCGTATAATTCCCGCGTGGAACGGCAAAAACATTGAATTGGCCCTCGGTATTCGAGGTAGCAGTAAGTTGGCTGCCATTGTCTGTATTCGTAACCAGAATCTTAGCCCCTGGGATTGCTGCCCCTGTCGTATCGCTAACATTGCCAACGATTCGACCGTTGTCGGATTGTGCGTGAGCCTGTACCAGAACTCCACAGATCCAAAATAACAATAGACAAACAAACAAACTTTTACGGAAGAAATAGGGTTTTTTCAGCGAATGAATCAGAATAGTTTGCATTTACTTGATCTCCTAAAAGTTAGTCCAGGCTGACGTAATAAGGTCCACCAGGACGCTACCGAAACGGTTTTCAATCCAGATCGTTGGCGCTCTTGCATACCGACGTTCATTGGCGGCGACGCCTGGAATGATGAATTGTGGAACAGGCTATTTAGAAACCTTCACAGCGACACATGCAATACTCTACAAATCGTTTATTCGTCGAATGGAGATCAACAAATAAATTACCTGTTTTCATTGCATTACATCGATAAGTAATCTGGCGTCATCGCGCCTTTCTGTATTCCATACTGCAAATGGAATACTGCTGGGAGGGGAATCGCGTGATGCTCCTTGCTCCAAGTAGGCTGCTCTACAAACTGCTTGGCTGCTTGGAGAACGTCGTACAGCCGACCGTGACCGATAGTAGGCTATCCGTCCGCCGCTGTTCTCTGCGCCGTCTACAGGGTAGATTCGGATTGCGTTCACCATGCCCAGATCAGAGGAGACTGGAATATCGTCCATTGGCGAACTGTAGTCATAAAACTCCTGCAAATCGCCGTGGAGAAAGTTGTGGGTCGGGTTGGGCATCAGGATATAGGCACAACGAATAGCTCGACTGCGAGGATACGTAAGACTTGCACTCTCTCCGTAGCCTGCGGGCCGGTCCGGGATCAAGCGGCCTGTCTTCAGACATGCTTCTCCGGAGCTGGAGTTATCGAAGAGGACGGCTGACCTGTGATAGCTGTCAGTTCCGGACTTGATGGAACTCTGGACGGTTGCGCCACCTCCATGGCTGAAGATAGTCGGCGCCACCGCTGTAGTCACACGGAACTCTTTGCTCACCCCCACCGGCGGGAAGGAGATGACCGGGTTTACCCGCGTGGGATGTTTGTCCAGGCCGTCCAGCTCGCCGTGGACGGCCAACGCTCGCATTCCGTTCAAAGGAGGCGCAGTTCCACCCATTTCGCTATACCTCCAACTTTCGGCATTCTGGCCGATGCCCTGGGTCGCCCTACTGTATCGGCCACGGGGAACGCCAGGAGCATGCAAGGCGAGCGGGGTAGCGATCGGTCCATCGAGCCGTAAACTCGAGACCCGTTTGACGTCAGTGATCGGTCCAACCTCGAATCTCGAAGCGTTGACGATCGGTGCGGCCTCAGTCATAAAAGCGGAGGTGTTGGTCCCATCCGAATTCAATTGGAAGGTTAGCGCCGGAGTCGACAAAGCCTCCAAAGGAAAGATCCGTTCGGTCTTTCCACACTTTCCAAAGCCAGCCGCCGACACGTCCAGACCGAAGTTGCGACGGGAAATGTCCTCAAACTGGAACTGGCTCCCTCTCTCGCTGACTGCTGTCCGCACAGCACCATAATTGGGGTTTGCCACTGGAATATTGGCTCCAGCAAACAAGGCACCGGGCTGGTCTGGAATATCGCCATGAAGTCGACTGAAATCGGACTGCGCCCGCAGCACAGTCCATGAAACCGCTGGCAGACAAGAGACCACTCGAACGCTCGCCAGCCTCAGTCCGGCACCTTCGACTCTCGATGGATGTTTCATCGGTTCAGCCTCCAAGCTCTTTGCAGATCCCATGAACCGCTGTGTGCCACGCCAAAGATCTGTTGTAGGTTCGCCAGTAACGTTGCGAAAACTGCGCTCCTCAATGCAATCGTCTTGCGTCCTTTTGTCGCTCAATTTTTCATCATCTGCTAAACCCTTATCAGTCAATCACTTTAATCGGACTCATCATCTCGCTGGGAAGTGTTACAGTCTAGAATGTGAGGTTGTCGAAGAAAAATGACGGGCCAGGTGCCCAACGCGCGTCTCAGCTTTGGGCTTTACGAGATCAATATCCAGACCGGAGAACTCTGGAAGGCCGGCTTTCGCATCAAACTGCAGGGGCAACCATTTAAGGTGCTCGCCATGCTTCTTGAGAGGCCAGGGCAGGTAGTCTCCCGAGAGGAACTGCAAGAACGACTCTGGGGCAAAGACACCGTGGTCGACTTCGACCACTCCCTCGGAACCGCCATCAATAAGATCCGCGAGGCGCTGGGCGACTCTGCCGATAACCCTCGCTTCATTGAGACCCTGGCCCGCCGCGGCTACCGGTTTATCGCCCCGGTCCGGATCATCGAAACACTCCCGGAGTCCCCAGCCCTAACTGCCGACGGCCATGCTTCCCCACCCTTCGCCGCAAGCGTGCCTGCATCCCCTCACCAAGACCATCCGGCAGAGCAGGAGCCAAAGATCCATGACGCTCACGCTGAGCTCATCTCCATGCCGGCCGTCCTCCCACTCAGCCAACCCCAGTCAACCGCTCCCAGCGCCCGTCTCTCGGCTCCCATCTTCTGGGCCTCCATCGGCCTGTGTGCGCTTATCGCGCTCACAGTGGGCTACTATGCCGGATCTTTGCGCACGATTACCGTTCCACCGCACATCTCGCAGATCACGCATAACGGGCACCTGGCGCCCAGCGTCGCCGACATGGAGAACTTTGCCGCAGCCGCCACCGACGGCGTGCATCTCTATGCCGCCACCATCGACGGTGGCCACTCCATTCTCTCCTCGGTCTCCATCTCCGGAGGCGTGGTAGAACCCGTCAATATCCCCGCCGAGGTGGCCAGTCCTTCCCTCGGCGACATCTCCCCGGATGGCTCACGGCTGCTTCTCCGCGACCATCTTTCGCCGGAGTCTGAGCAGCCGTTATGGGTTGTGCCCACCACCGGGGGATCTGCGCTCCGCGTAGGCGACGTGCTGGCCCACGACGCCACGTTCATGCCGGACGGAGACGGCATCCTTTACGCCAACGGCAATGACCTGTACCTGACGCGCCTCTCCGGTCAACAACCCGTGCACTATGCCTCGCTGCCGGGCCGGGCCTTCTGGCTCCGCTGGATGCCCAACGGAACTCTGCTCCGATTCACCATCCTGGATCCGGAAACCCATACCCTATCCCTGTGGCAGATCACCTCAACAAACCACACCCCGCGGCGAATCCTGGTCGGCTTCAACCAACTGGCGGGTGAGTGCTGCGGCGTGTGGACGGCCGACGGCCGCCACTTCATCTTCCAATCGTCCAAAGGGGGCGGGAACAACCTCTGGGAGCTCTCGGGAGCCTCTACCTCGCATCCCATCCGCCTCACCAACGGTCCGCTTTCCTTCGAGTGCCCCATCGCCGCTCGCACCGGCAACCGGATCTTCTTCATGGGCACAGACTCCCGCTCTGAACTCGAATCGGTCTCTCCCGCCGGCGAGCTGATCCCCGTCAAAAACTTTCTCTCCGATGCGGTCCGCGTAGAGTATAGCCGCGACGGACACTGGGTAGCCTGGACGGATACTCAAGGCCAGCTATGGCGCGCGCGCGCTGATGGCACGGAGAAGATCCAGGTTACGCCTGGAACGCTCTCCGCCTTTCTGGCCAGGTGGTCTCCGGATGGCTCGCACTTGGCCATCATGGCCCGCGAGGCCGGCAAACCATGGCAGATCTACATTACCAGCGCCAATGGCGGAGATCTGGTCCCCTTGCTGCATCAGAGACAAAATGCAGCTGACCCCTCCTGGACCCCCGACGGCAAGTTCATTGTGTTTGGCAGCACCAACGATGAGATGGGCAAGGACAACGCCAACCGCTCCTTGCATATCGTCAACGTGACCAGCGGCGCGATGGAGGAGATTCCCGGCTCCAATGGACTCTTCAGCCCCCGCTGCTCCCCCGATGGGCGTTACATCGCGGCGCTCTCTCTGGATCAGCGCCGGGTCCGTCTCTATACCGTGGCAACCCATACCTGGACCACCCTCAATGTCCCCTCTGGCGCAGACCCGATATGGTCTCCCGACAGCCGTTACTTGTTCATCCATGCCTCACTCGATCCCGCCCAACCCATCGACAGGGTCTCGATTCCCGATGGTCACATCGACCAGGTCGTCCGTCTTGCAGACATCCGCGAGCATGATGCTGTGGACTACGTCTTTGGCGGCCTCACGCTGGATGGCCGCCCATTGATCCGGGCCAGGGTCTTCACCGGCAACTTCTACTCGCTTGATCTCTCCTAGCCGGTGGAAGCCAACATCCAACAAGATCCAGGCCGAGGCGTCTCAGATCAATCGCCGTCGCAAGTCTGCCAGAGAGCAGTCGGGTGGCGTCCGCTCACAGAACATCCCTCACTTAATTCGGAAAACTCTCCTTCCAATCTTCCCGCAACCCGAACGCTTGATCTCGACTCGACTCACACAGTTTTCGCCATCGGGCCCCCGGCAGGCTTGCCTGCTGGGGTGCAATCGAAACAGCGACACGCGATCAAGGATCGCCCATGCATCTACCTCCACACCAGCCTATTCATCACCGTAGCGCAGTCATTGACCCATCTTCTGCGTCTAAGCAAATAACGCAAAACCACCGCGGGAGACAACCCGGTCTCCAGAAAGAGATGAGCAAGATCCAGAAGATGGAGCGACGTTGAGCAAGAACCAAGCGCGGATGGATCCCGCTTCCCCAAGGAGTCTGGATGTCTGAGTACGAGAGCGATCTATCACAACTCGTGTATGAGCTAAATCGATTGGCGCCAGCCAAGAAGGCTAACTCCTCCAGCCGGGCTGACGCAGAGATCGCAAAGAAGATCTCTCCAGATCCTTACCTGGACACACTCCTTGCCCAAGCCGCCGAACGGAACGCCTCAGACGTCCTCCTCATCGCCGGAGCCGGAATCACCCTGCGCATAAGTGGCGTGCTGACCCCATCCACCGGCAGAGCGCTCTCTGCAGAAGATCTGCGCACTCTCCTGCTACCCCTTCTGAATGCCGAACAGGTCAGGGAACTTGACAGCCGCCGCGTGATCGACTTTTGTTTCGCTCGCGCAACGCTGGGCAGATTTCGAGCCAATATCCATTACCAGCGCGGCACCTTAGCCGCCAGCATCCGTCTGCTCCCAGCCCAGATTCCCACCTTGGAATCCCTCAACCTTCCCCCCATCCTCGCTCGGCTGGTGGAGCGCCGCCAGGGTCTCATCCTGATCACCGGGCCCACTGGCAGCGGAAAAACCTCCACCATGGCGGCTCTCGTTCACCTCATCAACACCCGCCGTCGCGAACACATCATCACCATCGAAGATCCGGTCGAATACCAGCACGTCAACCGCAACTCCATCATCGAGCAGATTGAGGTCGGAACCGATACCCCGGGATTCTCCCACGCAGTCCGAGCCGTCCTTCGCCAAAGTCCCGATGTCATTCTCATCGGAGAGATGCGTGACCCGGAGACCATGGGCGCCGCCCTCACCGCCGCCGAGACCGGACACCTCGTCCTCTCTTCCCTGCACACCAACGACACCGCACAGACCATGTCACGGCTGTTGGATAGCTTTCCCGCCGGCAACCAGACACAGATTCGTCAGCAAATGTCCCTCGCTCTGCTCGCCGTCATTGCACAACAACTGGTGCCTGCGGCAGGGCTGCCGGGGCGCTTCCCCGCCTTGGAGATCATGGTGGCGACCAACGGAATTCGAAACCTCATCCGTACCGCCCAGGACCACCAGATCCGCTCCCAGATCTCCACCGGTAGCGCCGACGGCATGACCACCATGGATCAGTCCCTGGCCGAGCTCGTCCGCTCCCGCCGCATCTTGCGTGAGACCGCCATGGCCCACTGCCATCACCCGGAAGAACTCCGGTCCATGCTCAACCGCAGCCTCTAAAATCAAGCGCTCTTCCCCATGCGCCAAGCTCAAACGCAGGATGGTATACTGCCCCATGTAGTTGCGCGTTTCCCTGTCATGCGTCTCGCGTGCGCTGGGCCCACGCGGAGGTGGCGAAATTGGCAGACGCACTAGCTTGAGGTGCTAGCGCCGCAAGGCATAGGGGTTCAAGTCCCCTCCTCCGCACCAAGTCTTATCCTCAGGTCAACCTCGTCCAGCGGTTGGCCTTTTTACTTACTCTCTCTTCTCTGCCCTGCAAGCACGGTCCTGTACCTCCGCCACACGGTTCAGCGGCGCCAACCAATTCCCCTCCCGGGCAATCCACGCACCTCGCCCGCACTCCTCCATCCGGCCTGAAGAACACTCAGCAGTTCCGCGCACCTCCAGAACCCCTCCAACCGCCCAAACCTGCCTGCAGAAGATCATGCGAAGGAGGCTACTGCGGCAGCCTCGTCCTCCTGGACGTCAAAGACCGTAGCCAACTTTGTGATCACCAGCAAGTCGCGGACCTTGTGAGTCAGGTGGATCATCTTCAACTCTCCGCCCAGATCTTTCACCGCGGTGTGGGCGCTCATCAACTCACCAAGCCCCGAGCTGTCAATGGAGGTAACCTCTTCCAGATTCAGCACGATCTTGCGGATCCCGGCGCACAGCAGCATATCCACCCCAGCCTGTAGCGCCTTTGCATCTTCACCCATCGTGATCGTCCCTGACAGATCCACCACGGTCACCGCACCTGCTTCCCGGGTCTTAAACATCAGAGCCATGGCCGTGTCTCCTTCCACACTGCGAATCTCGACGAATGTCTGTTCGTGGTTCCGGCCCAAACTGGTGCAAGTCTACCTCATGGGCCACATCTCTACGACCGTTTCACTTCAGGCTCACCCCACAACATTTTCCACTGCAAAGGGAGTAATACTGCTAGGCTACTGTTGACCCACAGTGTCTTCTCATCCCTCTCGCAAATTGGGGGGCGGAGAGGGGGATGGCGTTGATCGACAAAACAACGAGCAGCGGCTCGCAGGAAGAGATTGGCGAAAGAACAACCAGTAAGCAAGTCGAGCTCCGCCTACCCTCTCGACTCGGTTACGAGAAGGTGGCCATGAACACCGCAGCTAACTTGGCGCGCCTCATGGGCTTCAGCGAAGAACGCATTGAAGACCTCAAAACCGCCGTCGCGGAAGCCTGTATCAACGCCATGGAGCACGGCAACAAACTCGACGAATCCCTCAGCGTCGGCGTCATCCTCTCCACCGGCCCCGACTCGCTGGAAGTCACCATCACCGATACCGGCAGCGGCCCCGCCCGCTCCATCAACAGCGATCCCCTCCCGCCCGACATCGACAAAAAAATGAACGAACAGGAACTGGCCCGTGGCATGAGGATGTTTCTCATCCGGGCCCTCGTTGACGAGGCCGAATGGATCAGCACCCCGCCCGCCGGTAGCTGCGCTCGCATGGTCATTCACCTCCATCAAGCCCCGGTTTAAGATCGCTCTCCTGTCTCCGGCCGTGCCAATGCAGTCCTGCTGTATCATCCTCACCCCAGAAAACGAGCGTCCGCACCTGTCCGCCCGCTCCACCCTCACGGCATCCTATTCCACATGCCTCCAGCACCGGCCCAATGGCGTCAGCCGCTCATCCCCGCGCCATGACAGCCCTGCAAAACCTCCCGCAGCGACGCCTCCAGCCCAGCCAGCGCCTTGGCGCTGCCCCTCCCCAGGGCCAAAGCTCTTCTCCACTCTCTCGGCCTCAAAGCCATGTGCAGAGCAAAGGCGCCCGTCCGGAAGCTGCCCTTCTCTCCCGTAAACGCCTCCAGCGATCCCATCTCCACGTCGCTCCGATCAGAGATCCCCTTGATGGCGCGAAACCCCAACCCCCGTTCCTGCGCCATCCGGGCCACGCTGGCCGCCTCCATATCCACCATCGCCGCTCCATAGCGTCGGGCCATCTCTGCCTTCTGCACAACACCGGCAACTCTCGCCATCGTCACCAGCACCACCTCGCTCGCCCATGGCTCCTTCCATCCCAGGGTTCTAAAGCGCTCGCCTGTCTCGGCTTCCACCACCCAGGTCGCCTCCAGAACCGTACCCGCCGCCAGACCAGGCCTACACCCCCCAGCCAGGCCCGTGGATACCAAGATCTCTATCTCCCCTGCGCTCAATGCGGCCTCCACGGCCACCTTCGCCCGCTCCGCCCCCATCCCCGCGGCTGCCACCACAGCCTTCTCCAGCCGATAGAGCCACACCCCATGCTTGGCCCAGCCAGCATCTCTTTTCACCCCGCGCACCAGGCGCGTCACTTCGCGCGGCAACGCAGCGATAATGGCATGTCTCGGCCTGTTCCCGTCACCACTCATTTGCCTCCTCATCATACTGGCAGCTCCCGTCAAAAGAACGGATATTTCCTTTCGGCATCTGGAGCCCTTCCATCCGCAACACCCTCCCTACGCGAACCGGCAAAGCACCTTGCCCTTCTCACCCATAGCGAACCATTCCTGCCCATGCAATATCCCTGCATCTTCACCCACATCCCCAACACCATCCCCACCATCCTCAATACCGCCCCGCTGCGCGTCCAAAGTCGACGCCACAAATCCCAATCACCCGGCCGGCGCAACAAATCGCGAAACCCGGCACCCACCCAGGTAAACCAACGGTCGGTTTCTTCGTAAAACGATTCGCTTGCGGCGCCTCGTCGCAACGGGCTCCCTTGCCGTCTCAAATCCTCTCTTCGACAAAGTCTTTCGGGCCATCAGCCGCAACCTCGTCCGCATCCTCTCCCCGCTCAAAACCACCAGAAAGCAAAGTCCGTGCGGAAAAAGTTCCTTCCCTGTTGACAGAGAACCTCTCCAAAGCAGATATTAGGCAATGCACAATCGTTTGCGGGATAACGCTGCCCAGACGCTAGGCTCACTACCTGCCGCTTCCGGCTGCCTGCTCCCAAAAACTTGCCCGGCCGTTCTCCAGAGGTTCGCGCAGAGTCGGTTCGCAGGCCACAGGAGTCTCTTCGATGCACCGCTTGTTTCGCTGCTCTCTCTTCACCTTGCTTCTGGCCTTGCCCCTCTGTTCCCCGCTCCGCGCTCAATCCTCCCAACACGTCACAATTGACGCTCAGGCTCCTACTACTCCGTTTCCTCACTTCTGGGAGCAGATCTTCGGCTCCGGCCACGCAATCCTCAGCCTTCGCCAGTCCTACCGCAACGACATCCGCTCCGTCCATCAGGTCGCTGACTTCCGTTACGTTCGCTTCCACGGCATCCTCGACGATGAGGTGGGTCTCTATAACGAAGATCCGCACGGCAACCCTGTCTACAACTTCTCCTATGTCGATCAGATCTACGATGGCCTCCTCCAGAACGGAGTTCGCCCCGTCGTCGAGCTCAGCTTTATGCCCCGCAAGCTCGCATCCAACCCTCTGGACCTTCATAGCTTCTGGTATCACCCCGATGTCTCTCCTCCTAAAAGCTGGGAGCTCTGGGACGACATGATCAGGCACCTCGCCCAGCACCTGGTTGATCGCTATGGTATCCAGGAGGTCTCCCGCTGGTACTTTGAAGTCTGGAATGAGCCCAACATCGACTTCTGGGGTGGCGTTCCTCGTCAGCAAAGTTACTTCGATCTCTATGACCACACAGCCCGGGACCTCAAGCGCGTCAGCCCCCGCCTCCGCGTGGGGGGCCCGGCAACCGCCGCCGCCTCCTGGATACCGGCCTTCCTGGCCCACACTGCCTCTCTGCACGTTCCCATCGACTTCGTCTCCACCCACGGCTACGCCGATGACACCGTCCAGAACCTCTTCCACACCGATCAGAACATTCCTCAGGACGACCGCGTTTGCGCGGCTGTCGCCAAAGTCCGCAAGCAGATTGACGCCTCGCCCATGCCCCACCTTCCTCTCCTCTGGACAGAGTGGAACGTCGTCGGAGCGGACAACGCACGCGACACCACCTACGTCGGCCCCGCGCTCGCCAACACTATTCGTCAGTGCGACGGCAACGTCACCCAGATGTCCTTCTGGACCTTCGATGACGTCTTTGAAGAAAACGGCCCCGTTTGGAAACCGCTGGATGGCGAGTTCGGCCTCATCGCCAAAGGCGGCATCTACAAGCCCAGCTACTATGCCTTTGGCCTGCTGCATCAGCTCGGAGATCGTCGCATCGCCAGTAACGCGAACGATCTCATCGTAACCAAAACTGCCGACGGCGGACTCGCCATCGCTGCCTGGAACCTCGTTGACCCAGGCCGGCGCGGAGCCACGCAGACCCTCGATCTCACCCTCCGCGGAGTCCCTCCGCAGGCCTCCATCACCATCCAACGCGTCGACAACAACCACGGAAACGTCCTGCCAAAGTACGCCGCCATGGGCAATCCCGTCGATCCTACGCCCGCTCAAGTCGTCGAACTCAACCATGAAACTGCACTGGGAACCCCAGAGCAGACGCACCTGCATAACGGAGGACTCACCCTCACCATGAGTCCCAACACACTCTTGCTCCTCAAGGTTCAGCCATGACAAACTCTCGCTCGATCTCCGTCCGTCCGAATGTCGCCCGGCACGCCGCCTCTGCTCTGGCAGCGGAACTCCTCTTGCTCCTCGTGGCCAGTTCGCTCCCTCTCTGCGCGCTTGCACAAACGCAGCACCCGGCGTCTCCTCCCGCTGATGCTCCACTTCATCTCGTCATCGATGCGGACGCGCCCACCACGCCCTTTCCTCACTTCTGGGAACAAACCTTTGGCTCTGGTCACGCCCTCCTCGCCCTGCGCTCCTCCTATCGGGAAGATCTTCACACCGTCAAGCTGGCCACCAACTTCCAATCCATCCGTTTCCACGGCATCCTGGACGACGAAGTGGGCCTCTACGATCCCGCACGCCAGACGCAAAACCCCGGCCTCGCCGCACAGGCCGCCCATGACGCCTCCGTCTATAACTTCTTCTACGTCGATGAAATCTACGACGGCCTCCTGGCTGAGCACGTCAAGCCCTTCGTCGAACTCAGCTTCATGCCAAAGAAGATGGCGGCCAACCCCTCTCTCGTCCAGTCCTTCTTCTACCACCCCATCGTCTCCCCGCCCAGGGACTACGCCCTTTGGGACAACATGATCAAGGCCCTCGCCACCCACCTCATCGAGCGCTACGGCCTCGACGAGGTCTCTACCTGGAAGTTCGAGGTCTGGAACGAACCCAACCTGGACTTCTGGGGTGGCCGTCCTCACCAGCAGACCTATTTTGAGCTCTACGACCACACCGCCCGCGCCCTCAAATCCGTCTCTCCGCGCCTTCAGGTCGGTGGTCCCGCAACCGCTCAGGCTGCCTGGATCACACCCTTCCTCGCCTGGGTCAACGCCCATCACACGCCCATCGACTTCGTCTCCACCCACGTCTATGGCAATGACACCGCACAAAACGTCTTTCACACTCAGGAGGACATTCCCCGCAGCCTGATGGTCTATCGCGCCGTCAGCATGGTGCACCAGCAGATCCTGCACTCTCCCTACCCCAACCTTCCTCTCATCTTCTCGGAGTACAACGCCAGCTACTCCAACGAACCGAACGTCACCGACTCGGTCTTCATGGGTCCATGGCTGGCCAATACCATCCGTCTCTGTGACGGTCTCACCCAGAGCATGGACTACTGGGACTTCTCTGACGTCTTTGAGGAACAGGGCGTAGTTCACACACCCTTTTACGGCGGCTTTGGACTGATCGCGGCCGAACACATTCCAAAACCTGCGCTCAATGCCTTTCGCGCCCTCCACCAACTCGGCGATCGCCGCCTTCGCGTTGACTCCGACTCCGCCCTGGCAACCCGGACGGAGGATGGTCACCTCGTGCTGGCCCTGTGGAACTACGCTCCACCCACCGGCTCGGGATCCACCTATACTTGGCCCAAAGGACCGGCAGGTCCCCCCAAAACCTTCCACCTTACCCTCCGTAACGTCGCGCCCAATGCCACCGTCGACGTTCTGCGCGTCGATCCGGATCACGGTAACGTCCTCAAGACCTTTGACGCCATGGGCCGCCCACCCGGCGATCTCACTCCCACCCAGGTCGCTCAACTCCGCGCCGCCGGAGCCATGGCTCCCACGGAGCATGATCACCTGCAAAACGGCACACTCAGCCTCACCGTCCCCGCACATGGCCTGGCGGTTATACTCGTCGGCAGATGAGCGTCGCCTTTCTTCGAAGGTTGCGAACATCTTGGAAGAGAGGTGATCGCACCATGCAACGGCGTGACTGTCTCAAGCTACTGGCCGGCGCAGCGCTCCTGCCCGGCCTCAGCACGCTCACCCCAGGCGCTTCGGCGCAAACCGCAACTTCAACCTCGCCAGACCTCCATCTCACCCCCGAAGAGCCGGTCTCCTACACCCTCACCCCAGCGGATCATGCCTTTCTCGAGGAGATGGAGCGCCGCGCCTGCCTTTACTTCATCGAACAGGCCGGCCCCGCCACCGGCCAGGTTCTAGACCGCGCCACCAACCACTCCAACGGACAGCTCGATCCCCGTCCCATGGCCTCCATCGCCGCCACTGGCTTTGGCCTTACCGCGCTTTGCATCGCGGACCATCGCGGCTACCACCCCCGCGCCCAACTCCTGGAGCAGGTGCGCCGCACCCTGCGCTTCCACGCCCACACCCTGCCCAACGTCCACGGCTTTTACTACCACTTCAATCACGTCCACACCGGCGCGCGATTCAAAGATGTCGAACTCTCCTCCATTGACACATCCCTCCTGCTCTGCGGCGTTCTCACCGCCCGCGCTCACTTCCACAACGACGCTGAGATTCACCACCTCGCCACGCTGATCTACAACCGGATCGACTGGCCTTGGATGCTCAACGGGCCCGTGAACGGCAGCGCCACCTTCTCCATGGGCTGGAAACCAGAGTCCGGTTTCCTCTCCGCTCGCTGGAAGGCATACTGCGAGCTCATGATGATCTACCTGCTGGCCATCGGTTCACCCACCCACCCCATCCCTTCCGCCTGCTGGTACGCCTGGTCCCGCCCCGTCATCCACTATGACGGACTCACCTACATCAGCGGAAACGATCCTATCTTCACCGAACAATATAGCCAGGCGTGGTTTGACTTCCGTCACCAGCGCGACCGCTACGCCAACTACTTCACCAACTCCATCACCGCCACCCGAGCCCATCAGGCATTCTGCCTCTCGCTGGGCAAGCCCTACTCACGCGACTACTGGGGTATCAGCGCCTCAGACTCAGCCCACGGCTACACCGCCTGGGGAGGTCCAAACGCTCAGGGCCAGGGCTTCGGTGGCATCGATGGCTCGGTCGTGCCCAACGCCACTGCCGGCTCGCTGCCCTTCCTTCCCCAGGCATGTCTGCGCGTCCAGCAATCTCTCCAGGCGAACTTCGGCGACAAAGCCTGGGGGCGCTACGGCTTCTGCGACGCCTTTCACCCTCAGGCCAACTGGTATGACCCAGACGTCCTGGGCATCGACTTGGGAATCAGCCTCCTCATGGCGGAAAACCTTCGCTCCGGCTTCGTCTGGCAGACCTTCTCGCGCAACCCAGAGGTCTCAGCCGCCATGCAGCGCGCGGGCTTTCACCCGGTCTAGCCTTTACCCAGATACATGCCCAGATCCTGCGGCCCAGATCCCGCGTAACCCACACCCTGACCCCGCCCGGATTCTATCTTCCACTGCTCCCGTAGCCTTGGAAACCTCTCTTCCTTGCAGCATCCGCAGAGCCTCAAAACCAAGGCTCACTCTCCCCGGAACAGGCGCAACAAGAATCGTCCGCGATTGATCAAACAATGGAAGCTCCTGCAAAACAGAAGCGGAAAACCATGTCCGCATCCCGGCCTGCTCCGCGCCGGAAGATCACCCGACTCGCATCGTTCGGCCCGCACCAGCCGCCGAGGCCAGAAGATCTCCCGCTATCTTTTCGCCTTGGCCTTGCCTCCCGGCTTTGCTTTGCTCTTAACCACCGGCTTGCTCATCTTGGCGGAAGCAGGCTTAACCGCCACCTTCTTCTTGGCCACTGACGTAGCCTCAGCCTTCTTCCCCGATGCAGCCCCCTTTTGCACCGCTGCTGCCTTACTCGGAATCTTCTTTCCCACCGCTTTGTTCTTCGCAGCAGCCTGCGTCGGCTTCTTCGCCGCGCTATTCTTCGCCGCTGGTTTGGTTGCAACCTTCTTGCCCACAGGTTTCCCTGCAGAGCCCTTCGCCACGGGTTTGGCTGCCGGCTTTTTCGTTGGCTTTATCGCATCCTTCCTCGCCGCCGTCGCAGGGGCCGGCTTTGCCGCAGCCTTTTTGGCCGCAGTGGCAACGCCTGGCTTTGTCGCATCCTTCTTCACCGCAGTCCCAGCAGAGACCTTCACCACAGACCGCGCCTCCGCAGCAGCCTTACCCTCGGGCTCGCCGTTGCTCCCAGCCGCGACTACAGACGCAACCTTCGCGGCCGCCCCACTCTCTTCGGCTGCAGCGGCAGCCAGACTCAGCGCTCGTCCAGCTTCCTCCAGCTTCTTGCTCTGCGCCTTGGTCAACTTCGCTTCACGCTTCACCGCCCTGCGGCGCAGCGTCACAGGAGCCACCGGAGCCGGCGGAGAGTAAGGCTCCAGAAACGCTCGGATCGCCTCCGGAGTCTCCAGCTTGCCATCCATCACCGCATAGAACAGCTTCTCCACCAGTTCGTCGTACACCGGCAGCGCCGGCGTAATCCTCATCTCCTGCATCATCTGATACGGGATCTTCTGCCGCGCCTGCGACCACTCATTGAAGAAAGCCTCGAAACGCTCCTTCACCACAGCGCTCTTAGTGCTGTAGGCCAGCCACAAGACCGCCTCCGGTTTGGCTGCAAACAGCATCTTCCAGGCATCCGATGGAGCCGCCGCGCTCTTGCTCGTGAAAAGCGTCGCCAACGCCTTGCTGTCTGCCTCTAGCGCCGCAATCTGCTCCGCAAATCCAGGCCGGGCAAACGCCGCCTTGATCGAAGCTACCTCCTTCGCCGTCAGCTTCGCGGTCAGCAGCGGGAAGTAAGCCGCCGAAGGGTCCGGGAAGATCCCCATCGACTCCAGCCGTCCCACCATATCCCGCAACCGCTCCAACTCCACCTCATCCGCCTTCTCGGAGCTCCACGTGGAGGAAAGTACCTGCGCCCATCCCTCAGCCTCCAGCCGGCGCAGCACCCTCAGCGGATCTTCCTCATGGAATACCTCTTCCATCTCATACTGTTGCAACCAGGACTGAAGCGCCGCCATCGCATTCTCCGCCTTGGCGTTTTCGTACCGTTGCCGGGTCTTCTCTTCCATCTGCCAGCCCAGCCGCGCCTGCAGCCGAATCGCTCGAATCATCCGTGATGGGTCCTCCAGAAAACCATAGTTGGAGACCAGCCGCAGTTCACGATTCTCAATATCCGCCACCCCGTTCAGCGGGTCCATCAACAGCCCAAAAGATCCATCATTCAGCGACAATGCCATCGCATTCGCCGTAAAGTCTCTGCGATGCAAATCATCCAGAATCGTCGCCGGCTTGTACACCGCCTTGCCCGGCTTCGGGTAACTCACATTGAGCGTCGACCCCACCGACAACCGCACCCCCCCGGCAAACGTGTAATACAAACACTGCGCCGCCCCATCTTCCCCAACCAAAACCCCGCCCGCCTTCTGCAGATCCTTGTTCAGCCTTCCAGCGCTTCCCTGCACGGCCAGATCCAGATCACGGATCGGAGCGCCACTGGTCAGGTCACGCACCGCTCCCCCCACCAGAAAAATGGTCATCGAGCGCGCTTTGGCTACTTGGCGAACCGCTTCTAAAGCGGCCTGTTGAGCTGGAGTTAAGCGGGTTTGCAGCAGATAAATGTAGTCAGCCATAGGAAAAGGGACTTCAAAAAGGATGTACGTGAATCCGGGCCGTCGCCTTCATCCAGCGCCAACCCTAACTTGCTGCACAAGAAAGGTTTACACACGTGTAACCTAAGAACATCACACCTGATATTACACTGTTTTGAATCACTTGGCTACTTTTTGCACTATCATGAGGGCATCAGCCAAGGACGCTGTTCCCACCATGGCGCTAGCTCATAAGAAGGTCGTCCTTCGCTCCCTCGCCAACACTCTCACCTGGGGATACCTTCCTCCTGTCGGCTTCCTGCTTCAAAATCAAATCCAGCTTATGACGTTGGATGGACACCTAAGTTCCCTTCCCGCCAACACAATAAAACGTATTGCTTATGTAAAAGATTTCAACCTCGATGACCCTTCGGACCCGGAGCGCATCGGCCGCATGGCCTTCCCCTCCCGACCCCGCGGCGACGGCCTCTGGCTGTGCCTCACCTTTCTCGACAACCAGATCCTCGAGGGCCTCTCCACCTTCGATCTCGCCTTCATCGACTCTATTCTCAACGAACAGGGTCTCTTCCTTACCCCACCGGATCCCCGCTCCAACACCCAGCGCCTTTTTATCCCCCGCTCGGCTCTTGCCCGGGTTGAAGTTCTCGGCTTCGTCACCGCTCCCTCGCGCCGTCCTTCCCCCCCCTCCAACTCCTCCAGACGGCATCCGCTCCCAGCCGCTCAATCCAACCTGTTTGACCCGTAAGCCCGAGTAAAATCTGAACTATGAAGCTCAGTGAGTTAGCAGAGGCTCTCGCCGCCACCTTGGTTCCCGGCCAAGATCAGACCATGGAGTCTGCCGCCGCCGTCGTCATCGACGGAGTCTCCGGCATCGAAGCCGCTGGCCCTGCCCACATCACCTTTGTCGCCAACCCCAAGTACGCTTCCCTGGCTCATTCCACTCAGGCCGGAGCCCTCATCGTCGAACCCGGCTTTGCCCCCCTCAAAACCCCTACCCTTCGCACCCCCAACCCCTACCTCGCCTGGTCCAAGGTCATCGGGCTTTTCCATCCCGCGCCCTTGTACCCGCCCGGCATCCACCCTACCGCCATCATTCACCCCACCGCCACCATTGGAGCCCGCGCCCACATCGCAGCCTACGTCGTCGTCGGCGCTCACTGCCAACTCGGCGAAGATGCCGTCCTCCTCCCCCATAGCGTTCTCTACCCGGGAGTTCGAGCCGGCAACAGACTCCTCGCCCATGCCCACTCCGTCATTCGAGAGAACTGCCAACTGGGCGATGATGTCGTCCTCCAGAACGGAGCCATCATCGGAGCCGACGGCTTCGGCTTCGCCAAAGATCCCCAGGGCCGTTGGATCAAAATCATTCAAGCCGGACCCGCCATCCTGGAAGACTCTGTTGAAGTCCAGGCCAACGCCTGCATTGACCGCGCCTCGGTTGGAGCAACGCGCATCGCGGCCGGCGTCAAGATCGACAACCTCGTCCAGGTAGGCCACGGCTCCTCCGTAGGGGAAAACACCCTTCTCTGCGCCCAGACTGGCCTTAGCGGTTCCACCATCGTCGGAAAAAATGTGATCCTCGCTGGCCAGGTCGGCGCTGCAGGGCACCTCACCATCGGCGACGGAGCTGTCGCGACAGCCCAGTCCGGCATCCCCTCCGACGTCCCTCCCGGAGCCGTCGTCAGCGGTTACCCTGCCACCGACAACCGGACTTGGCTGCGAACCGTCGCTGCTCTCGCCCGCCTGCCGGAGCTTCTCAAGCGCGTGGCGGCTCTCGAAAAACGCCTCTCCTCCAAATCCGGCCCGGCATAAGCGCAACCCCACCGCGCGTGCCACTACCCGGATCCCATCTCGCCGTCTCTCCCCTCCGCTTTTCCTCTACACCTTTGCAGTAGACTCCAGTCGTGAGCCACCCAACAACCAACCTCTCCCACCCCGGCCTCTTCATCACCTTTGAGGGTCTTGATGGCTCAGGTAAGACCACCCAGCTCCGGCTTCTGGGGGACGCGCTTCAAGCCGGCGGACATCGCGTCGTCACCCTTCGCCAGCCCGGCGGCACGCCCCTCGGAGATCGTATCCGCTCCATTCTGCTGGACTCACGCAGCGACGCTGACCTGGGAGCCATCGTTCCTGAGGCAGAGATGGCCCTCATGTTCGCCGATCGCGCCCAGAGCCTCCGCCAGATCATCCTGCCCGCGCTCGCATCCGGGGCCATCGTCCTTTGCGACCGCTACACCGACTCCTCAGAGGCCTACCAGGGAGCCGGCCGTGGTCTCGGACCAGACCGCATCCTCACCCTGCATCACGCGGTCTGCAACAACGTCCTACCTGACCTCACCATCCTTCTCCTCCCACCCCTCTCTACCTCGCTGCGCCGCGCCCGGGGACGCAATGACCGAACCGCCCGCCGTCTGGGCGCGGATGAGAACCGCTTCGAGCGTGAGGACGACCAGTTCTACACCCGTGTTTACAATCAATACTGCGAGATCGCAGAGCGTGACTCCGGCCGCGTAGTCGTCTTCCCCGGAGAAGCACCAATCATTACCCTCCATCAGCGCATTCTCGATGTGGTGCGGCAGCGCCTCGCCGCCGTCGGGCTAGTCGGCGCACCTTGAGCCCACATCCAGGCCCACCCACCCTCAGTCTCGCCAACAATCGCTCTTGATTACACCGAAAATCTGGCGACCTCCGGTGCCTTAGCGTTTCAAATCCAGCCTTGCCGGATCGTCACAATCCAACAGTTCTTCAACTTCTTCGCGCGTCTTTGGCCGCGCGATCTTTGCCTTTGAACTCTCGAATACCCTTAGGTCAGAGGGCTTAGCGGTAAATGGCGTAAGATCCGGTTGCGCTGTGAACATCGGGCTGAGATCCGCAGCCAGAGCATCTTCTAAATTCAAAGAGCCTGCACCAAGCAGTTCATAGATAGTACGCAGAATACTCGACATGCTCGTATGCCGATGGTCGACGTACCCTGCTCGCACATAGGGGCTGATGACGAGCAGCACGCTCCGATGGGCGTCCACATGGTCAACCCCGCCTTGGGCATCGTCCTCCGTTACAAAAATGGCTGTGTCTTTCCATATACGCGAGTGAGAAATAAAGTCGACGATCTCTCCCAGAGCAAGATCATTGTCAGCAACATACGAGGCGCTATAGGGATAGCCATCCTCCGGTCGGGGGCTCGCGATGTGATCCATCGGTAATCGAATCACAGTCAGAGCAGGCGCATGTCCAACTGCAAGTTTCCTGGAAAAATCACGAGCAAATTCCTGGTAACGAAATTGATCCGGAATACCAAGATTAAAAGTTGGAAACTTCCGATCTGTATGCGCAAACACGGGAGCCGGAAGCGGCGCGTTCAGCACTAACCGTTGTCCTTCCGGAGCCGAACCATCTATCTCCTCGCTGCCTGCTAACTCTAACCCCTCACCGTAGTTAAAAAGTTTTCGCCGGTGGCTCGAGATGTGTTCCCACATGGAACCATACTCCGGCTCGTCCTCTGGCATCGGGCCGTCCGCGCCGCCACCCAATGCGCGGCGACCGGGCGCATCACTGTAAGGATCAACGTTCCGTCTGCCTCCATAGTTCGAGGTCCATGCCAGGTCGAACCATGGGCTGGGTGCGATTCCAACCACCCAGCGATGGCCATCCGCAGAAACATCGCTATCCACGTAATAATTGTCGCTGATAGCGAAACGTGCCGCCAGCGCATGCGCATTCGGCGTCACCTTCAGATGCTTCAAGACCGGGTTCTCCTCCGCCCAGCCATCCATGCCATAGCGCGCCAGTAGGGGATTCCCATTAGCGCCCTTTATATCGCCGAATATCTCATCATAGGTCCGGTTCTCTCGGATAATCAGAAACACATGACGGATATTCGGCAGTGGCATGCTCGGCCGAAGCGCTGCTTCATTGTCGGCCACCACCTCCTTCGTCATCCGCGCGAGCCCACCAGATGCAAACGGCAACGGTATGACAGAAAGGCTACCATGCTCGAGCTCTCCAACGTAGGTTCCCGGAGCCGGCTCACGCACCGTATTGCTGCCATTCGGACCGGAACCTTTGCCGCGTGCATTTACCACATAAAGCGTATGGCCATTCGGCGCAAGAGCTACTGCAGCCGGAAACCATCCCACGGGGATGTGACCGAGAATCCGATTCGTATTCGTACTCACAACCGCGACAGCATCGATTCCAGCTTCCGCAACGTAAAGACGTCCTTTGCGGATCGCCATGCCCGCCGGAATTACGCCCCGCAGCGGACGACCAGCATTGTCCTGAAATTGGACGCCAGTAAAGGGCGAGAGGGGAATAGTTCGTTCAACAGATCCGCCATCGGAAGAGATCTCTGCAACTTCATCTTCATGTGCCAGGGAGACATAAACATGCCCAGCATCAGCAATAATCCCGGAAGGCGACGCACCGCCAACAACTCCATCTTCCTTACCGGTTATCGGCGCTCCTAGTCGGAGCCTTGCCGACACTACGGGGTGGGTGCGGTCCGCAATGTTGTAAGTCCATAAAGAGCTCCCGCGTGGGTCATTCGGATCTCCCAAGGCAGGAATTGTATGTCCTTCGGCGTTGACGCCATCTCGTGCCTGCGTCGACAGATTCGCAAAGGGGGGGAAATGCAGCCCAGTCGAAAGCAGACGATCGCGATCAACGCCCGGAATCCGCTGGTATTCAAACAGACCCGAGTTCGCTACGTAAAGCCGATGACCATTCGGAGATACAGCCAACGCAAAAGGATTCACTCCTGTGGGAACACTTGCAATACGCTGACGTATTCTTGTATCAATCAGCACGACGCGCCAGTTCCCCTGGTCGAGCACATAGAGCGTCCGGCCATCGCGACTGATCGTCAACGTAGCAGCAAAACTATCTTTATAAGTTTTTCCCTGTATTTCACCGTCGAGGGCAATGGAGCTGAGTTGCTTCCATGTTTTTGTGTCATAGATTTCAATACAACCATTGTCCCCCGTCGCATCATAGAGCAAACGTCCATCCGGCGAGTAGGCCACACCTTCGTGAACACGGATCTTCCTTCTTTGTGAAGAGCTGACGCCGGCATGCGCTCGCAACGGCCTGTTATTCCTCATTTCCCTCGGAATCTGTTGAATTTGCGGCATGGAGGAATCTGGTCGCAGAACAATATTCAAAGAAAAGGGCCAGCCAATGGCTGGAATAGTTAACTGCTTCCCGTCTGGCCGCACACCAAGAGTAAAGGCAAAGGGCGCGAGCGTCGACCAGTTCCCCACCGGGGTGATTCGTCGACCGTTCGGCAACACAACCCCATTGTCCGAGGCGCCTGGTGAAGGAGTATTCTGTGCAGTGGCCCCGGAAAGCACTGCTGCAAACGCGGTCATCGTCGCGATGATACGCCAGATCATGACAGGTCCTTTGCCGATTGAAAGCCGCTCACGATTCGAAGAGATCACCCGGGCCTCGGCCGGATCTCAGAACAGCTTTTGACGTCATGCACATTTCCTCAAGATCCAGAGCTCTTCGCACCTTCCATCTTCCATCTTACTCAGGGATCTGCTCGGGTTAGGTTTCTTTTCCTGTCGGAGCTAGTCGGAACTAGCAGCAAAGCAGTCAGATTATAGCCGATACTTTGGCCGACCACCCCATTCGTAGATAGCAATTTGCGGCCCACCCTGTCGCGGCCACATGCTGCAAACAGTCTAGCGCCTCTGAATCAGGGATCGATGCACCGAACAGGTCCGCGCTGCGCCCATTCCGTTGACAGATTCCCCGCTACACCCCAGAGCCTCCCAAGCATCCCAAGGAATCCCGCTCTTCCATGCGCCAATAAGACTACGTCTGATTCCTTCCACGCAAAGCCATCCCCTCGGGTGCGCTTCCACCCGCCCTGTATTTCAGACCTCTATCATTCTGAACCGGCCACAGACACATCTAAAAGTTATAGCGGAACGCAAACTGCCAAACACGCGGAGGATTTTGCTGATCGATCGATTCCAGTTCTCCGAACGGACTCTTTGCTCCCTGCTCGGCTCCATTTGGGATCAAATAGCATGTCTGGTTCACATCCTTTCCGTCGCCGCAGGTTGGTCCCACAGGGTTATATTGCAATGCCTGAATCCCGCTCCCGCCTTGCACAAAGTAGTTCTGATGGTTCGTCACATTGAACACTTGAGCAGTCAAAGAGATATACTGCGCATGGTACACAAGAAAGCGGCGCTCCAACCCGATATCTCCTTCATCGATCCAGGGGCCGTTGAAGAAGTTGTAACCGTAGTTCGGTGCAGGGCTGATCCCCGAACCTCCCACGGAATGGTTATAAGCGCTGTTATTTAGATTATCGCCGCCCGAACACGCCCCCAAACTCACCCCAGTGCACGCCGTGTTCAACAAACCAGTATAGGGCCGACCCGAATTGAACTGAATGACAGTGCTGATCGTCCAATTCGAAGCAAGCGTACGAACGAACTTGGACTGGATCCCGTCCGTTACGGGTTGATAAACCCCGGCTATGGAAAGTCGAATTCTCTGGTCTATCTCATCAGGTGAATGAGTATTGGAGAAATTGAACTGATCGTTGAACTGTCGGATAGAGTCCATCGTCTTTGAGTAGGTAAAGGAACTCAGAACCTGAAGTCCTGATTTACTGCGACGGGTCAACTGCGCAACCAGGGAGTTATAGTTATCCAAACCCCCACTGAATGTTTCGTTGATCTGGCCCACATTGCTATTGATCAGACCATCCTTCAGCAACCGATTATCCAATGTCGGCCCCGTGATCGATGCGCCACTACAGCTGCTAACTCCCGCCGGCGTATTCTGCGGACAAATGATGTATGTCGTCGTCCCGGTTGGAGGAATCAAATTAGCATCATAGCCGGTTTCTGTCCTCAAATGCACCGCATGCGCCCACACCGTCCCGACGCTAAAGGTAGTATAGCGACCCATAGATTGCTCCACCTGGAGATTGCTCTGCAGCACATAGGGAGCCTTGAACGCTGGGTCAAACGCTGCAACATTGGCTGAACTCTTGAAAAGATTTGTTCCGCTGATCTGGTTCGGAAACTGAGGAGCCTCCGGAGAATTCCCCGGTAACGCTAAAGAAGATTGTTCTGTCGAAAGGCCATTGGCCTCCGCTGTTGTCTCATAGGTCGAGCCCACCAGATCTTCGTAGAAAACTCCAAATCCACCGCGCACAACGGTCTTCTGGGTTGCAGAGTAGGCAAACCCTAGCCGAGGCGCAACGCGCTCATACACATTAGGGAATTTTCCGGTCTGGGGAACAGCAGCATTGCCCTGCGGCTGGTTGAAGTGTTGGAAGTCTTCCCTCACTCCCATGTCCAAGGACAGATTCTTCATCACCTGATATTTGTCATCTACATAGAATCCATAGTAAGGAAACTGAAAGATGAACGTTGGATTTCCGCCTGCCTGGGTATAAAGTAAGGGCGTAGCCAGTGCAAACTGCTCGGGATTGCTAAATTCATATGTTCCGCGGAAGTTACCAAAGTAAAAGTCCGTTATGCCATCGTGGTTATAGTCAAATCCGGTGCTGATCGTATGGCGGCCACGCACCAAAGTAATGTGATCATTGAACTGCTCCTCAGTCTCCCGAGTATTCGCGAGAGAGAAAGTAGGATTCCCTAGAATAAAGAACTGCGGAGAAAATACTTCCACCTCTGGAAATGCCGAGGTAGGCGCAAAGCCGCTCGGCGTCGCAATCACTTGGTCACGCAGGTAACCTGCGTACACATCATTGAGCAGATATGGGCTGAATGTGTGGGTCCAATGGATAGTGGCGTGATGGTCGCGCACGTAGTTATTGTTCAGAGCCTGAATGCCCTCGTTGGATGTCGGGTTGTAAGTAATCTCGCCACCCGGAGAATCGAACTTGTTGTAATTGTAGTAGAAAGTCAGGTGGTCCATTTGTGTAGCCTGCCAGTCTATCTTCGGTGCAAGATCCAGATCATTCTGATACCGCTGCCGCATCCCAATGTTCGTCTGGATAACGTTCAAGGCATTCGCAACCTGCTGCAGGTAGGCTGGATTATTTGCATTTGCATCGGCTGCTGTAAGCCCAACCGGTTCTGGAAAAGGAGCATTTGGAGATGGTAGAACGGTTGATGCAGGCAATCCAAAGCTGGCAAGCGTCAAAGTCTCCATGCCATGGTTGATTACGGAAATAGGATCCTTTTGACGCTGTTGCTCATAATCGCCAAAGTAGAACAATCTGTTATGAAGAATCGGTCCGCCGGCACTGCCACCGAACTGTTGCAATATATTGAGCGGTGTTGGAACCCCGTTTGATTTATCGACAGCATCGTCTGCCGCTGTGCCGGAATTGCGGTTGTAGTAAAATCCGCTGCCATGAACTTTATTACTTCCGGACTTTGTTACCGTATTGATAAAGCCGGCCCCGGCGCCACCGTAGGCGGCCGAGTAGGGATTGTCTGTCACCTGAAATTCCTGGATGGATTCTTCACCAAAAAGATAGGGGATCCGGGTACCGCCGCGTGTCCCTCCAGTGTAATTACTGGTTGCAGTCGCTCCGTCCAGAGTATAAGAGTTTGCCGCAGCATTACTCTGTCCTGCAAAACTCACTACACCAAACTCTCCATTCGAAGTTGCATTTGGCGTCAAAAGCACAAAATCAGTATAATTGCGACCGCTCAAGGGAAGGTTGCGAACCAATTTTCGATTCACATTTGTCCCGACAGAGGAATTCGTTGTATCCAGAAGCGGAGATGAAACGGCTGAGACGGTAATTTGCTGGTTCGCTGTACCAAGTTGAAGTCGGACATTGGCAGAAGAGTCGCGTCCAATAGTGACAGTGATAGAGGGAACTATACCGATCTTGAAGCCTGGCGCAGAAACGCGGATGGAGTAGGTTCCTACACTAAGCGAAGGATAAGAATAGAGACCTGTGCTGTTGGTCTTGTTGGCCTCTGTAATTCCTGTCTCCGTATTGCGCAGTTCCACTTGGGCTCCGGGAACTACGGCTCCAGAGCTGTCGGTCACAATGCCTGAGATTGCACCCGTAGAAACTGCGTTTTGCGCATGCACGGAACCAATGAAAAGCACAATGCACGCGAACAGAGATACAACCCGGCCTAGGTAAGACATGATTACTCCTATTTCACAAAAGGATAAAGCCTGGAAACAACCCCGAATCCAAGCCTATGATGGAATATATAAAAAGGTATATCACCAGAAGCTTTACCGAATGTTCTGAGCCGAGCGGCCCCATCGTTTGCACGTGCATGCGAAATAGGCATGGCATAGCAGCGTAATCTCTCCACGAAACTCAATGGAGATCTTCGTGTAGCGCCTGCCATTTCAGCTCGGAGGCCTGGACGAGTGAAAGAAAAGACACCACGGCGGGACATGGAAGGTCTCTCGCCAGATCCACCTCCGACCTCGGCCATTCCAGACGTAGCGTAAGGCCGACTCCTCCTGCTTCTGCTCGTGTGACGACCAATCCTATTGGTTCTGCTCATGAGAGTGAGTCTGCTTTCTTCGCCGTCCATGAATGATTCACGATGCACTTGCCCTCTTCATGCTCCCATATGGGCCTCAGATTGGGGTTAATAGGCAATGAATACGTGCCCGCCGTTCATCGTAGGACGGGAGAGTCTTTTCATGCAGGCTACCACGGAGCAGGTCAGCGAGTTTAAGACCGGTTGCATGAGAGTTCGGCATTAAATCTGTTCTCTTGCTGGCCCCGAACTGGTGAGTTGATGGAGATGGCCGTGGCCTGCGACTGAGGCATTGGACGGGCATGGGGAAGGGATCCAGCATCACACGCAGAGGCGTCGATCTACCCTCTCGCCAGCCGCACCTTCAAATGCTCAGGTAGCAGGACAGGGGATGTCATCGCGAAGCTGCAGGCAGCCTGTCTCAACGAAATCTCTTTGGGCTTTGATCTGCTTCAGGACCGGGCGCTTGGATTCACCGATGATGTTGCGCCGAGGCGGTAGGACGATCACCTCCAGTTCAGAACCGGGGAGCAGAGGCCCACCGGCGCGGCGTCGACAGCGTTCGCAGCAAAAAGAGAAAAGTCAAGCCCTCATCCCTGCTCATCAGCGTGGGTCCACTCTCTGCGCCCGCAGTCACTGTTAGTCCTCTTCTCCCCGGCTTACCGCCAGCCGACCCGCATCCACCCTCGCAGAGCCATCGTGTCCATCCTGCATCTTTAAAGCCGCTTCAGGAACTCCTTGGCCAGATCCAACTCCGGAAACAGCCGCTCCTCAGCCTGAAACTCCCTGGAGTGCACACATCTGCGTCCGGCCCGCACCTTGACCGGGTGCTTCAGATGCAGCATCTCGTGGTACAGCAGATACTCAATCGCATAGCGCGGCGTTCCCGGCCGGTCGAACACTCGGCTCACCACAATCGTGTTATGCGCCGCATCGTAATGGCCCAGCATCCGCTTGGCCACATGCGCGCTCCAGGTCAGGATCGGCCTTCCCATCAACCCATGGAAGAATCGCCGGTTCACCGCCTCAAAAACCTCATTCAGGTCATAGACCCGTCCCTGCGGCGAGCTGATCAACTTCCGCCCACGCATCTGCCGCATCTGCTCCGCCTGCCGAGCCACAGCCTCCGACTGCGTATACCGCCGATACCGATCTGCATGCGAAGCAGCCACCGTCTTGCGGTAGAGTTTGGCCAGCAGAATATGGGCAATGGCCTGATGTACGCTCTCCGGAGCCTGCTCCAGAAGATCCGATAGCCGTACCACCAACTTCCCCCGGCCATCTTCGTCACGGCGTAGTCGTATGGTGGTATTCAGGCTGGTGAACCGCCGAAGCTTGACATCCAGCACCGGCATCGGAGCCCGCGGTCGCAGTTCTCTGTACTCCTGCTCAAAGATCGAGAGGATGGAAGGGGATACGCTTGGCAGAACAGAACGCGGCACGCTTCGTTCAGCCTATCATGCTCTCCCTCCCGCCATCCTGCGTCCCTCTAACGCTCCTTCTCCAGCATCTCCATGCGTTCTTTGGCCTGCCACTCCTGGTCCGGAAACTTCCCTCCCGCAGCCGCCAGAAATGCCTGGTACGCCTTGATTGCCTCTCGCCGCTTGTGCAGATGGTCATCCGCCGTCGCCTCCAGAAACAACGAGGTCGGCGAGTTCGGCAGTACCGTAGCTCGCGCTGCCAGCGCCTGAAGGCAAGTTTGCGGATCGTTGTTTTTGGACGCAGCAAACGCCAGATGGCCTTCGGTCTCCGCCCATGCCTGATCGTCTCCAAATGCAGCACGCAACCCAACCGCCTTCTCAAACGTTGCTTCCGCTGCCGCATCCTTCCCTTGCATCACTTGCGTGCTTCCTAGCGCATCCAGAAGTTTGGGATCATTCGGCCGCACGGCCAGCAACTGTTCATCGAGTTGCTCTGCCTTGGCATTGTCGCCGCTAACCACGTAAAGCTGTGCCAGCAACTGCGTCGTATCAGGATCGGCTGCAATCTTCGGATCAGAAGAACGCAACTGCTCCAGCAGAGGAATCGCCGCTGCAGCCTTCCCTTCAGCCGAATACACCTCCGCCGCCTGCGCCACCAGGCGTACATCATCCGGGTGCTCTTTTAACGCCGCCGAGATAACACTGTCGGCCTCCGCCAGTTTGCCATCCTTCTGCAGCGCGTGGGCCAGACCTGCCGTCGCATCCACGTCATCTGGAGCCAGATTCAGCGCCTTCTTGTACGCCGTCGCCGCATCGCTCCAGTCCTTGGCGCGTTCGGCCAGCTCAGCGCTCATCAGCACATCATCCGGTGTCTCCGGGCTCAGCTTCAGCGCCGCCAGCAACTCCTCCCGCGCCGCCTCCGGATCGTCCTGCTCATCCAGATGCGCCAGAGCGCGCAGCGCTCGCGCGTGCAGTTCGGCAGAGCCTGTCGTCAGGTTGGCCGCATCGGCCAACTCCTTGTGCGCCTGCGCCAGTCGGCCGGCGCGCGCATCCAACAGTCCCAGTGCTACTCGCGGCTCGGCAAACTCCGGAATGTCTGCAATGGAAGCTGCATAAGCCTGCGCCGCAGCCGCATCTTCTCCATCCCGCTCCTCAGCAAACCCCAGGTCATACTGCACCCGCCCGTCCTTCGGCTTCTGCGCGGCCAGCAACTTCAGCGTCTCTTCAGCTTGCTTGTAATCCTGCCGCTCCAGCGCGCTCTCCGCTGCAATCACCTGCCTCCGGAAAGCATCCTGCTGCGCTCCATCATCCACGCTGTGCGTTCCCGGCGGAATGTTCTGGGCCCTCACCGGAATCGCCATCCCAGCCGTCAAACATCCCATCATCGCGCAACCTGCCGCACAACCCAGCCCACAACGGACAATCCAACCTCGCAGCCTCATGCCACCTCCCGCGAGCGCGGAGCGCCCGAACCGTCCAGCACCGCTCTCAACCATCGCCCCGTATACGACGACTCCACTCCGGCCACATCCTCTGGAGTTCCAGCCGCCACAACCTGTCCACCTCCCACGCCACCCTCCGGGCCCATATCAATCACCCAGTCCGCACACTTGATCACGTCCAGATTGTGCTCGATCACCAGCACCGAACCACCCCCATCGATCAGCTTGCGGAACACCGTCAGCAGCTTCGCGACATCCTCAAAGTGCAACCCCGTGGTCGGCTCGTCCAAAATATAGAGAATCCGGCTGGCTGCCCGCTTCGCCGCGCCACGCAACCCTGCCGCCCCACCCGAGGAGCCGGCCCGCGCCCCCGCCAAATGCTGCGCCAGCTTCACCCGTTGCGCCTCCCCTCCGCTCAGCGTCGTGGCGCTCTGGCCCAGCCGTACGTATCCCAACCCCACCTCTTCCAGCACCGCCAGCCGGTCCACAATCTTGGGATGGCCGGCAAAGTACCCCAGCGCCTCACGCACGGTCATCTCCAGCACATCGTGGATAGTCTTTCCCCTGTACTTCACCTCCAGAATGGAAGGTTTGTAGCGCATCCCATTGCACTGCTCGCAAGTCAATTCCACATCGGCAAGAAACTGCATCTCCACCGTCACCACGCCATCACCTTCACACACGTCGCACCGGCCGCCCGGAACATTGAATGAAAAGGATCCCGGCGTAAGGCTCTTCCTCCGAGCATCCGGCTGCGCGGCAAACAACTCCCGGATCGCATCGAAGGCCTTGATGTAAGTCACCGGATTCGAGCGCGGTGTCCGTCCAATCGGCGACTGATCCACCAGCACCACATCATTCAGATACTGTGATCCGCTGAGTTCCCGATAAAGATTCGTCGTCTCCTGCCCACCCTCCTCCCGGCCCAGCGCTCGCTGCAGCGCGCGATAGAACACTTCGTGCACCAGCGTGGACTTCCCTGACCCGGAAACTCCCGTAATGCAGCACAGCAGCCCCAACGGAACCTCTACATCTACACCTCGCAGATTATGGATCCGCGCGCCTCGCAGCACCAGCTTCTCCCTCCCTGGCTCCGCGCGATGCCGAGGAACAGAGATACTCGCCCGCCCGCTCAGATAACGTCCCGTTAAGGACGCGGGAATCTCCTTCACCTCGTCCACCGTCCCCTCCGCCAGCAACTCCCCACCTAGCTCGCCTGCGCCCGGACCTAAATCCAGCAAGTGATCCGCCGCCCGAATCACCTCCGGATCATGCTCCACCACCAGAATCGTATTGCCCAGATCGCGCAGCTCCTCCAGAATCTGAATCAATTTCGCGGTATCCCGCGGATGTAGACCAATCGAAGGCTCATCCAGCACATACAGTGCGCCCACCAGACGCGATCCCAGGCTCGCAGCCAGTTGAATCCGCTGCGACTCCCCTCCACTCAGCGTGGAACTCAACCGGTCCAGCGTGAGATACTCCAAGCCCACCTGTTGCAAAAACCGAACTCTCTGCCGCACCTCTTCCAGCACCTTGCCGGCGATCTCCTGCTGCGCCACGCCCAACGCAAGCCGCTCCAGAAAATCCCTCGCCTCCACAATCGTCAGCGCACACAACTCGCAGATGTTCTTCCCGTCCAAAACCACCGCCCTCGCCTCCGCGCGGAGCCGTTGTCCACGGCAATCCGGACAGGTCGCATACCCGCGATATCGGGAAAGAAAAACGCGTACATGCAGCTTGTATTTCTTGCGCTCCAACTCTGCAAAGAAGCCGCGAATCCCCGGCCAGCCCGGGTTGGAGAGACCTCCGCCCTCTTCTATCCATCGCCGCTGTCCCTCAGTTAGGTCATACCAGGGCACGTCCAGCGGAACTCCCTCCACCTTCGCCGCCCGCTTCATCTCCCCATGCCAGGAGCGGTACTTGGGCTTCGTCCAGGGATCGATCGCCCCCTCATCCAGCGTCTTGGAGCGATCCGGAACAATCAAGTTGGGATCAAAATCAATCGTATTGCCAAACCCCTCGCAGCGCGGACAAGCCCCATACGGATTGTTGAAACTGAACAGACTGGGCTCCGGCTCGCGATACGCCCGATGACAGTCGGAGCACTCAAACGCAGCAGAGTACCGCAACATCGAAGCAGGCGAAGACACCCCCACGCCTTCCTCCCTCGGAATCGTGCGGAACACAATCTCTCCCGCCTCGCGGTAGCCCGTCTCGATCGCATCCACCATCCGCGCCCGAATATCCGGCGAGAGCACCAGCCGGTCCACCAGCACATACACCGGACGCTCTCCCGCAGCCGCAAAATCCAGCTCCAGCAGAGACTCCGGCGTCGAGAACTCGACCATCCGCCCCACCCCTCCGCCTTCATCTGCCTGCCACAACCGGTTATACCCTCGGCGGCGCAACTCTCCCAGCCGCTCCCGCATCCAATCCCCGCCAAACGCTGCACTGGCCTGCGCTTCTCCTGCCACTCCGGCTCCACGCTCAGCTCGAGCCTTCTTCACCGATTTGCTCGGCCCTCTGCCATTCCCCTTCGTCGCCGGAGCCGCCTCTGCATCTCCTCCCGGAGCCTCCACGGAACCGGCCGTTCGCAGCGCCTCCAGCTTCACCTCCCGCCGCACCACGGGGAACAGAGCATACAGGCGCGTGCCCTCCGCCAGGGTGAACAGTCTCGTCACAATATCATCCACCGTATCCCGCCGCACAATGCCTCCGCAGTGCAGGCAGGTCACCGTCCCGCAACGCGCATACAGCAGACGCAGATAATCGTAGATCTCCGTTGCGGTCGCCACGGTGGAACGCGGATTACGCGTTTGATTCTTCTGGCGAATCGCAATCGCGGGAGCCAGGCCGTCCATAAAACTCACCGCAGGCTTCTCCATCCGCTCCAGAAACTGCCGCGCATAGGCAGACAAGCTCTCCACGTAGCGCCTTTGCCCCTCCGCGTACACCGTGTCAAAGGCCAGTGAGGACTTTCCCGAACCAGAAACGCCGCTCACTACCACCAGCGCGTTGTGCGGTATATCGACATCGATGCCCTTCAGATTATGGGTCCGAGCGCCCCGAATCGTAATACTGTCCTTCGCCGCATCCTTGCCCATCGGACTCACTCACTCCTTTGCGGCCATAACATCTCCAGCAGCAACAGGCTCACCCCAATCACAATCGCCGAGTCTGCAACATTGAAGTCCGGCCAATGATAGTGGACGATGTGCACCTCCAGAAAATCCACCACGTACCCATAGCGCACCCGATCATACAGGTTTCCACATGCTCCGCCCAGGACCAGCGCCAGCCCGACCGAGGTCGCGCTCACCCTCCGCCCAACCCTCCAGAGCAGCACCAGAACCACGCCCACCGCAAGGAACGAAAACCCAATCAGGAAGTGACGCACCAAACCAGCCGACACGCTACCCTCAAACAGGTTGAAGGAGGCGCCTGGATTGAGCACATGCGTCAACCGAAAGATTCTTGGAATCACCACGATCGCCCCTCCGGTCAGGATATGGGCCACAATCCAGCGCTTGGTCACGCGATCCAGAAAAATTACCATGGCTGCGATCAACAGCATCCACCAGCGCCTGTCTGGTCCCGTCCTGCTCTCCAGAGCGTCGCTGAACATCAAGCCTCCTTGCCAATCATGGGCGGAAAGTTTATCGCTTCCAGCGCCTCGGCGCAGCGCGTGCATACCGTTTGCCAGCGACCATCAGCGCCCACATCCGGAACCACCCGCCAGCAGCGTTCGCACTTGGACCCATCGGCCACTCTGGCTTCGATGAACACCGCAGCCTCCTGTTCGCTCGCACCCACCAACTGCACCGTCGCCTGCGAAACATTGAAGTACTCAGCCAGCGCCTGTTCATACCGCTCCAGCGCCTGCGCCTCCGGGGATCCCTCCGTCGCCATCACCCTCACGCTCGCGTCCAGCGACTTGCCAATAGCCTTCGCCAGCCGCAACCCCTCCAATTCAATCATCACAAGCTGCCGGATCCGGGCCAGTTGCTCCCAGTCCGCCTCCAGAGCAGCCACGTTGCCCGGAACCACCTCCGCCATCTCCGGGAACAGCGCCAGATGCACACTCGCCGCGCGGCCCTCTACCCTCGGCAGGTACTGCCACACCTCATCGCTGGTAAAAGAAAGAATCGGAGCAATCAATCTCGTCACCGCCTCAGCGATGCGCCAGATCGCCGTCTGCGCGCTTCTCCGCGCAGGGTGTTGCGGCGCAAACGTGTACAACCGGTCCTTCACCACATCCAGATACAGCGCGCTCAAATCAGAGTTGGTAAACTCATTCAGCGCCTGGTACGCCCGGTGGAACTCAAACTCCTCGTAGGCCTTGCGAATCGCTGCATCTAGCTCTGCCGTGCGCGCCAGAATGTACTGGTCCAGCGGCAGCATCTCCACCCAGACCACCGCATCCGCGGCCGGATCAAAGTCGGCCAGGTTGCTTAGCAGAAAACGCAGCGTATTGCGCAGCTTGCGATAGTTCTCGCTCACCCGCTGCATCAGGTTCTCGCTGGCCGCCACATCCTCGCGGAAGTCCACGCTTGCAACCCACAGCCGGATGATCTCCCCGCCCAGCCGATTGGCCACATCCACCGGGTCCACTCCATTCCCCAGCGACTTCGAAAAGGCTCGCCCCTGCTCGTCCAGCGTCCATCCGCTCGTCGCCACCATCTTGTACGGAGCGGCGTCGCGAATCCCTACTGAACTCAGCAGTGAAGAATGGAACCATCCTCGATGCTGATCGCCTCCTTCTGTATACAGATCGGCCGGCCAGCGCAACTCCGGCTCAACCTCCAGCACAGCGTGCCAACTGGCGCCACTCTCAAACCACACATCCAGAATGTCCATCTCCTTGTGAAACTGCATCACCGCCCCACAGGCAGGACACGCCGTCTCAGTCGGCAGCAGCTCCGCAACTTCATACTTGTACCAGGCATCCGCTCCCTCGCGGGCGAATAGCTCCACGATGCTCTGGTTGATCTCTTCTACGTTCAGCGGCTCGTGACACCTCTCGCACAGAAAAACTGCGATCGGCACACCCCAGATCCGCTGCCGTGAGATACACCAGTCCGGCCGGGTGGCAATCATGTTTGAGATCCGCTCCTCACCCCACGCCGGATCCCAGTTCACCCGCTTGATCTCCTCCAAAGCACGCTGCCGGAAGGTCTCTTCGCCCGCTCCTGTCTTCATCGAAAGTACCGGCGTCTCCATCGCGATAAACCACTGCTCGGTCGCGCGAAAGATCAGCGGCTTATGGCAACGCCAGCAGTGCGGATATTTGTGCTCCAGCCGGTGCCGTCCCAGCAGAGCTCCCCTCGCTGCCAGCAGATCTTCAATCGCGGCGTTGGCCTTGAACACAAACATTCCGTCGTATTCCGGTAGCCCATTCCGCAGCTTGCCCTGCGCATCCACATCGCAAGTCAGCGGCAGTTCGTAACGGATTCCGGTGGCAAAATCGTCTGGGCCGTGTGCCGGAGCCGTATGCACCGCGCCCGTGCCTTGCTCGGTCGTCACATAATCGGCCGTCACGCCCAGAATCTCTCGATCAAGAAACGGATGCGCGAAAACCGCACGATCCATCCTGGATCCGGGAAACGCTGCAATCGGAACACCCCCCCCCAGCCCACCCAGCAGATCGCACGCAGCCTGAACCGACTCCACCAGCGCCTCAGCCACAATGTACACATCGTCTTCCGCAGCATCGCCGCCAGCCAGCGCCACATACCTCGTCTCGGGGTGGAAGGCAACCGCCAGCGAAGCCGGCAGCGTCCACGGCGTCGTCGTCCAGATCACCGTCCACACCCTCCGGTCACGCAACCGCGGATCGATCTTCTCCGGCGCGCTGCTCAGCCGATAGCGTACATAAACGCTCGGCGAGGTGTGCATCGCATACTCCACCTCCGCCTCCGCCAGGGCCGTGTGGTCATGCGTGCACCAGTACACAGGCTTCAGTCCCTTATAAACAAAGCCTTTCTCGTAAAATCCGTAAAAAGTCTCCAGAATCCTCGCTTCGTACGGGAAGTCCATGGTCGCGTATGGCCGATCCCACCGTCCGAACACCCCCAGGCGCTTGAACTGCGCCCGCTGCAGATCGATAAACTCCGCCGCATACTCGCGGCAGGCCCTGCGTACCTCCACCGGGTCCATCTGTAGCTTCTTCCCGCCCAGCTTCTCATCCACCTTGATCTCGATCGGCAATCCATGGCAGTCCCAGCCCGGCACATATGGCGCATCGAACCCGGCCATGGTCTTCGTCTTCACCACAAAATCCTTAATGCACTTGTTCAGCGCATGGCCTAGATGAATCGCCCCGTTCGCATACGGCGGACCGTCGTGCAGAATGTATTGCGCAGCCCCCTTCCGCACCTTTCGTATCTCTTCGTAAAGCCCCATTTCCTCCCACAGCGCCAGCCGTTTGGGTTCATTCTGGGGTAGATTTGCCTTCATCGCGAACTCTGTCCGCGGCAGGTTCAGCGTACCCTTCAGACTCTTCTTATCATCTTCCGCCATCCACATCTCCATTTCGGGGTGCAAACAAGGCAATCACGCCGTTTAGAGGCGAACAAGGCAAAACCCTGCTTCAAGCCGTCAAAGTTCTATTGTAACGGCGCAGACCTCTGTCCACCCCCAGGCCCCCGCTCCATAACCAACCCGCAAAAGAAACTCGCATACTTCTTGATGGGTGCCAGCGTCTATTAACAAGAAGTTGAGCAGACCCGAGCAAGAGTTTGTAAACTATCTCCAGGGGATCTCACGACTCGCCTCCCTGACATGGAAGGTCGGCGTTTGAACTGCTCCAGCTGTTGAGGTTTCATTCATGACTCCAAGATTGGACCGCGCCGACCCCGCAACTCCCTATGGCTGATATTGATACCCTTCCGCCTCCACCTACAGATCAGGTAGAACCTGCGCCCATGGAGCCGACCCATCCCGGCCAGTCAGAGATCGTGCACCTCAGCGGAGAGATCAAAGAAGAGAGTGTCTTCGCTTCTCTGATTGCAAACGTCCGGGATGCCTTTTTTGCCCCCAAACTGCCTCCTCTGGCACTACAATCCAAGCCCATCCCGGTGCCGGATCGCCTGGCGACTCCGCGGGATCCCAAATCTGCTGCGCTGGCCCTTGGCCTGCACATCCTCGCCATCCTGCTGATAGCTCTCTTCATCGCCTCAGAGGTGAAGGTCGTCGCTCCACAGAAGAACTTTGCAACCGTCAGCGTTCCCGCCACACCCCCGCCTATGGCGCCGCAACTCACGGCCATCGGTGGAGGCGGAGGCCAGCATGATCTCGCGCCGGTCAGCAAAGGTCGCCTGCCCGTGCTGTCCCAGAAGCCCTTGGTACCGCCCAAGGCTCCTCCTACCGTCGCTCCCAAACTAGCCTTCGTGCCCCAGGTTCAGGTACAGAAAAATATCAACCTGGCCAATAACGCTCTACCGAACCTGGGTATGCCCACCTCCCCCCTCAAGGGAATCTCTCTCGGCAACGGCACTGGAACCGGCATAGGTTCAGGCAGCGGCGCTGGTATCGGTCCCGGTTCCGGAGGAAATATCGGTGGCGGCGTCATGCATATCGGGGGTGACGTAAGCTCGCCCGTGCTGGTCTACGAAGTCGAGCCTGAATTCTCTGAAGCGGCTCGTAAGGCTAAGCTCTCCGGCAACGTGGTCGTCTATCTTTGGGTAGGAACTGACGGCAAGCCCTCCCACGTCCGCGTCGTCCGCGGCATCGGTATGGGGCTTGACCAGAAGGCCGTAGATGCTGTTCGTCAATACAGGTTCAGACCCGCCATGAAAGATGGCAAACCCGTCGCTGTTGATATGTATATTGAGGTCAACTTCCAGATTCTCTAGCCGTAGCAGCCAAAGCGTCGTCTCCAGCTTTCTTGCCGCGAAGAGCGTCTGCGTTCCACCAAGTCACCGAAACGACCTCTTCAACCATGCTTCGCTGCACAGCCGAGATACCCGCTGCAAGTTCCCTGGCGCGCAGCCGCAGATAGATCTCGCGACTAAGCCCACTCCTCAATCTCATCAAAGGCAAGATTCTCCGCGGAGCTTCCCGTCTCTTCCTTTCATCTCAGGAACATCGCCCCATAACTCTTCGTACTGCATCTCTTCGGGCCGACGTGCAGATCTTCCAGAGCCCACTCAATCCACTCCGGTAAACCCTCCAACTCTGCCCATACCCCGATCGGGGTCTCATCCAGAACCCTCGCCCCTCCTGCCTCGGCCTCGCACTCACTGCGACCGCGCATTGCCATAGCATTTCATCGGGCGCTCGCCGACGCCGCCTTGAGCACGGCAAAGAACGCTGGCGTCGGCTGGCCATTCCGATCGAATAACAGGGGATAATTCGTCCGTCCCCTCACGGGTCAGTTATTCAGCCACGAACTGGCGTCCGTAACACCCCAGAAGGTAATGCGCGACACAATATCGCGATGCGCAAGATAGATCCTGAACAGGCCCTCATACGTCGGGTACGGGGCTGCCGCGGTATCTGCGTCGGGCGCGTACACCGACGACAAGGTGAAGCGATAAAGACGCCTGAAATCGATATAGCCGCGATCCATCACGTAGAAGGCACCGGCTTCGAGGGCGATTTCGTCCAGCACGTTTACGTCATGCACCTTGCCGTTGGTGATGTGAATGAAGCTGGGAATCGAGCCATGCAAATCGAGCAGCGTGTGCATTTTGACAGCGGCCTTATGCTTGCGGAACCTGGCCCAGGGAAACAGCGCCAGACAAAGATCGATGGTTGTGGAATCCAGAGCGTACAGATCGTGAACATCCGCGATGCCGGTCGAGTCGTCGGCGTAGAGCTTGATCGCCGTGCGGATCAACACCTGCGCAAAGTCGGCAAAGATGCGCCAATCGCGGGTTTCGTTGGCATCAGCCAAGGTGGAACGCGCCACGGCGGAACCAATGCCCATGTGATACAGCTTGGGACCAATGGCTCCCAGACAAGCTTCAATATCGCGCAGGCTCTCCCCGTAGGTCAGTTGCGCAAAGGCCAGGGCGAGGAACTGTTCCCAGCAGGAAAGCTTCTTGGCGTAGCGGTCGCCGTCCTAGCGAGCCACGCAGCGCCGGAAATCGCGATCAGGAAGAAAGTCAATCAACTGGGAGAAGATGCTCTTGCCTGCGTTCATCTCCTCATCTTGGACGGTCAGACAGGATATACGCACGCCTTTCAAATCGCGGCAAGCATAAAACACCCATAAAATCTTTGTTTTATGTCGGTTGCGGGATTAGAGCAATACTTTCCCCGGACAGCCGTGAGACCGCCATTTCCAAAGCCTGTATCATCACGAGTTAGATCTCCCAAGCTTCTGGCGGTCCGCCAAAGAATAGCTGGTCGGGCGTCTCTGCTGCCAAACCGGGATGTGGGCCGTGGGCTAGATTCTTTCCTAACCCCGGTTGGTCGTAGCAACCCTTCGCTCCGCATCCCCGGGATAGCAACACAGAAAATCTTTGGTTCGTCCTGGAAACATCCAGAAGAGACTGGGTACCAGGTCCGGCTAATGTCGTTGCCTCCTACCTGCGGTAGCCATGGACTTCAGCATCCGTGCTTCAGCAACGCAGGAACAAGATCCTCCACCCACCGATTGGGTGACCGGACCCACCCATCTTTGCCTCCTCATTTTCTCCTATCGTCGCGCAATCCAGCCGCCGAGTTCAGTCCAAGCACAAAGGCCGCCCAACCGGGCGGCCTTCTCCTTGCTCAAACCATACTTGTCTAGTAAACATCCCGCTCGTAGCGATGCTCAGCCTTCATCTTCTTCAAATACTCAGCCGCCTGTTCCGGTGTGCCCTTCAGCCCCTTGGCAATTGACTCCAGCAGCGCCTGCTCCACATCCTTGGCCATTCTGCTAGCGTCGCCACACACATAGAAGTGCGCTCCACGCTCCAGCCAGGCAAACAGTTCGTCACTCGCCTCGCGCAAGCGGTCCTGCACATAAACTTTGTAGGCTTGGTCGCGAGAGAAGGCAGTCTGCAGCTTGGTCAAAAAGCCCCGCTTATGCATCCCCTCGAACTGCTCCCGGTACAGATAGTCGGAGGCGGCTCGCTGGTCACCAAACACTAGCCAGTTGTCACCCTTTGCTCCCGTCGCCTCACGTTCCTCCAGAAAAGCACGAAAAGGAGCGATTCCAGTGCCCGGTCCAATCATGATAATTGGTGCGTTGGGATCACTCGGTAGGCGAAATTGATCATTTATATCCAAAAACACAGGCAGCTTACTACCCACTGGAGCCCTGAAGCCCAGCATCCCGGAGCAGACACCTTGGCGATCTTTTCCATGTGCGTTATAGGTCACCACTCGCACCGTAAGATGCACCTGACCCGGGTGCGCCCGCTGGCTGGAAGCGATCGAGTACAGTCGCGGCATCAGGCGCTGCAGAATGTTGAACAGATCCTGTGGATCCTTTACCACGCCCGGAAAGTCCTTTACCAGATCAACAAATTCGCGCCCCCAAACATACTCCTCAAGAGCCGCCTTGTTCTCCGTTCCCAGCAGAGCGCGCAAGCCCTCCGGCACATTCTCACCCGCCAGCTTTGCATACTGGTTCACGGCACCACGCGCCAACTTCCCAATTCCAAGCTTTGAGGTCAAAGCCTCGCGCACGGTGATCTCGTTGCCTGGCGTGCCCTTTACCGGCTCCACCACCTTCTCGCTGCCGTCAAAACCAAGCGCCTTGAGCAACTCGGTCACGGCTTCCTCTGGATAGGTCGGAACCACCCCGAGCGCGTCGCCCGGCGTATACTTCATACTGTCTGCCAACTCCATCTCCAAATGAATGGTCAGCTTCTCAGAAGCTGGACTGGTGAGATGCTCGTTGACCAGGACGGTACTCAGGTAGGGGTTGGTTTTGCTGTAAACAGGGCCGCTTGCGGCAGCATCTTCGGGGACGGAAAGTTTCGATACGCTCATATACGTCAAATTATATTGAAACTCGTATGCCTCGGTCGACCCAAAGCTTGTTTGTAAAGAGCGTGCCGTTCTATCACCGAACGGTCAACACGCAAAGACTCCATATAAGAGGCTTACATCGCTGGCGGATGGTGCGGATCAACGCTACGGAAATCTGTAGCATGGGTGTCACCTGCACTGCCCATCGCAATCACTTCACCTCCAAGGTGGGCTTCATGCGCCTCGTCAGGATTCACCAGATCTCGTAACTCCTTGCTCGGCTTGAAATAAGGAACTCTCTTAGCAGGAACCGCAACCGACTCCCCAGTCTTCGGATTCCGCCCCGTTCTGGGCTTCCTCTGCCGTGAGCGGAAGCTTCCAAACCCGCGAACCTCAACCTTATCGTTTGCCTTCAAAGCACCAATGATGGAGTCAAACAGCGTCTCAACGATTACCTCACTATCGCGACGGGTCAAATCTCCAAGAGCAGTCACGTGATCGACCAAATCGGCTTTCGTCATGAAACCTCCTGCGTTTTTATGGTTGGCGCCCAACTCTTCGTGTGACGTACGCTTTGCCCGAAAGTCACAGGAACCTGAAACCATGCACTGGGAAGAAACCGGATTCACTACGGCAAGATCCCTATTTGCTTCACTATAGCACAGTATCGCTCCACGATACTCCATATTTCAAGCCGAATCATCGCGGCTCTTCATCCTGGGAATCCCTACGCTCCTCACACTGCTCACCCGGAAGGCATGTAGGACACTCGCCACCCCTGCCCCCTGATTACTTCCAAAGGAAATAAAATCCCGGTGAACGATCCAGCATCTGCCCTGGGTTGATGAAGAGACCGTCAGCATCCTGCAACATCCCAAGTAAACCGGACTTCCCTGTAGACGGCCGAATCACCGTCGGCTCACCCTTGATTCCTACCTTCCTGGCCGTGTCCATCAGCGCCCTGCGGAAGCCGCCCTGCACATCAATGAGTCCCAACGGTTGCGCCTCTTCGCCGGTCCAGACTTGCCCAGTCGCTAACTGCGTAATCTGGGCGTCTGTCATGTGGCGGCCTAGCGCTACATCATGCACAAACTGCCCGTACATATTATCCACCAAAGACTGAAAGTAGGCCTGCTCCTGGGGCGTCATTGGTCGAGTTGGATCGCCGGCATCCTTCAGCGTTCCGTGCGAGATTGTCACGTGACTCAGCTTGGCCCACTGCAACAGTTCGCCATAATTCGTCCACTCCATAATTACGCCGATGGACCCCACCACAGAAGCTGGATTGGCATAGATCTTGTCGCATGCGGAGGCGATGTAATACGCCCCAGAGGCGCCTACTGATTCCACCGACGCCACAACCTCCTTGTGCTTCTTTGTCCGAACCCGCATCACTTCGTGGTAGATCTCCTGCGAAGCCGCAGCTCCCCCACCCGGGGATTCGATGTGCAAAAGAATTGCCTTCACACTGCTGTTGTTCCCGTACTGCTCCAACTCCTTGTCCACTCGCTCCGTGTCCGCGTCCGTAATCACTCCATCGATGTCGATCACGGCAATTGCATGGCGGCCAAAGTCCAGGCTGCCCATATCCGCATTCGGGTCAGCTCCCATCAACAGCGTCTTCATCGCTGAGACAAAGAAGATACCCAGAGCCATGGTCGCTAGCCCCAAAACACTCACCAGAAGCACCACCCATGGCCAGGTTGGACGCCGTGCCGCAGCAGGCCCGGACTGCAGATACGCCTGCCCCCCGTATCCGAAGGAACCCGCTTGCCCCGGGTATCCGCCATAACCAGGAGGCGAACTAGGCGGTGAACCAGGAAGTGAGCCAGAAGGAGGCGCATACCCACCCCCCTGCAAGGGTGAACGAGGCTCCGTCTGCGGTGGCTTCTGGCTTGGATCCTGTTGCGGCGATGGTGGAGGGAATGGCTCCGGCATGGCCTTGAGTCTATCAGAATCACGCTCCATGCCAGCCCGCCTTTTCCCAGCTATTTCTAGGATGAATGCACACTTTGCGACCTCAGATTCATGGCATTTCTCTGCTGCATTGTCGTAGGATGAAGATCGACTCGAGCTTTCTCTCTGTCTAGGACTTCGCTCCCGCTTTCGTTCGGCAGCCATACAGTCGCTTCACTCCAGCAGACTGGCGTGCGGCAGAAGGGTCCAAGCTGAAAAGATCCAATGGAACTTATCTCCAGAGAACGACGCACCTCCCCTCAGGCGCCTCCCCGCCTGAGCATCGTTGTTCCGGCCTACAATGAAGGAGCCCGCATTGAAGCCGCGCTCTCCAGCGTGCTTGCCTGGGTTGCCTCCCGCCCCTGGGAGAGTGAAGTACTGATCATCGACGACGGCTCAATAGATAACACCTCTGCGATCATCCACCGCTGGATGGCCTCCCATCCCTCCTTGCATCTCATCCAAAACCCCGGCAACCGAGGCAAAGGATACTCGGTTCGCAATGGACTCCTCCAAGCCTCAGGAGAGATCGTGCTCTTCAGCGACGCCGACCTCTCCGCTCCCATCGAAGAGGCCCAGCGTCTCATCGATGCCATCGACGACGGAGCCGATGTCGCCATCGGCTCCCGCTGGCTGGACAAACAGAGACAGACCATTCACCAGCCTCTCTACCGCCGGTTCTTCGGGCGATGCTTCAACTGGGTCACGCGCAAGGTGATGGGTCTGCCCTTCAAAGATACCCAGTGCGGATTCAAGGCCTTTCGTCGTGACGCCGCTCAGACCATCTTTCGTCTCCAGACCATTGAACGCTGGGGATTCGATCCGGAGATCCTCTTCATCGCTCGGAAGCTCCACTACATCATTGCGGAGGTCCCCGTCACCTGGGGCCATGATGAGCGCAGCCGCATCAGCTATCTCAGAGATGGCATGCAGATGCTGAAAGAGATGGGCCAGATCCGTTCCAACAGTCTGCGCGGGCGCTACGATCAGGCCATCGCCGCCCTGAAAGACACCAGCGGCATGGTCACCGCGCCGGTCGAACGCGACAACTCCTCTCCATCCGTCAACGCCAGACCAGGACAGGTCTAACTTCTTCCTTCCATAACTTGCAGCCCCCTACACCCTCCTAGCCCAGACTCACCCTTTTGTCGGCGTGGCGCATCCGTCCGATCCACATTCGCTCCGTTCGGTTTCCACATCACTCCCGGCATCGCCTGGGAGTCTCGGTGCGCAAACTTCTGCGGAGTGCGACAATGAAAGAGGCGTTCCCCAAGGTTGAGGTCTGGTACGGTGCTGCGTTCTTTTTTCATTGCTCTTTCAACAAATCAATCCTTCCGCGCTTTCTCTGAACGTTCTTCTCTTGGTCGCCAAGTCTCCCGCCGCTTCGTCGCCGGCGTCTCCTTGGATGAAGCCATCGTCGCAGCTGCCGCACTCAACGCTGACGGCATCCAGGTAACGCTCGACTCCCTCGGCGAAAGCGTTCTGGATATAGCCCAGGCGGAGCGGAGCGCCTCAGTCTACCACCAACTCCTCGACGCGATTCAGGCCCAGCGCCTGCAAGCCAATGTCAGCGTCAAACTCACCCAGGTAGGCATGGATATCGGCGGCGCCGTCACGGGTCCGGCTCTGGCTGAGCGCATCGTGGGCGAGATCGTGGCCCACGCCGCGGCGAGCGGCAACTTCGTTCGCATCGACATGGAGGGCTCATCCTACACCGAGCCGACGCTCGCCCTCACCGAACGTCTACACCGTCAGTATCCAGGCGCAGTGGGCACGGTACTGCAAGCCTATCTTTTCCGTACCGAGCACGATGTGGAGCGGCTCCTCTCTCAGGGGATTCGTATCCGGCTCTGCAAAGGCGCGTACAAAGAGCCTGCCGCAGTCGCCTTTCCTTCCAAATCGGACGTAGACGCGAACTACGTCAAGCTCATGAAGCGGGTTGTCAATAGCCCCGTCTTCTGCGGCATCGCCACGCACGACGAGTCGATCATTCAACAGCTCTGTGCCTATGTTGCAGACCATGGCATCGACAAGCGCGCCTTTGAATTCCAAATGCTCTACGGCATTCGTCGCGATTTGCAGCGGAAGCTTGTGGAGCAGGGCTTCGGCGTTCGTGTCTATGTGCCCTTCGGCGGAGAGTGGTATCCCTACTTCATGCGCCGCTTGGCAGAGCGCCCCGCCAACGTCCTCTTTCTGGCTCGCAACCTTCTGCGCCGTTAGAGGATTTCCCTGTAGGGGCAATGCGAGGCATCGGCACGGATGGGCGGTTCCCCGCCACTCTTGCTGTGGCGCCTGTCTTCCGCCAACCAAAACCGTCCGCCTGCGGGCGACCCAATACGCGAGGAACAGGCGCGATCGCTATATTCCATAGCGAAAGACCGACAGACGCCTGATGAAAAGGGCTGAGAACGACAGTCTTGAAGGAATCGCTCTTTCTTAACGATGTACCGTGCAGCACATGCTGCCGCCGCATCTGTAGCTTCGGAGTTCAGCTATGACACAGTCAGTGTGGACTCTGCAACTTGTCCGGTTGATGGCTCTGTATCTGCCACTTGGAAAGTCGAACGAGAGGGCCCGAACGATCACAGGAACGGTGCGCGGATTGGTCATGGATCCAGTCGCCGTTCAGATCTCCACCCAGTGCGCGGCTAAGGTGCCTAGCGCGACTATCCGTGAAGCCAATCGGAGACAGGCGTAACGACAAAGAGAATCACGGAAAGCTCTGGAGCACACGATCGGCAACTCCTGTTGGATAAAGAATGTGGATTGACCCAGGTAAAATTGCCGACACACAATTGCGGCCAAATAATACTGCGCGCGCCTTGCGGTTTTATAGGAAATTCACCCTGGCTTCACCTCTTTTCGAACCTGCCTCCATAGACTTCGTTCAAAAGAGAGGAAGGTGTTGTATCGACGCAGACGTCGATTCTCCCAGGTTCTAGCGTAGTTTGGCGGCGTGGCAGCATGCCATGCCGGGCTACCCGGACATGGAAACTCCGTCAGCCCCAGAAGACCAATGCTCTCTCGTAGTGATGCTGCTTTACGACTCGGGCATGACCAAGCCAGATCACATCCCAAGCCACAGAAGCTCGCTGGCGGCAAGCATCGCAGAAACCGCAGTAATCGAGTTTGATTTACAGGGGACTACTCACATGCAGAAACTCTCACTTCGCTTCACCATCATGGCCTGCCTACTCGCCATCCTATCCATCGCATCGCCAGTTCTTCTGGCTCAAATAGACACGGGTACCGTCACGGGGACCGTGGAGGACAATTCCGGCGCTGTGATCTCCCACGCCACGGTCACTCTGACGAATGTGGCCACCGGGGTGAAGGCAATCAAGCAATCCAACTCGACAGGAAACTATGTCTTTCCGGGCGTCACCCCAGGCACCTACAGAATTGATTCCCAGGCAAGCGGATTTGAGAACTACTTGGAGCAGGGGCTGATCGTGAACCTGCAGCAGGTGCTCAACATCGTCATTCATCTGAAGGCCGGCAGTGTAAAGGAGCAGGTGACGGTGACGGCTGCGCCTCCGCTGCTGCAGACGCAGAACGCCGCAGTCGGGCAAGTCATATCCAACCGCATGGTGAACGATCTCCCTCTGGCGACGCGGGACTGGGGCTCTCTGGCGCAGCTTGCAGCGGGTGTCCAGACGGCCCCGCCGGGAGGCGTCACTCCCGACTCAGGAACCTCCGAGAGCGCGTACTTTTCTGTTAACGGAAGCAGTGTATGGCAAAACGACTTTCGCTTGGACGGAATCAACGACAACATCGAGTTTTACGGCGGCAATTACACTTTGACGAACGCGGCGATCGTGCCGCCACCGGATGCGGTGGATCAGTTTACCCTCCAATCGGGGGATTTCAATGCTGAATTCGGCCACTCCACCGGCGGCGTCGTCAACGCGGAGATCAAATCGGGCACCAACCAGATCCATGGCGATCTCTGGGAGTACCTTCGCAACAACGACTTGAATGCCAACTACTACTTCAACACCACCAACGGCGTTGCCAATCCCATCCCCGAATATCACCAGAATCTGTTTGGGCTGACGGTCGGCGGCCCGGTCATCCGCAACAAGCTCTTCTGGTTCTTCGACTATCAGGGAGGACGTTATGTGCTACCCGAGCCGGCAGGCGGCGAGACTGTGCCTACGCTGAACATGGCCAATAGCGGGTTCACCAATTTGCAGGACAACATCACTTACAACAGCGGCTCCGCTACCGACGCTCTGGGCCGCACCTTTCCCCATGGAACTATCCTCGATCCCGCCACCACGCGGCAGCTTCCCGCCTCTGGAATTGATCCGGTCACCGGGCTCACCGGCGCGCCGGGCAGCTACGTGCGCGATCCGTTCTATAACTGCACGGCCGCGGGCTGCCCAAGCTTTGCCGGCAATCGCATGACAAACTTCACCACAACCGGCGCGGAGTCCCTGCTGAACATCATTCCAACATCACGGTTGGACCCGAACGCCGTCAAGCTGCTTGGGGTCTATCCGGCGCCGGAATCCCCAGGCCTCATCAACAACTACTCCAGCTACGTCCCGCTGGAATACAAGAACACCAACACCTGGGATATCCGCATCGACGAGAGCATCAACGCGAAGAACCTCCTCTTCGGCGTCTATGACAGAAGCTTGTATGCGGTGGTGGTTCCCTCCAACCTGCCAGGAATAGCCGTGGGCGAGACCGGCGGCCGCAATGACAGCCTCCCCGCCTACGCCTGGGCGGTGGGCTATACCCACATCTTCAATTCCACGCTCACCACGGATATGCATGTGGGCATGGTGCACAGCGACAAACTCCAGAAGTCCTTCTATGGCGACACCTTCGGTATCCCCGCGGAATACGGAATTCAGGGCGTGCAGCAGGTAGCCAATAACGGCGGCCTGCCCCCCATCACCATCTCCGGACTCACCCACATCGGCGTAGGCAACTATACACCCACCCTGCAATATGTATGGAGCCTTGAAGGCGCCGACGGTGTGACCAAGATCTATCGCAACCATACCTTCAAAACCGGCCTTCAGATTGACGATCTGGAAGGCAACATCTCTCAGCCGCCCCAAGGGCGCGGAGACTTTAACTTCAACGGGCAATATACCGACATCCCCAACCAGAACAGCAACCTGAACGGAATCGGCGACATTCTGATCACCCCCATTGCATCCACTCTTCCGCCTGGAGACGGAGGCATCGACGATGTGGGCGGCATGAGCAGTTTCTCCGGATCGAACATAGCCACTACAGACGACCATCGCTGGTACTGGGGAGCTTATGGCCAGGATGACTGGAAGCTGACGCCAACCCTCACCCTGAACCTCGGCCTGCGTTGGGACTACTTCACCCCCTATGCGGAGGTCCATGGCCGACAGGCGAACTTTATTCCTGTGGGCGGCAACGGACCAACCGGCACCTACTACATGTCCACAGAAGGCTGCTCGGTGGCTCGCTCGGCGGCATTCAATGCTCTGCTCACCGCCAGCAATATCGGTCTCGATTGCATCTCCAACCTCACCCTGGGCACCGCGCAGAAGACGAACTTCGCACCGCGCGTCGGATTTGCCTGGAGCGTGCTACCCAACGTGGTGGTGCGCGGCGGTTACGGCAACGCATACGGAGCACTGGGCAACCTGGGATACGGCGGCACGCTGGGCACAAATTATCCCTTTGTTTATACCCAGAGCATTCCTAGCCCGAACTCCCAAGCTCCCATTCTGCTTCCCAACGGTCAGCCCGCCACCATGGAGGAGGCGTTCACGCAGTACAACTTCCAGAGTCCGTTGGTCAGCTCCGGTGAAGGGCTTGACCTTTATGGGCGCCAGTACAACTATCAAACGCCCTACGTGCAGACCGAAAACTTCACCATTCAGACCATGCTCACCGAGCACGACTCGCTTGAGACCGCCTATGTGGGGACCCAGGGCCGTCATTTGGACAACCTTGGCTATAACAACGGCAATACGGAGTTGCTGCCCCCCGGCATCAACCCTCAAAATTACATCCCTTACCCAAGCTTTGGCCGCAACGCAACCTATGAAACCACCAATGCAGATAGCAATTACAACTCCCTGCAGATCACATTCCAACACCAGATGCTCGGAGGGTTAGACCTGCTCGCTGACTACACCTTCAGCAAGTGCATGAGCGATCAGCACACCCAGGCTGACACCAACGCTCAGTACCGGGCGCAGTGGCTTCCGCACTACGGCATCAAGGGCGACTACGCCCTTTGCGACAGCGACGCCACAAATCTCATTCACATCGCCGGCAGCTATAACCTTCCCTTCGGCCGGGGACGGCAATATCTGAGCAATATGAACAAGGGCGAGGAAGCGATCTTCGGTGGCTGGATCATCAATTTCTTTTTTACCCATGAGACTGGTCAGCCATTCACCATCGGCTGCCCTGTGGCGACCACGGCCGACTTTGGATGCGCTGCCAACTTGACGGGAAAAAACCTCTATTCCGGCCCCCATAACGTGGCCCAGTGGCTGAACCCCGCTGCCTTCGCCGAACCCCCAACTGCGACGGCCATCGGGCAGACCAGCTACGCCCCGCTGGGCGGGCAGCAGGAGCAGGCACGTGGCCCAAACTTCAGCGATCTTGACTCCTCGGTTCTCAAAGAATTTCCCATCACGCAGACCATCCGCGTGGAGTTCCGTGCCGAGGCGTTCAATACCACCAACACGCCACCATTTTCCGAGCCCACCACTCAACTGAACTTCACCACCGCGAAGTTCAGTTCCATCACCGGCACAAGAAACAGCAATGAGAATAACGGAGCCCGCACCCTGCAACTCGCTCTCAAGCTGTTCTTCTAGAGTCTCCATTCTGGATTCTGGTATCGTTCTTCTGGAACGGGTGCGGCAGCCTCTTCATCGGGCAATGCCTTCCTCGCTTTCGAGGCTCTGCACTCCAGCCGCCGCAACATAATCAAAACTTCGACGCCGCCGGTCTACCATCCTTTCGTTTCGAGAAGAGGGAAAGCCATGGTTCCTATCATGCTGTTTCGTTGCATGGCCGCGGCTTTCTTCCTCCTGTACTTCCTTCCGCCCCAGATCTGCCTGGGCCAGATGGAAAGCTGACCTGCTCCGCCCACCCCGGCAGAGGTGCTGCGCGGCGAGGTGCTTGACGCGCAGAATCACACCTACATCAGGGCTCCATTCCATGTGTCGGAAGGCGTGCGCAGAGTTACGCTCACGTTCGCCTACACAGGCCGGGAGCAGCACACGGCCTTGGACATCGGAATTCTTGATCCCGTGGAGCTGCGCTGCTGGAGCGGCGGAAACAAATCGGTGCTCACCATTGGCATCTCCGATGCCACTCCCTCTTGCCTGCTAGGACTTATTCCCGCATTCTCAGCCCTGGACACAGCCCTGGCCGCCTCATCCAACGCCGGAAAGCGCTGGCGAGTTCGAATTTCAATTAGATGCTAACCTCCTCTTCCTCAGTCATATCCATGGTTAGCTCACAGCGGAAGACCACCGCGAGGCATCCTCTTAGCCTCCACGGCCACTCCCTCCCGTCCTCGACAGCCTGAACTGGTAAAATCGTGAGGTATGTCAGCCATTCGCCGCAGGAACTCGATTCCGGTCACCATCGGCAACGTCCGGGTCGGCTCTGATGCCCCTGTCGTCGTCCAATCGATGACCAACACCGACACCGCGGATGTCGAGTCCACCGTCCAGCAGATCGCCGCCCTCGCTCGAGCTGGCTCGGAGATGGTGCGCGTCACGGTCAACAATGACGATGCCGCCAAAGCTGTTCCCTACATCATCGAAGGCATCCGCGCCAAGGGCTGGAATACCCCCATCATCGGCGACTTCCACTACAACGGCCATCTGCTCCTCTCCAAATACCCCGCCACAGCAGAATCTCTCGCCAAATACCGCATCAACCCAGGCAACTGCTCCATTGGCCGTAAAGATGATGACAATTTCCGCACGATGATCGAGGTCGCGGTCAAACATCAAAAGCCTGTTCGCATCGGCGTCAACTGGGGCTCACTCGACCAGGCTCTGCTCACCCGGATGATGGATGAGAACTCCCGGCGCCCTGATCCGCTCGACGCCCGCGACGTCATGATGGAGGCAATGGTGGTCTCCGCGATCGATAATGCCGCCGCCGCCGAACGCTATGGCCTGCGCCGCGACCAGATCATCCTCTCCGCTAAGGTCTCCGGCGTCCGTGATCTGATCGATGTTTACACCGAGCTTGCCCGCCGTTGTGACTACGCACTCCACCTCGGCCTCACCGAAGCTGGAATGGGTATGAAGGGCATCGTCGCCTCCACCGCCGGTCTCGCTCCGCTCCTTCTCGCCGGCATTGGAGACACCATTCGCGTCTCGCTCACCCCCACCCCGGACGGCGACCGTTCCGAGGAGGTTCGCTGCGCCCAGCAGATCCTGCAATCCCTCTCCATTCGCAGCTTTATGCCCCAGGTCACCAGTTGTCCGGGCTGCGGACGCACCACCAGTACCTACTTCCAGGAGCTTGCCGAGCGCATCCAGCTCTACCTGGTGGAGTCCATGCCGGAGTGGAAAAAGATCTACCCGGGAGTCGAAGAGCTCAAACTGGCCGTCATGGGCTGCATCGTGAATGGCCCGGGTGAGAGCAAGCATGCCAACATCGGCATCTCCCTGCCCGGAACCTTTGAGGACCCCAAGGCACCAGTCTATGTGGATGGTCAACTCTTCACCACCTTGAAGGGCGACCATATCGTCGAAGAATTTCAGGTAATCCTCAACGACTACGTGGAACGGCGCTACGGCAAACGACCGGTAGGTGCCTAGGCTCTGCTCAACCGTCCAAGCTGGGCGCGCCAGCGCGTTCACGGCTTGTGTGAATTAAGCCAGATCTCCGCCCTCTGCTGAACGCTCGATAGCTCGGCTCGCGTGAGATGAGAGGCGGCCTCATCTCTATCGTTAACGGCCACTGACAAAAGCTCCGCCCCACCTGAATGCATCCAGATCTTGTGGACTTGCGGCATATTCTCAGGACTGCTCAGTCCCCGAAGAATGGCGCTCCTTTGGGCGAGAGCAAGATCGAGCCAGAAATATGCATCTCGGTAGTCTTGCGGGACGCCCGCCCCTGAGTAATCGAGTTCGCCAAGTTGGAGCTGCGCGCTTGGATCGTTCTGCTCGGCAGCCTTGCGATACTAGGCGGCAGCCTGTGCGGAGTCCTGCGGAACACCCACGCCCAACCAATAGAACACGCCGAGCGCCTCCTGCGCTTCAGCGTTACCCTTCGCCGCCAGACTTCTTTCCTTCTGCACCCATTGATTCAGCAGTTCCGCACTGTTCTGAGCGGGGCTCGAGCCAGCGGACGACTGTGCGAGTAGCGCTGAAACGCAATTCGCAAACAGCAGAATCGCAATAATAAAAGCACAGGCTTTCATGCGGTTGATTATTCCACAGCCGCACCCCATAAAAGGTGCCAAAATGCGCGTTGGCTAGGCTTAGCCAGCCTCCACAGTATCACCAGAAAAGAGCCCCGCATGAGGCGACTCGCGCGAGATCTTTGTTTCGTTGGCGTCCATCAAAGGACTCGGGTCCCCTGCTACAGCCTTGAAAAAGACCGCAACCCGAATCTTCCTGATCTGGCGTCAAACTCCAGCTCCACCTTCACCCACAGCCGCGCAATCCCTCATGCACGGCCAGCGGAGGGACACTCCGCCCCCCACTCATCCATGATTCCCATATGTACGAAATCAGCTCAGCCTTCCAGCGCATCCACCGCTATGCCCTTGCCGCGTGCAGATCCTGTAGCGATTCGACGTGATACTCACCCTTCTGCAGCGCCTCAATCCCATCCGCCGCAGCTCGTGTCGCCGCCAGCGTCGTAATCGTGGCCACTCTCGCACTCACCGCTGCTCTTCGGATCGCCGCCTCATCAAAGACACTCATCTGTCCACTCGGCGTATTCACAATCAACTGAATCCGATCGCTCTTGATCAGGTCCACCACATTCGGACGGCCTTCCTTGACGGCAAAGATGCGCTCCACCTGCATCCCTGCCGCCTCCAGAACGTCCGCTGTGCCATGCGTTGCCACCAGCTTGAACCCCATATCCACAAACCGTCGCGCCAACGGAGCCACGGTGAGCTTGTCGTGAGCATTCACACTGAAGAACACCGTTCCCTCCGTCGGCAGCCTCTGACCTGCTGCAATCTGCGCCTTCGCAAACGCCTCACCAAATGTTTGACCCACACCCATCACCTCGCCGGTAGACCGCATCTCCGGCCCCAGCACCGGATCCACACCCTGAAATTTTCCCCACGGAAACACTGGCGACTTCACAAAGAAGTGATCACCGGTACTCAGATCCCTACCGCTGGCTACCTGTTCTGGAAGTAAGTCCTTCAGCGACTTTCCAGTCATCAACCGCGAAGCAATCTTGGCCAGTTGCACGCCCGTAGCCTTGGAGACATACGGGACGGTCCGCGATGCCCGCGGATTCACCTCGATCACAAACACCTTGCCGCGCTGTACCGCGAACTGCAGATTCGCAAGCCCAATCACGTTCAGCCGCATCACCAGCTTGCGTGTGTAGCCCCGGATCGTCTCCAGCACCTCCGTGCTCAGGTCCACCGCCGGCAACACGCAACTGGAGTCGCCCGAGTGTACCCCAGCCTCTTCAATGTGCTGCATGATTCCCGCTATCACAACATCTTCGCCGTCACACAGCGCATCCACGTCCACCTCCTGTGCATCCTCCAGAAAGTGGTCAATCAACACCGGTCGCTCCTGCGAGTACTCAATCGCCGTGGACATATACCGCACCACATCGGCCTCGTCATAAGCAATCACCATCGCGCGCCCGCCCAGCACATAACTCGGCCTCACCAGCACCGGATATTCCACCCGCCGCGCTCCCGCCAGCGCCTCCTCCACACTGGTCGCCATCGCTCCCTGCGGTTGCGGAATCTCCAACTCCTCAATGAGCTTCCCAAACCGCTTGCGATCCTCCGCCAGATCGATCGACTCCGGCGAGGTCCCAATGATCGGAACTCCCGCTGCCTTCAACGGCAGGCTCAGATTCAGCGGAGTTTGCCCGCCGAACTGCACGATCATCCCGATCTGTGCTCCGCCGCTGGCTTCATGCTCGTACACCGCCAGCACATCCTCCAGCGTCAGCGGCTCAAAATACAACCGATCGCTGGTATCGTAGTCTGTGGACACCGTCTCCGGATTGCAGTTCACCATGATCGTCTCGTAGCCATCATCGCGCAGCGCAAAGGCAGCGTGGCAGCAGCAGTAGTCGAACTCAATTCCCTGTCCAATCCGGTTCGGCCCGCTACCCAGGATGATCACCTTCTTGTTCGCTGTCGGCGGAGCCTCATCCTCCTCGTCGTAGCAGCTATACAGATACGGCGTCCGGCTCTCGAACTCCGCCGCGCAGGTGTCCACCAACTTGTACACTGGCCTCACATCCAGCTTCTTGCGTAGCTCCTGCACCCTCCCCGCGCCCGCAGACGAACCATCCTCCAAACCAAACGTTGCCGCCAGACGAGCGTCGCTCAGTCCCATCCGCTTGGCTCTCCTCAGCGCATCTGCCCCAATCCTCTCGATCCCCTCCTCCGCAACCACCTTCAGCTCATCGGCAATCTGCTTCATCTGATCTAGAAACCAGGGGTCCATCTGAGTAAATCGGGCCACCTCGCGCACGCTCCATCCGTGCTCAAAGGCATAACGAACGTAAGCCATCCGGTCCGGGCTGGGCGTCACCATCTTCTGCCTCAGCCGGCGCGGATCGATGCTCTCTCCACTTCCCCTCTTACCCGTCTCCAGCGACCGCAGCGCCTTCATCAAGGCCTCTTTGAACGTGCGCCCAATCGCCATCACCTCACCCACACTCTTCATCTGTGGGGCCAGCGTGTCATCGGATCCGGGAAACTTCTCAAACTGCCACTTCGGAACCTTCACCACCACGTAATCGATCGTCGGCTCAAAGCATGCCGGCGTAGCCTTGGTGATATCGTTCTGCAACTCATCCAGGGTGTAGCCCACGGCCAGCCTCGCGGCAATCTTGGCAATCGGAAATCCGGTCGCTTTGCTGGCCAACGCGCTGGATCGCGAGACCCGCGGATTCATCTCAATCACCGTCATCCTGCCGTTCTGCGGATTCACCGCAAACTGCACATTGCTTCCACCCGTCTCCACGCCAATCTCGCGCATCACGGCAATCGAAGCGTCGCGCATCCTTTGGAACTCGCGGTCGGTCAGCGTCTGGGCCGGCGCTACCGTAATGGAATCCCCGGTATGCACTCCCATGGGATCGAAGTTCTCAATCGAGCAGATGATCACGACGTTGTCTTTCAGGTCGCGCACCACCTCCATCTCGTACTCCTTCCATCCCAGCACGCTCTCTTCCAGCAGACACTCATGCACGGGAGAAAGGTCCAGCCCGCGGGAGAGGATCTCCGTCAACTCCTCGCGGTTATAGGCGATTCCACCGCCGGAGCCGCCCAGCGTAAAGCTAGGCCGCACCACCACCGGAAATCCAATCTTGCCCGCAAACTCCAACCCACTGCCCGTGTTGTTCACCAGCATCGACTTGGGCATATCCAGGCCGATCTTGCTCATCGCGTCCTTGAACAGTAGCCGGTCCTCGGCTTTCTTGATGGGCCCCAGCTTGGCCCCAATCAGCTCGATGCCGAACTGCTCCAGCACTCCCTCATCCGCCAGTTCCACAGCCAGATTCAATGCCGTCTGCCCGCCCACTGTAGGCAACACCGCAAAGATTCCCGTCTGGCCCAGGCGCTTCATCCTGGCTGTCTCCTCGCGCAGAATCTCCGTCAGGTACCCCACCGTCAATGGCTCAACATAGGTCCTGTCGGCCACCTCTGGATCGGTCATGATAGAGGCCGGGTTCGAGTTCACCAGGACCACCTCATACCCCTCCGCCTTCAGCGCTTTGCAAGCCTGCGTCCCGGAGTAATCGAACTCCGCCGACTGCCCAATCACAATCGGCCCGGAGCCGATCACCAGAATCTTCGCGATATCGTTCCGCCTTGGCATCTCTTACCTGTTCTCCTGAACCTGACGCTCAATCTGCATAAGCCGAGCTGGATGCTTCACAGTCCGTATCGCACTCAAAGACCGGCTCCAGCGGCACGTGGCGTGCATCATCCCTCGCCTGGCACCACTTCTGGCCTCACTCGGCCCAACCTCGCTGCAAACCCCAAAAGAAACCTTCTCCTGATGCAACGCCTTCGCTCCCTGCGCCCCGCATAACCGAGCCATCCCACGGGAAGTCATAGCCGGCAAAGTTACGGCTCGTTGGAAAAACGCCGGAGCCATCGCCCAAGAGCTACCGGCGGGCTTGACTGTCTCTCCTGCCGGCCTCACCGTTTCCACGCCTCCATCATCTTCCGGAAATCCCGGAACAGATAATGCGAGTCATGCGGCCCGGGGCTGGCCTCCGGATGATACTGCACACTGAACATCGGGTCGGTCTTATGCCGCAACCCCGCCAGCGTGTTGTCATTCAGATTCGTGTGCGTCTGCGCAACATCCTCCGGCAGACTCTCCGGATCCACATTGAAGTTATGGTTCTGCGCTGTGATCTCCACCTTGCCCGTCGCCAGATGCTTAATGGGATGATTGCCGCCGTGGTGACCGAACTTCAACTTGTAGGTCTTTCCGCCCAAAGCGATACCAAAAATCTGGTGCCCCAGGCAGATCCCGAACAGCGGCGTCTTGCCCTTCAACGCCTGCACGTTTTTCACCGCGTAGTCCAGCGGTTCCGGATCGCCAGGCCCGTTGGAAAAGAATACCCCGTCAGGAGCCATGGCCAACACCTCTTCGGCGCTGGTTCTGGCAGGAACCACCGTAACCCTGCAATTCTCGCGGGAAAGCATCCGCAGAATATTCCGCTTGATGCCAAAATCATAGGCCACTACATGCAACGTCTCCGTAGCCCCCGGATCGGAGCCCGGTAACAGCTTGTCCCCGGTCTCATTCTTCGGCTCGCTGGCATCCCAAACGTAGGGCGTCGTGGTGCTTACCACACTAGCCAGATCCGTGCCTTCCATCCTCTTGTGCGCCCGCGCCTTGGCCACCAGCGCATCGGTATCCTCCACCGCCGTGGAGATCACCCCGCGCAGACACCCCATGTCGCGTAGATGCCGCACCACCGCCCGGGTATCGATCTCAGAGATCACCGGAACGCCGCTCCGCTCCAGGTATTCGTCTGCCACCTCGGTCGCTCGCCAGTTCGAACTCACCAGCGAGAACTCCCTCACTACCAACCCCTCGATATATGGGCGCCCTGACTCCGCATCGCTCGGCGATGTTCCATAGTTCCCTATGTGAGGACTGGTCAGAACCACAATCTGGCCGGCATAGGAAGGATCGGTAAAGATCTCCTGATAACCCGTCATGGAGGTGTTGAACACCACCTCACCCACGCGCTCGTTGAACGATCCATGCGCCTTGCCCCTGAACAGCCGCCCGTCTTCGAGCGCAAGAATCGCTTGCATACCCTCTCCCTTATGCTGAGATTGATCGTTCGCCTTTTTTCAACCGATTAGCGAGAGGATCACTTGATTCTATCAGCAGATGCTGTCAAAATCTGTCGGAACTCCGCCCACGGAGATCTTGCCCGCCCTAGCCCATTCCCGGGCAACCGGCGCTCCGCAGACTCTTTACAATCGGCCTCCAAAAATAGACCCTGCTCAGCCATAAGCCGCTGCAGCCCTTCTATACCGGCGCCTCCTCCTTCACGGGCAACTCCTCCGGCAGCTCCACCAGCACCTCCTCCGCCTCCACCCGTACCGGATACACCGCTACACGCCCCTTCGCCGGCGCCACGGCCATTCCCGTATTCAAGTCAAACCCCCACGCATGCCACGGGCAAAGCACCGCACCACCCTCAATCGATCCCCCGCCCAACGGCCCCTGTCGGTGTGGACAAACATTGTCCAGCGCCACAAATCTTCCCTCCATGCGCGCCAGGCAAATTGGCAATCCCTTGGCCTCAGCCTCAATCACCTGCTCCTCTTTGGGAGCCTCTGCCAAGCTGCACAACCGAACCCATTCACCCACTTCCATCTCCCTCCAATTAGTCTGTTGAAAATCCCTCTGCCGAGCCTTTTACCCCTCGCCCTTCGCGCATCGCCCGGCCCTTGTCTCACGGAAACACTCGACATGAGATGCTGTAGGTGACCTCAAAGCACCATGCCTCCCCGCTACAAATCGACCCGTAATCGATCCACAGCTTTGCCCCAGCCCACCGCGCCTCCGCGCATCCCGCAAATCCATGCTCCCACTCAGCCGCCCGTCGTTCCTCCTGCTGAAGGCGTCCCCATAGTCCAACTGGGCTGGATCCTGAAGGCGCTGGCCATCATCTTCTCCGCTGCCTTCCTCTTCGCCTACGCTACCCTCTGCATCGTCTTCTCACGAGCCCAGTGGCAGCTCGTTCTCCATCCCTCCCACAGCGTTCCCCAAACCCCCGCATCCTTCCATCTCGCATTCACTCCTGTCCATTTCGGTGTGGACAACTCGGGCCTGCCCCAACTCGCCGGATGGTGGATCCCCGCCCCCATCCCAACCGTGCGCACTGCTCTCATCCTGCCCTCCGGCGAGGGCTCCAGCGCAAACGCCCTCCCGGCCGCAAATCTCCTTCATCGGCAGAATCTGAACGTCCTGCTCTTCGACTATCGCGGTTACGGCGACTCTCTGGGAGATCACCCCACCCAGGCCACCATGGAATTCGACGCCAATACCGCGCTCACCTACCTCACCGCTACGCGATCCATCCCCTCTTCCTCCATCGTCGTCTACGGAATCGGCCTCGGCGCTGCTCTGGCCGTCCATCTCTGCGCCCAGAACCTTGCACTCCCGGCCCTCGTCCTGCAATCTCCAGACGGCGACCTCGCCGAGCGCGTCCGCCAAAACCCGAGCGCCAAACTGGTTCCATTCCGGCAGCTCTTCAACGAACCATTTCCGCTCGCCGCACCTCTGCGGCAACTCCCCACGCCTCGACTCATCCGCACCGGCACACCCAGCCCCGCAGACCTCGCCCGATTCCTATCCTTCCATCTCCCGCCCGCCCGTTAGAGCGCCTTCCTCGCGAAATCTGCTCCGCAGCGCAGCCCGCGTCGGCAACCGCTCACATCCACCCAGCGCGAGCAGCCAAAACCCGTTCGGTCTAGTACTTGGCCAGATCGTGCATCGCCTGGAACAGATGCTCCGTCTGAGGCAAAATCTCGTTCTCCAGCAGCGGCTGATAGGCTACAAACGTGTCCATGGCGCCCACCCTCCGCACCGGAGCATCCAGGTCATCGAAAAGCTCTTCGCCGATCCTGGCGGCGATCTCCGCCCCATAGCCCCAACTCTTCATATCCTCGTGCGCCACCAGCACCTTGCTCGTCTTCTTCACCGACGCAGCAATAGCCTCCCAATCGTAGGGGCTTAGCGAACGCAGATCGATCAGCTCCACCTCCACTCCCATCTCCCGCTCCATCCGCTCTGCCGCCTGCAGCGCTCTCGGCACCACCGCTCCGTAGGCGACAACCGTCATATCCTTCCCGGGTCTCACAATCGATGCCTTGCCAAATGGAATCATGTACTCCGGTCCAGGGTAAGCAGCCCTGCCAAATACCGCTCGGTATAGATTCTTATGCTCCAGGAACAGCACAGGATCATCACAGCGGATGGCCGTCCTCAGCAGGCCAATCGCATCCAGCGCATTCGATGGCATCACCACCCGCACCCCCGGAGTGTGGGTAAAGATGCTCTCGCCAGATTGCGAGTGGTAAATCGATCCTCCGGTCAGATAACCGCCCGCCGGAACGCGCATCACAAGCGGACAGCTAAACTGCCCATTCGAGCGCCAGCGCATCAAAGCCAACTCATTCCTCATCTGATGCATGGCGGGCCATATGTAATCAAAAAATTGAATCTCCACCACGGGCTTCAATCCGCGCACTGCCATACCAATCGCGCGGCCTGTAATATTTGCCTCTGCCAACGGGGCGTTCCACACCCGATCCCTCCCAAAATCCCTCTGCAACCCATGGGTCACCTTGAAGACCCCGCCCTTACCCTTCAGTTTGCTCTGTTTCGGACCGAAATCCCTCGCCACATCGGCCACATCTTCGCCAAATACCACCACCCGTTCATCGCGTCGCATCTCATCCCGCAGGCAGCGATTGATCTGGTCCAGCATCGTATGCTCGGCCGCGCCCGTTGTCGATTCCACTGCCGTCGCAAACTGCGCATCGGTCGGCTTTAGAGCCTCTGAGTACACATGTTTCAATATCGATTCCGGCTGTGCCGGAGCCGCCGCAAGCGCCTTGTCCACGGCCCGCTGCACCTCCCGGTCCACCTTGCGCTCCAGTTCGTTGATGCCCTCTGCGTCCAGAATCCCTTCGCGTAACAGCCACATCTGCATCCGCGAGATCGGGTCCCTCAGCGCATCCGCCTGGATCTCCTCCGGACTCCGGTAGTTGGTCTCGTCATCGGACTGCGAATGAGAGTAAGGCCTCACCACATGCCCATGCACCACGGCCGGACCATGTCCCGCCCGGCAGTACGCCACTGCCTCCGCCATCGCCGCATAGCTGGCAATCGCATCTGTTCCATCCACCTCGGCAAAGTGGAAGTGGGGAAAGTTCGCAATTAGCCGGGAGATGTTCCCTCCCGACGTATTCACCTCTACCGGCGTCGAAATGGCATATCCATTGTCTTCAATCACATACAGCACCGGAAGCCTCTCATTTGAGGCCGTATTCAATGACTCCCAGAACTCACCCTGGCTGGTTGAACCCTCACCGAGCGACACATAGGTCACCTCATCGGGGTGAAACGTCACATCCTTGAACAGACGATAATCCACCACCCCGGCACCCGGCTTCTTTCCCACCTCAGGACGCCTGGAAAAGTACCGTCCCGCCTCCGCACACCCCACAGCATGCAGACACTGGGTCGCCGTTGAAGAAGACGGCGATACGATATGCAACCGCTGGCTCGTCCAGTGGGATGGCATCTGCCGTCCACCACTGGCCGGGTCACTGGCCGCACCTACGGACTGTAGCAGTTGCTCCTCCGCTGTATTTCCCAGCGCCAGGCATAGCGCCCGGTCGCGATAGTAAGGGAAAAACCAGTCATAGCCGGGCTTCAGCACCATGCCCGCAGCTACCAGCAGCGCCTCGTGCCCCGCACACGATATCTGGAAGAAGATCTTCTGCTGCTTCTTCAGTTGGATCTCTCGATCGTCGGTCCGTCGCGACAGGTACATCAGCCGGTAGAACTCAATCAACCGTTCCCGGCTAAGCCCTGCCGACCGACCTTGCCTGGCGCTCTTCTCCTCAGCCCCTTCTTCAGCCACGGACACGGCCCGCACCCCACCTCCTGCAGCCCCCGGCGCGCGCTCCGTGGATCTTCCATGAAGACCATTCTTCTGCACCACGGCCAGAATCTCCCTTCACGAACCACCGAACATTCTACTCACAATTCCCTCCATCAGAGTAGTCCACTTCTTTCCACAGGACACCGGGGTAGCCGCTAACCGTTCGTCTCGTGGCAGCGGAATCCAGTCCAGCCTCTCCCGCGACGCCGTCCCGCCTCAGCACACGCCGGCAACCACCCGCCCTTCGCTCCAGTATCCTTATCTTTTCGACAACTGCCTGAAACCTCTCGAAGAGTTCCAAGCACTATTCCCTGGAAACATCCGAGAAGTCTCTCAAGGACCCGATCACCTGATGTTGCTCTTCGCCACTCTCACCCCCCATCTCACCACCTCGCTCCCGCACGACGAGCGATTCCTCGCACATATCGAGGACGGCTGGCGGCTGGACCTGTCCAACTTCATCCAGAACGGCATTCCGCAGATTCTGTTTGCCCTGCTTCTGGCCTTTCTCTTCCAGTGGACCGTGGGCCTGTTCATCAAGCGCCTGCGCAACCGCGCTGACCATCTTGTTGCCAACCATGAACGCGCGGGCCAGCTTCGCACCATCGCTGCCATACTGCGCGCCACCTCCTTTGGCATCGCCGGCTTCTATCTCCTCACTCAGATCCTCAGCGCCCTTGGCGTCTCCCTGGGGCCCTTTATTGCCTCGGCCGGAGTCATCGGACTGGGTATCAGCTTCGGCGCCCAGTCCATCTTCAAGGACATGCTCACCGGCATCTTCATCCTCATCGAGCAGCAATACTCCGTCGGAGACAGCATCCGCGTCGCTGGCCTCACTGGAACCGTCGAAGACCTAAGCCTCCGCGTCACACGCCTGCGCGACGCCGATGGCACGCTCCACATCATTCCCAACAGCCAGATCACCACCGTCTCCAACCTCTCCCGGGACTTCGCCGTCGGCACTCTCAACGTCTCCGTCGATGCTCGTGAGAATCCGGACCGGGTCATCGCCGTCCTCTGCAACCTAGTCGCCGCTCTGCGCAAAGATGAGGCCTTCCATGACATCTTCATCGCCGAACCCAGCATCCTCGGCGTTGATAAGATCAGCGGCTATGAGGTCATCTACCCCATCAGCGTCCAGGTGATGGTCAACCAGCGCGACGCCGTCTTGCGCGAACTCCGCCGCCGCCTCCTGCTGGCCTTTGACAAAGAAAACATCACCCTCGCCTCTACCAACAGCACCCAGATCATAACCGGCCCCACTCCCAACCCACCAGTATCCGCCAAGCCTTCCTGATCCGAACCGTTCCTCGCCGCCTCGAACCTCCTGGTCCACCACTCATCCGCCAAATCGCCGCCATCCGGGGAAGAGGCCGCATTGCAAGTGCCTCGTTCTGCACGCGCCACAGCCACAACCGCTCCGTATCTCCAACCAGCCTCGGTTCCTCGCCTGCTCACAACAACGCCTGCAACTCCTGCGCACTCTCTATCGGCGGCAAGCAGGAGCCGCCTCGGCACACTACCGCCACACTGCCCTGTCGGGTCGGCAGATAGGGCAGCGTCTCGCTCAGCGCCGGCGGCAACGCGTCCAACTGATCCCAGCGCAGTCGGATTACGCTCTGGTTCACCGCATATCGGGCCAGCGCCGCAGCAGCCAACTCCTCCGCCCGCAGATCCTCTCCAATCACGCACACCTGCACTGGCCCCTCCACGGCCCGCCGCAGCGCCAGCGCAAAGCTGGCCGCATAAAGCCCCAAGTGTTCCACAATCCCAGCAAAGGGCTCCATCGTCTCCACGGCCCGTGCCCGATGATCCTCCTCGCCGGTCAGCGCCTCCAATCGCAGCAACACCATTACCGCCATCGCATTTCCCGCTGGTGTCGGTGAGTCCTGCAGCGGCTTACGCCGCGCCGTCAGCGCCCCAATTGCATCTTCCTCCGGCGCCGTATCCCAGAACCCTCCGCCGCTCCGGTCATAGAACCGCGCCAGCATCGCATCCGCAATCTCCCTGGCTACCGCAAAGTACCGCAGCTCACCGGTCGCCTCCCATGCGTCCAGAGCGGCGCTGGCCACAAACGCATAATCCTCCAGCGTCCCCTTCACCGGCCTCGAAACCACCCCTTCTGCCCTAGGCTCTCCGTAGGCCACCACATGCCCCATCCCGTTCTCCGCGCTCCAAACCGTTCTCAACACCCGATCCAACGACTTCAGGGCAAACTCCACCGGCGCTCTCAACCCCAATCTTCGTCCCGCCTCCAGATACGCGGAGATGCACATGCCATTCCATCCCGTGTACACCGTCTTATCCACGTAAGGCGTCTTGCGCAGCAGACGTGCAGCGTACATCTTCTGCTTCGCCGCCGCCAGTAGCGCATCCTTCTCCACCATCCCCGCCGGCCCCGTTCTGTGCAGCACATTTTTCTGCGGATGATGATGCATATCGCCCACCACCCGCAGGTCGTAGTACCTCTCCGCTGCGGCAAACTCTTCACGCGTTAAAACCGCTGCAGCCTCATCCCGTGTCCAGGTAAAGTAATCGCCATCGTCGTCCAGGGACACATCCGCATCCTGCGACGCATAGAACCCGCCCCGTTCACGATCACTCAGCCACTCATCCATCCAGCGCAGGATGTCCTCTGCCACCAGCCTCATCTCCTCCCCTGTCTCCTGCCCCGCAAAGCACCGCGCCGCATGGACGTAGTTCTTCAGCAGTTCGCTGTTGTCGTAGGCCATCTTTTCAAAGTGCGGCACGCCCCACCGCTCATCCACGGAATAGCGATGAAAGCCCCCGGCCAACTGATCATAGACTCCGCCTGCTGCCATCTTCTCCAACGTCACCTGGGCTGCATGCCGGGCCCGTTCCGCGTATTCCTCCGCAACCACGTCTCTTTCCTGTCCTGCCTTGCTGCCCCCTCGGCCCGCCGCATCTATCAGAAAGTCCAGCGCTCCCGGATGCGGAAACTTCGGCTGCGACCCAAACCCTCCATGCCGCGCATCGAACGGCTTCAGCATGGAATCCAGCAGCTTCTCCAGCAGCAACCTTCCGGCCTTGCTCTCTTCGACCAACTCGCCCGACAGACCATCTGCCAGCTTCGTCCGTCCCGAAAAGCTCTCATTATGTTCAATCGCGTGCATCACACTGGCCGCCGTCTCTTCCACCTCCTTGCGACGATTTGCGAAAGCATCCGCCATCGCCAGCAGCACACGTGGAAAGCTCGGTCGCCCATACCGCTCGTCGGGCGGAAAGTATGTGCCGCCAAAGTACGGCTTGCCTTCAGGGGTCAGAAACACCGTCAACGGCCACCCCCCCTGCTCACTCATCGCCGCCACCGCCGCCTGATATCGCGCATCCACATCCGGCCGCTCATCCCGATCCACCTTCACAGCCACAAACCGCTCGTTGATGATCCTCGCCGTCTCCGCGCTCTCATAACTCTCGCGATCCATCACATGGCACCAATGGCACCAGACGGCGCCAATATCCAGCAGCACTGGCCGGTTCTCGCGCCTGGCCAGGTCAAACGCCTCCGCGCTCCACTCATTCCACTCGACGGGCTGATGCTGCGCGGAGCGCAGGTACGCCGAAGCTGCCCGGCTCAAAGAATTCAACTGCACGTTCTGTTTCGGGGATGGATCGCTCATCGTCCCCAGTCTAAATCCTCGGCTTGAAATCCGGCCGCTCGCTCCAGCATCGGCTACGCAAGCAAAGCTCTTCACTCGTTCCCCAGCGAAGCGCTTCATCTGTTCTCAAGCGATGCGCTTCACCCATCACAATGCGAAACGCTCAAGCCTCGCGTAGCCCAAGCCACTCAGCTTCCGCCAGCCTCCTACTTCGCAATGGCCGTCGGGTACCACTGCTCCAGATCCGCATGAAACTCCTTCAGCGCCTCCACGTTCAGATACACCATATGCCCCGCCGGATAATAGCCGAACCTTACATTTGAAGCGATCGAAGGCGGCAGCAGCATCTGCGCAATATCGTGCTCGGTGCTGAAGAACGGTGTCGCCAGATCAAACCACCCGTTCGCCGAGTACACCTTCAAATGCGGGTTCTTTCGCATCGCGTCACCCAGGTCGATCACCGTGTCCGGCATCGCCTGCGCACGCCCAAAGCCGGGCCGCGCGCCCGCCGGCTGGTGCTTCCAGTCCCAGGCCTTGTTTACTCCCGGCCCCTGCAGAAAGTACGGCCCGGAGTCCGTATATTTCAGCTCGTTCTGCAGATAGTTGTGGAATGCACCAACAAACGCTCCCGAGATACCTGCATCCGAAGGATCGAACCCCGGATTCTCTCCTGCCGCATCCACATCGAACGCCTCGAACCGCGCATCATACCGCCCCAGAATCTGGTCGTCGTCCCGCAGCAGCTCCTTGCGGAAGTGGCTCGCCGGAATCCGCAGCTTCGAGTCCTTCACATACTGCACACTCAGCCCCGTGAACGCCGCAACCTGCTTCGCCGTCGCATCGAACTCGTCGGCCGGCAGACTATCTCCCTGCTCCAGCGCCGTCGCATACGGTCCACGGGCATAATCCCGCACCTTCTGTAAAAACTCCGTCATCGTGCCCGTATGCGGAACCTTGTTGTAGTACCACGCAATCGCCGCATAGCTCGGCAGGTAATATTCCGCCTGCAGATCATATCCCGGGCTCATCACGTTATAGTTCAGGATCGAAGACAGCAGCACCACGCCATTGAACTCGATCCCATCCTCATTCAGCGCCGCCACCAGCGCCGCCGACCGTGGCGTCCCATAGCTCTCACCAAACAGAAACTTCGGCGAGTTCCACCGGTTGTTCAGCGTGATGTAGCGCGTAATGAACCTATCGAACGCCCTCACATCTTCATCCACACCCGCAAAGTCCTTCACAGTTCCCTTACCCACCAGGCGTGAAAACCCCGTCAGCGGCGCGTCGATAAACACCAGGTCCGTCTCGTCAATCAAGCTGTACTGATTCGGCACCACATCGAACGGCGCCGGCCCGGTAGCCTTCGGGCTCTCCGTCACCACCCTCACCGGCCCCACTGAGCCCATATGCAGCCACAAGCTGGCTGACCCTGGCCCGCCGTTATACAGGAACGTCACTGGTCGCGAACCCGGCGCGGCACCATCCTCTGTATATGCCACATAGAACATCGTCCCAATCGGCTGCTCCTTCTCATCCTTGATCAGCAGGGTCCCGGCAGTCGCCGTGTAGTGCACCGTCCGCGCGCCCGCCGTCCACTCGTGCTTGGTCTCCACCTTCACCTCTGCCGGCAGCGGCAGCGCGCCATCCTTCTTCTCCGGCTGAGCCGTCGCCGCCTGCGCATCAGCGGTGTGCTGCTGCGTATCCTGCGCATACGCTCTGTGCATCAACATCATCCAACTCGCCAACGCCAACGCTGAAACTCCAGCCACGCGCAGTCCGCCTCGGAGACAGTTCGTCCTCATGGTCAAGTATTCCCTCCTGAAAACCTCTTGCTTCAAACCTGTTGCCCGTTGATACGCCCTTAGACGCATGCGGCGCACTGAAAGTCTCGTTCTATCGCCAACTCCAATCCGCGGCCTATGCAAAGCCTCAAGCGCAATACCCTCCACCGGCAAAGATTATGCGAAGATAAGCGCAGTCCATGACCACGCTTCAACCAACCGAGACCCTCTCCGAGCTACTCCATCGCGTCTTCGGTCACAGCGGCTTCCGCGCTCACCAGCAGCAGGTCTGTCAGGCTGCGGCCGCTGGCCGCGATGTTCTCCTGGTCATGCCCACCGGGGCCGGCAAGAGCCTCTGCTACCAGCTTCCCGCGCTCGCCCGCCGCTCCTCCGGCCACACCGGCGCGGCCTTGGTCATCTCTCCCCTCATCGCCCTCATGGACGACCAGGCCGCCAAGCTCTCCGCCCTTGGCCTGCGCGTCGCCCGCGTCCACTCCGGCCTCTCCCGCGACGACGCCCGCAGCGCCTGCCGCGACTACCTCTCCGGCAACCTCGACTTCCTCTTCATCGCCCCGGAGCGCCTCCGCGTCCCCGGCTTCCCAGAGATGCTCCTCAAGCGCAAACCCTGTCTGGTCGCCGTCGACGAGGCTCACTGCATCTCCCAATGGGGTCACGACTTTCGCCCCGACTACCGCACCCTCGGCCAGTACCTTCCCGCCCTTCGCCCCGCTCCCATCCTCGCCCTCACCGCCACGGCAACCCCCACCGTCCAGCGTGACATCCTGCTCCAACTCGGCCTCAAAGAACCGGCTATCTTCATCACCGGCTTCCGCCGTCACAACCTCGCCGTTGAAATCGTCGAGCTCTCCAAGCCTCAGCGCGCCGGCTTCGCCACCCGGCTGCTGCAATCTCCCCACTCCCGTCCTGCCATCGTCTACGCCCAGTCCCGGCGCGACGCCGACGAGTTAGCCTCCATGCTTCACCAGCACTTCCCCACCGCCGCTTATCACGCCGGCCTGGACCCCACCACCCGCGAAAACGTCCAGCGCGCCTTCCTCTCCGGCAAGCTGGAGGTCGTCGTCGCCACCGTAGCCTTCGGCATGGGCGTCGACAAAGCCAACATTCGCACCGTCATCCATGTCGCCCTCCCCGGCTCGGTCGAGGCGTACTACCAGGAGATCGGCCGCGCCGGCCGTGACGGCCTTCCCTCCCGCGCCATCCTCCTGCACGGCTTCGCCGACCGCCGCCTCCAGGACTTCTTCCTGGAGAAGAACTACCCTCCCACCTCCGATCTCGAACACGTCGCCGACTGCCTCACGCCGGAGTTCACCTCTGTCGATACCCTCCACAACGCCCTCATCAAAAAGCGCATCCCCATCGACCGCGAGATCCTCGACCGCTCCATCGAAAAACTGCTCATCGCCGGCGTCTGCCTTATGGACATCAACGGCGACGTTCGCCGAGCCGACGACTCACCCGCCGGGCAACAGAACGCGGCCGCGTGGAAGTCTGCCTATCAGGCCCAGGTCGCCATCCGCCGCGCCCAGGTAGACAGCATGATCGCCTTTGCCGAGTCCACCACCTGCCGCATGACCAGCCTGATCCAGCACTTCGGCGACACCACGGACGGCCTCAGGCCCTGCGGCATCTGCGACGTCTGCAACCCCGGGGCCGGCGGATCTGCCCACACCGCCCACCAGCCCACCCCGGAGGAGCGCCACTGGCTCCAACAGATTCTCTCCGCCCTGGAGCACCATGGAACCTCCAGTGGCAAGCTCTTCACCGAACTCAATCTGACCAAAGACCGCAAGACCTTCGACGCTCTTCTGGACGGACTGGCCCGCGCCGGCCTCCTCACCATGGCCAATGAAACCTTCCACACCCCGGACGGCCGTGACGTCACCTACAAGAAAATCACTCTCACCCACGAAGGGAAGTCGGTCGTCTCTGACAGCGACGACGCCGCCCTGGACACCGTCTGGCTGCGCAGCGCCATCCCCGCACCCTCCGCGAAAAAGAGTTCGTCCGCTTTGAAATCTCGAAGCTCGAAGTCCGGCAAAACCTCCGCGCAAGATGCCGGACCTCTCACCCCTCAGGCGGAAGATCTCTTCCATCGGCTTCGCGCCTGGCGTACAGAGACCGCGCGGCCCAGCGGCGCTCCGGCCTTCATGATCCTGCCGGACGCTGTACTGCGCTCCATCGCTGCTCATGCTCCCCAAAACCTTGCCGCCCTCCACGTTGTTCCAGGCATGGGCCCGGCCAAGGTGGAGCGCTACGGCGCGGACCTCATCGCCCTCTGCCGCGGCCAAGCCCAGCCAATCGCCGGCAAACACCAGCCAAACAGGAAACCAGCGCAGTCCAACCGAAATCCAGCGCAGCCCAACACCAATCCAGCCCCGCAAGTCACCAGTTCAGCCTCTCACCGGCCCGCCCCGGCACTCGTCAAACACATTCCAACCCCACCAGTCTCCAAAGCCTCTGGCCCATCTGAACCAACCCGCCCAGCCTCACCCACCCGTAGAACCACCACGCCCGCCGCAGCCTCCACCGCCGCAACACCACCCCAGCCCGCAGAGCTCACCCCCGCTCAGCTCTCCCTGCAGGCTAGGCTTAAAGACTGGCGCCGCGACGCAGCCAGAGCATCCGGCCTGCCCACCTTCTTCATCCTCTCAGACACGGTGCTGAACAGCATCGTCCTCAACCCGCCCGGCTCCATGCAGGCTCTGGCCTCCATTCGCGGCCTCGGCAGTGACAAGATCTCCCAATTCGGCCCCATCCTCCTCAACCTCTGCCGCGCCCAGTCACCCACCGGGGAACCCTCCGGCACATAAACCCTCTCGTACAAACTCTTGTCTGGGACGATAATCTCCGTATGGAGACCTCTTCCTTCGGAATCGCCATCATGGCTGCCGGCAAAGGCACCCGCCTCAACTCCCGCCGCCCCAAAGTCCTTCACCAGATCGGCGGCCAGGCGCTGCTGCTGCATGTCATCGCCGCAGCCAAAACCCTTGTCCCTGCAACCCAGATATACTGCATCATCGGCCATCAGGCAGATGCGGTCCGCGCTGCCGCCGCCTCCACCGGCGTTCACTTCGTCCTGCAACCGGAGCAACGCGGCACCGGCCACGCCATGCAGCAGCTTCGTTCGCACTTCGCCTCCACCAGCCAAACCGCTCCGGAAAACCTCCTTGTGCTCTCTGGCGACGTTCCCCTCATCCAGCCCTCCACGCTCCAGGCGCTCTGCGCCTTCCACCTCGCCGAGCGCGCTGCCATGACAATCCTCACCGCCGTTCCGCCCAGCCCCACGGGATACGGCCGCGTGCTCCGCGCCTCGGAAGCCTCTCCGGAGGTCCAGGCCATCGTCGAGCAGAAGGCCCTCACGCCGGCTCAACTCGCCACCCCAGAGATCAACTCCGGCATCTACTGCTTCCGCACCTCGGCGCTCTTCGCGCACCTGGACTCACTCTCTACCGACAACGCCCACGGCGAACTGTACCTCACCGATGTCGCTGCCCTGCTCGTCGCCCACCGCGAACGTGTCGTCGCCCTCCGCTCCTCCGGCCCTGTGGAAGAGGTGCTCGGAGCCAATACCATCGAGGAGATGATGCAATTGGACGCGGCCATGCGCCTTGCCACTGCGCGCCGCCTCATGGCCCAGGGCGTCACCATCTTTCGCCCGGAGACCTCGGTCATCGACGCCTCGGTCCAGATCGGCCCGGACACCATCCTCCAACCGTTCGTCCAACTGCTGGGCAACACCCGTATCGGAGCCAACTGCCACATCGCGTCCTATAACGTCCTTGAGAACACCCACCTCGGCGATAACGTACTGGTTCGTCCCTCCTGCGTCATCACAGACACTACTGTAGAAGACGGAGCCAAGCTAGGCCCCTTCTCGCACCTCCGTCCCGCCACGCACATCGGCCCGGAGGCCCAGATTGGCAGCTTTGTGGAGACCAAGAGCGCCTGGATCGGCGCCGGAACCAAAGCCCACCATCTCGCCTATCTCGGCAACGCCACCCTCGGCGCCAACGTCAACATCGGAGCCGGAACCATCACCTGCAACTACGACGGCGAACAGAAGCATCCCACCACCATCGGCGACGGAGCTTTTATCGGCTCCAACTCCACTCTGGTTGCTCCCATTAACATCGCAGAAACAGCCTACGTCGCGGCCGCATCCTGCATCACAGAAGATGTTCCTGCGGACTCTCTGGCCTTGGGACGCAGCCGTCAGGTCGTCAAGCCCGGCTGGGTCAGCGACCGCAAGCAATCGCGCAAGCAATGCGATTGAACCAAAACCAGTCCCGCAAGGCTTGAGCCAGAGAGCGAGCCATGTATCACCCTCGGGGCCTCAACCGGAAAACACGGTCCCACCCACAAAACCGGAACCAGAATCACCCAAGGCTGGTTCTAGAACCAAGGAGGAGCAGGGATGCCGCTAAGGATGCCACAGATACTCTCGGATACCCAGATACAATCCGCTCTCGCCTGCCTTCCGGCGTGGAAGGTGGAGCATGGTGAACTGACGCGAACGGCCGTCTTTGCTGACTTTCTTCAGGCGATGGCGTTCGTCAACCGGGTAGCCGGTCTCGCCGAATCCGCTGGCCACCATCCCGACATGGACATCCGCTACAACAAGGTTCGGCTCGGCCTGTGCACCCACGACGCCGGGGGGATCACCCAGAAGGATATGAACCTCGCCCAGGAGATCGATAAAAATTTATAAACTTGATGCCATTAGGGCTAGACATTCCCGGTCGGATATGTGCTATATTCTTTTTAGCGTAGATTTCTCCCAAAGAGCATATCTCGCGAAAGTTTCTCGAGCACCAAGCGAACCTCGAGAGTAAGTTGCGTCACTGGCCTCCCGGCACGGACAAAGCACCGTTCGTGCCGTCTTTTTTTTCTAGCCCTGCCTTTGCAAGCCAGCGACCAGTGCCACCCCTCCACCAAGCATCCGATACAGCCACTAACATCCGTTCTGTAAACACTTAGCAGACTCACCCGCGGGTCGGCGCCAAGTAGCCTGGTAACTTGGCGCCATGTCCAATACAGGGGGATGTCCCGCGCTTGGCTCCAGTTCGCCCCAGGCTCTCAGATGGGTGCGGGACCGAGACCTGAACTTTCGGATCACCCCATTCCTCGAAGAATCCGGCCAAAGCTATGCAATCCCATAGACCGCTGGCGAGGAAAAGCCGTTTTCCATATCCGAGACTAGCGACCAGGAGAATCTCGCTTTGCCAGGGGGTAAAACGGAGGCAACCCTTTGGAGCCACCCCTTGGAGGAACCCGGTCAGGGGTGCCCATAGCGGCTGGAGGCAGGAATCCCCGAATGGCTTGAAGCCGGGGTTCCGTCCTGGGTAGCAACAGGGGAGATCGGGGGGAGGCGTGGTGGGAGGTATATTGGTAGTAGTACTTTGCTAGCCCAAGGCAACGTCAGCACCGAACCTCAGGAATGGGGGCGTCACGGTTTCGACGGGATTACTTGCGGCAGAGAGGCATGCCGGGGTGTGGACACCCGTAATCGCTCACAAAACTATAAGTGCCGAACCTCAATTCGCGCTTGCTGCTTAAGAATTAAGTAGCCGATCGCTCCGGCTTCGCCTACGGGCCGGTACCGATCGTCGCACAGTAGGCTGGTCCAGGGGCGTTCCGCCTGTACGCCGAGGACGAGATCAATCAGGCTGGTGGCTGGCGCATCTTTGTCCGTTCCAAGCGCCGACTACGAGACAAAAGCGAACTGGAAAAAGCATGAAGGCTCTCTGTTGAAGGTTTTTTCGGACGCGGGTTCGACTCCCGCCGCCTCCACCATATAGAAGCTGTCGACTCCATAGCGACGAATGGACAGCTTCCTCTGACTGACGAAAAACTGAACCCATTCCGGCTCCTCTGGGGCGGCTGGAAACAGTCGCCCGCAAACACGGAAAATTCGGACCACGAGATCTGGGGGCCCTGGGCTCGCATCTCTGACCTCAATCGAGCGTGGTATCTCCACACCCCTTCACTCACCAAGAAGCACGGCGTGGTCAAAATTGAGCAGTATCCAGACTTCCGGGGTGGAATACTCTTAGCACGGATGTAGTGCGCCGCTATGGTCCCCAACTCCACAGCAGGAGCCCTCGCCGGATATGCGAGGCATGGTCTCACATCGTTTTCACCATCCCGGCCACCAAAGCACAAGCCCACTCCTACCGGGCAGATAGCAAGTTAGAAATATCGAAAAGAGGTGCGAGGAATGCGGAAGAACACGTCGTTTCAAGGATTGGTCTTCATCGTCATTCTGGGCATTGGGGCGGCGCTCGCCTATGCCTCCTTCAGAGCATCAACCAACCCCGCCGGCTTATGGATCGCGGTTTGCGCCTTCGTCCTTGCCTCCATTGTCTCTTCTGCCATTCAGGTTGCGGATCAATGGAGCAAGGCGGTCGTCTTGCGGCTTGGCAACTTCCATGCCCTTCAGGGCCCGGGGCTGTTTTTAATCATTCCGCTCATCGACACGATTCCCTACTGGATCGACACCCGCGTCCTCACCAGTTCATTCAAAGCGGAAAAGACGCTCACAAAAGACACCGTGCCTGTAGACGTAGATGCCGTTTTGTTCTGGAAGATCGTGGATCCCAAAAAGGCGGCGCTCGATGTAGCTGACTACCAGAGCGCGATCAGTTGGGCTTCACAAACGGCGCTGCGCGATGTCATCGGCAAGACAATGCTTTCGGAGATGCTCGAAGGAAGAGACAAGATCAGCAGCCTCTTGCAGGCAATTATCGATGAGCGCACCGAACCTTGGGGCATCAACTGACCTTGCCCTCAGAATGCGTATCCCATAACCAGCCGGTTTGAGGAGATATTCATCCTCGTCGTAGTCGTCGTG
>JBMFGX010000001.1:0-345553 GCA_049977105.1 Acidobacteriaceae bacterium | reverse complement strand
GCCGTCGAGGGCCTCAACAACAAAATCCGTGTGGTGACCAGACGATCCTATGGTTTCCGCACCTACAAAGCCATGGAAATGGCCCTCTATCACACCCTTGGACGACTTCCAGAACCCGAGTCCGCCCACAGATTCTGCTGAGGAAGCGATTTTTTGTTCTCGCAAACAAAGACTATCGAAAAGCACGATCGGCTATTCTCTCTTCGGGCCGGTGAAGCGGACGCGGGCTCCGGTGCAGACCGACCCGCGAAGGAATAACCGGCTGCGACTCATCCTTACCGATGAGAACCGGGAACAGGCTCGAGGCTTGTTCCCGGCTTCCGTTGACTACATCGGGGGGATAGATCGCCCCATGCCTCACAAAACTCATCCAACAAGCTGCGGCGAAGCCGCTTCCTTACTTGCTTCTGCAGCCTCAGCTACCCACACATTCTGCGGAAGAACCTTTTTTAGTATCTGCGGAGTGCGGTTGGTCTCGGGTTTTCCATCACTTGCCTTCTTTGAGAAGGGGAAGTTCCGACTGAAACGCGTATCAGGGAGTGGCCTTCGCCGGGCCAAGGGAGAGAGATGCCGGCATGGCGGTCGGCATCTGGAGGATCAGGCGCACTCCATCTCCTGGAGCAGCCTTGAAGCCGGACTCCGGCGATTGCTCCGTAACCAGCCCATCGGGAGCGATATTTGGAGAGGGCACCGCGCCTGCTGCCACTTTTCCGGAAGCGGTGGGCGCTCCGCTGGGTGCTGATGCAACCGTGACTACCTTGAGACCCAACATGGTCGCCCACTCGCGGGCCGTTCCATTCTTCATTCCTACAAACGAAGGCATTACGAATGCCTTTTGGTTGTTCGGGATCGAGCTCAGCAGCAGGTTCACCACAGGCTGGTCTACGCCAGCGTTGGGCTGTGGAGTCTGCGCCAGTGTCATCTCCGGATCTCCTGGAGCGCCGATATGCGCCAATGTCCCCAGATCGAGGTGGTTTTTCCGCAGGTCCATGGAGGCCTGCTGCACGGGGTCTCCGACGACATCAGGGATCGTCACCTGCTGTGGCCCCAGGCTTTCCGTCACTCTCACCTGCCACCCGTGCCGAACCGTGGTTCCTGCGGCTGGTGTCTGGGAGAGAATTCGTCCGGCCGGCTCCGTTGTTGAATAGAATCTACTTTCAAGATTGAGGCCGACGCCGGTCCGGAGCGCGGTCTGACTGGCCTCGGCGACCGTCATTCCCGCGAAGTCAGGGACAGTGACCTCATGGCCATGCAGCGCCACTCGTAGCGTGACGGCCGCAGCCAACAACATCACGGTAAGCATCTCCAAGCCCAACAGAGCCACGCGAAAAAAACGCTTCATTGTATCTTCTCGTATCTAGTTCTCGCATCAGGGGTTCGGATCTGGACATTCGCAAGACACAGTCCAGTGTACGGGCGGGGGGTGGCGGTGCTGCACCGATTTGGCTGGGGGAAACTGGCGCTTCCACGTTGGGGTTTCGGCTGGAGGGAACTCTGTTCCATAGACCTCTCGATTACTCTCCAGGCGGATGGCTCACCGGCGATTATCCGTTGCCGGTTCAGGATGAATCAAGACCCGCGTCACCTGCGGATTGTGCAGACGGAACTCATCAGCAAAGTTCGTAATTACCTCATGCACGGCCTCCATGGGGAGATCGTCCGGCAGCGTGCAATGCAGATTCACTTGCACATTCTTTGCAGCACCTCCGTACCCTCTGGTGACAGAGATCTCATGCACATCCAGAATCTCAGGAAAGTGGCTTGCGGTATTGCGCAACTGTGTCTCCAGGTTCTGGCTCAACTCCACTTGCGCTGCCGCAGCAATGGTAGCCGGCTCACTCTCGATATGGGTGAGCAGGGAGACAATCTCGGGGATCTCGTGCTTCATTTCAGCCTCCAGCGCTGTCACTAGTTCATGCGCATGGTGCAGGGGCATGGTTTCGGGCACCTCCAGATGCTGCTCTACGTGGAGCCCACCATCATATTGGCGCACGCTCACATCATGGATGGAAAGATTGGAGCGTGCTGCCACAGCCCTGACCTTATCGAAGACTGTCTCGCCCAAGGTGGCCGTCGGTATTGTATGGATGACAACATCGGCGCCGGGAAGCAGGCGCTGGACCCCCACAGTGGCGGCTCGGGTAATCTCCTCAGAGCGTTGGAAGGTTAACCGCCGTGGCAGGCTCAAGGTGAGGTCAACAAAGTAATTGGATCCTGACCTGCGCACCCGCACGCGGTTTACAGCCAGGATTCCATCCTGAGTCTCCAGATTCCGAATCAGATCGGTGCGAATCTGCTGCCGGACCTCTGGTGGAGTGGCATCCAGCAGGGAATCAACGGTATGGCGAGCCAGACGCCAGGTCACGCGGAGGATGATGCCGGCTACCAGCAGGGCAGCGATGGGATCTGCATACTCCAACGGGGGCAAGTGAAGCTTTTCTCCCGTATATGCCGCTGACAGGCCTAGAAAGACGGCCGCGGAAGACCATATATCTGTTCGGAAATGGATCGCGTCGGCCAGCAGGGCGTCACTTCTATATGCTGCCGCCACCCGACGGAGAGAACGAGATCGGGTGTAGTCCACCGTCATCGAGAGGAGCAAAACAACAAAGGGCCAGATTGACTGGTGGAGATCCAGATTGGTTCCGCGCACCATCCTCTGCACAGAGGCGGTGGCGATCCACACGCAGGAGGCTACCATCAGGATTGTCTCAAACGCCGCCGATAGATTTTCCAGTTTACCGTGCCCGTAGTTGTGTTCCTCATCGGCGGGCCGGTCTGCTACTTTCACCGTCAGCAGCGTAACCGTCGATGCGATCAGATCGATCAAGGAGTGGGCCGCCTCACTCAGCATGCCGAGCGAGCCAGTCAGGAGTCCGGAAAGCAGCTTGAGCAAGGTAATCCCCACGGCCGCCAGTACGGAAGCCTGCGCCGCCGACATCTTGGCCGCTGTGGGCTCAGGATGGATGAAGTCGTTGTTGCCTGCTCTCCGCATCGTCGCCCCATGAGGATACACGTGCCGATCCCAAACCGCACCACCACAACCAGGCCGCTCTGGAAGAAAGGCTCGCTTAGTGCTTCACGCCTCGGTAAAGCCCTGCTGCGCGCAACAAATAAGCATCCCATGCGCTCTGTTGAAATCCGGCATCGCGCATCATCCTCAGCATCTGATCAGGCCGGGGAAATTGCATCACCGAATCGGGCAGATAGCGGTAGGCTGCCGGCTGGCCAGAGATGAGGCCACCCAGCACCGGCAGGAGATGTTGAAAGTAAATACCGTATCCCCATCCACGCAGGCCATCCGGCTGATTTGCCTCCAGAATTCCGATCTGACCTCCTGGCGTCAGCACTCGGTAGATCTCTGCAAGCCCCTCCGCATAGTTCGTCAGATTTCTGAAGCCAAAGGCCGAGGTGACCAGATCAAAACTACCATCGGGATAAGGCAGGTGCATCGCATCTCCCTGAATCCATTGGACGTTAGCGCCGCTGTACTTGCTCCTGGCGCGGTCCAGCATCGCGGTGGAAAAGTCCAATCCCGTGATTGGCGCTGCGCCCTCCGGACGCAGCCGAAGCAGCGCGGCGGTCAGGTCTCCCGTGCCGCAGCACAGGTCGAGTACGAGCGCCTCCGGGCGTTTCAGCACTCCGCGGAAGCTCTGTGCCGCCCGTCTCCACCAGCGCCGATCCAAACCCATGGAGAGCAGATGATTGAGAAGATCGTAGCGCGGTGCAATCGAGTCAAAGAGATCTCGTACGTGCTCGGCTGCCGCATCCTCACTGGTTTCGCCCCGTGGCCGCGCTCCGGGATTCACTGCTGCGGATTTGTCCATTGCCGATCCAGTCATGCGATCCATCCCTTCGCTTCGCTTACCACGTTCTGTGCCGCCCACCTCAACTCGGCCTCAGTCACATCCTTTACAACTGTGGCATTCCCAATCCCGACAGGTAGCACAAATTGCCTGGTTCCGCTGCGATTCTTCTTGTCCTTTGCGGTCAACGCCACCAGTTCATCCGCAGACGCGGTAAAGCCACGCATGGGGCCGTAGGCGCGGATGGTGCTCTCCATACGGGCGGCCTCCTGGCCGGTTACCAGTCCTCGGCTTGCCGCAATGCCCAAGGCAGCGATCATTCCCCAGGCCACGGCTTCTCCGTGCAGAAGTTCGCGGAATCCGGTCGCCGCTTCAATGGCGTGGCCCAGCGTATGTCCCAGATTGAGAACCATGCGCAGCCCACCCTCCCGCTCATCCGCATTGACCACCTGGGCCTTGACGCGCACACTAGCTGCTACCACCCTCGTAAGCGCCTCTGGGCTTCCGGCTAGCACCGCGGTCTGCTGCGTTTCCAGGAACTCGAAGAGTTCGCGGTCCCGAATGATTCCGGACTTGATTGCCTCCTGCAATCCAGCCCTCAACTCTGCCGGAGGCAGGGTAGCCAGCGTGGCCGTATCCGCATACACCGCCATGGGGTGATGAAAGGCTCCCGCTAGATTCTTGCCTGCCGACAGGTTGACGCCGGTTTTACCGCCCAACGAACTATCTACCTGCGCCAGCAGTGTAGTCGGTACGCCCACATAGCGGATTCCACGCATGTAGATTGCTGCCAGAAAGCCAGTCAGATCCCCCAGTACGCCTCCACCCAGGGCGACCAGCACAGAGTCGCGATCCGCTCCAAGCTGGGCTAACTCTTCGGCCAGGCGCTCCACTGTAGCCAAGCGCTTGTGCTCCTCGCCGGCGGGGACCAGCAACCGGTAAATGCGAGGGATGCCGAGACCTCGGAAGCCATCTTCGAGCCGGGCGCCCCATAGCCGTTCAATTTCGGGGGAAGTCACCACAAAAGCGCGCTGTCTATCCGCCCGCAATCCTCCGTCGAGCAGCGCATCCACGCGCGCGCCCACCTCGTCTACCAACCCCTCGCCAATCGAAACATCGTAGGCGGCAGAGGGGGTTCGAACGCTGATGACTGTATTCGCAGTTGAATGCACCATTTCATCTCAGCATAGCGCGCCTTGGTGGTTGTCCCAAGCCTCGGGCTCTCCCAAGCCGCCTCAGGTAGGGCGCCGGAGCAGCGAAGCTCCTACCGTAACCCCCACCAGCCCAGTAATTACCGCCAGCGTGGTTCCGGGCCCAATCGGTATCCAATCGGAAGCCAGCATCTTCAGCGCCGCAAATCCAAGGACGGCTGCCAGGCCGACATGCAGATAGCGCAGACGGGCCAGCCCCGCCGCCAGCAGCACGTAGAGCGAGCGCAGACCCATCACCGCCATGATGTTCGATGTGTAGGCAAGAAATGGCTGCCGGGTAACGCTCAGCACTGCCGGTATGGAATCCGCAGCAAACGCGGTATCCGCCAACTCTACTGCCACCACAGCCAGCAGCAAGAGGGTTGCCGTGCGGCGACCGTCCTTCACCACCAGAAAGTGGTCAACGTCGGCACTCACCGGTCGCCAGCGGATCAGCCACCGGAGCCAGGCTGGGGTTATCTCCTCTGCGGGGGGTGCCTTCGTCGTCCGCAGCAGCCGAAACGCGGCCAGCAACAGCAGCACTGCAAGCAGATATTGGATCCATTGGAGCCGGTTCAGCAGTTCCACGCCGCCAGCGATGAAAACCCCGCGCAGAAAGATCGCTCCTGCCACTCCCCAGAAGAGCACTCGCGGCTGTCTGTCTGCAGGAATCTGAAACAGTCGGAAGACCAGCACAAATACAAAGAGATTATCCAGGGAGAGGGCCTGTTCCAACGCATATCCAGCCAGATACTGGGCAGCGGCCTCCGGGCGATACAACCGCGCAAGTACCAGGGCAAGCGTGAGAGCCGAGACCACCCACATGGCGACTGTCAGCAGCGCCTGCTGCCGGGTATCCGCCACGGTGCGCTGCAGCAGATACTCCACCCCGAGCAGAGCCATCAGAGCAAGGTGAAAGGCGATCCAATAGCAGAGCGGTGTTGGAGTCATGAGCGTTCTTTGGCCATCCTACAGGCACCCGGAGATCCTCTGTGAGATTTGCCGGGAATCTCCGCGCCAAGGGTGCACTGAAAAGGGCGTCATGTAGCAGCCTCATTGGGAAGGACACCCCAAGAGATGCAGGTGTCGCGGCGCTTCCACTGCCAAGGCTGGACCCGCTGCCTGCAAGCCCGAGATCTGTGGCGCAGAACCGAGGAGAAGATCTGACGGCCAGAGGCGCGGCGCACACGCCGATCCATGCCGCTTCGATCTAATGCCGGTGATCAGTACGGTCGATGAGTCTGACCAGATCCAGAAACAGATCCGCTGAAATCTGCAGGCTGTTTGCGCTCAACTTATCCATGGTGTCCTGCTCCGTATGGTGATAGGCCTCCGGGTCGGTTGTGGTTCCGTATTCAAAGTCAATCACATCCAGCGACGGGACACCTCGTTGCAGAAACGGCAGGTGATCATCCTCAATGGCCAGAGAATGTTGGAACAGATACCGGGAGTTTCCGGTCTGCTTTCCAGCCTTGGCCAGCAGATCCAGCAGCCACGGTGTAGAGTTCGTCTCGCGATCGATATTCAGATTCTTCCAGCCGATCATGTCCGCCAGAACAAATGCCTTGATCTGTTCTATTGTCCCGTTGGCGGACCACTCGGCCGCCATGTGCCGCGAGCCATAGAGCGAATCACGCTCTGTCCAGTTCTTGTGAATCGACTCTTCGCCATCGGTAAAGAGCAGCCACACCGAGTACCCCTGCGGCGGATGGAAACGATAGTACTGTCCCAAGGCAATCAGCAGCGCCGTGGTGCAGGCTCCATCATTGGCGCCCACAAAATCGACATCCTTCAACCAGTAGTTGGTCTCATAGTGTGATGCGAGGACGATGATGCCGTTCTTCTTGGATGGCGACGAACCTGGAAACTTTACGATCAGGTTGTGCATGGCGAGAGGCCCGATGGGCGTCAGCGCGGTAAACCGGTCGTCGACAAAGTCTCCCTTGGCCAACTCTGGCTTGAAATGGCTTTGGATAAACTCCTCCGCCGCGGCGTGCCCCGGTGATCCGATGTATCTTTTGGGAGCCGCATTCAGGTACTCCTGCGTCAGGCGCAGAATCTCTTGCCCGCTGACAGCACCGTCCTGTGCGTAGCCAGTCAGCGACATCCAAGGCAAACTAGCCAAAAGCGCCACAACGCAAAGCCAGCGTGTCATCTAGACAGATCCCTTTGCAGCATCTTTCAGCTTTTTCTTGTTGCGGCGATCCGGATGCACGAAGAAGGCTACCCCTACCCCTACGAAGTACAGCGCAAGCATGGGTGAGGCGAACAGGCACATTCCCACAGGACTAGGGTCGGGGCAGATCACTGCCGCCACCAGAAAGATCGCCATAATGGCATAACGGAAGTTCTTCAAGAGAAACTTGGCGTCCACAATCCCGAACAGAGACAGGAAAAAGATCAGAATCGGCAATTCGAAGGTAATGCCCAGCCCCAGAATCACGGCCAGGAAGAAGCCCGTGTAATCGTCGATGGTGATCATGTGGGTAAAGTTCTTGCCGAAATCCTGGACCAGGAATACCATCGCGCCGGGCAAAACATAGCGGTAGCCAAACCACGTTCCCGCCAGGAACAGACCCACGGTAGCTGCCATGAAGGGAAGCACAAACTTCTTTTCATGCGAGTACATACCAGGCGATATGAACAGCCACACCTGATAGAGGATGAACGGAGACGCGAGGATCGCTCCCCCAACAATCGAGGTCTTGACAAAGAAGTTAATCGCATCCGTGGGATGCGTCATGGTCATCTTCAGTCCGATATCCAGCAGCGGCTTCTGGATGTATCCCACCAGGCGATTGCGCAGGAGCCATGCCACCACAAAACCCGCGGAGAGATAACCGAAGATCCATAGCAGCCGGGTACGCAACTCCTCCAGATGCTCCATCAAGGTCATGCCGGGTAGCTCAGCCCGGTCATGCACCGCAGTTCGTGCGCGGTCAAACAGTTCAATTGCCATGCAAGGCCCTCTCCGCAATGGATGTAGGGTGGTCACTGGCGGTGTCGCTATCCGTCTCGGGTGGTGAGGGAAGAGTTTCTGCGACTGGATTAGAAATAACCGATGGCATGCTTCCCGGCGACTCCATTGGATTGCGCTCATGCATCCCCGGGTTGGCGATCCCACCCTCGTGCATTCCAAACTCGCCCATTCCAAAGTCAAATGTCCCGGGATCGATGGGCGTGGCCGTCTGTTGCGTCCTCGGTCGTCGCGTGTTGGGGGGCATGATCTTGAGGTCTCCAGAAACCGTGATGGGCAATTCAGACTGTTCCTGCAAGCTTTCCATCTCGCGCTGTTTCAGAGCCGAAGGTTGATCCAATGCTGACGATCGCTCGTCATCTGGGATCGCCTGGATTACCGATGGTGAATCGGGGTCGGCCTGCGTTGCGGCAGGATCTTCGTTCTCCGCCAGCGCGGCCAGCGGATCTGGCTGCGCGGATGATTCAGGAGCTTGCGTCGGAGCTGTCTCCTGGGCTACCGGCGTGGTTGCCGCGATTGCCGCAATCTGTCTATTCCGCTCCGCCTGCTCGCTGAGCCGCAACTCCTCTTCCATCTGCATCTTGAACTCATTGGAGGCGCGCCGGAATTCACCCACCCACTTGCCCAGTTCCCTGGCCAGCACGGGCAGGCGCTTGGGACCGAACAACAGCAGTGCCAGAACGAAGAGGAAGATACTGTCAGGAAAACTCGGCATACTGCTTCCGATGATACGGCTTTGGAGTGGAACCAGGGTAGGTGTACCGGCTCAGTGCGTCCAAGGACCCTTTGGACGGCTGCACGCCAACGGACAGGCTCCCGTCTGGGTTCCAAGCGGCTTGCCGCCCTTTTTGGGCTGGGCAGGCCTGAGTCTCTCGCATAACCTTCTCGGTGGGCTATTTCGAGGTTTTCGCGTGAATTCCGGGCTTCGACCCCTGGATGAAACGCTGGGTGTTGCTTCTGCTGAAACCCTTGGGCTCGGCATCCGTCCTATCATCAATAGCTAAAGGTCAGGCTGCACGTGTCACACCTGTAACAATGGGTATATCCCGGAGCGGGCCAAGCCTGCCTTCGGATCTTTGGAGAGTCTTCTACCATGGCGTCAGCCCCTCGCCGCTCTGCGTTTCGCTTCCATTTGTCCAATGCATGCGCCCTCCTGCTGCTTTCGGGCCTTACAGTTTTTCTGACCAGTTGCGGGAACTTCTTCTCCTGCGAGGGCAAGTCGGACTGTCCCTGCGTCGCCGGATCCACATCAAGCACCACGAGTACGCCAACCAGTACGGTGACGACCACGGTGACCACTACCTGTACTTCGACCACCAGCACCAGCACCACTTCCAGTTCCACAGATTTTGGCTACATCTCAAACGACGTCACTTCCGCCAATAATCTGGACGGTTACGCCATATCCAGCGGCACCCTGACGGCGATCACCGGCTCTCCCTTTTCCTTTGGTTACTCGCCCTCCGCGTTAGCCGTCAACCCGTCCAACACGTTTCTATACGCTGCTACAGACTCCGTGCTCGGCGCCGGCTACCTGTACGGTTACAGTATCGAAAGTGGAGGAACCCTGAGCATCCTCGACAGCGGAACTCCGCTGGTGAGCGAAAGCGTCTCCTCGCTGGCCATCTCTCCTGACGGCGATTGGCTCTTCTGTCTTGACGCCGATGGCACCACCCTGGAGGAGTACTCCATCAATATCTCTACTGGGGCGCTCACCTTTATCAATACTTATACCGTCTCCGGCGCGGCCAATGGAATTGTCACGCCGACTCAGGTGACGGTGGCTCCCAGCGGAGATTTTGTGGTCGCTGCCCTGGGCACAGGAGGCGTGGACACCTTCACCTTCGATACCCAGACTGGCATTGCGACTCCTTCCACGCTGATCCAGCCTGCCACTTCCGCCAGCGGTATCTTTGGCGTAGCCGTCGACGAAAACAACAACATCTACTGTGCCGGGACCGCCGGACTTCAAGTCTTCTCCACAACCGTGGAGGGCGTTCCCACCTTGGCCAACACTTACAGTACAGGCAACGGCGCTCACTCCGTGGCCATTAACCCCGATTACACCTACGTCTACGTGGGGAACCAGACTGACGGGACCATCAGCGCCTTTACCATTGGGAACGATGCTGCGCTGACAGCGGTCACGGGCTCTCCTTTTACAGCGCCACCCATGGTCAGTGCGCTGGCTGTGGATAACACGGGTGGCTATCTGGTCGCGGCTGGCTACAGCGCCACAAACGGTCTTCAGCTTTACACCATCGAGTCCGGCGGACTACTCACCCCGACCGCATCAGAAGGGACTGGGACTTTGACGGAGATTCCAGCGGTTCTGGCGCTCTCTCAGTGAGTCTTTTGCATACATTCGCTTCGGGTTCGCTAGCATGAGAGTAGAACCACACTGCCCACTTCTGTCGGCGTGGCCTCAGCGTTACCCTAAAGAGGAGCGAATCTGCCCGACTTCCCCCAACTTGATACAGGCCGTTGAGATTGAACCAAAGGCGCCGCTTCACATGCAGTACTCTCCTTCGCATCAGTGGAATCAGTTACTTGGCGGCCCGGCAGAGGACGCGCGCCGACGGTCGCGGTTCTTTGTCGTGGGTATGGCGGTGTGGCTCTGCTGCGCGCTCTCTGGTTGCTCCCGATGGCGCCAGCAACCGGCGCTAACCTACGTCTACGTGACCGCGAAACAGACCTTTCTGCGTGATCGGGTTGCCGCGGTCTCCAATCGAACCGGGACAGTTTCCAACGGGGAGCGGTTGGAGGTGCTGGAACGTGAGCGCCGCTGGCTTAAGGTTCGCGCGCCCCAAGGCGAGGTTGGCTGGATCGAAGAGCGACAGACAGCCTCTCAGAAGCTGGAAGATCAATTTGAGGCGCTGCGGCAGGGTAGCCAGAGTGATCCAGTCATAGCGACCGCGACTACCAGTGATGAAGCCTATTTGCATGTGGCTCCCGGGAGGGAGACCGATCATCTGTACCTTCTGCCCGAATCCACTCCACTGAGCCTGCTGAAGCGAGCCTCGGTGCCCAAGCCGGTCCCTCCGGGAAGTCCGCCACCCGAAACTCCCGCACCGGCTACTGCTCTGGCAGGCACTATGCCTCCACCGCCCCGCATGGAAGATTGGTGGCTAATTCGTGATGCCAAGGGGGAGACAGGATGGATCTATGGGGGACTTGTGGATGTCTCTGCCCCAGACGCGCTGCTCCGTTACGCCGATGGCCAGCGGATTGTCAGCGCCTATGTTCTGGCCAAGGTGGACGATCCCGACTCAGGGGTCCTTGAGAACGGTAAGATCGTCACTAGCATCCCGGAGTATCTGACCGTCATGGCACCATACAAGTCTGGCTTGCCCTATGACTTCAATCAAGTACGTGTCTTTGTCTGGAATCTCCGGAAGCATCGTTATGAGACCGGATTTGCCGAGCACAACATCGCCGGTTACCTTCCACTGAAGATCACCTTGAGTGCCGATCCCTATGGCCACGGAGCGGAGGAGATCCAGAAGTTGCCTACCTTTACCTATCGTGTGCTGGCGGCTGGAGAGCCCCTGCCGGTCCCTGACCCCGCCACCGGACTGTTCAAACCCGGCCGAACCGTGGAAGAGACCTGGCGTTTAGAAGGGAACATCTGCAGGCGCGTTCTCCCTCCGGGAGTTTTGCCACCTGCGGAAGCACATCCCGAGACGCAGAAGAAGATCGAATCCAGGACCAAGCGGCGCCGGTTCTGATGAGTCTGTCGGAGGAGGTGGATCCGTCTCCGGAGACCAAGAGAGCCATCGGCCACGGATCAGGAATCAATCGTCGTTTGACAATCTTCCCCCATCGAGTTGCCGTACCAAGGGCGCCGGCAGTTCGTTCGGCCATCGCCCTCCATACGGTCTTCTTGGCCACCCTCGTCCCACACCTGTTTCGCAGTAGTCCTGATCTCTATCGCGATGGGGCTTCTTCAGGGACAACTTGCGCGTACATCTGCGTCCAGGGCCCCGGAGTTGTGAAAGTCATCAGGCATGGTTGGATGCATCCGCAAAATCCGGACCCAAAGCTCGAACAGGTTTTGTCTTGAGCCAATCTATCCCGGCTGGGACCAAACACGTAAGTTAGCCGATCAGGTTACACGAGGGCTAAGGTGAACGATCTGGGCCTTGCCCGGTTCGTTCGTCGACATCTTCTGTCTGTTTTCAAACCGGCGGTTGCGTGGCTTTGGGGCGGCGGGTCTGGAGCAGGGCAGATTCTGGGGATGACCAATTTATCTGCCGGTCGGGACGACGAGTTTATTGCTTGGGTAGGTATTTGGCGGACTGCGATTTCCCGACAAGATTCTGTACATCGGTAATGTGCTGGTACATTGCGCGTCTTGCTTCTTCTGGATTCCGCTCCCGTATCGCTGCGTAGATTCTGCGGTGGAACATCAAGGGCTGATCCAGTGAAACGCGCTCTGATAGTTGGTTCATACTCATGAGCAACGTACGATGAATCCCTTTGAAGAGAAGATGGCAAATGCGGTTACCGCTGGCTCGAAAGACCGCTTCGTGAAAGGCCAAGTCTGCGTTGAGGCGTTCACGGGTAGTTTTGCTGCGCTCCATCGCAAAGATGGCGTTGCGAAGTGCGGATAAGTCTTCCGTAGTGGCGCGATCGGCGGCGCGCGCGGTGAGTTCAGGTTCAATCATAAGGCGAGTTTCAAACAGTTCATGCTGAGAAAGATCGTCGAGAAGCACCAGGAAATCGATTGGTTCATTGAGGATGGTCTCAGCGCTGGTGCTCAAATAGGTGCCGTCCCCAACATGCTGTGAAAGCACACCCATGATTTCAAGGACTTTTAGCACCTGGCGGACGGAGGCACGATTGACGCCGAACTCTTTGGCCAGCTCACGCTCGGGCGGAAATTTGGAGCCGGGTGAAATCACGCCTTCGACAATCATGCTCTTGATGCGAGCAATGAGTTTTGCTGTGATCCGCTTATCCGATGGTGCAAGAGTATCCGTAGTCGTGCGCGGCATGATGTATCCTTGGCTGGCAACTCGCCCAGCATTCCAATCCATTCTATGGCAAGAGTCAAAAGGAAGAGGCTCCGTGTCATCCGGTAGATCGAATTACCGAACCAAAGGTTGACAACGACATCCGTAAGAGCGAGGATCTTGATGTGTTCAGGATGGCTGTATACAATAAAGTGGCTAGATGGATGAACCAACCTATCACGGAGCGGGAGGGACTGGAATGAGGCAGATCGTGTTGGAATCGCCAGGAAACTTTGGGGAGAGGGAAGCGCCGGCTCCAATCGCGGATTCGGGGAGTGCTTTGGTTCAGGTGGCAAAGGTAGGCGTCTGTGGGAGTGACTTCCACGCATTTGCAGGACGACATCCGATCTATACTTACCCCCGAATCATTGGCCACGAACTTTCTGGGGTGGTGGTAAAGGCTCCGGCCAACGAGTATGGAATCCATGCAGGAGATCGCTGTGCCATTGAGCCTTACATTACCTGTGGAAGATGTCGAGCATGCGCAATGGGCCGGAACAATTGCTGCGAAAACATCCAGATTCTGGGAATCCATGTGGACGGCGGTCTGCAGGAATATCTTTCCGTACCGCTCAGCCTTTTACACAAGTCCAGTCAGTTGTCCCTTGATCAGTTGGCGCTAATCGAGACGCTCGCTATTGGCGCACATGCAGTCAATCGCAGTGGATTGGAAGCAGGTCAAGAGGCTCTTGTTGTGGGCGCAGGTCCCATTGGAATTGCTGTGGCGCAGTTTGCCTCCGCGCTTGGCGGCAAGGTCCACATCGTTGAGAAGAGCGAATGGCGCAGAGCATTTGTGCAGCGCATGGGTTATGCGGTATCCCCTACACCAGAAGGCAGGCAGGCGGATGCCGTATTCGACGCTACTGGGAGCGCAGCGGCGATGAGCAGCAGCCTGCAGCATGTAGCTACAGGCGGCTCCCTGGTATACGTGGGGCTGACGCGCGATCCAGTCTCCCTTGACGATGCGCTCTTTCATCGCAAGGAGGTGACGCTGCTGGCGAGTCGCAATAGTTTCGGGTTGTTCCCAAAGATTATCCAGCTTATTGAAGAGGGCAAGATAGACACCTCGCATTGGATTACCGATCATTTGAAGCTTTCCGATGTTGCTTCGCAATTCCAGGCGCTCACTACAAAGCAGACATTGATCAAAGCGATAGTCGACGTCAATCAGTTCGAATAGCAGGTACAGAGCGGAAGCCTGAAAGTTGGAGAAGAGACCTGTTGTCAGGGTGGCAAAGTGGCAGATTGAAGATAATGCCAGGCGAACGATTTGCAGTCGCTGCATGTCATTCTATTGCCTCGCATAGATCAGTCCAGACTGTGACTCCGCCGGAACGCTCGTTTCCGTTGTAGTGGGTTGAAGAAGGGTGGTTGCAGCAAATCGATTGGTGGTAAGGCGAAGGATCGATGATCAGCTAATGGCAAATTATGAGCGAGAGCGCATCGCGAAATGGCAGGACATTGGCAGGGTTCGGGAAAGAATGGAGTGCGTGATTATGTGGACAGCAAAAGAAGGGTTGTTCTTAGAAGCTGTCTGACAAGTATGGCTCGACCAATGTATTCTCCGGCTAAAGCATTGGGCTATGTTGAGCCGTCGACCGGCAACGATGGGAAGGCGCATCTGATGGATTCATCTTTACTGGGATTCGCATTGGTTTTTACTGCTGCGGTAGCTGGAGGAGCGCTTGCAGTTCCCCTCAAGCGTCGGCGCAAGTTCGAACTGGAAAACATCTATCTACCCTCTACCGTTGTGATGATGCTGATTCTTCCCTTGGGCATGGCCACTTTGGTTATGCCGAACTGGCTGGAAGCGATGCATGCAGTGGGAGCAGGAGTGGTATTGCGGGGAGTTGCCTATGGATTCGGTTGGGGCATCGGAGCGATCCTGTTTGGATACGGCGTAACGATGGCGGGAATGTCAGTGGGCTTTGCTACGATTATGGGCATCAACACTGCGGTGGGGTCTTTTCTTCCACTCTTGCTGCAGTCTTCTGCCTATCTTTTCACCACTGGCGGCTGCTTGATCATGGTTGGCATTGCAGGATGCGTTGCAGGGGTGGTAGTTTGCGGCAGGGGAGGCCTACTGCGCGAACGTCAGATTGGCTTCAGTCCCAAAGACCACCGATTTGGGCGGGCTCTATTGGTTTGCGTCGCATCGGGTCTGCTGAGTTCTTGCGCAAATCTTGGTTTTGCGTTTACCAGCCGTGCCGGTGAGGAAGCTCAAAGGCTCGGCGCCAGTCCGGTTTTTTCTACGCTAGCGAGTTGGCTGCCTGTTTTTTGGGGAGCAGCGGCATCGCTTCTCTTTTGGTTTGGCGGGTTGCAGATCTGGCGAGGAACGTGGAGAAACAACATTGGTTCTGATGCGGTTCATGACTGGCTGAACGGCGCTCTGATGGGTGTGATCTGGTTTGTTGCCACCATCCCCTATGGAATGGGCGCATACTACCTCGGTCGTCTTGGAACCTCTGTGGGTTGGGCTGTCTACCTGGCTTTCACGCTTCTGGTTGCCAATCTGTTCGGCTTTATAACGCACGAGTGGAAGGGAACCTCAGTAAAAGCGCGGAGAACCCTTTACGCAGGTCTTTCCGTTCTTCTAGTTGCGGTGTTCGTGCTCGCTATCGGTAACTCGATGACAGGACATTAGGCATTCCAGAAAGGTGGTATTCCGATGCAGTATAGTCTACTTGGCAAAACAGGATTGAGCGTATCCCGGCTCAGCTTTGGAGCGTCATCGCTCGGGGGAGTATTCCATGCTGTTGATGAGTCAGAGGCGATTGCGGCGGTGCATGCGGCTTTTGACTGTGGCATCAACTATTTTGATGTTGCGCCGGCCTATGGAGGCACACGGGCTGAAACGGTTCTCGGCAAGGCGCTGCACGGTATCTCTCGTCACCGCTATGTGCTCTCCACCAAGGTAGGAAAATACACCGACCCGAACAATTATGGCAATGACACATTGGACTACTCTCGAGCGCGCATCCGGGCTTCACTGGATGAGAGTTCGACGCGATTAGGGGTGGACTATTTCGATATCATCCACATTCACGACATTGAGTACCAGGATAGAAAGTACACGGAATGGGCCTTGACTGAAGGGTATGAAGCGGTTCAGGAATTGAAGCGGGAGGGTAGAATAGGCAACGTAAGCTTTGGTATTTATCCGATGGACTTATGGAAGAGAATCTTCGCATCCTTGGAAATCGATGCCGGATTGGTTCACAACCATTATTGTCTTAATGATACCCAACTGCTTGATCTGTTGCCTGTGGCAAAGCAGAAGAAGATTGGTATTGTCAATGGATCGCCCTTTGCATCGGGTCTGCTGACTGACAGAGGTCCCGCATCATGGCATCCAGCCAGCGCCGAAGACCGGAGCCGCTTCCGCGCTGTTGCGGAATTCTGCAAAGCCCATGGAACTTCAATAAGTCGACTCTCGCTTCAGTTTTCAAGTCAGAATCCGGAGATACCGACGACACTGTTCAGCACCAGCAAGCCGGAGACGGTGCGCGGCAATGTTGAAAGTTTCGAGCAACCGTATGATCCGGATCTAGTGGCGGAGATCCAAAAGATGCTTCAACCAGTTATGAACAAGGAATGGAGTTATCGATGATCATCGACGCACACCATCATCTGTGGAAATACAACGACCGTGACTACACGTGGATGGGCGATGCGATGACCAGCCTGCGCCGCAACTTTCTGGTTCCGGAGCTTGAGGAGGTCATGCGCGCATCGAACGTCGAAGGTACAATCGCCGTCCAGGCGCGGCAGACGACAGAGGAGACAGAGTGGCTGCTGGATCTTGCGAAGCAACACTCTTTTATTATGGGAGTTGTAGGCTGGGTGCCACTTGCAGAACTTGATGCAGCGCCCGTTCTGGAGCGTCTGGCTGAAAACTCCAGACTCAAGGCGGTGCGGCATGTGCTACATGATGAGCCCGATGATTTTTATATGCTGCGCGCAGATTTCAACCGAGGCATCAGCATGCTCTGCCGTTACGGATTGGCTTACGACATTCTGATATTCGAGCGTCACCTGCCGCAGACAATTGAATTTGTGGATCGCCATCCGAGTCAGGTCTTCGTAGTCGACCACGTGGCGAAGCCGAGGATTCGGGATGGGATGCTCTCACCATGGAGAGAGCGGATAGAAGACCTTGCACAGCGCGAAAACGTCTATTGCAAGGTTTCCGGCATGGTGACGGAGGCTGATTGGAAGACCTGGACCCCGGAGATCCTGCGGCCTTATTTTGATGTGGTGCTTTCTGCTTTCGGGCCCAAGCGGCTCATGTTCGGTTCCGACTGGCCGGTTTTAACGGTTGCTGGGGATTACATAACCTGGATGAATACCTTTCGCTCCTTCATCTCCGAATTATCGCCAGATGAGCAGGAGAGCATTTGCAGAGGCACCGCAACTGCCGCTTATCGACTCTGAAGTAAAAGTGATGGTGAAGCGGTATCCCATCCTGGCGAAGCGGGTTGGTGCAGATTGTGGTTGTGGAAGAGCGCGGACGGAGCTTTCATGGTTATGGTTCCACGGTTGTGAGTGGATGCTAGAAGGTGAATTGTCAGGTTCTGTGGCGGGGCAGCGTGACCTGGGCGCGGGAGCCGGTATGGAGGTGGAATCGAATGGGAATTCAGCTTTTGGAGCGTGACGACGGGAGAGAATATGAATCGGCGTGAATTCGTAGCGACCTTATCTTCGGGAGTGGCTGCATTCGGCTTTGACGGAAAGCTGACCTCCGGCGCATCGGCAGCAATCGAAAGTGAGTTGGCCGCCGCCCGGGCGCTTCGGCAAAACCGGAAGACGAACATCATTCTGATGATCTGCGACGATCTTGGCTATGGCGACCTTGGCTGCTATGGATCGAAGTTGCCCACCCCGCATCTGGATGCCATGGCTGCCCACGGTGCGCAGTTCATCCACTGGAACTCCGCGCATCCCATCTGTTCGGCCTCGCGAGCTGCGCTGCTCACTGGGCGTTACGGTACGCGCATGAACACGACTGGGGCTTTTGGTTCGCAATCCCCAAAAGGCACCGCGTTGGACGAGACCCTGATGTCGAATCTCTTCCACGACAAGGGCTACGTGACGAAGGCGATCGGGAAATGGCATCTGGGATTTCCGCCGCCCTATCTGCCCACCCGTCGTGGATTTGACTCCTATCTGGGAGTGCCTTGGAGTGTCGACATGGCGCCGCTTCCGTTGGTTCGCGATGAGCAAATCATCAAACCGAACGCGGATCGGGACACTCTTACCCCGCTTTACACCGAAGAGGCGGTGCGTTTTCTGGAAGACCCGCAAAGAGAAAAGCAACCGTTTTTCCTGTATATGGCCTTCTCCTACCCTCACGATCCACCGAGAGCTTCGGCGCGGTTTGCCGACAAGACCGGCTTTGGGCATCAGGGGGATGCGATCGCCGAGATCGATTGGAGCGTGGGTCAGGTGATGCAGACAGTGGAGAAGCAGGGTCTTGCCGAAGACACCCTGATCCTGTTTACCAGCGATCACGGTCCGTGGTACCAGGGGTCGCCGGGTGCGCTGCGCGGCCGCAAGGCCTCTACGTGGGAAGGTGGCTTCCGGGTGCCGATGCTGGCGAAATGGCCAGGACGAATCTCTCCTGGGCGCAAAGTGGACGCCTGGTGCTCGCATTTGGACCTACTGCCTACCTTCGCCACGTTCTGCGGCCTATCCCTTCCGGAAAAGCCGCTGGATGGGGTAGAACTTTCGAGGGTATTTCTTGAGCATCAGGAAAAGGTGGAACGCAAACCCTTGCTCTACTTTTCTCCGATGGGCAATCGGGGTCTTGATATCCATTGCATCCGTCGCGATCAGTGGAAGGTGAGGGTGGCGCAAGCCATCAAAGGCGAGATCTATATCAACGACCGAACCACGGGGGCGGAGGGTAGTGCGTGGCTGGCTCGGCCTGAGCTGTACAACCTGGAGCAGGACCCGCTGGAGAGCTACGACATCGCGCACCTTCACCCCAACATTGTTGCCGAACTGGTGAAGAACCTGGAGGAGCAGATGGCGAGCTTCCCGCCGTCTGTGACGTCCGCGTATGCTGCTCTCAAAAAAAATGAGGGAGACATTTCGACCCCGCCGTCCGCGTCGCCGAGACCGTACGATCTTACGTTGGAGACCGACCGGCCTTGGTCTTGGGAGCCACCGGATCGCAGATGGAGCTCGCTCAGGGAAAAATGATCCGAACAGGTTCCATTCCGAGATAGCAAGGCTGGTTCAGGATGATGGATGTTCAGCTTGAGGACCTGTTGATTTCGCATGGCTGTCTGCCGGTGGGCAGGATGGGTGTGCCCAGTGATGGATTGATTGGTTGCCTGAAATATCTGCGAGATCTGCCAGGAATCAAACGGTGTGGATTTGGATGGCGAGTCCGACGCTCCGAGTTGGCTGAAAGTGGGCATCATTGGCATGATTTCTGGTGGAGGATTTGTTTCCGAGTTTGGAACGGTACCGCGATCCGCTTCCACTTGCCCTTGAGCAAGAGTTGCTTACGGAAGAGCACGATGAAGTTTGCAGTGGGCCGACCGAGCCAGGACCTGAAGCCCAGGATCTTGACCAGCACTATGGTAATCCGTGCTGTCCCTGTCTTTGTTTGCCGTGTGTTGGCTGAGGTGTGGAGGAAGATCTCGCCGTTTCTCGACTGCTTCAACCTCTGGGAGGATCGATCGAGGCGCCCGGGGTGCATTGAAAGCAAGCCATGAGACTGGGACGGTTCTGGTCTCTTGTTTCCAAGAAGAAAACACCTATCCTTTCCCTGTGCAATAATTTGCACTTTTGTTCTCAATGATGACACGTGGCGCCGGTGACAGATGCCTTTTGCGACGACGAACGAGACAGGAATTCACACATGTTTATAGCTTTATCCCTATATTTGTGGTGTACAGCGAGGGAAGTTTCGGGCTTCAGAGTTTCATCGGGAATTGATTTTCGCGTTGACTAGTTGGTCACTGAATTGCTGCCATCCTCTACAGAGAGGTTCAACATGAATAGCGGGAGTTTGGCCCGCGGTGTTACACGCTGCTCCTCCTGCTTCGGCGGAATGATTCAAGGAAGGTTGAAGCCAAATGAATGTACCTATCCGATTCCTGATGTTTTGCGTAGCCTGGGTTGCGGTGATTGCGTATGCGAAGGCTGAGACAATTAGCTTTTCCACATTACCAACAGGAACAGTCGTTAATACACAATATCCGGGAGTTGTCTTTTCCCTGGAAGGCACTGGGCCACTCCTGAGCGGATCTCCCGTAGTCGATCAGACCTATGGAGGATTGGTGAACGCTGCCAGTACTATCAAAGGTGGGTTTGACTACCCAACCGCCACCATACTCAACATTGCCTTTACGACGGGAGCGAACGACGTATCTTTCCTGTTTGACAATTATGGAAATAACGACAGTTCTGAGTTTTTCGCATACGGGCCCGAGGGCACAATCCTTTCGAGCCAAAATATATCCGGAGATAGTGCCTTCTATACGATGTATAGCGTCACGGTAGCGGGAAGCGACATTACAGATCTGCAGATCACGAACGGGTACGACGACGAAAACTGGGAGTTCACAGTCGGGTCGCTGACGTACTCCCCGGCGGTATCGATCACGCCGGAGCCATCATCCCTGATGTTGCTCGGCACTGGATTGCTGGGATTAGGCGGGGCCATCCGGAGGAGGTTCGCTTCAGGTAATTGATGTATTCGACGTAAGCTATGTCTTTGGAGATGGCAGTGCTGTGATCTGGTCTTTGGCTTGTAGCGAGTGGTCGTGTGGCTGTGCCTTTCAGCGTAAGGAAGAGGGCTTTGGGATGCCTCCTGATCTCGGAGTGCACGCGATAGCATTGGTCTGCTGTCGCAAACGCCGGTCGACGCTGGATGAGAGGCGGTGGAGGCGGGGTTGTTCGGCTGAGCTTGACGCAGACCGCAGGTCTGGATCAGCCGAGAAGGATGACGATCTATTCCACTTTTGCCAACTTGTGCGGTAGATGCTGGTGCTGCCTGGGTAGGGGCGGCCCGGACTGCTCATCTTCGATGTGATGCAGCCGATTGTATTTGGCGATACGGTTGCTGCGGGACAAACTCCTTTCTGGGAGTGATGGGGGCGCGAGGATGCGTAGTTGTTTTCCGTTGCGACGTATTGATTTTGGAGGGGATCCAGTTGATCGGAGCGGGTTGCCGGGCGAGCGGCAGGTAGGGTGGCTCTTTGCGCAGCCGCAAAAGACCCCGTATGCTGGAGACCGGACGGCGCCCTAATTGGTCTTATCGTTCTTTTCATTCCTGGGAAGAGAGATTGAGATACTGGATGGGGCCAATTTGGCTTATGGGCGATTGCCTTGGCCTTTGCGTGGGATACAGACGATGAGAGCTATACAAGTCACAAGGACGGGTGGCCCGGAGGTGATGGAGTTGGTGGATCTGCCCATGCCCAGACCGGAAGCGGGAGAGGTTTTGGTGAAGATCGAAGCCTCCGGCGTGAACTTTATCGACACCTATCTGAGGGAGGGGCGGTATCCGGCAGAGCTTCCGTTCATCCCAGGGCAGGAAGCGGCCGGGACTGTGGTTGAGGTGGGTGAAGGGGTGAGCGGTTTTACAGTTGGCGAGCGCGTGGCTTGGAACGGAACCCGAGGAACCTATGCCGAGTTTGCCTGCGCACCGGCCACTGATCTATTGAAGGTTCCTGCGGGAATGAGCAGTGTGCAGGCGGCTGCCTGCCTGTTGCAGGGGTTGACGGCGCACTATCTGGCGTATGACACCCATGCGATCGAGGCTGGGGAGACAGTACTGATCCATGCCGGCGCCGGGGGGGTGGGACTGCTGTTGACGCAGATGGCCAAACGGCTGGGAGCTCGGGTGCTGACTACGGTCTCTTCACAGCAGAAGGCAGAGCTTTCGCTGGCGGCCGGGGCCGACAAGGTGATTCTCTACACGGTGGAGAGTTTTGTGAACGAGGCGAAGCGGCAGACGAACGGAGATGGCCTGCCGGTGGTCTATGACTCGGTGGGGAAGACCACGTTTGACGACTCGTTGCGGTGCCTGCGGCCTCGCGGCCTGTTGGTGCTCTACGGAGCGTCCAGCGGAGCTGTGCCCGCGCTGGATCCGATCCGGCTGATGACGGGGTCCGTGTATCTGACCCGCCCGACGCTGAAGGACTACGTCCGCACTCGCAGCGAGCTGGAGCGGCGAGCCACAGATGTGTTTGGTTGGGTGGAGGGTGGTGATCTGCATGTCCGGGTGGGGGCAAGTTACGGGCTGGAGGATGCTCGTCAGGCGCATATCGATCTTGCCGGAAGAAAGACTACCGGCAAGGTGCTGCTGAGAATGTAGAGTAGCGGGAGCTTGGGGCTAGGTGGGGAGGGATTTCCTCAAACCGTGGCTTACACTGGTGACTATAGCTCAGTTTCTTCGTGCCTTTTGCCTGTCCCGGCAGGTTTCGAGTTGCGGCGAGGTGATTGCGGTAGTTTTGTTGCGGCAATTGCGCCGTGAGGGCCCAGGGATGGAGCAAGCCTGGTTTTGCAGGGCTGGGTTTGTTGTATTGGTCTTGCTGTAGATGCTCGCTTGAAGTTCCTGCATGGCTGAGGTTCAAAGCCGTGCGTTGTTCTTTTTCCCGCTAGCGCAAAGGGATGTTCGGGAAGCGCGGTGAGATTCCGCCACTGCCCCGCAACTGTGATGCGCGCACCTTGACGATTCCGCAGGCTCTTGAGTCTGTGGCTGTTCAGGGTGAGGTCGGCCCAGAGACGCCCACTGATCGTCCAAAGGACATCGGGAAGGGCGGCTCTCTGACGTCATGGGCTGACTTTGAAATCGCGCCAGTCAGGAGACCGGTTCTTTTGTCGTTTTGCCTACCACGCCCTCGAAGGGGGGGCGGAGGAGATGAATATGCGTTTTTCTGTAGGCCGTACTTGGCTGGGTATGGGGTGGAGCCCGTACGCCAAACTGATTCGGGGTGTTTCTTTTCTCGCGGTGCTGGTTCTTTTTGCCACACGCGCACAGGCAGTGGTGGTACGTGGACATGTTACGGATGCGCTGGGACGGCCGGTTCCAGGCGCTCTGATGCGGCTGGTGCAGGATCACAAGGTTGTCGCGATGGATTATGCGGACTCGACGGGCGCGTTCGAGATCCGATATGCGGAGGCGGGAAGGTTTACGCTGGTGGGCTCAGCCGGTGGGTATCTGCCCGCAGTGGGGACGGAGATCTACGGCGGCGCGACCGATGTGGTGAAGCGGGATGTGGTGCTGTCGACAAACACCGTGAAGCAGGACGTTACGGTGAGTGCGACCGGGATTCCGACGCCGCTGCCGCAGCTAACCTCCCCGGTGAGCGTGATTCCCGCAGATTCTTTCTCCAAGCAGCCAGACCTGATCGACGCGATGCGGCAGGAGCCTGGAGTGTTTATGGTGCAGACCGGGCAGATGGGCGGCGAGACCAGCTTGTTCCTGCGCGGAGGTAGTTCTACCGCAAACCTGGTGATGATGGATGGGACGCCTGCCGATGACATTGGCGGAACGTTTGACTTTGGAACGGTGAGTTCGGCGGCGTTGAGCAATGTGACGGTGGTACGCGGGCCGGACTCCGCCATGTATGGAACGGATGCCGGCGCGGGTGTGGTTACCCTGAGCACTCCCAAGGGAACGACGGCAGAGCCGCTGCTGGACTATGAGGGCGATGCAGGGAATCTGTGGACGTATCGTAACCAGGTGGCTCTGAGCGGGGTGCTGCAAGGGCTGGATTACTACACGGCGTTTTCACGGATAGACACCTCAAACGATCTTCCGTTGGACGAGTATCACAACGAGACCGATGCGGCGAACATCGGCTACAACTTTGCGGGCAACACCCAACTCCGCTTTACGCTGCATAATGCCGATTCAGTGCAGGGTGTGCCGGGCGCATGGGACTTTCAGGGGGTTGCACAGAGCAATCGGCAGGCGGACCAGGATCTTTACTCCAGCATGACGGTGGAGAACTGGTACAAGGGCAAGTGGCACAACCTGGTGCGCTATGACATCGCCCGGAAGCGAGAACAGGAGAAGGAGTTTGCGGCTGGGGGCACGTTTCTGGCGAACGATCCGGGAGCGTACGGTCCAGACATCGCCGGGCCGGGGAACGTGGGCAATGTGGTAACGATTCGCGGGGCGAACGGATATACCGCGACCGGGCAGGTGCAGCTCTATACAGGTAATAACTACGATCAGGACAGCAATCTCGACGAGGTGTACTACCAGACGGACTACAACTTTTCACCGCATATGATCGGGCTGTTCGGCTTCCGGTATGACGATGAGCGGGGATCGTTCAACGACTACGATCCCAGTTTTGATTATGTGGAACACGAATCCTTGCAGCGTCCGAACTACGAGTACAACCTGCAGTTTCAGGGAGAGTTCTGGCACCGTCTTTTTTACTCTGCCGGCGGCGCGGTGGTGAAGAATCACCTGTTTGGCATTGCGGGGACGCCGAGGATCGGTTTGACCTATATACCGGTGCGGCCTGGGGGGGGCCTGTTCCATGGCACGCGACTGCGGGCCAATGTGGCGACCGGGGTACAGGAGCCAACGCTGGCAGTTCAGTTTGAGAGTCTCTATACGCAACTGCTGGAGGCGGGCGACACAACCGATATTGCTCTGTACCACATTACGCCGCAAGGAGCGGAGGACTCGCGAACGTATGACGTGGGCATGGATCAGAATATCTTTGGCGAGAAGCTGGTGCTGAAGGTGGGGTATTACCATAACATGTTCAACAACCAATTGGAGGGGGTGGATGCGCAGGCTCTGAATCAGTACTTCCATCTGAACATCAACCCGAATGTGGGGCTCTCCGAGGCGTATATGAACTCGCTGGCGTATAGCGCCCAGGGAGCAGAGGTAGCGCTGATCTGGCAGCCACAGCCGCACTTTCTGTTTCGCGCGGGGTATACGTATCTGGACGCCCGGGTATTGCAGTCGTTCTCTTCCGATGCCGTTGCGGCCTTGCAGGGAACACCTACGGAGAACCCGAACCTGCCGGGCATCGCGATCGGCGCTTTGAGCCCGCTGGTGGGGGCACGGCCATTCCGCCGGGCTCCGAACTTCGGCTATTTCAGCGTGGAGTACACCCATCGGCGGCTGATCTTTTCCCTGGACGGAGCAGCGGCCAGCCGCAGCGACGATTCCACTTTTTTGCAGAATGAGGATCTGAATGGCGGCAATACGCTTCTACTGCCAAACCGGAATCTGGATTTTGGATATGTGAAGCTGGATATGAATGTGAACTATCAATTGAAGCGTGGGTTCTTTTACTTTGCCCAGTTTGACAACCTGCTGAACGACCAGCATATTGGGCCAATTGGGTATCCGGCGCTTCCGCTGACCTTCCGGACGGGGCTGGAGCTGCGGCTAGGGGGGAAACAATAGACGCCGGGGCGGGATCTGGGCCTGGTGATCGCCAGGTCCGGGCCGGGTGGGGCTGGATTCGAGGACAGCCGAGCGCTTCGGGGGGTGCGGACGCTGCGGAGGCAGATTTTTCCGTTGAGGGCGGGTTACGGCCGTCCGACGCCCGCCTTCCCACTGGGGCTTTGTTTCTATGGGTGACTGGCTGCGTTGCTACGGGCTTGTCTGGAGTAACAGGGGGCGACAGGCGATGGCAGGACGGGAGATTCCGCAGGATGCCGTTGGGGGGTGTTGATCGAACGGAGGGAGGATTTGGCGGTAGGATTATGGCGTAGGTGTCGCTCGGGGACGGCTTTGCCATCGAGGATCGATGAAGACCGTCTAACTCATTGGAGGAAGAGGAAAATGTCCAGAAAGTTATGCAGAAAGACCTTACCCGCCTTGCTGGCGGGGGTTGCAATGGTGGCGCCGGTCATCTTTGCTCAGGGTATCCCAAATGAAGCTTTGCTCCCCACGACGGCGACGATTACGGTGGACACCAAGGCCGATGTCCCGCTGGATCCTAGGAAACTGAGGCTCCAGGTAGGCCGGGATGTCGTGCCGATAACTTCTGTGACGCCGATCAACCCGCCAGCCACGCAACTGGCCATTCTGATCGATGATGGGCTGCGGGGTTCATTCGACAACCAGCTCTCCGATTTGGCGGAGTTCATTAATGAGTTGCCACCTGGAGTTCAGGTGTTGCTGGGGTATATGCGCAACGGGATCGTGCTCGGCATGCACCACTTTACGACGGATCACCAAGCCGTGGTGGCGACGATGCGGATCCCGATTGAGATAGCCGGCGTGGATGCGAGTCCGTACTTCACGCTCTCGCAGTTTGTGAAGCAATGGCCCTCGAATACGCCGGGTCCGCGGTTTGTTTTGATGATTACCAATGGCATTGATCCGTATAACGGTTCCACTTCGCTGATGAATCAGGATAGTCCCTACGTGCAGGCAGCACAGGAGGACGCGGAGCGGGCGGGCGTGGCTGTTTACTCGATTTATTGGGGGCAGGACTGGCCGCGGAGGGCACGTGGAAGTTTGAGCGGACAGAGCTATCTGGCCCAGGTTGGCGATGCGACGGGAGCCGAGTCTTACAACATTGGAATTATCACGCCACCCGATCTGATGCCCTATCTGAAGCAGTTCAAGCAGGCGATCGCGCACAGCTACGTGATAGGGTTCCAGCTACCCGCTACGAAGGTGAAGCCTGACACATTGGTTCATATCAAGCTCACAACCAGTCAGCACGGGGTGAAGCTCCATGCACCGCATAATGTGCATCCCGGGGTGAGTTTAGACTAGACCGGATGACCGCCCCATGCGGGTAGAAGCAACAGGTTCGACTGCAAAGCAGGTTGAAGTCTAGCTCGGAGGATACGGGGCTCCCGTTGGGGGTAAGGGGCTACCGCAGTTCAGACATCCGAAGAGCAGAGATGGAGATCTGTCGGCGTCGAACCTTTTGCTTTTTTATTTTGCAGGGTGGCCGGATAGGAGGGTGATTCTTGAATCTGGAGACTGTACCATGGAGCAGGAACGAGGTGTATGAACGAGGGTCGTTGGGTTCTTTTGATTGCGAGTGAGGTGGGTGGGACCGATTCGGTCTCAGACCGAGCGATGGAGCGTCTGGTAGAGGCCATCGCTGCAGAAGGTTATGAAGTGGTCAGGACTTCGACGCCCGAGGACGGATTGTCGTTGGTGACCTCCGATCCGTCGCACAGCGCGATTTTGCTGGACTGGGATCTGGAGGGGGAGAACCAGTTCGACGAGCGGGCCGCGCTGAAGATTCTGCGCGCAGTCCGCAGGCGCAACAAGAAGATTCCAATCTTCCTGATTGCCGACCGGACGCTGGTGAGCGAACTCCCTCTGGAGGTGGTCAAACAGGTGCATGAGTACATCCACCTGTTTGGCGATACGCCGGCGTTCATTGCCAACCGGGTCGACTTTGCGGTGGAGCGGTACCACGAGCAACTTTTGCCTCCGTATTTTCGCGAACTGAAGAAGTACACCGATCAGGGTGCGTACTCCTGGGACGCCCCGGGTCACATGGGTGGGGTGGCTTATCTGAAGCATCCGGTGGGAATGGAGTTTCACAAGTTCTTCGGTGAAAACATCATGCGGTCAGATCTTGGCATCTCTACCTCGCCGCTGGGTTCGTGGCTGGACCACCTGGGCCCGCCGGGAGAGAGTGAGCGCAATGCGGCGCGCATCTTTGGCGCCGACTGGACTTTTTATGTGCTGGGAGGATCTTCTGCCTCCAACCAGATTGTGGGTCATGGGGTGATTGCGCAGGACGACGTCGTGCTGGCCGATGCGAACTGCCACAAATCGATCTGCCATTCGCTGATCGTGACTGGCGCGCGGCCGGTGTACTTCAAGCCGACGCGCAATGGCTATGGGATGATCGGGCTGGTGCCGATCAAGCGATTCAGCCCGGAGAATGTCCAGGCGTTGATCGACCGCAGTCCTTTTACAACCGGGGCTCGTTCCAGGGTGCCTACCTATGCGGTGGTGACCAACTCGACCTACGACGGACTGTGCTACAACGTGGACCGGGTGGTGGAGGAACTCGCCAAGAGCGTTCCGCGAGTGCACTTTGATGAGGCATGGTATGCGTATGCGAAGTTCCACGAGATCTACCGGGGACGCTATGCGATGGGGGTGCAGGACGAGATGCCCGATCGACCTGTAATTTTCTCGACCCAATCCACGCACAAGATGCTGGCGGCGTTCTCGATGGCCTCGATGGTACATGTGAAACTGAGTCCTCGAGCTCCGCTGGACTACGATCAGTTCAATGAAGCGTTTATGATGCACGGCAGTACGTCGCCCTTCTATCCCTTGATAGCGTCCATCGATGTGGCTGCGGCGATGATGGATGACCCAGCCGGCCCGACATTGATGAGCGAGACGCTACAGGATGCCATCAGTTTTCGTAAGGCGATGTCTTCGATTGCGCACCGGTTGCGGAAGGCTGAGCAGGGCTGGTTCTTCCGTCTCTACCAGCCCGAGTACGTCTTTGATCCACTGGATGGAAAAACTTACCTGCTGGAGGAGGCTGCCGATGGTTTGCTGACAAACCGTTCCAGCGCCTGGACGCTGAAACCGGGTGAGGAGTGGCACGGTTACCAGGACGAAGATATCGCCGACGACTATTGCATGCTGGACCCAGCTAAAGTTACGATTTTGTCGCCCGGCGTGAATGCTCAGGGCGTCTTCGCGGATTGGGGGATTCCCGCGGCGATTCTCACAGAGTTTCTGGATGGCCGACGAGTGGAGATTGCGCGGACGGGAGACTATACCGTGCTGGTGTTGTTCTCTGTGGGGACCAGCAAGGGCAAGTGGGGAGCGCTGCTGGAGAACCTCTTTGAGTTCAAGCGGCTGTACGATAGCGAAGCTCCGCTGGAGGAGGCTTTGCCGGAGTTGGTTGTGAAGTATCCAGCGCGCTATCGCAACGTGACACTGAAAGAGCTGAGCGATGAGATGCACTCCGTGATGCAGCAACTGAAGCTGCCGGCGCTGGTGAACGCAGCGGCCGACGAAGACTTTGATCCGGTGTTGACCCCGGCCCAGACCTACCAGAAGTTGTTGCGCGGTGAGACCGAGAAGGTGCGTTTTGCGGAGATGGCTGGACGGATTGCTGCCGTGATGCTGGTGCCGTATCCACCAGGAATTCCCATGTCGATGCCAGGTGAGCGGTTGGGTGGTTCGGAGAGTCCGGTGATCAAACTGATTCTGGCCATGGAGGAGTTCGGCAAGCGCTTCCCCGGCTTTGAGCGGGAGACCCACGGGGTGGAGGTGGATGAGAACGGGAATTATTGGATGCGCGCGGTGATTGAGACTGGGGGCGTCCGGAGGAACGGGCGCAAGCAGAAGGGGCCGAGTTCGGCTCCGCCAGTAAAGCGGCGCAAGAAGAGCTTGCCCGGTGACGACGGGCCGCCGGGGCCAGGAACGCCCATCCGAATCTCCCCAGAACGGTAGCAGTTTTAGGGGCTGGTAAAGTCAGAGTGCTGGCTGTCTGGTGGACGGAGTCCAAATCTGGCGAGAGGCTTTGCTCGCCTGGAATTGCTTGCTGAGTAGGGGTTCTGGAGGTGCGTGAGCCGGCGATTGCGAGCGAGAAGACTCGGGTAAGAAGACGTGCCTTTGCTTGCCTGCGCAGCAAGCGGGGTTGGTTCCTGTGGATGGCGGTTCATGAGAGTGCCTCTCTAACCGCCGCTGCGTTGGGATCTGTGCCGTGAAGTGGTGGTCCGCTGCGAGGAGAGGCTGGATGGAGATTGATCTTGCAACGACACAGGCTCCGGGCGAGGTGGTTCGTGCCCAAGTCTGCGTGGTGGGGGCTGGAATCGCCGGTCTGGTTCTAGCAAGAAAGCTCGCCCTTGGTGGAATCGACGTGGTGGTGTTGGAGGCTGGTGGACGGCGCCTGGAGACCAGCGGTCAGGAGATGTTTGGTTCTGCCGAGTTGAAGGGGCAGCGGAACGTGGGGACGGTTGAGGGGCGTTTCCGGGTGTTCGGGGGCTCATCGCTGCGCTGGGGCGGGCAGGTGCTCTCTGCGGGGGGTGGGGTGGCTTGGCTGGTGCGCTCCGAGGATCTGGCACCCTATGTGGCCGAGGCAGAGGATCTGCTTGAAGTGGGGAAGCTTCCGTTTGAGGCAGCAGGATTCTTTGCGGCTATCGGAGAAGGCGTGCCGCAACTTCTGACGGATATGCAGGAGGTGGAAGCAAGGGTTTCGAAGTGGATGGCGTTTCCGCGGCGCAATCTGGCTGATTCGCTGGGCAAGGAGTTGCTGGCCTGCGCCCGGGTGTATCTGCATGCCCAGGCGGTGGAGTTGCAACTGGGTGCAGGACGGTGTGGCGCAGGGGACGGGTCAGGCCAGGGAAGCAACCATGATCGGATTGGGGCCGTATTGGTGAAAACTCCGGCAGGCTCGCTGGTGCGGTTCGAGGCTCAGGAGGTAGTTGTAGCGGCCGGCACGGTGGAGACGGCCAGGCTATTGCTGGCTTCTCGCTCGGTGGCCAAAGAGGGGGTGGGCAACGCCGAGGGCCAGGTGGGGAAAAACTTTCACGATCATCTGACGCTGCCGGTAGCGACATTTACGGGAGAGGCGCGGGCGCGGGTAGCCAGCGAACTGCGGCCCTGGGTGTTCTTTGCCGGTGCCGGCGATGTGCGCGGTGGTACGCTACACAGCGTGAAGCTGGAAGCTTCAGCAGCTTTGCGCGAGAGGTTGGATCTTAACCCGATCCTGGCTCATCTTGCGATTGCGGAGCCGGAGGGGTCAGGGATTGCGGTGGTGCGGGAGATGCTGACCTCGGTTCAGCGAGGTGAGGCTGATCGGGCGTTGGCCACGCATGCGGTAAAGATTCCGGGAGCGATGCTGGAAGGTGTCCGGATGATGCTGGAAGCGAAGCTGAAAAACCGCAGGTTTCTCTCGAAGAGAGCGGAGTTGCGGCTGCAGTTCAATGTAGCGCAGGACGCTCCGTCCAGTTCGCACATTTCGCTCGGCAGCAACGTTGATTGGTCTGGAGTGCCGCAGGCGGTAGTGGACTGGCGCGTGACCGGGCACGAGATGGACTCGATACGGCGCTACGCCGAGCATCTCGAGAGGCAGTTCCAGAGGGTGGGACTGACGGGTGTGCAGTGGGCCGAGGGGGTGCTGGATGGTGACGAGCCGATGGAGGGTCTCGAGGATGCCCGCCACGCCATGGGAGGCGCATGTATGGGGACGGATCCGCGCAGCAGTGTGGTGGATGGGGAGATGCGGGTGCATGGGGTGGAGAATCTATCGATTGCGAGCGCGGCGACGTTTCCCGACGGAAGCGCGCAACTACCCACGCTGACGATGATGGCGCTGGCTCTGCGGCTTTCGGAAAGGATTCGAGCGAGAGTGGTTGGATGAGGACCGCGATGCTTGAAGTTCGGCGACGTTGGCAGCCGCACCAATGCTTGCTGCATGCGAGGAATGGGTTTGATGGTTGGAGTCACCTTCGGTTTCGATGAAGAAACGCGAGTGCAGATCGCCAAGGAGAGCGAACGCAGAGAGATGGACCGCTGAAACTGCTGGTCACGCGCTGGGGGCGGATTTGAGAAAAGCTTCCCCTCTTCTCTCCTTCTTTTTGGCTAGCTTTGTTCCGGAGGAGGAGTTAGCATTTCATTTGTCCTAAGATTACGTCATACCGAAGCTGCCTCACAGCGAAAGGCTGCCCCTTCTCTCCAGGGGGTGGTCGGTTTTTGTCGGCGACTTTTCTCATGCGTGATCAGCGAGTTTTCCCTGAGCGCTTCTGGGCCTGAGGTGTCTTATGAAACATCGAGTTCTGGTTGTAGACGATGACCATCTGGTAGCAGACACACTCAATCTGGTTTTTCAAGCCAATGGCTACGAGTCTGAGGCTGTTTATTCAGCTGCTGAAGGGCTTGATCGTGCGCGTAGTTTCAATCCATCGCTCCTGCTTTGCGACATCTCCATGCCGGAAACCAACGGTTTGCAACTGGCTGAGACGGTCCAGCATGAGATGCCGGAGTGCAAGCTGCTGATGCTGACTGCCTACTCCAATAACGTTGTGAAGCTGGAGCAGCAGGTGAGTCGTACCAGTCGGCCACTCAAGCTCCTCAACAAGCCTTGCCATCCAGAAGTTCTCCTTCGTGAGGCGGAATCTCTGTTGAAGTCTGCCTGAAGGGCTCGGTCCAGATGAAGAGCGCACTCTGAGCTTGAAGGCTTTGAACGTAACGCCTTGTGGCAATCTTCCGTTAGTGTCAAACGAGGGGGAAAGTGCACTACCGCGTCTCGCGAGTTGGCGCGTTTCGGCTGGGCGTATTTGGCTGTGGGCTTGATTGGAAGATTCGCGGTGCGGCATTTGGGCTGCTGCCCTGTTCCAGTCCATTCTGACCAGACGGGTCAATAAGCCCGAGCGCGGGGAGATTCCGGCGGTGGGCCATTCGATCGTGGTGAAGATCGGGTCGCTGGCGATAACCAGCTTCTTTGATTCATTCAGAGGAGAAAACTTGTTGTGATTTCGGATTTAGACTCTTCTGTAGATGGCTGACGAAATTCCGAGTTTGGCGGAGCTTCGCCGCTCCCGCACACGTAGATTGAAGTCCTCCAAGGATCTTGCTCCGTCGCTCTTTGACGCTGAAGGCGCTCCGGATGCGATTTTGGTGAAGGCTCGCCCGGTCGAGCAGGGTGAGGAGCGGGATGTTGGGGGCGGGGCGTCGGCCGAACGCACGGGGCGGAGTGACAGAGAGCACATGGCGCCGCTGCCAGTGGTGTTTACCGTTGGAGAACTTGTCCGCCAAGTACGAAATCTGGTGGAACGCGCCCACAACCACATCATGGTGGAGGGTGAGATCTCTAATTGGCGTCCTGCGTCGAGTGGTCACGTTTACTTTACGCTGAAGGACGCCGAGGCCCAACTCTCCATCGTTCTGTTTCGCCGTCAGGCTGTGCTGCTTCGCTTCCGGCCGAAAGATGGAGACTCTGTCCGCGTCTCCGGGGCGCTCTCCGTATACGAGTCGCGCGGTCAGCTTCAACTGGTGGCAGAGACGATGCAGCAGACTGGGTTAGGCGCGGTTCTGGCCGCTACCCAAGCACTGAAAGAGCGTTTGCGCAGAGAGGGTCTGTTTGCCAATGAGCGCCCGTTGCCTGCATTTCCCCGATGCATTGGCGTTGTGACCAGCCTGCACGGCGCGGCGCTGCGCGACATTATCAAAGTGTGTCGACGCCGCCATGCAGCGGTTGATCTGTTGATTTACCCGGTTGCCGTGCAGGGACCGAACTGTGCGGCGGAGGTAGCTGCAGGGGTTCGCTGGTTTAGCCGGCACGCGGAGATGGCCGCACAGGCAGTGGACCCCGCTCTCGTGCTGGGGGGGATGAGGGCGCAGGAAGGTGTGGTGGATGTGATTCTGGTGGCGCGCGGAGGAGGTTCATGGGAGGATCTACATGGCTTCGACGATGAGAGTGTTGCCCGGGCTATCGCTGCTTCGTTTGTGCCGGTGATTACAGGAATTGGCCACGCTACGGACACGACGATTGCCGACGCTGCCGCCGATCAGCATGCCCCCACGCCTTCTGCTGCTGCGGAGTTACTCACGGCTGGACACTACGGTCTGGCCGATCGTCTGATGAGGCTGGGGGCGCGACTGGCGCGCTCTTGCCACTACAATCTGTTGCGGCTACGGCAGAGCGTCTCTGCGCTAAACGCTGATGCCATTCTGCGCAGAACCCGTAGTTCTTTGGAGAGGCGTTCCCAGCGTCTGGACGATCTGACGGATCGAGCAGAGGTGTCGATAGACAAGAGTCTTCGGCAGCACCTGGGCCACTTGCAGCAACTGGAGGCCAGGATTCGTCGCCAGCACGTATCACTGAATGTGGCGCGCAAGCGACAAAGCCTTCAATCCATGGAGCAGCGTCTGCGTGTGGCAGGTGCAGGAGTTCCAGGGGTGGCGGGAAACCGGCTGGATAGGTCCGTGGCCCGTCTGGAGGCGCTGAGTCCGTTTCGAGTATTGGAACGCGGCTATGCTCTGGTCTATGGCCCCGACGGCGAAGTCTTGCGGGATGCGAGTTGGGTCGGCGCTGGAACCATGATTACGGCCCAGCTAGCCAGGGGGAGGCTGCACGCCAAGGTGACGGAGAGGGAGTAGGAGCGAGCGGTGCTGCCCAACGTGGGGGAGTTTGAGGCAGTTTCTGCTATTCATGGTTTGCTTCCTGGCGAGGGGAAGATAGGTTCAGAGAGAGGTTCCTTCAGATTCCTTAAGACGGATTCGAAGTGCCGAGGGCCAAAGAAGTTGTTTGCGGATGAAGTTAACATTGCCGGCCATTGAGGGAGAGGCGTTCCAAGGCAGATTGCTCTAAGATCGAGTGTGGATCTCACGTTTTAAGGATTCAGGGTTCAGTATGCGGAAGTTATTCGGGACAGACGGAATTCGAGCCGTGGCGGGCGAAGCGCCACTCGACAGGCGCACCATCTATGCGGTTGGGCTGGCTCTGGGCGTCAAGTTGGGCAGCCATACGCACTTTGGCAAGGGCGTTGACGAGCCAGTAAGAGTTTTGATGGGCATGGACACCCGGGAGAGCGGGGTCTGGATCGGCGCGATGCTGGCTGCCGGCCTGCGCGCCGCGGGAGCGAGCGTGGAGTCTGCGGGGATCATCACGACTCCGGCGATTGCATTCCTGGCCCGTCTGCATGGCTTCCATGCCGGAGTGGTCATCTCTGCAAGCCATAATCCGTGGAGAGACAACGGCATCAAGGTCTTTGGTGGTGACGGCTACAAACTGCCAGATGAGGTGGAGGCTGGCATAGAGAGAGAGATTGACAGGGTGCTGAGCGAAGAGCCACAGATTCCGGAGGATCCCAGGTTACCCGAGGTGAAGGAGAGCTACCGGGCGGAGTACATTCGCTTTTTGTTGGATGCTGTTCCCGGCCTGTCGCTGGATAATCGCCATATTGTTCTGGACTGCGCCAACGGGGCAGCGAGTACGGTTGCACCGCAACTCTTTGAATCCTTGCAGGGTACTGTCGAGATTACGCACGCCTCCCCGGACGGCCGTAACATCAATGAGCATTGCGGCGCATTGCATCCGAATGTGATTGCGGCTCAGGTGAAGATCTCCGGCGCAATGTTGGGGATTACCTTCGACGGGGATGCGGACCGCGCCCTGTTTGCCGACGAGAACGGCAACGTGGTGAACGGCGATGCTGTGATGCTAGCGTGCGCGCGTGATCTGCAGGCGCGCGGTGAACTGGCCAATAATCTGGTGGTAGCCACGACGATGTCCAACATGGGTCTGGAGGCTGCCTTTGCCCGCTCCGGGATCCGCATGCTTCGCGCCCCTGTCGGCGACAAGTACGTATTGGAAGAGATGCGCAGCTCGGGGGCGTCGCTGGGTGGAGAGCAGTCCGGCCACATACTGTTTCCCGCACGCGCCACCACCGGCGACGGTCTGCTGACCGCGCTTCTGGTGCTGGATCTGGTCCACCGCAGCGGGGAGACCCTTGGCCAACTGATCGCTGACCTAAGGAACTATCCACAGGTAATCCTCAACGTGAAGGTGCGCGAAAAGCGACCTTTGGAGACGATTCCCTCGGTGGTAGCGATGATTGAGGCGGCCGAGCAAGAATTAAAGGATACGGGCCGGATTGTGATTCGCTACTCCGGAACGGAGGCGCTGGCAAGAGTCATGATCGAGGCCGCCAACGCTGAGGCCATGCATCGCCATGCCAACGCCATTGCTGACGCCATTCGCTGCGAGCTTGGGGTGTAGAGACAGGCTTGGTTTGAAGCGCTTCTGGGCCGGATGGAATGGAGCATTGGCGGTTGTCCGTTAAATGATTGAATGCATTTGATCTCAACAGAGCTTCTATTTCGGCAAGGAAAGACATTTTGCACAGAGACCGGCGGCTTCGCCGCGGTGGAAGCGTATGACCGCTGCCCACTCGCCACCACGCTCGTCCTGCCAAACAATCTGTCCGCCCAGAAGATTGGCAATCTCTGCCGGGGTAAGGTCGCGCGTTGCCGAGAAGGCGCGTCCACGCCGTGTGTTGGGATGGTTTAGAAGATAATGACGCAGCCAAGGGGTTACGAGGTGGGTGGTGAAGACGAGGGCCGTGTTGTAGCGATCGGGTTCTCTGGCGGCAATGAGAATCTGCGGCAGGGTGAAGTCCTGAATGGAGACGACTCTCATGGGATGCTTCACGTAACCGAGGTAGGGTTCAAAGAGATCTGAGGATACTGGCCATGCAGTCAGAATGGTTGCGTGAGGATAATGCTGCTGGACAAAGTCGATTGCCTCCTGGTGCACCACGATCATATCGCGGTAGGTAAGATTGTCTTCCGGCGCGAAGAAGGCAGGGGGATTGAGCCAGAGTGCGCTGATGAAGGCCGCGCCGGTGGCCACGGCCAGGAGGGGCCAGCGCTGGGTGCGGGACTGCCAGCAGTGTACGCAGACGATCAAGATCAGCGGATACATGGGCAGAAGATAGCGCGTCAGCAAAGCGCCACCCAGTATAGAGAATGCGAACCAGTTGGCAGCCACCAGCACAGCCATTGCAAAGAGAGGATCAGCTTGTAGCGAGGCTGGAGCCTTCTTCCGTGGGGGGAGCAGCAGGAGGCAGGCGAGTGCAAAGACGATCGGTAGCCAGATATTGCGCTGCCAGAACAGATGCAAAAAGCGGTAGCGGAGCGCTTGTTGGATGTGAGCAGCGGTTAAGTTGGCCGTGGCGTTGTAACGGAGGAAAGTGGGATTGCCGAAGGTGAAACCCACCACGTGATGGTGATAGGCAAACCATGTGATCAGTGGCAGCACAGGAAAGCATAGAGATGCCAGCCATGCGCTGTGCGAGCCGAGAGGCTGTGGAAGGTTTGGACCCGCATTGGCTGCCGACTTAAGGTTGGCGACTTGTCCATGGTCGAGCGGGTGCCCGGCGCTGGTGCTCAATCGAGGGCGTTTGCGGTCACGCAACAGCAGCCATAACTCCCAGGCTGCGAGCGCTGCCGGTTGGATGATGGAGGTTTCCTTGGAGAGCGCGGCCAGGGAGAACAAGACTGCAACGGAGACATACGGAGGTCTGGCATGGCCGACGGCACCCAAACGGGTAGATGGTGCCTGAAGGGATGGCAGGTAGAGCGCAAAGGCCCAAAGCGTAAAGGCGGCGGCGAAGATATCCGCGTGGGCTAGAGAGCTCTGAGCGAACCAGATAGGATAAGCGCCCGAGAGCGAGGCTACAGCCAGCGCCGCGGAGGCATCCAGCAGACGTTCTGTGAGGCGGAAGATGGCCATGAGGCCGAGTGCGGCGAATCCGCAGGCCAGCAGTCTTGTGGCGAGGATGTGGTAGCCGACGATCCGCCACAATGTGCCCAACAGGATGTTGGGCAGCGGTGGATGGCCGTTGGTGAAGTGTGGAACCAGCTGGCCGGTATGGTAGAAGTCCAGGGCCGCTGGAATGTAGTATCCGCCCTCGTCCCAAAAATAAGGCAGGTGCAGAAGGGTAAGATGGCTCAGCGCCACGGCTGCAAAGAAGAGCAGGAGGAGCAAGCTGTCCGGCAAGGCGGCAAGCCGGGCGGGTAGCGTGCGAATCCTTTGGTCAAGACCTTCCACGGGGCGTACTTAGTGGATCGGGCCGTTGGCTGGCATCACGAAGCGTTGTACGCCGGGACCGTCGAGGGAGATCGGGCCAAAGTTCTGTTCATACTGTGCCACGTTGTGCTGGAGCACATTGGCAAGCGCCTTGGCCTGCTGCGGGCTGAGGTAGATACCCTGGAAGTTGTCCACGCGCACCTGCTCGGGCGTCTCCTGCTCCAAAGTGCCAAAGACCAGGAAAAAATCCCACAGAGAGAGGCGGACCTGTACGCTATTGGCGTAAGAATCGCGGTAATTGGCGGACTTTTCCAGTGTAATGCGGGTGTTATCGGGTTGGGTGATGGTCTGACTCATGGGGCTACTTTCCTGGTGAAGGCCAAGACTTTGGTTTCTGGTGCGGGAGAGGGGACTTGAACCCCTACGCCTTTCGGGCACAGGCTTCTAAGACCTGCGTGTCTGCCATTCCACCACTCCCGCAGCCAACTTTGCACGCTGGACCCAAAGTACGCCACCGAGGTTCCCTGTGGGGCTCCATGGCCTTTGACGGACGGGTTAAGCTGTCTTCCAACCGGCATGACCAAATTTTGGTGGCGCGTATTCGGTACCAAACCTAGCCTAATGGCTCTGAATCCTGGTTGCAATGGATCCCGGTGTGGTTGTTGTAGCGCCTTCTGGATCGTCTGGCGACTCGACATCGGTGGGTCATTCGGCATCAAAACATTCAGATCGTCAAGGAGACTGCCATCTTGTGACGAGATTTTTATGAACAGGCGCAGGGTCTCGATGCCTCCGTCGGTCAGAGTTTTGAAGATGAAAAGGAAGGGGTTGGTCAATCTAACTGATCCCTTCAGGTACAGCTTCCGGAAGGGGCAACAACTGCCGATCTGATGAAAGAGATAGGGGATAGCGGCCGACGGAAGGGAGATGTAGCAGGACATGATTTTGGCTGAGCTCGAAGATGCACTGGAAAAAGGTTGCGTCCAGACGATATTCTGCTGCATCCTATTTCAAGAAAGTTGATAAAGGAACACTCAATTATGTCCACTGATTTTGTAAGCGTGATCAAGCCCTCCAGCGGTGGGGGTGGGCGTGAAGAGAAAGGTAACGCCTATCCTGTTCTCCCAGTGAGGGATACCGTTCTTTTCCCGAATGCGGTTCTGCCCTTGACGGTGGGTCGACCGAGTTCGATCCAACTGATCCAGTCCCTGGGTGAGGACAAGATGATCCTGGTGGTGGCGCAACGGGATGCGAGGCAGGATGCTCCAGAGGGGTCTGACCTGTATGAGGTGGGCACCCGGGCGACGGTCCATAAGGTTGTTAAGATGCCGAACCAAAGCCTCTTTGTGTTTACCGAGGGGATGGAGAGGGTGAAGCTGGGCGAGTTCAGGCAGACGCAGCCGTTTTTGACCGCTTCCTACTCGGCGCTTGAAGAGGCTGCTCCTGAGCGTACGCCGGAGTTAGAGGCTCTGCAGAGGAATGTTCTGGCACAGTTTCAGGAGATAGTGACCTCTTCTTCGACCCTCTCCGACGATTTACAGACGATCGCATTGAATATCGAGGAACCCTCTCGTCTGAGCGACTTTATTGCGGCGAACCTGCCCTTTCTTACGACCGGCGAGAAGCAGGAGTTGCTGGAGAGCGCAGATGTCAAGCTGCGGCTGGAGCTGCTTAACAATCTGCTGGCCAAGGAGCTTGGGGTGCAGCGTTTGCGCAACAAGATTCAGAGCGAGGTGCAGGACTCTGTACAACAGTCGCAGCGGGACTTCTATCTTCGAGAGCAATTGAAGGCGATCCAGAAGGAACTGGGCGATTTAGACGAGACTCAGAAGGATGTTGCGGATCTAAAGGGAAAGATTGAAGCAGCCGGGATGCCGGAGGAGACCAAGAAGGATGCGTTGAAGGAGTTGGGACGGCTGAGCCGGATGAATCCCGCTGCTGCGGATTACTCGCTGACCAGGAACTATATTGAGTGGCTTGCAGTTCTTCCGTGGTCCAAGAGTTCGTCTTCTGAGGTGGACATCAAGAAGGCGAAGGAGTATCTGGACGAGGATCACTATGGACTGAAAAAGGTGAAGGAGCGCATTTTGGATTATTTGAGTGTGCGCCGACTGAAGCCGGACATGAAGGGGCCGATTCTGTGCTTTGTTGGTCCCCCGGGGGTAGGAAAGACCTCGCTTGGCCGTTCTGTTGCGCGCGCGCTGGGGCGCAAGTTCTCTCGCATCTCGCTAGGCGGCATGCACGATGAGGCGGAGATTCGTGGGCATCGTCGGACCTACATTGGGGCTTTGCCGGGTCAGATTATTCAGCAGTTGAAGCGGGTGGAGGTGAACGATCCCGTCTTCATGCTGGATGAGATCGACAAACTGGGCCGCGATTTCCGTGGCGATCCATCCAGCGCCTTGCTGGAGACACTGGATCCTGAGCAGAACAATACCTTCCGCGACAATTATCTGGATCAGCCCTTTGATCTGAGCAAGGTATTGTTTATCTGTACCGCCAACCAACTGGACACGATTCCGGCGCCGCTGTTGGACCGTATGGAGGTAATCGAACTCAACGGCTATACGGAAGAGGAGAAGGTGAATATTGCTGAGCGCTACCTGATTCCGCGCCAGATCAAGGAGAACGGAATCGAGCCCAAGGAAGGGCAGGAGGCGATGATCGAGATTCCAACTAGCAGCGTGGCTCTGGTGGCTCGCCACTACACGCGTGAAGCAGGAGTGCGCCGACTAGAGCAGTTGATTGGCACTCTTTGCCGCAAGACGGCTCGCCAGGTGGCGGAAGGACGCACGGAAAAGCTGGTTGTGACGCCGGAGGTGATCCACGAGTTTCTGGGAGGCATCAAGGTGCGGGTGGACACGGAGATTGCTGAGCGGACCAAGCGTGCCGGAGTGGCTGTGGGTCTTGCCTGGACCCCTGCGGGCGGCGATGTTCTGTTTATCGAGGCCAACCGAATGAAGGGCAAGGGCGGCTTCACGATGACGGGGCAGATTGGTGACGTGATGAAGGAGTCCATGCAGGCTGCGCTCACCTGGGTTCGATCGAATGCACTTTCGCTGGGGCTGGATGACGATGTGTTGAAGGATACGGATCTCCACATCCACGTACCTGCCGGCGCCATCCCGAAGGACGGTCCCAGTGCCGGTGTCACTATGGTGACCGCATTGGTTAGCCTGCTGCTGAATCGTCCCATCCATCCGCAGTTGGCGATGACCGGTGAGATCACTCTGAGCGGGAATGTTCTACCTGTTGGTGGCATCAAGGAGAAGTTTCTTGCCGCCAAGCGAGCGGGGATCCGCGATGTGATTCTTCCAATCGACGTAAAGACCAATGTGGAGGAAGATCTGTCGCTGGAGCAGATTGAAGGGGTCACCATCCACTATGTCTCGCATATTGAGGATGTTCTTGGTATTGCCCTGCCCAAGACTGCGGGAGAGGCGGCGCAGGATGCAGAGGTTCGGGAAGAGGTGCTGGCATCTGCTGAATAAATCTTCTCTTCCAAGCTGTACCTTAGAAGGATGGAGAAAGCTTTGGCCGGGAACGAGCGCTTGCTGTTGATCGATACCTGTGGAGTGACCGCCGGGATGGCTCTGTGCGAAGGCTGCAAGGTGCTGGCTTCAGCGGATCTTTCTGAAAGACAGGCGTCAGCGGAGATCCTTGGGTCGTTGCGCCATCTGCTGGCCCAGCCGGGTTGGCGCTTGACGGAACTGAGTGCCATTGGAGTGGTGGCCGGTCCGGGTTCGTTCACCGGAGTTCGGACCGGGTTGGCCTTTGCCAAGGGACTGAGCGAGTCGGCTGGCCTGAGGATGGTTTCGGTTTCACGTCTGGAGGTGCTTGCCGATGCGGCGAGAGTGGTTGCCGCTGGCGATGGGCCGGCACCCGCACTCGCCGTGTTGGATGCCGGTCGCGACCAGGTCTATGCGCGTGAGGTAAGTTCAGGCCGTGAGTGGCTCACCACGGTGGATGCATTGCTTGGTGCGTGCCAGAGTGGCAAGTCCGTCGCAGTTGTCGAGCAGCGCCTGGCAGATCGACTGCAGGGATGTCGCGTTTTGTTGTGCTCGCTGCATGCCGGCGATGCGCTTGGTGGGGTGTTACGTCGTCTTCAGGGGGGTGGCAGCGATGTTGAGGACGACGCCAACTACCTGCGTCAGGAAGCGGACATATACCGCAGTCCAGTGGAAGCGCGAAGCATGGCGACGGCGACAGCAGGGCTGCCGTAACGGGCTTCAGTAAGGCAAGAGAGATCAGCCATTGGGAGCCAGCATGAACCGTGAGGCGCAGAGCGAACCTTCCCCCGGCATCCCGTGGAGGGTACGTCGCGCCACGGTAGCCGATTTGGAGACAATACTGAGCATCCAGAAGGCGTGCCCCGAAGCGCCAGATTGGAGCAGTTCCATCTGGCGACGGACGTTATCAGGGGATGAGATGGACCGACCGTTCCGCGTCTGCTTTGTCGCCATGGAAGGAAGCACGGCGAGTAGCGGAGCCTGTTTGTTGGGTTTCTCCGCGGGCTGTTGCAGGGGAGAGTTAGCTGAGCTTGAGAGTATTGCCACGGCGGTCTCAGCTCGTGGTCTGGGAATAGGGAGGGCGCTTTGCCGCAGGCTGATGGAGTGGTGCAGGGAGCAAGGTGCGCACGCCATCGAATTAGAGGTTCGAGCCTCGAGTAAGGTCGCATTGGGGCTCTATCGATCTTTAGGATTCGCAGAGCAGGGATTGCGCCGAAAGTATTATCGTGACCCGATCGAGGATGCGGTTCTGATGTCAGCAGATCTAAGGACGGCTGAGGTAGCAATAGGGCTTAGAGAGGAATGAGGCGCAGATCGGTCAGGCTGCAAAAGGTATAATCAATGCCTATGGTTCGGGATGGAATTTACTATGGAGCTTCGCTTCTGGGCGTTGCCCTGATTGTGTATTTGGGGACGCACTGGCTCAGCCTGACGCTGATTCCTGTTCTGCTGGCGGCGTTTTTCCTGTGGTTTTTCCGGGATCCGGAGCGCAGGATTCCCGACGGAGAGGGCTTGATTGTCTCCCCTGCGGATGGCAAGGTTGACGATGCAGAGTGGATCGAAACTCCCTCCGGCAGCAGGTTTCGGGTGAGTATTTTTTTGAGTGTGGTGGATGTGCATGTCAATCGGGTTCCGATCAGTGGAAAGGTGGCGCTGGTGGAGTACCGCGAGGGAGAGTTTCTCAATGCCATGAATCCGGAGTCTGCAGCGATGAATGAGCAGACTCTGATTGTGATTGAAGATGGCGAATCGCAGGTCAGCTTCAAGCAGATCGCCGGTTTACTGGCACGGCGCATCGTATGCGATTTGAAGCTTGGTGACCGGGTGCTGCGGGGGCAGCGCATGGGCATGATCAAGTTCGGTTCTCGGGTGGATGTACTGATGCCCGCTGATGTGGATGTGCGGGTGAAACGGGGTGACCGTGTCAAGGGTGGAAGCTCCATTCTGGGAGTTCTGCCGGGATACAGCGAGACGACAGCAAAGAACACCTCCTACGGACGGTCCTAATGGAGCAGGAGATGCATTCTTCGGCGCGGCGCGGAATGTATATTCTGCCGTCCTTGTTTACCGTGGGAAGCATTGCTCTGGGGTATTACGTCATTCTGCAGAGCATCCGCGGGACCATGGTGAGCAACGTGGCGCTCTCCTCAATGGCCTTCGACCGCGCAGCACTAGCGGTCATCTTCGCGATTGTGTTTGATGGTCTGGATGGACGGATCGCCAGGATGACGAATACCTCCAGTGACTTTGGCAGGGAGTTGGACTCGCTGGCCGATGTGATCACCTTTGGTGTTGCACCCAGCCTGCTGGCGTATCTCTGGGGGGTTCGGCAGCTTCCGCCCACCGTGCATCCTGTGATTGAAGGCCGGGTGATGCACTTCGGCGCTGTGGTGTGTTTCCTGTTTCTGATCTGTGGCGCCAGTCGTCTGGCGCGTTTCAACATCAGCGTGAACCCGCAGCCGCGCAATCCTGGTCGTCCGGGGCGTAAGTATTTTGTGGGCATGCCGATCCCAGCGGCAGCAGGGGTTCTTGCCGCTGTGATTCACTTTGAAGCAGGCTCTCCGATTCACAACCTATGGATTTCACTGGTGTGGTTGGGGCTGGTGGCCTTTACCGGCTTTTTGATGGTGAGCAGTTGGCGCTTCTGGAGCGGCAAGGAGATTGACATGAGTGCTCGCAAGCCGGGGCGTTTGCTGACGCTGGTGGTGGTGGTGATCGGGGTGGTGTTTGAATGGCACCAGACGGCTCTGCTGGCGATGGCGCTCGGATACCTGGTCTCGGGTGTGATGGCGCGGCTCGCCTATTCCTGGAAACGCAGCATGGCTCGGCGTGCTGCATAGAGTGGTTCTCCTTGTGGCCGGGCAGTCCGTTTCCATTCGAAGATCATTTATCGTTCCAATGCCATGGCAACGGAGTTGCCGCCTCCCAGGCAGAGGGCCGCTACTCCCTTGTGCACGTCCCGACGCTCCATCTCGTGGAGCAAAGTGACGAGGATGCGAGCGCCGCTGGCTCCGATGGGATGGCCGATGGCGACAGCTCCTCCGTTCACATTGACGCGGTCCAGCGAGAGACCAAGCTCTCGGGTGACGCCGAGCGCCTGGACGCTGAAGGCTTCGTTGAGTTCAAAGAGATCGACATCCTGGAGCGACCAGCCGACGCGGGCCAGGAGCTTCTGCACGCCGCTTACGGGAGCCAGCATTACCCAGCGGGGAGCTACGCCGCTGGTAGCCTGGGCGCGAATGGTGGCAAGCGGCTTGAGACGCAGTTGATGGGCTCGTTCCGCAGACATAAGGAGAACCGCAGCGGCAGCATCATTCATGCCGGGAGCATTACCGGCGGTGACGGTCCCATCGGGTTTGAAGGCCGGCCGAAGAGTGGCGAGGGCCGACAGCGAGGCGTCAGGGCGAACGCTTTCATCTTTGGCCAACGAGGCGCTGGGTGCTCCCCTTAGGGCGGCCATGGCGACTGGAACTATCTCAGCATCAAAGCGTCCGGCCTGTTGCGCGGCAGCGGCTTTGCGATGGGAGTTGAGGGCATACTCATCCTGCTGCTCGCGGCTGATGGAGTGTTTCTCGGCTACCAGTTCGGCGGTCATGCCCATGTGCTGATTGTCAAGGGCGCACCACAAGCCGTCGCGGATCATGGAATCGATGATCTGCGCGTCGCCCATGCGCAGCCCGGTGCGGGCCTTGGGAAGAAGGTAAGGTGCGTTGGACATGGACTCCATGCCGCCGGCCACGGCGATCTCAGAGTCGCCGACGGCGATGGCATGTGCTGCCAGGCCGATGGCTTTCAATCCCGACCCACAGACCATGTTGACGGTGAAAGCTGAAGTCGCGTCTGAGAGGCCGGCGCGCAATGCTGCCTGACGAGCGGGATTCTGGCCCAGGCCGGCGGGCAGGACGCATCCCATGACGCAATCGGTGACTGCAGATGGATCCAGCGTCGATTCTGAGGCGGCTGTAGCACGCTCAATGACGGCACGTATAGCAATCGTGCCGAGTTCTACGGCGGAGAGGTGAGAGAGTGAGCCAAGGAACTTGCCTACCGGGGTTCGAGCGGCACTGACGATGACGACTTCGCGCATAAAGACTCCAGAGAATCGGGTTGGGAAGACGCAAGTTGCGATACGGAACTTCCGCGGGGTTGTCGAAATACAGGGAGCAGCCGACTGTCTCTGCTCCTCAGCATCACGTAGTATATGCCGCCTGAGCTATGTCGAGCAGGTTCTGGAGGCAGGTGGAGTGGGAAACATCTGCGGCATCAGCAGTTCGATCAGCAGGTGCTGGTGACCACTTTGCCCAGAAGCTCAGGAGAGAGATCGTTTGGTTCTCCCTACTGCGGGCGCGTGAGCGTATGGTCGACACATCACAGATCTTCCCTGTAGGGATCCGCTACCAAGACGGTTGGCGAGGGTAGAGGCGATGCTGTGATTGTGCCTGTTTGCGGCGAAGATAGCGCGGATTCAGCATGGCGCCACGATGGGCAGGCCACAGAGGAAGAAGCATTTGGAGGCGCAGTGTGGACCTCTGGCCTGCAGGAGGTCGAAGCAGAGTCCGCGCTTTTTCAAGTGCATTGGATTGGGGTGATCCTGGAGTAAGGTACGAGGGAGATGAATGTCGGACCGACGTGAAGGATCGGAGATTCGTATTTTGGAGAGCACACGATCTTGCAGAACGCAGCGAGGACGAAGCAAAATTTCTGTGTGGCGCCTTCTTTTTTTCTTGACTCTTCGTCGCAGGAAAACTATACCTTCGTTAGCTGCTTTCTACAGATGAGGCGGCGTCGATGTCCACCATCGATTGGGGGCGCAGGCAAACGCAACCAAGGCAAAGCACCAAAGTAAAGGCAACACACTCAGGGAGCGCTTTCAGGCGTTCCCTGATGTGTTTTGAGAGCCATTCCAGGATGCAGTGGAAGTCAGCATCCGCCGCGATGCTGTGTTGCAACTTGCGACGACGCAGTATGCTGGACGCATGACGAGAAGACGATGGATTGCCGATACGTGGACAGAGACCAGCGCCAGTTTGCAAGGAGAGCAGGCAGTGCATCTTGCGCGGGTCCTGCGGGCACAACGGGGGCAGGTATTCGACGTGGTGGCTAATGGATTTTTGCATCGCGCTGAGGTTCTTTCAGCAAGTGAGGAAGAGGTGGTATTCGCCCTGAAGGAGCAGTTGGAAGTGGAAGCGGCTCTACCGGTCCACCTATTCGTGGCTGTCTTCAAGTTCGATCACATGGAGTGGGGAATCGAGAAGGCCACTGAGCTGGGCGCTGCTCGAATCTCCCCTGTGATCGCAAGAAGGACGGAGAAGCACCTTGCCCAAGCTGCCGCCAAGCGTGTGGAGCGGTGGAGAAGGATTGTGCGTGAGGCGGCACAGCAGTCTCGACGCAGTGACGTGCCGTTGGTGGACGATCCGGTAGCACTGAAGACGGCATTGGAAGGGGTGAGCGCCGAGAAGCGGCTGCTGCTGGCGGAGACGGAGCAGGAGAACTCGTTGCGGGACGAGTTGGCTGGTGAATCATCACGGCAGAGCGGCCCTATAGCGTTGGCGATTGGACCGGAGGGTGGATGGACAGCCGACGAGATGGCGCTGTTCAGCCAGAACGGTTGGAGGCATGTAACGCTGGGGCCAAGAATCCTGCGCGCAGAGACGGCAACGATTGCCAGCCTGGCCGTCTGCGCGGCGATGTTGCAGGAGCCGTGACGCAGGCGGTCAAAAACAGAGGGGAGCCGAGAAGAAAGGCTGATGACCCGCTTCGGTAGTCGGCTGCGACCGCTCGATCCTCCGGGAGACGACGGTCAAATTCGTCGCTGAAGATCTGGAAGAGCCGTCGCTGAAAGTTCAGGCGAGTTTCAATTCGATGGATTGGGAGTCGCGGTCCAGTTGTGAGATCTGAAAGCTACGAATCTGCCCTGGCGCCAGAGGTTCCGTCTTTGCCTTGGAGGCGATGCCGCCCTTCCAGCGGGCACTGAGCATTGAGGTCAACTGCGAGAGGTCTACTCCCGAGCTACCGGTCTCTTCTGCCGGTGCAGAGATGGCGGTGAGGGGACACCGCGCCAGAATGCCTTCTCCCAGTTCCACGATGGCGGGCTCTCCGGTCTGTCCTGGGCTCGGAACGGAGACGACGCGACCAGAGACGGTATCCCCCAGCTTGTGTTCCTCCATGAACTCGGATAGCCCGGTGGGCGCGAGTTGCTTGACGCTGAGCCGGATCTGCCGCTTTTCCACATCCAGGCCCACGACCTGAGCCTTGACTGTCTCGCCGACTCGAAGCACATCCTGGGGATGATGGATCCTACGGTCTGCCGTGATCTCGCTCACATGCAGGAGTCCCTCCACGCCTTCCGCAAGTTGAACGAAGGCGCCAAACTTCATCAGGCGCGTCACCTGTCCCTGGATCGCCACACCGACGGGGAATTTTTGCGGCACGTCAGTCCAAGGATCTCCCAGAGCTTGCTTGAGCCCGAGGGAGATTCGCTTTTCGGCTGCGTTCACCGCAAGGATCATGGCTTCCACGGTATCGCCGACCTTGAGCAGATCGCTGGGCTTGCGAACCTTTTTGACCCAGGACATCTCTGAGACGTGGATGAGACCTTCGATGCCGGGTTCCAGCTCCACAAACGCTCCGAAGTCCATGAGACGAGTCACCATGCCGGTGATGCGCCGGCCGGCCTGATAGCGTTCCGCGGCACTGTCCCATGGCTCCGGCTGGAGCTGTTTCAATCCCAGGGAGATGCGCCTGGTATCGGGGTCGACAGTGAGGATCTTTACCTGGATGGATTGTCCTACGCTGAGCAGATCCTCGGCGGAACTCACTCGGCTCCAAGACAAATCGCTGACGTGCAGCAGGCCGTCGATCCCGCCCAGATCGACAAACGCTCCATAGGACGCAAGGCTGCGCACCGTTCCCTGCACGATAGCTCCTTGATGGAGTGCAGAGATGCGGTTCTGCTGGAGCACCAGCGCTTCCTCTTCAAGCACCGAGCGGCGGTCGACCACCACATCCTCTTCTACGGTATCCAGTTTTGTGATGCGGCAGGTGATCTGTTGCCCTACCAGTTTCTCCATCTCCGCGGCATCTCTGGTTCCACTGCGTGAGGCTGGAAGGAAGGCTCGCGTTCCAACATCAACGCTGAGGCCCCCCTTCACTACGCCGGTGACCACTCCGGCTATGGGAGTCTTTTGGGCAAAAGCCTCCTCCAGCGAGGCCCAATCGGTGGGCTGGGCCACGCGCAATAAAGAGAGTTCATAGTAACCCTCAGGGTTGCGCCCCTTTACTGAGACGGCAAAGATGCTGCCTGTGGGCAAGTCTTCAGCATGGTTGGCAAAGGAATCTCGCGGGAGTATGCCTTCCGTCTTGTACCCAATATCGAGGTAGACGAACTCGGCATCGACAGAGACGACAACGCCCTGCAGTTGCTTGCCTTCTCCCTCGCTGTGGTGCGAATGGGTTTGCTCAAACTCGGAGAGTTGCTCAGCAAAGGAGGCGACGGTCAGGTCAGGGGGCTCGGCTGCTTCAGCAGGAGGTGCGGGGGCTGGAACATCAGCGACAGGGAAGGACGCAGAAAAGGTCTCGTCAGGCATCTTCATTTAAATTCCATTTTGTCACGAACCGAGCAGTCTACTGGTCCGCTGTGCGGGTCTGATCGAGTTCGGCCTTGTGCTGCTCCTGCAAGTCGCTGCTGCGCAGTACTTCCAGGAAGCGATGCACCTCATATCCCGCTATTTTGGCCGCATAGGCTAGGTTAATGGCAACGGCGGTGACATCCTGTGCCGCTTTTGTACATACGTTGGGCGCTTTGCCGACATCGATGAGCGACGGAAGAAGCAACCAACAGATGAAGGATTCGAAGCTCTCCTTGACAAAGTACTCGGGCTCATCGAGGCCCCCGTGAATGCCCGTCAACCAGCGGGCATCGGGGTCATTCCAGAAGTTTTCTGAACGCACCGCTGCGGAACAGGATCCGATTTGCTGCATCAGCAGGACCACGCGCACCATGGCCGCCGAGCGCCAAACCTGTTCACCCTGCACTCCGGTCGCAGAGAAGACTTCAGCGAAGAGATGGCGCAGCCGGAGGGTGTCGTAGATTGTGAGTGCAGCGGCGGGAGAGGCTGCCGAACGCAGCACCATCCAAGCCATCACCGGGCCCCAGGTCTGTGCCGAGGGCGTATGAATGTCGCTACTTGGAAGCACGGATCTCGCCGCAGGTTCCATTGCTTCCGGGTATCTCAGTACCATCCACGGCAGCCGAATCGCCGCGGCCGCAGTCGCAGAAGCATCATTTGCTAGAACGGATGGGTCAGTGCCGGTGGAGTCAGCGGAGGGCCAGGATGGCCTGGCGTCGTTACCCGGCAGTGGAGCGCCTTCCAGACGCGCCAGATGGATGGCCTTGTCCAGGAACCGATCGACACCGTGGAGGAAGTCTTTGATCGCCTCTTGAAGTGGCGGAACCTCTGGGGAGGCGGTTGCTGGTTCCTGCTTCAAACTCTTCCTTGGACTGGTTGACGATAGGGGCTTGGCTGGGGTTGGTTGGGAGTTAGTCTGTGACTCCAACTCGAGCTCTCGCGTCAAAGCCGCATAGGCTGAAATGACAAATCCACGGATGGTCCCCTCGTTGATCGTGCGGTGCAAGGTGTCGAGCAGGGGCTGTAGCCGGAGTTGCGAAAGGGCTTCATCCAGGCTGTAGACCCCGGTCCCGTGGAGGGCATCGCAGAGCCTGTCCCAAGGATAGGCCTCCGAGGGTTGCAGATGGCGCCAATGTAGCAACACCATATGCTGGTATCCGCGCAGATCCAGAGTGAGGCCGTGATCACGAAAGTCGCTGGCGCGGCGCAGGAATTCCAGTCCCTGCGCAGTGTCCCGATAGCCTAAAATCGCGTTCTCATCGCAGGGAAGGCGCAGGCCCTCAAACAGGCTCTTCTGACGCAAGGCGCCACTCTGTTTGTCTAAAAAGCCCACGGACATCTTGATCGTCCCATGGGTTGATCCGTAACGATTGTTGTATAGGATCAACCCCCGCTGATCGTCGCACAGGTTGGAGTAAGCAAAGACATTCTCATCCACGGTGCCGTAGTCGGTCCAGAAGTCATACATCACGAAGTCAGCGCTTTCGGCAAACAGGCGGCGATTTTTCAACAATGGGGCGATCAACTGTTGATGCCTCGCCACCATCCCTTCATTTTGCTGTTCATCCAGGCGGGCCTGTTTGAAGTCCATGCCATAGCGCTCTGTGAAACCTTCGATCTGTCCATGCCCGAACATGGGGAGCCCGGGAAGCGTGGCCAGAAGCACGCACACGCCAAAGTACTTGTCTCCCCATCCGAACTGATCGATCGCCGTACGTTCATCCGGATTGCTCATGAAGTTTACATAGCGCTTCAGGATGTCAGGATCAAATTCAACCGTCTTTTTGAGATACGAACGGTACTTCGCGTTCTCTTCATCACGGAGCATGTTCATGAAGGCGCTGTTGTAGACGCGATGCATTCCGAGGGTGCGAACGAAATAGCCTTCCAGGAGCCAGAACGCCTCCGCCAGCAGCAGTGTTCCTGGGACCTCCGCCGCCACGCGGTCAACCACCTCACGCCAGAACTCATGGGGCATGAGAGCATCGAATGTCTCCTGTGAAATGGCGGATTCGGCGCGTGATGGAATGGAGCCGCCTGCTCCGGGCAAAGGGAACCAAAGGCGCTGCACGTGGCGTTTGGCCAGCACCATGGCGGCATCGAAGCGGATAATGGGGAACCTCCGCGCCACGTTCAGAATCACCTGAATCACATGCTCGCGCACCTCAGCCCGGGAGTAGTCCAGTTGCGCTGTGTCGTTCCATGCGAACATGGTTCCATCGTTGCCGTGATAGACGAACCGGGTGACACCCTGGCGATGATGGTGCAAGCGGAAGACCACGGCGGCGTCTGACTGATCGTAGTAGTGATCCTCGATTTTAATCTCGACCCGGCTATCCGTGGAGAGGTCAGGCCCATTGAATTGGTAGGCGGGGTAGGGGCTCTCCCAGCGCGACAGGAACCACTCAGGATGCTCGATGACCCAGGTGGAGTCGATGCCCATGTGATTGGGAACCATGTCGCTGGCCAGTCTCAGCCCTGCCATGGCGGCGCGGTAGCGCAGATTCTCGAAGGCCGCTTCGCCACCCAGGTCGTGGGCGATGGAGTAGTCTCGCAGAGAATAGGCTGAGGCTACTGCATCCCGATTGCCGCGAAGCCGCTTGATGGTCTTGGACGCGCGGCTTCGTTCCCAGAGTCCGATCAGCCACAATCCCGTAATCCCGCGGTCGGAGAGTAGCCGCAACTCCTCGTCGGGTATATGGTCCAAGCGGTGGATATGGCGCTGATACTTTTTTGAGAGCTGCTCCAGCCAGACATAGGTGCTCTTGGCGATGAGGACGACGTTGGGCATCCAGGCCTGGTCTGCGCTGAAGGCCTCGTACTCGTTCAGTGGAGCGTAGGACCGACGCCGTAGTTCTTGATCCCATCCGACATACTCGTCGCCAACGAAACCCTCATTTCCGCGACCGGGAGGCGCATGCCGATGCCAGTCCGGGCCGGCGGGGTGGAATTGCATCCAGATGGCGAGTTCTTCCTCGCGCAGGACGTCAACGGCCAGGAGGACGCGCTTCAGGTCATCGCCCAGGATCTCAGCCCAGGCCTGAATGATGTAGTCCAGTTGTCCAGTCAAGGAGTCTGGCGAGGCAAGCATGGGTCCTCGGAGCGCATCCAGCAGGCTCCCGAGACGGGGAGAGAGCTTGGGCCGAGTGGTAAAAAACTCTGGGATTTGCTGGGTAGCTTTCAGGTAGGAGGTTTTCTGCTGGAGCAATTCGTCGCCAAATAGTCTGCGAAAGGGCTTAAAGGCGGGATTGCTATTGGCGATCCAGAGCAGCAGCAACTCTTCAAGGGCAATCTCGGTATTGGGCCGTCCCTCGGAGCTGCCTTGGAGCCACTGCTGCTCGGTTTTTTGACCCCGATAGACGTCCACGGTGGGGAATTGACTTACGAACTGGGTCAGAAGCCGATCACCCTCATCCGGGGTGATCTGCGTAGCCAGCCATTGCATGGCTTCCGCCATCACGGCCGGATCCTGCTGTTGGCGATAGCGCGCGACCAGGGCGTGACTGAGCTCATCGATCAGACCCATGGCAAAGAGAGCGCCGGCATGGACGATGGGAGGGGTAGCCTGGGTTCCGGGCGCCAAGGGGGTTTCCGCAGGCTCCGATTCGCGCAGGGAATTCAACCCATCCGCTAGCTTCCGAGCGGCCGCAACGTTTGCAAAGACGACATTTCCTGTAAAACTGAAGAGAACTTCCTCGACATTCAGCCGCTCACGGATCGATCTTGAGATATGAAATTCCATCCAACGATTAAACTCTCCGGCGAGATCTGGCCCGCCACCACAATTTGTTTCTTCACAGATGTTACTCCGGAGGACCGGTTTCGAGTGCCGCGTTCCGCGTCTGTACGATCCGGATGCTGGCCCAGAGGTTTCCTGGTTTTGTAATAGACTTCTCCTGCGGAGGCAACTTGGCTTATACGATCGATTCCCAGCAACATCGTTTTGGCGTGTCGCCGCGCCACCCATGGCGCAGGCCTCTGCAGATTCTTGCCGGCATCGTTCTTTTGGGGCTCATCTTCAGCGCCAGTTCGCTCCTCTCTTCCTGGGTGAACCTTCTCTGGTTCGACTCGCTCGGTTACGGGGAAGTCTACTGGAAGATGCTGACACTCCAGGCAGGGATTTTCGCGGGAGTCGTCCTGATCACCTTTGTGATTCTCTGGCTGGCCTTCGCGGCCCTCTTCCGAATGCATCGGCAGGACCTTCCCGGATCCCAGGCAATCATGCTCTCCGGACAGACGTTTCAAATCTCCCTTGAACCTGTTTTTCGAATTCTCTCCCCGGTAGCGGCTGTTCTTTTGGCGATTCTCTCCGGTGTAACGATTGTAGGAGACTGGCCGACCCTGGCGCTTTTCTGGTACGCTCCGCGCTCAGCCTGCAGCCTTGCGGACCCAATCTTTGGCAGACCTCTGAGCTTCTATCTTTTTACGCTTCCTGCCTGGAACCTGCTGAACGACTGGCTGCTTGGCTTGGCGCTGGCTATCAGTGTGGCCGCTGCCATCTACTTTGTGATTACAGGCAGCACTCGCGCACTGCGCAAGGAGGGTGCGGGCGAGCGCCGGGTTGACGCCTCTGGCTCACCATGGCGTGGACTGTCGTTGGCTATCTCTTTTCTGCTTCTGGTGGTAGCGATGATGGTGTTCGTGAGCCGTTACGAGCTTCTGCTGGAACATCACACGCTTTTTGATGGCATCAGTTATACGGATGCCCATATCACTGCCTATGGACTGCTTCTGGTCAGTTTGGCGCTGGTGCTGGGATCGGTGATTGCCGCGTCCAACGCGGTTCGGCTTCCCCGCGGACGTACTCTCGCTTTGGCGATTGCTCCGGCAGTCATCACGTACGTATTCCTCGGGCTGGTTGGCTGGTACGTAGCCAGTTTTGTGGTCAAGCCGAACGAACTGGTTCGGGAGACGCCTTATATCTCTCAGAACATCAAGACGACGCGCCGAGCCTTTGGGCTGGACCGCTTCTACCAGCAGGAGTTTCCCGCAGAGACCACCGTCGATGCGGCTGATGCGGCCAACAACCAGCCCACGCTGGAGAACATTCGTCTGTGGGACTGGCATGCCCTGCAGGACACCCTGAGACAGGTGCAGGAGATCCGAACCTACTACGACTTTCCCGATATCGATATCGATCGGTACAACCTGAATGGAACCACTCACGAGGTGATGTTGGCCGCCCGTGAGTTGAATGTCGACAGGCTGCCTGAGAGCAGCCGTAACTGGATCAATGAGCGCCTTACCTACACACACGGTTACGGCGTCACCATGAACACGGTGAACGGATTTACCCCGGAGGGATTGCCGGTATTTCTGCTGAGCAATATGCCGGTTCAGAGTACAGTTCCTGGCCTGACCGTCACCCGCCCGGAGGTCTACTTCGGCGAGCTTACGAATACGGATGTTTACGTCAAGACCCGCCAGCAGGAGTTCGATTACCCCCAGGGGCAGAGCAACAACTTCACCTCTTATCAGGGCAATGGCGGCATTGTTCTAGGCGGGTTTCTGCGTCGTCTGCTTCTCTCGATCTATGAGGGCGATCTGGGCAAGTTACCCTTCAGCGATGACATCAAGCCGGACAGCAGGCTTTTGATGCGCCGCGACATCGGAGACCGGGTGGCAGCGCTGGCTCCTTTTCTCAACTTTGACGACGATCCTTACCTGGTGGTTGGCGATAAAGGGAGGTTGTTCTGGATCCTGGACGCCTACACCACCTCGGATAGTTATCCTGAATCCACGCACTACTCGCTGGACGGCAACTCAGTCAATTACATCCGCAACAGCGTGAAGGTAGTGATAGACGCTTATAACGGTTCAACCACCTTTTACGTCTTCGATTCTTCTGATTCGATTATTGACGCCTATCGACGTATCTTCCCCGGTCTCTTTCGGGATGCTTCCTCGATGCCGATGGATCTGCGCCGCCACGTCCGCTACCCCGAGGGTATCTTCAATCTTCAATCGGATGTGTATGGTCTTTACCACATGACAGACCCGGAGGTCTTCTTCAACCGGGAGGATCTGTGGACGGTTGCCACAGAGAACGGCGTGGATGCGGACGGCAACCAGGCGATGATGCCGGTACAGCCAAACTTTGTTCTGATGAAGCTTCCGGGCGAAAGCTCCGCGGAGTTTGTGGAGATACTACCCTTCACGCCTGCGAACCGCAACAACCTGATTGGTTGGATCGCCGGCCGATGTGATGGGGCACATTACGGAACGGGTGTGGTTTATGACTTTCCCAAGACCCGACTGGTGGATGGGCCGCAGCAGATCGAGGCCCGCATCGATCAGAATGCGCAGCTCTCCGGGCAACTCACGCTATGGAATCAGCAGGGATCGCATGTCCTACGGGGAAGTCTGCTGGTCATTCCTTCTGGCAAGGCGTTGCTTTACGCCGAACCGATCTATCTTCAGGCGCAAGAGAGTCCGATGCCGGAGTTGCGTCTGGTGGTGCTGGCGTTGCAGGATCGGCTCGCCTACGGACCGACATTTTCCTCGGCTCTGGCCGCCCTGTTTGCCGGAGAGCCATCTTCGCTGACTGCGATAGAAACGGCTCAGGCCGCCCCAACCGCAAGTACGCCTGCCAATCTCCCGTCTGGGTTAGCGCCACAGACCGCTACCAACGCTCTGATTCTCCAGGCCAGTCAGGACTTTTCGGACTACCAGCGTCTTACCGCTGCCGGCAAACTGGCTGAGGCTGGAGAGAAACTCGAAGCCCTCAAGCAGGTTCTGGGTCAGCTTAGCGCTCGCGCCAAATGAGGCGCTTTTGGTCTGTAACAGGAGGAACGGGGAGTTTCTGACGGGTCTTTCACGGGCAAGGCGAGGGATGGTGGCCAAGTGGTTGCAGAAAGAGATGGAAGCCAAACTCCGACGCTCTTCGTAGAGTTTTGGCGCACGAGGGTTCCAGGATGAATCCGGCTGGGAGCAAGGCATGCGATGCTGCGTGGCTGCTGGGCATCGAAAGTTACGCGGTGAAGCGTGCCCGGACCATCTATGGTGAAGCCCACATTTCCTTTGCTATCTGCAGCAACGATTGCCGTTCCTGTACGCTGTTCGGGACCCTACTGTTTCAATGCGCGGGGTGGTACGAGTGTCTGAATGGCCGTCAACGCTCGTGAGGCGCAGATGTCCTCACCCAGGGCAATCAGCACGGTGGCTGCATTCTCATGTACCCGACCGTGAGGATCAAAACTGGCCTCAACATCCAAATCAGTAGACAGTCGAGAGCTATTACGCCATTGACTTCGCAGTCTATCGGGTTTCCCGCATCTCTCTTTCCTTTGACGCTGATAAGGCCCGCGCCTTCTGGAATGCCGTTGTCCGCCAGCGAAGATTGAACCGGTTGAGAAGGGCCGGAATGCCTCGTCCTTTTGGTGGATGCGATTTGCTTCTCGACCAGGCTAGACTGCGGGGTGAGTTTCACGACTCTCCGAAGACGTTCCGTTTCTATTCAAACTGCAAAGGACCGACGAAGATGCCGCATATCACTCTGCCTGATGGACTTTATGGTATTCGTAGCGCCATGGCGTTTCGCCCCGAGACGGCAAAACCGTTGAATGAGCTTGTTCAGGTTTTGCTGTGCGATGCTCATACACTCTCCCGCGGGGAACGCGAGCTGATCGCAACTTACACCTCTTATCTCAACGACTGCCACTACTGCCAGAGCACTCACGGGGCGGTTGCTGCGGCACATCTGGAGGGTGACGAGGCTCTGGTGAGCCGAGTGAAGGCGGACTTCCAGCATGCGAATATCTCCGAGAAGCTAAAGGCACTTCTGGTGATTGCGTCCAAGGTGCAGGCGAGCGGCAAGAAGGTTACCACGGCCGATGTGGAGCAGGCGCGCAGCCTGGGGGCAACAGATCTTGAGATCCATGACACGGTGCTGATCGCTGCGGCGTTCTGCATGTACAACCGTTACGTGGATGGCCTGGCTACGGTGCAGCCGCAAGATGAGGCGATGTATCGCGATCGGGGGAAGATTGTTGCTCGCGATGGGTATGTCAACGTGAGCAAGACGTATCTGCCCCAGAGTGCCAAGGCTGACTGAGGCAAGGTGGCCATGAGGAACGCAAGGCGCTCGGGATCAGACGTAGCACGGTGGAGGCTGCGCGGCAGCTTTCCATCCATCTTCAGGTGGTAGAGGTGGAGTGGTCCAGCGCGGATGCGATCGCGGTTCCGATGGGAGAGCCGAGGCCGGTGCAGGCGTTCCATCCCGGGCCTGCTGAGAAGGCTCCGTTGTTGCCGGATGTGATGGGGCTGAAGGCGCTGGGATTGGCGTAGAGTGTAGGGTTAAGGAAGCCGGCGGAGGTGCTGCGTCCCTGGTTGATGAGCGCGATGAGCGCGGCCCAGAGCGGCGCGACCGCGCTGGTGCCGCCGACGATCTCCTGTTCGCCGTCGACGAAGATGTTGTAGCCGGTCTCAGGTGAGGCGTCTCCGGCCACATCCGGGACGCCGCGTCCGCCAGAAGCGGTGGTGGGTGGGGGAACGTTGGCTCCGGCTTGCCATGAGGGCAGGGGAAAGTCGTTGCTGACGCCGCCGCCGGTGGCGCCGCCCTGAGTGCCGTTGTTCCAGACGACCTGGCTGACGATGGTGGAACCGCTGCCGATGAGTTTGGTTCCTCCGCAGCCGGTGACGTAAGGACTGGAAGCAGGAAAGTCGACGTGGTTGCCGCTGAGTCCGTCGCTGGATCCCTGGTCGCCAGAGGCGACGGTGATGGTGATGCCGAGCGCGGCAGCGGACTTGCATGCGTCATTGAGCGCGGAGAGCGAGGCCTGGGTCCAGCTAGACTCCGGCGCTCCCCAACTGATGGAGAGGATGGTGGGGTTGTGAGTGGTGTCATGGACGGCGGTGGTGACGGCGTCGATGAATCCTCGGTCGGTGTTGGGTGTGAAGTAGACGGCGATGGCCGCAGCGTTGGCGATGGAGCCTGCGACCTCAATGTCCAGCGCGACCTCGGCGTCAGCACTGCTGGGGGTGGTGGGAGCGTTCACTGCGCCGTCGACGGAGATGGAGGAGACGCTGGGGGTGGCGAGGCCTAGGCCGGAGAAGTACGTGGAGAGGTCGCTGGGATTGTAGCCGCCACCGAGTTCGATGATGCCGATGGTCTGGCCTGCGCCGGTGGCGCTGGCTGGAAAGCGGTAGAGTTCGGCAACCTGGGGAGGGTTATAGCCGGCTCCGGCCTGTTGCGCCCTGAGCCTTTCGTCCGGGGTTAGAATTCGCAGGTGAGGCTTGGCCAAGGGCCGCTCGTCCAGACCAAGCACCGCCTCCACAATCTGGGCGTGCTCCTCCGGCAGGGTGATGGAGCCGGTAAAGGAGCAGAAGTTGCTCTCCGCAATCTGGTAGTTGTGCAACTGGACGCCGAAGGCCTGCTCGAGGTTGCGCACGGTTCCAAGGAGCACCATGGTGCGGCGTGGCAGGCTGGAGGCGTTCTCGTCTACGGAGAGGCCATAGTTATGGGCGAAGCTGCGTAGCGCAGCGAAGCTGGCAGGGTCGGCGGCGTATTTCTGGTTGAACTCCTCGCGCGAGATCCTTCCGCCCGGCAGTGCTTCTAGCGAGAGCGGCGTGTTGCGTTTCACCAGAATGGAGACAGTGAGGATCTGGCTGGGCGCGGCCCGTCCTGTATCAGTGGCGTTGGACGGAGCACTGCGTCGGCTGCCGGGAAGAGAGACTCGGGGAGAGATTGGCGGCATGTTACCTCACGATGGTTCGTGTCATTGGAGTTGCCGAGAGGTGCATGAGGTTGCTCGACTGGAGCGGGTGTGACGAAGCGGAACGCGAGCTTAAAGTTTGTGGATTATCGGAAATCTGGTGCGGTGAGGCAGGAGGCGAGCGGGATGCCCGGAATTGCATGCGGAATGGCGAGGATGATTTGGCGGCAGGCCAGGAGCATCCGCAAGCAAAGAGCGGCGAGTGGGGGCTGCGTAGCCAAGATTCCCCGATGAACGATTTTCGGTGAAATTGTTGGCGTACACTTGAGGTTACCGAACAGTATCAAACGAGTTGTTTCGCGTTTCACTGCTCCGAAGGAGGGCAGCCATGCAGCAGTCCAGAAGAAAGATTCTCGCAACATCTATGGTGCTCTTCTTCGCGGTGGCCGTCGTAGACCTGACCGGATGCAGTAGTGGCAGTTCTAATTCCGGAACAACAACCACGCCCCCCGCTGCCTCTGCTCCCGTGCTCGTGAATATGGGTGACACGCCCTCGGATGGTGTGCTGGAGTGCGCCGTCACCATCAGCGCCATGAGCTTCACCAACTCCACCGGAACCACAGTGACCGTTCCTATCTCTTCCCCCATGACTATGGAGTTGGCGCACCTGGCCGGAACTGTAGCGCCACTCACCATGCCCAGTCTGGCGCAGGGAACTTACAACAGCATGTCGCTCACCCTTTCTTCGGCGACAATCTCCTACATGGTCTCAGGTTCCACCAATCCCACCCAGCAGGTCTTCTCTTCGCCCATGACGGTGAACGTTCCACTCACCACACCGCTCACGCTGGGCAGCGATGCGATGGTGGTGAACCTGGATCTGAACCTTGCGGCGTCTGTGGGAACGGCCACAGGTGGTGGCCTGACCTTCACGCCCACTTTCATGCCCTCCGTTGAAGCCGCTGCGGGTAGCTCGAGCGCCACGCCGGAACAGGGTGGCATGATGCAGATCGTCGGGAACGTCTCCAGCGCCTCCGGTAGCACCTTCACCATGGACACGCTGCAAGGGGGCTCCATGAGCTTCACCGCCGGCAGCAGCACGCAGTTTACTGGGATGAACGGCCAGTCGATGACCGGGATGAGCATGATGAGCAGCGGCCAGATTCTCAGCGTGAATGCGACGCTGCAGACCAACGGCACATGGAATACCAATTCGGTAGCAGCCATGATGGGGTCGGGCGGCGCCATGCCCATCGGCATCATCACGGCGACCTCGAGCACCCCCGGCGCCGGCTTCACCATGTTTGCCAACAGTGGCGTCGGCACCGGTATGATGGCCTCCTACCTGGCCAGCGGCCTGAGCGTTACGATGGGCAGCGACATGACCTATGGCATTGACACCGCTGGGGTCTCTCTGGACGGAATGCCCTCTTCGATGGTCTTTGACGGCACCCATATTGCCAAGGGTCAGAACGTTGCCGCGGCGGGCAGCGAAGGCATGTCGTCGTCTGGCAGCGGTATGGGCATGGGCATGATGGGTTCCAGCGGCTTTATGGACATGGGCGGCATGACCGCCAGTGGTATCGAGCTGGAGCCGCAGGGCCTGACTGGCGCGGTTTCCAACATGACCAGCGGCGGCTTCACCCTCAACCTGGCAGCGGATTCGGCCTTCGCTATCCTAACGGGTAGCACCACCGTGAACGTCTACCAGATTCCGGCTACGCAGATGAACGGTCTGACCCTGACCAGCGGCCAGAGCGTTCAGGTGAACGGCTATCTGTTCTACGACGCGGGCACGTACAGCTTGGTCGCCACGCAGATGATGGCAACGCCAACCGCCTAGTCGACGAAAGCTTCAGCAAGCGCAGTTTTGCCAGCGGCTCCCCGCCGCGCCGGAAGATTCGCTGGCTCAGGGTGTTTTCTGCAGGCGCCTGGCGGCGGCTGGCGGAGGGGAGCAAGGCACGACAGCCGCGCGGCTGGGGTGGTTTCGTTTTTGCGCTGGAAGATCGTGCCGCCATCCTCGATTTCATCGAGACGGACAACCTGCAGGCCGCAGTTTGTTCATGTTCACGCGCTGGAAGCGTGCGTCATCCGCGCAATGACCACCCGCGCTGGGTTGGGCGAGATCCTGTCCCGAGACTGCGCGTTCCCTTCGTTTGTGGGTTGCACACAACTGATTCCTTGGGATTGACATCTACTCAAGAGATAGAACTCCCGTGAAAACTATGGATGCGAAGCTCTTTCTCCGATCATCTTCGGGTGCTCGGCTCATGAAGCTGTTTTTCGCGCAGCGCTTTCGAGTTTGCTCATCTGTCCTGTTCCTGGCTTGCGCATTGCAGCCAGCGGCGCAGGCGGATACTGTTGCTGTGCGCTCTGTGCAAGGCACACTGCGCGGTTTTCTTGAGGTGCGCAACGGGGATGGGCAAGTTGTCGCTTCCGGAGACAGCTTTCAGGTGGTGCAGGGCAACAGGGTGATCTCGCGAACTGTCTTCCATTTTAAAGACGGTTCGATCGACGACGAAACGACGGTCTATACGCAGCAGCTCGTATTCCGATTGATCAGCGATCACCATATCCAGAAAGGGCCTTCGTTTCCGCATCCGATGGATTTGCTGATCGAAGTCCCTAGCGGACAGGTGACGGTGCGTTCGCCTGGAAAAGATGGAAAGGAAGAGGTGGAGAGGGAACATCTGAAGCTGCCAGACGATCTGGCGAACGGATTGGCGCCCATCTTGCTCGAAAACCTGGGCGCAGATTCAGCGACGACGACGGTCTCCGTGGTGGTCGCCATGCCGAAGCCGAGGCTGGTGAAGCTTGTCATCTCCCATGAAGGAGACGAGAGCTGCATGATTGCCGGGCTTTCGCAGAAGGCGATGCGGTATAAGATCAAGATCGTCCTGGGTGGAATTGTCGGGTTCCTGGCTCCAATGATCGGGAAGGCTCCTCCTGACGTTCAAGTATGGACGATCGGCGGAGACGTGGTGACTTTCGCAAGGGAACAAGGGCCTCTCTATCCGGAAGGGCCGATTATGACGATCCAGTTGGTTAGTCCGAACTGGCAGGATGAGCCGAAGCCAAGTCCGACGAGTGCTCAGCGATAGAATTTGCCCTGTTGCCGGAGATCCCGGAGGGGTCTGCAAAGCCCTTTTCGGGAGAGCGCGTTTTACCTGCAGAAAAGTTGCTTCAGCGGCCCGCGACCGTGGTGCTGAGTTGGAGCTGGACCAGGTCAGGGCGCTGGATGGTTTTGGGTCCCAGCACGGCGATCTGCGGCAGTGGGCCGCGGACCATCGCTACCTCGTCGCAGGCGTAGAGTCGTGGGCAGGTCTGGCAGTCCTTGTAGATCTTGTCCGGCAGGGCGTCGCGGTCTGCGATGCGAAAGCCGTAGTGCTCAAAGAAGGTGGGTATCCGGGTGAAGAGACAGACCGAGACCACCGCGTGCTCCTCGGCCTCCGCTACCAGAGCGTTCAACAGATTGCCGCCGGCTCCCTGGCCCTTGGCCTCCGGCTTCATCACAATGGAGCGCACCTCTGCCAGGTGCGGGCCGTAGAGATGCAGAGCGCCGCAGCCGAGGAACTCGCCATGAGATGTCTCCGCCACGGTGAAGTCGCGGATGTTCTCACAGATCTCCGCATAGTTTCGGCGAAGCAGGGTTCCATCGCCGGAGAGAGAGTTGACCAGATCGAAGACGTTGCGAGCGTCCTGAAGGCGCGCCTTGCGGATATGGACGTTAGCCATGGGCAGTCTCTGCAGATGGGGTGTGAGGCGCGCGGGCGCGGGTTGCCGCGCGCTCGCGCGCGGCGGAGAGCGCCTGCTGCACGCGATGGGTTGCGGTTCCACCAAGGACGTCGTGGCAGTCTACGGCGGCCTGGAGGGAGATGGCTGGGAAGAAGTCCTCGTCGAAGTCCGGGCTGAACTGTTGAAGGTCTAAGAGCGAGAGAGCGTTGAGTTCTACGCCGCGTTCGAGCGCGAAGCGGACCGCGTTCCCGATGATCTCATGCGCTTTGCGGAAGGGAATTCCTTTGCGGGTGAGATAGGTTGCCGCGGCCATGGCGTTTAGATAGCCGGACTGCGCGGCGAGGTTCATCTTTTCCAGTCGGAGGCGGAGAGCGGAGGTGAAGGAAGGCAGCACAGAGAGGATGCCGCTGATGGTGTCCGCGGCGTCAAAGACCGGCTCCTGACCCTCCTGAAGGTCTTTGTTGTAGGCCAGAGGAAGGCCCTTGACGAGGGTGGTGAGGGTGACGGCGGCTCCGGAGAGGCGCGCGCACTTGCCGCGGATCAGCTCGGTGAGATCCGGGTTCTTCTTCTGGGGCATGGCGCTGGAGCCGGTGGAGAAGCGCTCGGGAAGGTCCAGGAAGCCGAACTCCGTGGTGGAGTACAGGGTAAGCTCTTCGGCGAAACGAGAGATGTGGAGACCCAGCGTGGAGAGGGACTGGGTGAACTCGATGGCGAAGTCGCGGTCGCTGGTAGCGTCCATGCTGTTGGGCGTGGGAGCGTCAAAGCCCAGTTCCGCGGCGGCGATGGCGCGATCCAAGGCGAGTGTGGCTCCGGCGACCGCGCCCGAGCCGAGGGGGGAGAGGTTCATGCGCCGACGGGCGTCCAGCAGGCGGGATCGGTCGCGCTCTACCATGCTGACGTAGGCCAGCAGCCAGTGGGCCACCAGCACAGGTTCAGCGCGCTGCAGATGGGTGTAGCTGGGCATCACCGCGGTTCCCACCGACTCTGCCAGAGAGAGCAGAGCTGCGATCCACTGGTCCAGGCCGCGCACGGTGGAATCGATGCTCTGGCGGACGAAGAGGCGCATGTCGGTTGCGATCTGTTCATTGCGGCTGCGGCCGGTGTGCAGCTTGAGCGCCAGTGGTCCGATCTGCTGGGTAAGCTGGAGCTCGACGAAGTGATGAATGTCTTCCGCCTGGGGCGCCGAGGCGACCAGGGCGGCTCCGATCTGCTGAGTGCTGACGCTGTACTCCGGCTCTGGCGAGGAGACGGAGATGCGATGCGACCATGCCTCTGCCTGAGCGCCGACTGCGGACAGGCCGCGCAGCATGGTCTCCAACTCCGGGGCGGTGAGGATGCCGGCGGCGGCGATCATGCGTGCGTGCGCGGAGCTGGCGGCGATCTCCTGCGGCAGCAGGCGCCAGTCAAAAGGGAAGGAGCGCTGCCACTGCTCGAAGGTTCTATCCAGAGGCTCGCGAAAGCGGCCGGACCACATCTTGGCGGGCGGGTTGGACATGGTGGAAAGAGTACCTCCTTGGGCGATTTCGCGAAAACTTTGATTCAATCTCTGTGGCTCAGCGGCTCTTGCGCGGGGCAGATCCGGCTTGGCAAACGTTGCGTCCAGACGGGTGCGAAGGGAATTGCACAGGGTGCTGCAATGGTGGGGCTGTGGTTTGGCCTAACGCTCCCTGCTCCGCTGGTTTGTTGCTCCGCTGGGTTTTGCGGCGCGATTTATTTCTTGCCGTGATGCTTGGCATCGGCACCGCTGCTGAGTTGCGGCATCGGTGAGAGGTTGCCGAGGGTGAGCAGACCGGTTTCGGCGTAGGTGAGCAGCTTGGCGCGGGTATCTGTGATGTCGAGGTTGCGCATAGTGAGCTGGCCGATACGGTCGCGCGGGGAGAAGGCGGATTCGGTCTTCTCCATGCTGAGGCGCTCGGCGGCGAAGGTGAGGTTGGGCGACTCCGTGTTCAGGATGGAGTAGTCGTTGCCGCGGCGGAGTTCGAGGGTAACCTGACCGGTGACAGGCTTGGCCACCCAGCGCTGCGCAGCCTCACGCAACATAATGGCCTGGGGATCAAACCAACGGCCCTGATAGAGCAGGCGGCCGAGCTTGCGCCCATTCTCGCGGTACTGTTCGATGGTGTCCTCATTGTGGATGCCGGTGATGAGGCGCTCATAGGCGATGAAGAGCAAGGCCATGCCGGGTGCCTCGTAGATGCCACGGCTCTTGGCCTCGATGATGCGGTTCTCGATCTGGTCGCTCATGCCCAGGCCGTGACGGCCCCCGATGCGATTGGCTTCCAGCATGAGCTCGACGGGGTCAGCGTACTCGGTTCCGTTGAGGGAGACGGGAAGACCTTCATTGAAGCCGATGGTGACCTGTTCGCGGGGAATCTCTACTTGAGACTGCCAGAAGGCGACACCCATGATGGGGGCGACGATCATCATGCTGGTCTGGAGCGATTCGAGATCTTTGGCCTCATGGGTAGCTCCCAGCAGATTGGAGTCTGTGGAGTAGGCCTTCTCTGACGACATCTTGTAGGGAAAGCCGGAGCGCTGGAGGAAGGCTGACATCTCGGCGCGACCGCCCAACTCGGTAATGAAGGCGGAGTCCAGCCATGGCTTGTAGACCTGGAGGTTGGAGTTGACCAGAAGGCCGTAGCGGTAGAAGCGCTCGATGTCATTGCCTTTGAAGGTAGAGCCGTCGCCCCAGATGTGGACGTCGTCCTGCTTCATGGCATTGACGAGCATGGTGCCGGTGACGGCGCGGCCGATGGGGGTGGTGTTGAAGTAGGTGACGCCGGCGGTGGTGATGTGGAAGGCTCCGCTCTGGAGGGCGGCGAGACCCTCGCGAACCAGTGGGCCGCGACAGTCGATGAGGCGGGCCTGGGCGGCTCCGTACTCGAGCGCTTTGCGGGGTATGGCGTCGTAGTCGTCCTCGTCGGGCTGGCCAAGGTTGGCGGTGTAAGCGTAGGGCAGAGCGCCCTTCTGCTTCATCCAGTGAAGCGCAGCGCTGGTGTCCAGGCCGCCCGAGAAGGCGATGCCGACCTTTTGACCAACGGGAAGAGATTCAAGAATTACGGACATAGAAAGGTCTTTCCTGCGGCTTTAGGACCTGCGGCGGGAGGGTTTGCCCGCCGGGGTGCGGTGATGGGGAAGACGCCTGCCTGCCCCAAGCAGCATGAGGGTGATGGCCTTCTGGGCGTGCATGCGGTTTTCTGCCTGATCGAAGACAATGGACTGCGGTCCGTCCATCACGGCGTCGGTGACCTCTGCGCCGCGGTGGGCGGGCAGACAGTGCATGAAGACGGCGGACTCGCGAGCGCGGCTCATGAGGGCTTCATTGACCTGGAAGGGTTTGAAGATGGGCGCGCGGCGGGCGGCTTCGTGCTCTTGGCCCATGCTGGTGCAGACGTCGGTGTAGATGGCGTCGGCGTCCGTGGCTGCTTTGAGAGGGTCATGGGTGAGAGTGAGCGAACCGCCGGTGTTTTCCGCGATCGCAATGGCCTTGTGGACGATCTCCAGCTTGGGCTCAAAGCCTTTGGGCGTGGAGATGGTGGCGTGAACGCCGAGCAACGCCGCGGTGAGCATCAGGGAGTGGCAGACATTGTTGCCGTCTCCGACGTAGGTGAAGCGCAGCCCGGCGAGAGAGCCGAAGCGCTCCTCGAGGGTCATGAAGTCGGCGATGGACTGGCAGGGATGCTCGAGGTCAGAGAGAGCGTTGATTACGGGAACCCTGGCGATAGAGGCCATCTCAGTGATGGTGTCATGAGCGTAGGTGCGCAGGACGATGATGCTCATCCAGCGCTCAAGGTTGCGGGCTACATCCGGAATGGACTCGCGCTCGCCGAGGGGGGATTTGGTCTGATCGACGAAGAGTGCGTTGCCTCCGGCAGTGTTCATGGCCGCCTCAAAGGTGAGGCGAGTACGCAGGGAGTCCTTTTCAAAGATCAGGACCATCTGGCGGGCGTCGAGAGCGTGACGGAAGTCCTCCGGGTGGGCCTTGACGGTGTGGGCGAGCTCGAGGATGGCCGCCATCTCCGAGACCGACAGGTCAGAGATGGAGCAGAGATCGCGCCCCGCGAGATTCCGCGCGGTCTGGTTGAATTCGGTATCGGACTGAATGCCGAGGGATGGGGTGGTGGCGGGGTCCGGGGATGGTTGTTTTCTGGCCGAGTTCATGACGATGGTCTTGCCTTCTTTAGTGCCGTTGATGGAGCTATCCATGAATCGTTTCTCCTGCCACCACGGAGGCGTGCGGTGATGGTGAGGTGCTGTGGGTTGCCAGCAGTTCGGTGAGCGCGTGGAGGGTGTGGTCTACGTCCGCGCGCGAAAGGATGTAGGGCGGAAGAAAACGCAGCACGGTCTCATGGGTGCGATTGAGAACGATGCGGCGCTCCATCATGCCCTGGAGCAGTTGCCGTGCCAAGGCTTCCGTTTCTAGTTCGACGCCGATCATGAGGCCCATGCCGCGAACGTCAAGGATGCAGGGAAACTGGGCCTGCAACTCGCGAAGGCGGGTGAGGAAGTAGCTGCCCACAGAGGCGATGTGATCGAGCAGATGGGATTGCTTGATCTCATCGATGACGGCGATAGCCAAAGCGCAGGCAAGGGGATTGCCGCCGAAGGTGGTGCCGTGCATGCCGGGGCTGAAGGCGCGCGCTGCCTGCTCCGTGCAGAGCATGGCTCCGATGGGAACGCCGCCTGCCAAGGGCTTGGCCAGGGTGGTGACATCCGGCTGGATGCCGTAGTGCTGGTAGGCGCACCATGTACCGGTTCTGCCGATGCCGCTCTGAATCTCATCCAGAAGCAGAAGGGCTCCGGTGGAGTCACAGAGCTCGCGGGCGGCGGCGAGGAACTGCGCGGAGACGGGATGGATGCCGCCTTCGCCCTGCACAACTTCAATGGCGATGGCGCAGATATCGGTGGAGAAGGCGGCGCGGAGAGCCTCGACATCATTGAATGGAACAAAGGAGACGCCGGGCATGACCGGTTCAAAGGGCTCGCGGTACTTGAGCTTGTGGGTGGTAGCTACGGAGCCCATGGTGCGGCCGTGGAAGCTGTCTTGCATGGCGAGGATGCCGGTTCCGATGGTCTTGCCTTGGCTGCGCAGCATGTGGGCGTGAGCGCGGGCGAGTTTGAGCGCCGCCTCCCAGGCCTCTGTGCCGGTGTTGCAGAGAAAGACACGATCCAGGCCGGTGATCTCGGTGAGGCGGAGGGCGAGTTCGCTGGTTCCTTGGTGGTAGAAGAGGTTGGAGGTGTGCCACAGGCCATGGATCTGCTGCTGGAGAGCGGCGGTGACGGCAGGATGCTGGTAGCCGAGCGCGCAGACGCCGATGCCGCTGAGCAGGTCCAGATACTCGTTGCCTTGTTCGTCGCGGAGGTGAACGCCCTGGCCGGAGACGAAGAGCAAGGGGTTGCGTTCGTAGGTCTGGACGAGCAGCCTGGCCTCAGCAGCCTGAATCTCCGCAAGGCTGGAGGGCTGAAGGGTGCAGGACGGCTGGGAATCTGAGACAGGGTTCATGCGACCATAACCTCCGTACCATCGTTGACGCGAGAGCTGAGCAGGTCAGGCAGAACGGATGCCGACTCCGCAGGAAGGATGCGGACGCGCTTGACGCCGTGCAGCAGCGCGTCCTTGCAGGCTTTGAGTTTGGGCAACATACCGCCGGAGACGACGGCCTGCGCCTCCAGGACGGGGATCTGCGGCAGCGAGAGCCAGCGCATCACGTTGCCGTCTGCACCTTTGACGCCGGGAACGTCGGTCAGGAAGACCAGGGCGTCAGCCTTAGTTGCGACTGCACAGGCTGAGGCCATCTCATCGGCGTTGATGTTGTAGTACTCGCCGTCGAAGCCGAGGGCTATGGATGAGATGACGGGCACGGCTCCCATGGTCCAGATGGCATCCAGCCATTTGGGATCGGTGGCGGCTATCTCTCCAACGTATCCGAGGTCCGGGGTGGTTTTCTTTTTGCGTGCGCGGAAGACGTGGCCGTCGCCGCCGGTGAGGCCCATGGCGGGCTGACCGCATTGGCCAAGCGAGGCTACGAGCGACTTGTTGACTCGGCCGCCGAGGACCATGAGCGCGGCATCGCGTGTCTCCGCGTCGGTGACGCGGAGGCCGGCGACGAACTCACTCTTTTTACCCATCTGGGCAAGCACTTTGGTGAGTTGCACGCCGCCGCCGTGGACGACGGCGACCTGATGGCCGTCCTTGGCGAGTTCTGCGATAGCGCGCGAACAGCGTTGTAGAAGCTCTGGGTTCTCCAGCGCCGCTCCTCCGAGCTTGACGACAAATTTCATAGTCGGCTCTCCGCCTTCATTGCAGGCCCTCCGATTGCTCCCAGCCTGCCATCAGATTCATATTTTCTACTGCCTGGGATGCTGCGCCCTTCAAAAGATTGTCAAGACAGCTCACCACGACCATTTTCCTGCTGTCCGGCCCGAGGTGAAATCCGAGATCGCAGAAGTTGGTGCGCACCACGTGCTGGATCTGGGGGAGCTGGGGTGAGGGCCGCACGCGGACCAGAGGCGCAGAGGCGTAAAAGCGCTCTAAGACAGCCTGGATCTCCGCCGGACGGGAGGGCTGCTGCAGGCGGACGTAGATGGTGGAGAGGATGCCGCGCGGAATGGGCAGAAGGTGAGGGGTGAACTGAAACTGCTCGGTGCTGAGACCGAGCTGCTCGAGGAGTTCGCCGGTATGGCGGTGCCCAAAGACGGCGTAGGCGGAGAGATTGTCTGCCGCATGCATGAAGAGGTTATTGGGTACCAGCGCTTTGCCGGCTCCGCTGACCCCGGATTTGGAGTCGCAGACGATACCGTGGTCGAGGTCCAGCAGACCGGAGCGGACCAGAGGGGCGAGCGCAAGAAGGATGGAGGTGGCATAGCATCCGGGATTGGCCACCAGACGGGCGTTACGGATGGCAGGAGCGTGCAGCTCCGGCGAGCCGTAGACGGCTTCCTGTTGCAGATCGGTGGCCAGAGATGGGTCCGCATCTTCGAGCTTGTAGACGGCACGGTTGTGCTCCTGTTGAAGCCGCCAGGCTCCGCTGAGATCGATCACTCGCATGCCGTGGGCGATGGCCTGAGGCGCCCAGGAGCGGGACTGTTCGTGGGGCGTGGCCAGGAAGATGATGTCGATCGACTGGCGTTGCAGTTCCTGCCATGTGAAGGGTAAGACGCGCAGTTCGTCAGCCGGGCCAATGCCCGAGAGTTGGGGATGGAAGTGGGTGAGCGTGGTAGGAACGGCTTCAGGTTCGCCCATTCGTCCCAGGAGCAGTGGCGGCGTGCTTCGCAGCCGCGGATGGCGGAGCAGGAGACGCGCCAGTTCGCCGCCAGCGTAGCCGCTGACGCCGGCGATGGCTATGCGCGGGGTGGAAGAGATCGGTTTGGAGGCTGGTTCAGGCAAGGAAGTCCTCGATCCGGTTGCGCAGATCCGCGGCTCTCTGATTGTCGGGGCAGATGATTAAGACGGTGTTATCTCCTGCGATGGTGCCGACGACCTCGGTCCATTCCTGAGAGTCGATGCTGGCCGCGACGGGTTGGGCTCCGCCCATGGTGGTGAGGACGATGAGAAGGTTTTGTGCCTGGCGTACTTCCAAGCCGAAGTCTTTGAGAACGCTACTGATCTCGGGAAGTTCGTCCTCTTCGCCTGTGGTGGGAAGAGCGTAGCCGGTGGGGCCTTTCAAGAGCTTCAACTCGCGGATGTCGCGGGAGAGCGTGGCCTGGGTGACATGAATGCCACGCTGGGCGAGTTTACGGCGCAATTCGTCCTGATTGGTGACCGTTGTGGTAACCAGGAGATCTCGAATTGCATGATGCCGGTGAGATTTCATACCAACCCGCCGAGGGAAGAGTGGGATCTGCGAGCACGAAAAAACGTGACGCCTAGCACGTCACGCTGCTAGCATAAAAATACATATTTCATGTATAAATATACAAACATGCCCTGTCAAGCCGGGGGCGTGTTGAGGGTTTGACCAAGAAGCTGCAGAGCCAATCTTGATTCCTGCCGTTTTGCTTGATCGGCTATTTTGTTTCGTTAGAGCACTTTTTGCTCGAACCCAATGCTGGAAACGGATGACGCCGGGAGGCATGCCTCCATGGTGTTCGAGGCTGAAAGCAGGGGATTTCGAGGAGAATAAAGCCAACGCTAGTGCGGGAATGGACGTATATTGAACCATGGGCATCAGTGAATTGCAGAGCGGAGAGTGTGGGCAGCTTGAGGCGGCCGAGCGGCGGCGAAGGGAGGCCGAGCTGCGGGAAGGGGATGGAAGCCTTCGGGCGCGGAGAGATGCGCGTCCGTCGTTGATCGACGCGCGGTTCGATCAGGACTCCTGCGGGGTGGGATTTGTTGCATCCGCGTTGGGTAAATCGAGCCATGAAATTTTGCAACACGCCCTGACGGCGCTCTCCCGGCTGGAGCATCGAGGGGCGGTGGCGGCCGATGGGCTGAGCAGTGATGGAATTGGTTTGATGGCGGCTCCTCCGCGCAAGCTTCTGTTGAGCTCGATCGGCCTGCAAATGGGGGACGAAGAAGAGTTGGGCGTGGGGATGGTGTTCTGGCCGCAGGGGGAGACGCGTGCCGACGCCGTGCTGGAGAGATGTCTGGCATCGCAGGAGCTGCGGGTGCTGGGGTGGAGAGAGGTTCCGACGCGGCCGGAGATTCTAGGCCGGATTGCGTTGAGCACGATGCCGAAGATTCGCCAGGTGCTGGTGGCCGACGCGGCAGGCAAGGATGCGGATCCCATGGAGCGGCGATTGTATCTGGCGCGGAAGCAGTTTGAGCGCGCGGTGGAGCTGGGCGATGTGCGTGGGTACATCTGTTCGCTCTCCAGCCGGACGATCGTGTACAAGTCGATGTGTCTGGGCAGGCTATTGCCGGAGTTTTATCCGGATCTGGCCTCGCCAGAGTATGTAACGCACTTTGCCGTGTTTCACCAGCGGTATGCCACCAATACGACGCCGGCGTGGCATCGCGCGCAGCCGGGTCGGAAGCTGGGCCACAACGGAGAGATCAATACGGTGTGGGGCAATCGCGCACGAATGGTGGCGAGGGATTCGACGCTGCCGGTGGAGTGCAAGCCGGTACTGACCAAGGATGGCACGGATTCCACCAGTCTGGATGAGGCGGTGGAGCTGATCAGCCAGAACGGACGGACAATCTCCGAGGCGGTGAGGATGTTGCTGCCACCGGCGCTGGTGAGCCGACCGAGCCCGTTCCTGCAGTACCACGCGGGATGCGCGGAGCCTTGGGATGGTCCGGCAGCGATTGCGTACAGCGATGGGGTGGTGGTGGGCGCGGCACTGGACAGGAACGGGCTGCGTCCTTGCCGCTACGCGATTACCAACGATGGGCTGGTGGTTGCGGGCAGCGAGATTGGTCTGGTGGATCTGGATCCGGCGAGGGTGATTGAGAGCGGGCGGCTGGGGCCGGGACAGATGCTGGGCGTGGACACGGAGGAGCACAGGATCTACCACAACGATGAGATGCTGGATGCCTTTGACGCCAAGGCGACGTATGCCTCGCTCATCGAAGGTACACCCCTGTTGCCGGTGGAGGAATCCGGGCCGGAGGTCGATCTGGAGGCTTATCAGCGCGGCTTTGGTTATACCAAGGAAGACGTGAAGATGATTCTGCAGCCGATGGCGGCAGGAGGTAAAGATCCGGTGTGGTCGATGGGCGATGATACGCCGCTGGCGTTTCTGGCGCGCACTCCCCGGCCGCTGTACGCCTTCTTCCGGCAGCGCTTTGCACAGGTGACCAATCCGGCGATCGATCCGCTGCGGGAGGCGATTGTGGTGTCGCTTTCGACCCGGCTAGGCCCGTGGGCCCATCTGCTGGAGAAGAATGAGCCGCTGCCGGGTATTTCGCTGAGCTCTCCCTTTCTTTCCTTAGGCCAGATGGCTGCATTGCGGGCGGGAGTTTATCCGCACCACGACGAGCTGCGCATGGAGGAGTTGCCGTGCCTGTATGCCGCAGAGAAGACGCTGGAACAAGCGATCGAGGATCTTTGCGGGCGCGCGGTGGAGATGGTTTTGGGAGGTGTGCGACTGCTACTGCTGACCGATAGAGAGGCTAGAGCGGAGAGGTTGCCGATTCCGATGGCGATGGCGACCGGAGCTGTGCATCAGGGTCTGGTGGCCGCAGGGTTGCGCACGTTGTGTGGCCTGGCCGTGGAGGCAGGGGATTGCCGGGATGTTCACCATGCGGCGGTGCTGATTGGATACGGTGCGGGGGCGGTATGTCCGTGGCTGATGCTGGAGACGGGACGAGCCATTCAGCCCGAGGGAGTGGACGGCGAAAAGATGATGCTGAAGGCGCTGGATGCTGGTTTGGCGAAGGTAATGTCCAAGATGGGGATCTCGGTAGTGGACAGCTATCGTGGCGCCCACCTGTTCGACATTCTCGGCCTGCACTCTAGCGTGGTGGAGCGATGCTTTACAGACACGCCGGCTCCGCTTTCAGGGATCGGGTTTGCAGAGCTGGACCGGCGGCTGCGGGTGAGCTGGCAGCAAGGCGCAGGATCTGCCGCAGGGGGTAGGGCTGGTCGTGGAACGGAGTCAGCGGATCTGCCGGATTATGGCTGGGTCCGGTTCCGGAAGGACGAGACGGCTGAGTCGCACCGATGGCAACCGCTGACGGTGAAGTCTCTGCAGACAGCGGTGGGGAGCGCGCGTGGCGTGGCTGCAAGCGTGGAGCCGGGGACGGCCTTCAAGATCTTCAGTCGGAATGTGGATGCGGGTGAGGCGAGAGCGTTGCGTGACCTGCTGGAGGTGCGACCGGCGGGGTCGGAGCTCCAGATAGAGGAAGTAGAGATTGGCGAAAGCCTTTGCCGCCGGTTTATCTCCAGCGCTATGTCGCTGGGTTCCATCAGTCCGGAGGCGCACCAGACGATCACGGAGGCGATGAATCGGCTGGGAGCACGCTCTAACACCGGCGAGGGGGGAGAGGATCCGGAGGTGTACCGTCCGGTAGCTGTGACTGCGATTCCCCATGCTTCGCTTGACCTCAACGGAGGCGGGGATGGAGGCAGGCTGGTATCGCGCTCGAGCGGGCAGGTTGGAGTAACGGCCGTTGCTGAGCCCGTCTCTGCCCCTGCCGTACATCACTCGCTGAATAACAAGATCAAACAGATTGCCTCTGGACGGTTTGGGGTGACGGCCGAGTACCTGGCCCACGCAGAGGAGATTGAGATCAAGGTGGCCCAGGGGGCCAAGCCGGGTGAGGGTGGACAACTGCCGGGACACAAGGTGTCCGGGCTGATTGCTCGATTGCGTCATGCGCAACCCGGGGTGTCCTTGATTTCGCCTCCGCCGCATCACGACATTTACTCCATTGAGGATCTGGCGCAGTTGATCTACGACCTGAAGCGGGTGAATCCGCGGGCTGGAGTCGGGGTGAAGCTAGTCTCCAGCATGGGCGTGGGAACGGTGGCTGCCGGCGTGGCCAAGGCTTACGCGGACTACATTGTGATCGCCGGAAACACCGGAGGCACGGGCGCGGCGGCGCTCTCCAGCATTAAGTATGCCGGCAATCCTTGGGAACTGGGGCTGGCCGAGGCGCAGCAGCAGTTGCGCAGCACGGGAATGCGAGAGCGGGTTCGTCTGCGTGCTGACGGAGGAATGGCTACAGCACAGGATGTACTGGTGGCGGCGCTGCTGGGTGCTGACGAGTATGCGTTTGGCACCGCGGTGCTGGTGGCCATGGGCTGCGATATGGCGCGGCAGTGCCATTTGAACACCTGCCCTACCGGCATTGCGACACAAAAGCCGGAGTTGCGCGCCAGGTTTCGCGGAAAGCCGGAGCAGATAGTGATCTACTTCCGGCAACTTGCGGAGTCGCTGCGGCGCTTGCTGGCCCGTTATGGACTGCCCAGCCTGGAGGCTGCGATCGGGCGCGTGGACTTGCTGGAGCAGGTTCGGTTTGACGGCAATCTTGACCTGAGTCCGATGCTCTCTGGTGAGGGCCATGGGCCGACACGCTGGCTGGGCGCGCGGAATGCGCGGCCGGGGGAGGACCATCCCCTGGATGACCCTTGGACAGGGCCTGCGTTGGCAGCCGTGCGGAGAGGAGAATCCTTTGTTGTGCGCAGCGCGATCTGCAATGAGCACCGTTCGGTGGGCGCGAGGCTCTCTGGGGAGTTGTCTCTGTTGCGGGCGAAGGGAGAGATAGAAGATGCGGATGTTACTTTTGATCTGGAGGGGATTGCGGGACAGTCGTTTGGCGCGTTTGCGGGCAAGGGCATGAAGCTGGTGTTGGCCGGGCAGGCGAATGACTTTGTGGGCAAAGGACTGTCTGGCGCTGACCTGATTCTGCGCGCTGTGGGTAGTGCGGCCGAGCATAGTGAAGAGCATGTATTGCTGGGTAACGTGGCGCTGTATGGTGCGACTTCCGGACGGTTATTTGCCGCGGGAAGGGCGGGAGAGCGATTTGCAGTGCGCAACTCTGGCGTGACGGCTGTGGTGGAGGGTGTGGGAGATCACGCGTGCGAGTACATGACTGGAGGAATGGTAGCGATTCTGGGCAGCGTGGGCATTAACTTCGGAGCCGGCATGACGGGAGGATTGGCGTGGGTATATGACGCCCGGCAGCGGATGATCGCCGAGACGCTATACCATACGGAGTTTCTGGAGGCTCAGCCGTTTGCGGAGACCAACGCCGAGCAAAAGGCTGAGCTGCGTGCGCTGCTGGAGGAGCATGTGCGTCTTACGGCCAGTAAACTCGGCGATCGTCTGGTGCGGGACTGGGAGAGTTGCGCGAGTAACTTTATCCTATTCAAGCCAAAACCTCAGGCGTGAGGAGCCAGGGGATCCGCAAGCCGCTGGCGATAGGGGTCGTGCGAGGGTTGTGGATGGATGGAGGAGCGTGAAGTGAAGGGCAGTACAGCGGATCCGCCGGCTGGCGGTAGAGTAGCTGGTCCCATGGTTCTTGCTGCTTTGAAGTGAGTTATCGCGCTGGTTCCTGCGCAGTTCCGCGGATGCTTCCCGCAAATGCCCTCTTGACACAGGCGCAGAAAATCCTGAAGGTCAGTACATGGGGCTGGGTCCCTTGGTTTATGGCTGACAAGCGAGCACCGGCGACGCCGACGCGGCGGAAAGCAAGAGATAAGAGTACGGATGTCGAGGTGGTTCAGGAGTCGCTTCGCCCGTATGCCCTGGCAGACAAACTGCGCACCCTGCGTTTGCGACGAAACATGGGTTTGGTGCAGTTGGCCGAGCACACGGGCTTTTCGTCCGCTATGCTCTCGCGGCTGGAGAACGGTCGCCTGGTGCCTACCTTACCCACTTTAACGCGCATCGCTCTGGTATTCGGGGTTGGGTTGGACTACTTTTTCAGTGACCCGAGAAAACGCCATGTTGTAGCGTTGGTGCGGCGTAATGAGCGCATGAAGTTCCCCTCTGATCCGAAGGCCGGTGCGGTTCCCTGGCACTTTGAGAGCCTGGACTTCCGCGTGAATGAGCGCAAGTTGAATGGCTACCTGGCGCACTTTCATCCCTGGCCGGAGGACAAGGCCGTGCCGCATCATCATCAGGGCGTGGAGTTGCTCTACGTGATGGAGGGGAGCCTGGAGATGAAGATTGGTGTGGAGACGTTTCAGCTCGAGGCCGGCGACTCCATCTATTTTGACGCCATGCAGAAACATACGTACCGAAATCTGAAGGATTCGCCCTGCGTGGCAATGGTGGTGACGACGGGCACTCCGCGCTGAAGGCTGGCCTAAAGCTGCTGCCCGGCGTAGTGAGCACACAGCAAAACCATCTGTTTGCTCAGAATGCAAGAAAACTCTATCTGCTTGCGCAGGGAGCAATTCATTTGCGTGCCGCGGGCCAATAGGCTCGGTGGGTGGGGATCCTGACGCTAACCTCAGGGTATGAGTGATCTAACAAAGATTGGCAAGAAGACGGTTGCGGTAGTAGGTGCCGGTCCAGGCGGCCTGGCTACCGCGATGGTTTTGGCGCAGCGCGGGTTCCGCGTGCAGGTATTTGAAAAGCAGGATGTGGTGGGTGGGCGCAATGCGGAGGTGCGTCTGGGCGAATATAGCTTCGATCTGGGCCCGACGTTCCTGATGATGAAGTTTCTGCTAGATGAGTTGTTTGCAGAGGGAGGGCGGCGGTCGAGCGATTACCTCCAGTTCAAGAGACTCGACCCGATGTATGCGCTGAACTTTCCAGACAAGACCATGCTGGTGCGGTCGAATCCGGAGGCGATGCAGGCAGAGATTGAGAGGTGCTTTCCGGGAGAGGGTGCTAGCCTGGGCCGCTTTCTGGAGCACGAGGGCCAGCGGTTCGAGAAGCTCTATCCTTGCCTGCAGAAGCCCTATGGCACCGTTGCCAGCTTGCTGAGCCCGAAGTTGCTGGCAACTGTTCCGTATCTAGCGGCAGGAAGATCGCTCTACAGCGTGCTGGGCGATTACTTCCACTCCGAGGATCTGCGCCTGGCGTTCACGTTTCAATCCAAATATCTGGGTATGTCTCCGTGGGATTGCCCGGGTCTTTTTACGATGATTCCTTACACGGAGCACGCCCACGGCGTTTACCACGTGATGGGCGGCCTTTCTCGCATCACGCAGGCCTTGGCAGAGGTGAGTCGGGAAGAGGGCGCGGAGATCCACACCTCTTCTCCGGTTGCACGGGTGATTGTGGAGGGCCGCCGCGCCAAAGGGGTGGAGTTGGCGAGCGGGGAAAAGGTGTACTGCGATGATGTTGTGATTAATGCGGATTTTGGACATGCGATGTCCACGCTCTTCGATGAGAAGAGCTTGGGCCGATACCAGCCGGAGAAGTTGAAGAAGCGAAAGTTCTCCTGTTCGACGTTCATGATGTATCTGGGACTGGATCGAACCTATGAGAGCGAACATCACACAATCGTCTTTGCGCGTGACTACAAGAAGAATATTGAAGCGATCTCGCATGGACGCGAGAGCCTCGAAGATATGTCGCTTTATATCCGCAATGCCGGAAAGAACGATCCGTCCGGCGCACCGCCCGGTCACTCCGCACTCTATCTACTGGTTCCTGTGGCTAACAACACGAGCGGCATGGACTGGGAGGAGCAGAAGCTGGAGATGCGAGAGCGGGTATTTCGAATTCTGCGTGAGCGAACTGTGTTTGGGGACGTACGGCCGCACATCCAGCGCGAGTTGATTGTGACACCTCAGGATTGGGAGAAGCGATACTCGGTGTTTCTGGGAGCAACGTTCAATCTGGCGCACAGCTGGGATCAGATGCTTTATCTGCGCCCACATAATCAGTTTGAGATGTTTGATAACTGCTATCTGGTGGGTGGAGGTACGCATCCTGGAAGTGGTCTGCCCACGATCTTTGAGTCGGCCCGAATTTCAGCCAACCTTATTTGCCAGAAGTATCAGATTCCTCATCGCGCCACCCGGCCGTTGGAGTTGGCATGCGTGTAAGGGCGATCGAAGCGGTGAGAACCACGTCCGGTTCAGGAGACATGCAGCCAGTCGACTGTGAGGCCGTCGGATCAGAACGGTGGACGGGGAGAGATGCGATGCAGGTGGTCGCTTGTTCCAGCGCAGGTATTGGCAGTAGCACTTCAGGCGATTGTGGCGGAGTTACAGGCGTGACGGGACGGTTGTGGAAGTTAATAATGCCATTCGTTCTGACTGTTTGCTTTTGCAGCATTCCGCAAGCGCAGGTAAGAGCAGGGGCAAGACTGACAGTGGACGTACGGCTGACTGCAGGCGCTCATGGAGATCTGGCGTACCTGATCTTCAGTCAAGCTGCGGGATTTCCCGGAGAGAGAGACAAAGCCTTTCGCCACGGTTTCCTGCCGATTCCATCAGGCGCAGTACAGATGCGGATCCAGACCGATCTGCCCCCTGGCGTCTACGCAGTGAGCCTGTATGAGGATCTGAACGGCAACCATAAGCTCGATCACAACTTCCTGGGCATCCCGCGGGAGCCTGTGGGAGCTTCCAACAATCCTCCGGGACGGATGGGGCCCCCTCGTTACCGGGACTGTTGTTTTCACCTGGGCACACAACCGAAGGAGATCACGATCATGATGGTGAATGGCCTATGAGTTTTATGGAGAAGAAGCGTGTTGTGGTGATTGGCGCTGGACTGGGTGGCATGTCGGCAGCCATCATGCTGGCTCAGAACGGATTCCAGGTGACGGTTCTTGAAAAGAACGACCACGTCGGCGGGAAACTGAATCTTTTGGAGACAAACGGATTCCGCTTCGATCTTGGTCCTTCGATTTTTACCTTGCCGCAGATCTTCCGACCAGTCTTTGAGGGCAATGGAAAAAAACTTGAAGACTACGTGACGCTGGAGCGCGTGGATCCGCAGTGGCGCAATTTTTTTGAAGATGGAACAGTTTTAGATCTTTGGGAAGATCGGGAGAAGATGCGTGCGGAGTTGGAGCGGTTCGGTTCGCATGACGTGAAACAGTACGAGGAATTTCTCGCCTACTCCCGCAGGCAGTATGAGATCGTCGAGCGAGGGTACTTGCGCGAAGGCCTGGATACTTTTGGCCAGTTTGTTCGGTTTTACGGCTGGACGGAGGCGCGCGATCTGGACTATTTGCACACGATGGCGGGGAGCATACGGCGGCGGCTGAGCAATCGGTATCTTCGCGACATCTTTGAATACTTCATCAAGTATGTGGGATCTAGCGCGCTGGAGTCCCCGGCGTTCATGAATCTTATGCCGAACATCCAGATGGAGTTTGGGCTTTGGTATGTTTCGGGTGGCCTATACGAGTTGGCAAAGGCGTTTCGACGCCGTCTGGACGAGTGTGGCGTCAGGCTTGTGCTGGGGCAGGAGGTGGTGCGGATCGACCATGAAAGCACGTCTGTTACCGGGGTGCAGGCACGTGGATCGGATGGAGTGAGCAGTACTTTCGAGGCCGATTACGTGGTATCAAACATGGAAGTCATTCCGGCAATGCAAAAGTTGTTGGAAGCTCCCAGATCTGAGATGAAAAAGTTGCGCCGGTTCAAGCCATCCTGTTCCGGAATTGTTGTTCATCTGGGGCTGGATCGTGTGTACCCTCAGCTTGCCCACCATAACTTTTTCTATTCCAAGGATCTGCACGGGCATTTTCGGCGTGTGTTTCGTGAGGGAAGGTTGCCGGATGATCCTACGCTCTATGTGGTTGCTCCGACGCGGACGGACCCGTCCCAGGCGCCTGCCGGCTGTGACAACATCAAGATTCTTCCTCACATCCCTGCGCTGGACGAACGGAGGCCGACCACGCGCGAAGATTATCTGGCGCTGAAGGAGATCTGTCTGGATAAGTTGGAGCGGATGGGACTTACCGATCTGCGTCGGCACATTGTTGTGGAAGACTTTTGGACACCCTTTGACATTGAGAGTCGCTATGGATCCAACTGTGGCTCTATCTACGGGGTGGTCTGCGACCGCCGGAGCAACTTTGCGTTCAAGGCTCCGAAGCAGAGTACGCTATTCCGCAATCTTTATTTTGTAGGCGGGAGTACGAATCCCGGCGCGGGTATGCCAATGGTGACTCTGAGTGGCCAGCATGTGGCGCGGATGATCTTGGAACAGAGTGCGAAGGAGGCGCAATGATGGTTGCCGCCTTGTCGGGCATGCTTGGGCTCTGTGCTGGTTTATTGTTGATCCGGCGCGTACCGACATGTCCACCTGCAGGGCGACGTGCTGAAGAGAGTGTTTCCATCATCATTCCCGCGCGCAATGAAGAAGCGAATCTTCCCCGGCTTTTGAATTCTATTAGCCGCGCTGCGCAACGGCCTACTGAGGTCATTGTGATGAATGACGGTTCGACAGATGGAACAGCAGCAGTGGCGGATCGCCTGGGTGCGCGCGTCCTGCATGCAGAAGAGAAACCTGCCGGTTGGACGGGCAAGTCCTGGGCCTGCTACCGGGGCGCCCAGAGTGCGCGAGGAGACGTTCTTCTGTTCCTGGATGCGGACACCTACTTTCTGTCCGGTGGCTTGGAGCGCCTGCTTTCTTGCTGGTCACGGGAGCAGGATGAGCATCTAGTTTTGTCTGTACTGCCTTACCATGCCACGGAGGCGGGCTACGAACAGCTTTCGCTCTTCTTCAATGTTCTGATGGCGGCTGGTGCGGGTGGATTCAACCGAGTTTCAGCGCCACGGCTCTTCGGGCAGTCCCTACTGATTTCAAGGAAGCTGTACTTTGAAGGCGGGGGCCATGCCGCGGTTCGCGGTGTGGTTCTGGAAAACTTGCGATGGGCAAAACGACTGCGCGAGAGCGGCGCGAGAATTCTGTGCCTTGGGGGTGAGGGGACGCTGCAGATGCGTCTATTTCCCGATGGCATACAGCAGATGTCTGAGAGTTGGGCAAAGGCGTTTCTGCAGGGAGCGACGGATTCCGGAATCACCGTGCTAGGTATAGCCATTGCGTGGATCTGCGCTCTGTGGTCTACGGCGATACTGATCGCCATGCCTGCTGAGGGTAGTCGTGTGAGCATAGTTTTGGTTTATGTGGTTTTGAGTTTGCAGATTGCCTGGATGGCTCGCCAGCTTGGGAGTTACCGTTTGTTGAGCTGCCTGCTCTATCCGCTGCCGCTCTTTTATTACTGTCTTATTTTTGGGCGGGCAGCCATGCGGCGAGCTTTGGGCCGCAAAGCTGTATGGCGGGGGCGCGAGGTATGAGAGGGCTGATTTGGGCGGGTAACCTGCTGGGTTGGCCGGTGATTCAACTCTCGGGTGCCTGGATCTCTCAGCGGCTTCCTACACGGCTGTTTGAACAGGATAGTTGGATGACTGCCCCAAGGAGATGGGAGAGCGAAGGTCGTATTTACCGCGAGTGGCTGAGGATTCGAAGATGGAAGGGGCTGCTGCCCGATGGAGGTGCGTGGTTTGGAGGCTTCGAAAAAAAGAGGATTGGCTCTTGGGATAGCGCCCACCTGGTTGAGTTCCTACTAGAGACGCGCCGTGCTGAGGTTGCGCATTGGTGCATGATGCTGTGCTTGCCGGTGTTCTTTTTGTGGAATCCACCTTGGGCGTGCCTGGTGATGGCTGCTTACGCGCTGGCCGGGAATCTCCCTTGCATTGCGGCGCAGCGTTACAACCGGATTGCTCTTGAACGGCTGTTGATGCGGCGGCGGGAGATGAGACTGCAATGAAAGAAGCGAAGCCGAGGATAGGCTCTACACCTTCGGGACGTCAATACATTGTGCAGCTCTTGTGTACGCGCGACGGCGAACGAGAGGGGGTCATGTACAGCGCGCGCATCCGTCCCTGGACCGCACGTGGGTTCTCCCGGGGGGAGATGATGGAGCGGGTCTTTGTTGACGAGTATGAGATGATTGCAACAATTAACCCGCTGCTGCCCCGCGGCTCTGACGTTCGGGATGTCTTTGAGCATATCGAGAGTCCCAGCGGCTTCTTCTACATATTGCGGCTGGGCAGCAACGAGGCAGCACAGTTGGGCTGGCGGCGCGAAGTGAGTTTGGATGGCGAGAAATGAGACGGGATTGCAAATGCGTGGGTCCGGATGACCAGAGATCCTCAGAAGAGTGAGAGGGAAGATGAAAATACGAGAGTTTAAAAGTGAAATATGGTTACCATTGGGACCGGAGAAGCTGTTTCCTTTCTTTGCCGACGCAGCTAATCTCGAGGCCCTTACGCCGCAGTGGCTGAACTTCAAGATCCTGACACCGCGGCCGATTGAGATGCGGGAAGGATCGTTGATCGAATACAAGTTGGCGATTCACGGTTTGCCTGTGAGATGGCGAACGCGTATCAGCGTTTGGCAGCCACCGCATCAGTTTGTGGACGAACAACTGAGCGGCCCGTACCAGAGGTGGATCCATCAACATGACTTTGATGCCTGCGACGGAGGCACGCGAGTGCGGGACGTGGTGAAGTATGCGGTTCCTTTTGATTTTGCTGTGCATCGCTGGCTGGTGCGTCCTGACATTGAGAAGATCTTTCGATATCGCTCGGAAGAGTTGCAGAGACGCTTTGGCGTGGAGGACTCCTCACGAGAATAGGTGGGCGCTTTGTGCTTTGCTTGGCAGGGTGTGGGGGGGTAATGCTGAGACGAAGGTGGAAGAGGTTGCGAAGGGATAACTTCCAGCTTGGTAAAAGCGCGAGCCAGTCAGTGGTGAACAGCTCGCGCTTGGTGAACAGGTGCTCTTTGATCAGTGCATGCGACTTTGACGATGCGTGCAGCAGCCTACTCGGGTGACGGGATGTTTCCTGTGACATTGGCTGCTACCGATGCAGAAACAACGGACGAGAAGCTGGCCTGGGCTGCTACACTCTGAACCGAATCGGGATTGGTTCCTGAAGAGATGAACGGGCCGAGAGCGGCAGCGGCGGTGGTGCTGCTGTCTCCGCTTACGCTGGTGATGAGGCCGGTGAGGCCGTCAGTGCTTTCATAGTTCACATTGTTGGCGGGAATAAGATTGAGGGTGCCGTAGTTTGGAGACGCCAGCGTGACGGATGGTATGGCGCGCACGAGGGCGCGATGCTCCGATTCAACGCCGAGGATTGAAGACGCCACCTTTGCGTAGAGAATGAGATCGGCCTGGGTGAGATTGGAGCCGCTGGATGCAGGGTTTGCCTGGGTAGAACTGAAGCCGTTGTAGCCGGCAGCCATGGAAGCAAATTCTTCGACGGCGGTCATGTATGCGCCGATGAAGGCTGTTTCAAGGGCGACGAGAACGGGGAGGAAACCGGAGAGAGAAGAGAAGGTTCCGCTGGGGAAGTAGAAGGTCTGAGGGATGCCTGCGTCGGCGTCTCCGCTGCCGTTGGTCGGCAATCCAAGCAGCGAGCGCAAGGTCTGTGCGTGGGAGACCTCTTCCAGCAGCGCGCCCTGCAGGTAGGCAACATTGATTTGACTACCGCTCGCGCCGACGTTGAGAGCGGAGCCACCGGGTCCAGCCAGATTGGAATCGGTAATGACCCCTTGGGTGGATAGTGCCGTGTAATACGTGGTGATGGCAAGGCTCTCCGCTATGAGGGCGGCAGTGAGGATGTTGGCTACCGTATCGGTGGAGGCTGCCGCCGATACGGGTGTGGTGCTCATCATGGAGCCTCCGCTGCAGCCGTCCACGATCGCGGTGGTAACGGCTCCGAGGCCGAACATGGTTGCACCGGTAAGGAAAGAGCGGCGATTGACCCCGTTCGTGATGGCGAGATTCCGGAATAACTTGTCTGTGGACATGCAAGCTCCTCATTTTGCTCCCTTCCAGGGAAGGAGGGGAGATAATTTTTCATTTCACAGTGGGTACGCAGGCGGCACGAGTTTCGGATTGGCAGGGGAGAAGAATTTTTTTGAGGGAAGGTTGGGAGAGTGGACGCTGGGTGTGGCGATGTCTACCTTGCTTCTTCTTCTTCTGCTGCTGCTGGTGAGGAGGGATGTTGCGCGCGTCGGAGCGGTTGAAGGCGCAGATAACTGAGAGTCGGTTGGAGCGCTGGGGCAGCGTCGCAACCGGCTCCCTGGGTTTTGCACTCCTTTACGGCAACAGCACGCGGTTGATCACCTGGATCACGCCGTTTGACTGGTAGACGTTGGGAATGGTGATGGTGGCGGTGTTTCCTTTGGCGTCAGTGATGTTGTAATGGTGGCCGGACATGGTTGCGGTAAGCGGTCCGCTCTCTACGGTGGTGAGAGTGGCCTTTCCGCCGCCCTGTTTGATCAATCTATGTAGGTCCTTGGTGGTGATGGTTCCGGGAACAACGTGGTAGGTGAGGATCTTCTTCAATTGGTCCAGGTTCTGGGGCTTGAGCAGATTGGCGACGGTTCCCGAAGGAAGGTTATCAAAGGCCTGGTTGGTCGGAGCGAAGACGGTGAAAGGGCCAGGGCCTTCGAGGGTATCGACAAGACCGGCGGCCTTGACGGCTGCGACCAGGGTGGTATGGTCTTTGGAGTTCAGCGCATTTTGGACGATATTTTTGGAGGGATACATAGCCGCTCCGCCCACCATTGGATCGTTTTGCGCATAGGCGCTGGAGAGGCCAGTGATCGTGGCTGTAACGCACAGGAGGATGAGGAGTTTGTTCATTGCTATAGGTCCTTTCATGGAAACGTGTGAGTGTGGAAGAGAGAAAGCTTGGGGTCAGGCTGCAAGGTTTTCCCCGGTCCGGGATTCCGTGCTGGGACTCCGGTCCAGCGTTTCTGGTGTCTGTACGCGAAGAGGGAGGCAATCGGATTGGCGGGGTGGGGAGGACGGTGTGGGTGGGGTGCTGGCTGGAGTGCGATGGTTGCAATTGGCGAGCAATCCGATTAGGCTGACCAACAGCCAGCGCAGCGGGCCTTACTGGCAGCAAAGGATTTGTCGGGATCTACATCGATTGAGATCATTTCTCGCGTACTTGTTGCATAGCCGGAGAGGAGCCTAGTGACTGCCCCCATGCAGCCTCTATCCGATTCCGTGCTCGTCGAGAGAATGATTTCAGGTGACGAGGCTGCGCTTTCGACCATCTACGATCGGTACTCGGCCATGCTGTTTGCAGTGATTCTTCGCATTGTTCAGGACAAGCAGATAGCCGAAGAGGTTCTGCAGGATCTGTTTCTGCATCTGTGGCGCCAAGCGGCGCAATTCGATGCAAACCGGGGCTCTTTGGCGGCGTGGTTGATGGTGAGCGGTCGGAACCGGGCAATCTCCCGGCTTCGCGGGCGCGGCAGCCTGGAGGTGTTGGAAGAGGAAGACGGCCTGTACGCCAATACATTTCTCTCCGCTCAAAACGTCGAAGAAGAGGTGTTGCGAACGGAGTTGAGACGGCGATTGACCGATGCTCTGGTTCGGTTGCCGGCGGAACAGAGGCAAGCAGTGGAACTGGCCTATTTTGAAGGTTTGACACAGACGGAGATTGCGTCCCGGACGGGTAGTCCGTTGGGGACAGTGAAGACGAGGGTTCGAACAGCGATGCAGTCGCTGAAGCTGATATTGTGATGACAGAACGGCATCCCAATCCGGAAGATTTTGACCTCTACGCATTTGGCGCGTTGGACGGCGAAGACAAGGTGACTTTTGAAGCCCATGTACGCTCCTGCGCGGACTGCCAGAAGTCGCTCCAGGATGCTCGGCGGGTCGCAAGTTTGTTGGGACTGGTGGAGGCTCCGGTTACGCCTCGTCCTTCGGTGAAGGAGGCTCTGATGAAACAGATTGGAAGGGAGAGTGCAGAGCGCAAGAAGCAAATGGCACGGGTCCTACCGCGAAAGGCATCGTGGAGTTTGCGGTTTTCGCTGGGATTCGCTTTTGCGGCGGCAGCGATGGCGTTTGCTGCGAGCTTCTTCTGGAAAGAAGATCAATGGCAGAGGCAGGAGATCAAGGCGTTACAAGCGCAGATCTACAGTACGCAGGCGCAGGTGAATCACGACGCCGCTGCTTTGAAGACGATGAATGCGGTTGTGGGCGCCGCAGATACGGTTCAGGTGGCGCTGGTTCAGCAGTCGATCACCATGCCAGGGCAGGCGCATGTTCTGTTCAATGCGCGAATGGGAGTGGTGGTCTACTCCGGGGAGGTAGCTCCGGCTCCGGCGGGTAGAAGTTATCAGCTTTGGCTGGTGCCTTCGGCGGGGGCTCCCGTAAGTGCGGGGCTGGTGGCCGCGGATCAACAGGGCCAGTCCGTGGTTGTGCATCTGAAGCCGGGAATGACAGCGAAGGCTTTTGCGGTGACGCTGGAGCCTTACGGAGGGAGGCCACAACCTACTGGGCCCAAAGTGCTGGTGGGTGCATTAAACGGATAACGCTCAGGGAATGAGGAGTTCTGTGTTAGCTTTCTTCGGCCTTGGCTGATTCCGTGCGACCGACAGAGAGTCTGTTCCCTGTATTTGAAACCCGTGGTTTTGCCCGGGATGGAGGTTTTCCCCGTCCGGGTTCTGCGAAATTTCCAGTAAAAAGGATAGTGCGTCTAGCTGCGCTGATGGCCGTCGAGGACGGCTAGCACGTCGTAAGGATCGGGACGAACCCTGTGCTCGGCGTGAGCTTCAGCGAAGAGGATTTTGCCCGAGGGGGCTATGACGAAGGTGGCGGGGATAGGAAGACGCCAAGTTTGCGGTCCTTGATCGCCGTGGATGAATGGAAGGTTGATCATCATGGAGCGGTAGTGCTGTTGCAGGGGTTCGGGGATCGTGTAGGCGACGCGAAACTCGTCGGCTATGCGGCAGCCTGCGTCAGAGAGCAGGGGGTAGGTGAGGCCATGATGCTGGGCGGCGAAGTCGTTCTGGCGAGGGAGTTGGGGTGAGATGGCGACCAGGAGGGCTCCGTGCTCGCGGACCTGGGGGAATGCTGCTTGCCAAGCTTCCAACTGGGTGATGCAGTAGGGGCACCAGCGGCCACGGAAGAAGAGGACGATAAGGGGCCCGATAGCCAAAAGATCAGAAGAACTGACGAAGCGAGTTCTGCTGGAGGAGACGTTGCCCAGAGCACAGGCCGCTGCGTCTGGCAGCTGAAACGATGGCGCCATGGCCCCGACGGGTAGGACGCGGTCTTCGATGCCGGTGAGCAAAAGGTCATGCACGGCCATTTCTGTGACGGCGAGACGTTCGGGCTGAACGAGGGCGCGAGTCTGCGTGGTGATATTATCCAGCTTGGTCTGAAGGTGGGTGGAGCGCGTCATCGCATCCTTAGTTTAAATGCCACAGGGCAGGTGCGCGAGGGGATTGCAGCGCGATGTTCGAACGCAGGCGATGGCCTGCGTGAGGGCGTGGATTGGCGAGCAGAGGCGGCTGTCGGTAGCGGTGCAACGGGGGGTGTTGAGAGAAATATTGCACTGTGAAAGAGACAGATGTATGATCAACCAGCTTCAATAAGACTGCAGAGAGACGAAGTTCTAGCGAGGGGAGAGCGATGAGAGGTGGGTGGAGGCTTTTTACAGCTATATTGTTGTTGTGCGCGGCGACCGCAAGCCAGGCGGTGAAGTGGCCTTCTCGGCCCAAACTGCCCGTGCCGAGCAACTGGGAACTCGATCAACTATTGTCAGACTTTGGCGGTGGGCCGACGTTGCGGTCCAGTAACTTTACTGTTATCAGCGACAAGGCGGACGATCTGAGATTGCAGTTTGTCGTAGTGGATGCGTCGGGGCATATCACCAACAGCTCCTGGAGCGGACCGCAGAACGGGGACATGCGGCCAGTGGACGGTTTGACAGGAAGCATGTTCGGGATCGACCGCAAGGGCCATGAGCGGTTGGTATTGAGCGATGGAACAACTTTGGACGGGGTAATCTCTGTGTCAAAAGATAAGGGAACGGTGATGTTACGAGGAACGCTGACTACCAGAGATGGAAATGCCTACCGACAGGTGCTGGTATTCAATCCAGCCGAGTAGAGCGGAAGGGAAGGCTCTGCATGGAGGCGTTTTCAGCGAGAACGTTCCTGGATCAGGCGGGAGGACGTTGGGGAAGTTCGAAGAACTGAAGGAAGATGCTGGTTGCTTCCTGGGCGTTTTGAGTCTTGAACTGCGGAGGGAGCCGAAGAATAGTCGCCTGTGGAGCTACGGCGGCAAGGCTTTGCGCAATGGCGTCAGAGGATAGATGGGCAGAGCCTGGTCCGATAAGAAGAATCTCTGTCGGATTGGAGCGGAGGACGATCTTTGCGTTCTGCAAGATGCTGCAGGTACGGACGGCGAAGTGGTGCTGTGTAAGAACAGTGCGGACAAAGGCGCATAGGTGCGGCGAGGGGTCGACTGCCAGTACGCGACGGCCGCTGTGCTCCTCCGCCTGCCGAGTGCCGTGCCCGCTAACAAAGGAGGCGACGGCCTCTTGTTCGGAGGGGAAGACCCGGATAACGGTGGAGAGCATGGTCAGGTCGAGCAGGCTGGAGACGAAAGAGGATGGAGCGGCGATGCGGAGATCCCCGCCACGCTGGCGCACGTTGGTCCTATAGCGGATGGTCAGTCCAAGCCCAATGCTGTCCAGTCGATGTACCTCGGTGAGCGTGAGGACGAAGCGGGTGTAGGCAGGGAACGCTCTCTGAAGGGAGACTCCAGGGCTGCGGACTCGTCGCCGAGGATGAGGGCGCCGCAACAACGAATGACATGAGCGTTGCCGACAAAGGCGGATGTGAGTGTCAGTTGCATGGCGTTCTCTCAGGATGCGGCTATCGTCCGGAGTGATTCTTTATCGGGGAGGCCCGGATAGGCAGATCAGACCGAGTGCAGCATGTGGCCGAGAGAGTGCCTTGAGTTTTTGAACTGGGGAACGGCAATGGTGTGAACGACGGGGTACGTTGGCAAAAGTGGCGTCTGGGTAGATCCTGATGCGCTCGAGCAGCGTAGACGGAGACATGCGAGGCTACAGGGGAAGCTATCCGAGGACCGGCCAGCAGCAAGCCATGAGGGTTCACGAAATCATTTTGAGATCAGGGCGAAGAAGATCATGCGACGGAAGGTAGGGGGGCGTTTCACTGCTGTTTCGGAGTCCTAATGTCGAGGAAAGATGGGCAGGGCTCTGAACGACGCAACAAAGTCGATGTCACAATCAGAACAGGGGGATCACGATGAAGATTCGTTGTGTTGTCGGCTGCGCTCTGCTAGCTGTTGTTGTGGCATGGACCAGCAGCGCGGCTCCGCCCCAGACCGTTCTGCAACCGCCGGATAGCCGACTGATCTTCCAGACCAGCCAAGCCTGGTCACCACGCACCAATGTGAATGCCGATACCGTGATGGTATATGGCATAGACGACACGACCGCGGCGCGCATCCGCTCCTGGCGCGAGCATGGCTATCGGGTGGCGGTGATGACTGGCGTGGCATGGGGCCGGTATGCGCCGTATCTGCGCGGCGATTTTGACGGCAAACAGCACTGGGACGAGACGCAGCAGGAGGCGAGCGGGAAGCTGATTCTGCACAGCGGGCGCGATGTGCCGTATATCTCGCCCAGCATCTCCTATGGCCTCTACCTGGCCCAAGGTGTGCGGGCGGCGCTGGACGCCGGGGCGGAAGCGATCTATCTGGAAGAGCCGGAGTTCTGGGCGAGGGCCGGATGGAGCGATAGCTTCAAGAAATCATGGCAGAACTATTACCACCAACCGTGGCAGCCACCAGACAGTTCGGTAGATGCTCAGTATCGCGCCTCCAAGCTGAAGTACTACCTCTACCGGCGTGCGCTGAAGCAGGTCTTCGACTCCGTTCGGCGTTATGGGGTGGAGCATCATCGCATGATTCCGTGCTACGTCGCGACGCACTCACTGATCAACTATGCACAGTGGGCGATTGTGAGTCCAGAGTCGTCGCTGCTTCGGGTGGGCGCGGACGGCTATATAGCCCAAGTGTGGACGGGCACCTCACGCGTGCCGAATGTCTATGACGGCGTGCGCGAAGAGCGGACGTTCGAGACGGCGTTTCTGGAGTACGGAGCGTTGCAGAATATCGCCAGATCGTCGCGCAAGCCCATCTGGTATCTGAATGATCCCATTGAGGATAATCCGAATCTCTCCTGGGTGGATTACCGCAGCCATTGGGAGAGCACGCTGACGGCATCGCTGTTGCAGCCGGTGGTGGCGCGCTATGAAATTCTGCCCTGGCCAGAACGGATCTTTGGACCCAAGGGTCTGCACATGGCGGAGAACCCGAGCGCATCCGATCCGAAGCCAGCAAAGATTCCTATCCCGCATGCGTATGAGACGGAGTTGCAGACGGTGTTTCACGCGCTGGGGCAGATGCGGCAGCCGGCGGAGGCGGTGCACTGGGAGTCGGCTGGAACGGAAGGGATCGGTGTGCTGGTGTCTGATACGTTGATGTTTGAGCGCGCCGCGCCGGACCCCTCCGACCCGAGCTTAGGCCAGTTCTACGGATTGGCGCTGCCGCTGCTGATGCATGGGATGCCCGTGGAGCCGGTGCAGATTGAGAGTACATACGGCAGATCTGCCCCCGGATTTCTGAGCCGCTACAAGATGCTGCTGCTGACCTATGATGGCCAGAAGCCACCCTCGCCGGAGTTTGACACGGCGTTGGCCGCCTGGGTGCGGGCGGGAGGCGCGCTGGTGATGCTGGACGACGACAAAGACCCTTACAATCAAGCAACGGACTGGTGGAACTCCGATGGCCGGCACTATGCGACTCCGCGCGATGCGCTGTTTGAGACGCTGGGTTTGAGTCCAGCAGCGACGGGCTTGCATGGGGTGGGGAAGGGCCTGGTTTTGTTCGAGCCGCAGAGTCCCGCGGCGCTGACGTATTCTCCCCAAGGCGCGGCGACGGTGCTGGGTTATGTGAGGACGGCAGCCGAGGCTATTCATCTGCCTATCAAGGAGACGGACACGCTGATCCTGCGGCGCGGGCCGTTTGTGATTGCGGCGGGACTGGACAGGGAGCCTGGCGACCCGGTTGGACACGGGGCGCAGCCGAAGATGGTGCGGGGCGACTTGATTGATCTGTTTGACCCGGATTTGAAGGAGAGCAGCGCGGTTGCCGTTATCCCTGGTACTCGGGCAGTGCTGCTGGATGTGAGTTACTTCAAGTCTTCGACGCCGCGCGTTCTGGCGGCCGCGGCAAGAGTTATGGACGAACACGCCACGGCACGCAGCTTGAGCTTCGAGGCCGAGGGGATCGATCAGACGCAGGCTGTGGTGCGGATTCTGGCCCCTGGCGCGCCGCGCTCCGTGAAGGTCAACGGCAAGCCACTGGATCCAGGCGAGATACAGCAAGCGGGCCGTACGCTGCTGCTGCGCTTTGACAACACCGCTGCCCCAGAGAAGATTGAGGTTTTGTTTTGAAGCAGGCTTTCCAGGAGCAGAGGATGGATTGCCGGCGGGCTTGAACCTTGGTTGCGGGATGAAGCGAGCTTTTATCTTTGCAGGCTATGCGGTTCTTTGCGTGCTATGCGCGTGGTTGCAAGCTGCGGGTTTGATTGCAGAGTGCGGGGTGAGCACGATCCGGTTCAGGGCGACTACGCAGGTGTGCGAGCGCGGGCTGAGCAGATTCGCCGTATTCCAGCCTTTCTGCTAGCGAACGGGAACGTGGGTGGCAAGCAGATTCCGGATGCCGTCCTGGTAGGACGGCATAGCGGGCAGAGAATGGAAGTCCCAGGAGGTGATGGTTACGTTCTGGGCGGAGTTCTTGAGCAAGAATAGACGCATCGTCAGGTGGTATTCCATGTGAGAGAAGACCCAATGGTCGTGGCCCAGGTCGGTCTGCTCCAACTCCAGCGTGCCCCCGGGATAGATCCTGGCTACGAGGCCGAAGCCCATATCCACGGGTTGAAGAATGTGTCCCTGGATCCGGGTGAGGTAGTGGGTTCGAGCGTCGATCCAGACGCGTCCTTCGAGTCCCAACAATGCATTGGTGACCATGGTGGGCGGATGAAAGGAAGGATTGGGGCGGAAGTCCAACACGATTTGTGGCCCAGAGGCGTTATTGGGTTGCGGTTGCCCAGGAGCGTAGCTAAAGAGCATAGCCTGTGGCATGAGCACAACGAGATGGAGGATCTGCGAGCGCAACTTGTCATCTTTGCTGCGATGCCAAAGAAACTTGGATGGATCGGCGAGTTCCTGTTGCAGGCGGGAGATCTCGGCCGCATTCTGGGCGGCGGTGATCGGCTTGCCATTGCTCTGGATGAGGCGGGTTACGTTGCCTTGGCGGCTGACGATCACCTCTTTTGTGACGTAGCCTTTGTCATTTACTTTGGTTTGTTCAAACTGGAGTGGAAGCCGGTTAGCGGGGGCCAGGAGGATGGTTTCATTGTGCGCGGCCTGTTGAGCCCAGGACAGAGGCGTACCCGGCGGCGAAGAGGAGGGGAGGGTTGCCGGCCGGGCGGCGGAGGATGGAGAGACCGACGGCGGGAAAGAGCCTATGGCTCCGGCAGCAGGAGCTTTGCCAGAGGACGCCCAGGACGCGATGCAAGTGGGGAACAGGCTAGCGGCGAGCAGGCACAGAACCGGTATACTAAAGGTCCTGCCGCCGGCAGACGACGCCGTTAGGGCTCTAGCCTGAGAGCGTAGTCCATTTCGAAAAAAACGGTGCTGCCGATGCATCACGGGCACTGATCTCAATCATAAGATTCGCCTGCTGTATGGTTAGACGCAAGATACCTGCAGCAGGCCAGATGGGTGAGGGACCCTGAGTTGGTTTATAGTCGGCTTACCAGGTGGGTGCGCGCGTGATGCATCCTTGGCCGCGGAGAGGCTCTATTTTCTATGAATCCAAATGAAGGTGAAACCATCATCGGCCGCGAGATCCACTTTCGTGGCGAAGTTTCCGGGTCTGCCGACCTGATCATCGATGGGGAGTTGGATGGAACGATCCGGCTCTCTGGAGCACGTCTTACGATACGCGCGGAGGGTAGGGTGCGTGCCAGTATCTCCGCCCAGGAGGTGATCATTGCGGGACGGGTGGAGGGTGAGATTCGAGCCCCAGGTCGGGTGGAGTTGCGCGATGGTTCCGTGGTGCTGGGTGACGTGTGCACGGCTCATCTGTCCATAGAAGAGGGGGCTACGGTACGCGGGGCGGTTGACCCTGGTCGGGCCAACCAGGCGTTCCCCGAAGCGACGGATGGAAGCAGGATCCATCGGGAGTAACGGGGTGGGTTGGACCAGAGCAGCGCCTCAAGCGATGAGGCGTGGAGTGGATTGTCATGTTTGAGATCTTCAAGAAAGAGCGTGTGTCTTCCGCGAAAGCTACGGATAGACCGTCGCGCCATTCTCGTGGTTGGATTGAGGTGCGCAACTATTTGCAAAAGACGCCCTCGTTGAGGGTGTTGGATTTTGGCGCTACTTCTCCGACGAACATTAATTATTTAACCTCCCGGGGCCACAGCGTCTATATGGCCAACATCGTGCAAGATTCCACTCGCCAAGTGTGGCTAAAGCCATTGCCGGGAGCGGAAGGGAAGGATTCCCCGCTACAGTTCGATACCGAGGGGTTCATGGCCGCCAACCTGGACTTCTCCGGCCGTGACTTTGACGTGATTCTGTTGTGGGACACAGTAAATTATCTGCCGCCAGAGATGGTTCCGGCGCTGTTCGAGCGGTTGCGCAAAGTCTTGCGACCAGATGGGCTCCTGCTGGCTTTTTTCCACAGCCGCCTGAGCGGCCCGGAGACGGCCTACGCGCGCTTCCAATTAAGCGACTCAGACGAGTTGCTTGTTCATGAAGGTGGCAACTTCCCGGTTCGCAAGATCTATCAGCCGCGCCAAGTGGAGAAGTTTCTGGAGGGGTACAGCAATATGCGGTTTTTCCTGGACAAGGACAACGTGCGCGAGGTGGTTGTCTTCCGGTAAGGCATGTGGTGGAGGAAGCGGGCTTGGGGTGGGGATGCAGCCGATTCCCTAGGATGAAGATGGTCTTTGCGAGCGGATCGTCGATAGCGTCACGACTCGATGTCAGGGCTGGGGCCAAAGAAGAATGAGCGAATGGGTGAAATGTACCGACCCGATTGGCGAAACCAATCGGGTCGGGAGTTTAAACGCTGAGTTTCAACCTCTGAGCTTTTGAAAGCGGTAACCTTGCGCGAGAGTTTCAGGCTGGTTTGGAGGCACCGATAGAGCGTGCCGCCAATCCATGAAGCCTGCAAAACGACCCGGTGAACTACTTGGTGGCAGCTTCTTTTTTGCCGACTGTCTTTTTTGCAGCCTTGGGAGCCGCATTACGATGTTCCTCCCAGCGGAGTTTCATGGCATCAGCGATCCGTTTGCGACCTTCAGGGCTAAGGTTGCGCCGTCTGCGCCCCCGCTTGGGTGCTGCTGCTGCCTTTACTTCCGCGCGCGCAGCGTTCGTGCTCCCCTTGGGGCGGCCACGGCGCCGCTTCTCTTCCACAGGAGCCGCACCTTCATTCAAACCGATAAGCACAGCGCGCGCCTGTTGCAGCGAGGCGATCTTGGCGTCAATTTCAGCAACAATATTCCGTACGTCCATTCGTTATTTCCTCTCCAGTGTTGCCGATCTACATAAATAATTTTGGATTGTCCGCAACAGTCTAAATTCTATAATTCTTCTTCCAGAATCTGCAAATATCGAATGCATTTTGTGGGATTGGAGTAGCGGGAGCGAGTTGGAACTCGATGCGCACCAGGGTCCTTTTTGTGGATTGTCAGGGTTTCCAGTTCAGTCTGAATGGAAGCTGATGTAAGCCGCTTCTTGAGAAACAAGTGTTCCAGAATGGGAGCGCAGGGGCTGTGGGATAGCGAAACGAGCTGATAAATGGGGAAGTTTGGCGCAGCGCCGTCAGTAAGATGATGGTTTTCAGATCTCTCACATTGCAGTGCTAGACTCGAAGCGATGCGGTTTATTCCGATGCGGCTCTGGGTGCTGGCTCTGCTGTCTGCTCTGTTGCAGATCCTCCCATTTCCCATTGCTGGTCCGGTTCCCATGTGGCGAAGGTTATTTTGCTGGTTCTGCCTGACGCCTTTACTGGTTGCGCTACTGCATCGGGATGGCGAGAGGCGGCCTCTGCGGCTACTTCATGGCGCGCTTCTTGGCTATGCGCAGGGGGTGTTGTGGTACGCGGGCAACTGTTACTGGATCTACCGGACGATGCATCTCTATGGAGGGATTCCGAAGGTTCCATCGTTTGGAATTCTTCTTCTCTTTGCGCTTTACCTGGGGCTTTACACGGCGCTCTTTGGGTTTCTGGTTGCGACGCTGGGTAGCAGATACTCACGGAACCAGGTACTTTGCGCCGTTCCATTTTTATGGGTAGCGGTAGAGTTGGCGCGAGGGCGCATCACTGGATTTCCATGGGACTTGCTCGGTTATACGCAGATTGACAATCCGTTGTTCACGCGACTGGCACCGTGGACCGGAGTGATGGGATTGTCCTTTGTGGTGGCGGCGGGGAACGCGCTGTGGCTGCTTCGTCCAGAGGTAGCGAAACGAAGGGTTGACAGTGGTGAGTTAGCCAAGCGAGGTTTGGATGCCTGGATCCGGTTTTCGGGGGTGTTGGTAGCTGGTGGGTTGGTAGCAGTTGCGATGATGGAGACGATGGGAGGGATAGGGAAGGCGTCGGAACCGGCTTCGCAGGTGGCTACGCTGCTGCAAGAGAATCTGAGCGTAGGAACTGAGGCTGGTGGTGAGAGTGAGAGCAAGCAGCAGATGCTTGCATCGTTCTCCGAGCTAAGTTTGCGACCTACATTTTCCATTACGGACCGGGAGCAGAGACTTTATGGGGCCAGGCCGGGGGAGGCTTCGCGGGTGATCATCTGGCCGGAGGCTCCGACGGATTTTGTAGATACGGATCCAGTGTTGCGCAGGGCTATGGGAAAGCTGGCGGTTGAGGCTAGTGCAGCGGTGATTGTGAATGATGTGACTGTGGCTGGATATGCGAATGGCGAGCCGAAGCTGTATAACTCCGCCAGCTTTTTCCGACCCGATGGCTCCTATGCGGGCCGTTACGACAAGATGCATCTGGTGCCCTTTGGTGAATATGTACCGTACAAGCCTCTCTTTTTCTTTGCCGGTAGCCTGCTGGATGGCCTGCTGTTTGTTCCGGGAGTTCACCGTTCGGTGTTTGAGGTTGGCGGTAAAGAGTATGGGGTTTTTATCTGTTACGAATCGATCTTTGGTGACGAGCTGAGGCATTTCCCAATGGAGGGCGCTCAGGTGCTGGTGAATATCTCTGACGACGGATGGTATGGCGACACCAGTGCCCCGTGGGAGCACCTGGATATGGTTCGTATGCGCGCGATTGAAGAGGATCGCTGGGTGCTGCGTGCGACGAATACGGGCGTGACGGCGGTGATTGACCCAGAGGGGCGTGTGGTGCGAACGATTCCGCGCCATATCCGAGCGTCCGTCCAGGTTCCTTTTGGCTTTTGCAGCGATGTTACCTTCTACAGCCGCCATGGAGATTGGTTTGCCTGGATTTGCGCGCTGATGAGCTGCGTGCTGGTTGTGGCTGGTGAAGGAAGAAAGCGTGGGATTCGATCGACGGCGATGTAGCTGCCGGGAGAGTAGGACGGATTCCGAGTAAACTATATCCATGCTGAGTGATCTTGAGTTTTCCTACTCCCCGGTCCGCGAGAAGGTGCGTGAACTGCGGGAGTATCTTTGACGCCCCCCGCCTGAAGACTGAGTTGGCCGCCGTGGAGGCGAAGATCTCTGACCCTGCTATCTGGGCAGATGCAACCAAGTCGCAGCCGCTGATGCGCGAGCGCAAGCGGCTGGAGACGCTGCTGGCCGATGAGGCGGAGTTGGAACGGCGCTCAGCGGATATTGAGGCGTATTTTGAGCTGGCCCGTGAAGGCGAGGACACTGAGGGCGATCTAAAGCGAGAGATTCCGGCGCTGCTGGAGTTTGCCGACAAGCTGGAGAGCAAGACGATGCTCTCCGGCGAGACCGATCCGCTGCCTGCGATTGTGACCGTGCATCCGGGCGCGGGAGGCACAGAGAGCCAGGATTGGGCCGAGATGCTGATGCGAATGTACCTTCGCTGGGGCGAACGGCAGGGGTTCAAGGTTGAGATCAACGAGGTTCAGGATGGCGATGAGGCGGGCATCAAATCCGCTACCTTCACCATCGCCGGGGAGTTTGCCTTTGGATTGCTCAGCGGGGAAACCGGTGTACACCGACTGGTGCGGATCTCACCGTTTGATTCCGCCAAGCGCCGCCATACCAGTTTTGCGAGCGTGTTTGTCTCACCGGAGATCGACGATACGATCGTGATCGATATCAAGCCCGAAGATCTCCGGATCGATACGTACCGTTCCGGTGGCAAGGGCGGCCAGCATGTGAATACAACCGACTCTGCGGTGCGCATCACGCATCTTCCTACAGGGATTGTGACCGGTTGCCAGAATGAGCGATCGCAGCACAAGAACAAGGACAGGGCCATGAAGATGATGCGCTCCAAGCTCTACGAGTATGAGCTGGAAAAGAAGAAGGAGATCAGCCGCAAGCTGGAAGACTCCAAGCTGGATATCAAGTTTGGCTCACAGATTCGCAGTTACGTGCTGCAGCCTTACCGCATGGCCAAGGACCTCCGCACGCGGGTGGAGGTGGGTGATGTGGATAAGGTTCTGGATGGGGAGTTGGAGCCGTTTATCCGGGGCTATCTACGGATGCGTAGAGAGGGTGGAGTTCCCGTTCCTGTGGCCGAGGACGAGGAGTAGGTCGGATGGGAGGCTAACGGCGCCTGGGGGCTACCCAGGCCCCTGCGACTAGATTACCCGTCGTCCCTCCATGGCCCGGGTCATGGTGACCTGATCGACGTACTCGATATCGCTGCCGGCCGGAACGCCGGTTGCGATGCGACTGATCTGCAGAAGAGGATAGCGTTTGTGTGCCTGGTCAGAGATGTAGCGGGCGGTGGCTTCGCCTTCCAGTGTGGGTGAGGTTGCCAGGATCAGCTCTTCTGCGTTTTGGAGCCGCGGCCAAAGATTGGTGAGGCGGAGATGTTCCGGTCCGACTCCATTGACCGGAGAGAGGGTTCCATGCAGGACGTGGTAAAGGCCGTTGAAGCTGCCGGTTCTTTCGATAGCGCTGATGCTGGTAGGCTCCTCGACGGCGCATAAGAGGCGAGGGTTGCGGGCGGGGCTGGAGCAGTAGGCGCAGGGATCGACGTCTGTGATGTGATTGCAGAGGGAACAGAGGCGGAGGTGGGCGCGCAGGCTGAGGATGGCGGCGGAGAGCGCCTGAGCGTCGCTGCCGGGAGCGCGGAGAAGGTGAAAGGCAAAGCGCTGCGCGGACTTGGTTCCGACGCCCGGAAGCTTGCGAAGCTCCTCGATGAGCCTCTCCATAGGCTCTGCGAAGCGGGTCGCCATGGGCTAGATTCCAGGGAGGCCAAGGCTCCCGAGAATGCCCGCGGCACTGGACTTGCCGACATCATCCGCTTTGCGAGCGCAGGCGTTGACGGCGGCGACGATGAGATCTTCGAGAAGGGTCAGGTCTGATGCCGCGGCCTGAACCGCGGAGGGGGCGATGCTTAGGCTGAGCAGTTCTTTGCGACCGTTCATGCGAGCCTTGACGGCTCCTCCTCCAGAGTCGGCCTCGACAATGGAGTCCGCAAGGCGCTGATCCATGGTCTGCTGCATCTGCCGCGCCTGGGCAAGCATCTCCTGCATCTTGTTCATGTCAATTTCCATAAGCGTTTGCCGGCCTCCTTATGGGCCGGTAAGTCACTCCTTTTCCCGCAGGTCAATGATATTGCTGATCTCGGCAGAGAAAATCCGCTGGGCCTCCAGCACCATGGGATGTTTCTGCGCCAGTTCAGCGACGGACCCTTGCGCTGGCCTGCGCGGCTTTTGGGCGGCGGCGGTCGCAGCCGCAGGGATGAGTTTGAGGGTGAGAGCGCCGGGATGGACGCGGCGGAGGGTGGTCTGGAGGATGCCTTCCGCATCTTTGTTGATGACCACCTTCAGCATCGCAGCGGAGACGGTGGTGTGAATCTCAAGCGTTTTGCCGTTCCGGCGCAGAGTGGCGTCTTCGATCTGCTCGGAGGCTGATTGCTGGCCTTTGGCGGCCGCCAGGGCGGAGACGAAGGCGGTTTGCAGGTGGTCGAGATCCGGACCGTCCGCAGGCGAGGGAGCGGTGAAGGGCTCGGCTGGCGCGGCTTGGCCAGCGACCGTCTGGCCAGTCACCAACTGCGGGCCGTCTTGCGGTTGCAGGTCGTCTTTCGTAAAGCTTTGAAGAACCGGTGAGGAGGCTGCAATAGGTTCGTTGGCGAGGGCTAAGGCGCCGGAGATTGTAGCGGAGGAGGCGGAACGAAGGCCGACGTCCTGTACCGGTTTGGCGGGAGGACCGAGGGCTATTTCCGGCGCTGGTGAGCGGGAGTCTGGAAGGTCTGCGGGTGAGGTGGCCGGAGTTGCCCACGAGGCTTGTGTGGGGATTGAAGTTTCTGCCTTGGGCCAGAGAGGGCTGGGCTCCTTGCCGGATTGCTCGGCTGGTTTATTAATCTGCGCTGGCTGCCGGCTAAGGCGCTCGGGCTGTTTGGCGGGTGGGAGGAGATTGGGTGAAGGTGCGGAGGCAGACGCGGAGGGCCGGGCGGTGGACGTGGGGATAGCGCCGGCAGGAGCGGATGGTTTGGCTCCCAGTTGGCTGAGAAGCTCTTCGACGGGCAGCAGACGCTGGACGTGCACCAGCTTCAGCAGACCAAGCTCGAGGTGGAACCGTTGTTCCTGGCGGTAACCAAGTTCGTCAAAGGTGCGCAGAAGGATGGCTAGGAAGCGGGAGAGATCTTCCTCGGTGAAGAGCGCAGCGGAGCGGGCAGCCCGGCTGCGTTCTTCAGGGGAGATCTGGAGCAGATCCGCGGCGATTCCGGTGGCAGGGGACTCTGGGCTGAGGTTGGTGACTTTGGCGACGATGACGTTGCGTAGATAGCGGACGAACTGGCGAGCCAGTTGCGGAGCTCCGTTGCCGGCATCCAGCAACCGGCCCACGATGGAGAGGACCTGCGCCGAATCGTTGGCATGCACGGCCTGCAGGATTTGCTCGTAGACGAGGTTAGAGACTGACCCCATGAGCTCGCGCACCTGAGAGAGTTCGAGGCGTGGCCGAGCGGGTCCAGACTCGTCTTGTCCGGTAGCGGCGAGCTCCAGAGGAGCGGAGGCGATGGCCTGGTCCATGATGGAGAGCGCATCGCGCATAGAGCCGTCACCGGCTTCTGCCAGAAGCGTGAGAGTAGCGTCATCGACTGCGATGTTCTCCTGGATGGCGATGGAACGAAGCTGGCCGATGATGTCGTCGAGGCGAACAGCGTGAAAGCTGAAGTGCTGGCAGCGCGATCGGATGGTTTGCGGGATGTCCTCTGGCTGGGTGGTGGCGAACATGAAGATAGCCCAGTCGGGAGGTTCTTCGAGGGTCTTGAGCAGGGCGTTCCAGGCCGCGTCGGTTATCTGGTGTGCTTCATCGAGGATGATGATGCGGTACTTACTCTTGTTCGTGGGGCGGGTTTGGATCTTGGCGGTGAGCAGCCGGGCGTCGTCGATGCCACGGTTGGTGGCTGCGTCGATCTCTTCGACGTCGAAGGAGTGCGACTCCTCGAAGATGGAGGTTTCCTGGCGGGAGGCGGAGGAGATCTCCCGGCAGTTGACGCAGTGGCGGCAGGGCTCCTGGGTGGGACGCTCGGAAGTGCCGACGGGAGTGCTGCAGTTGAGCGCCGCGGCCAGAATGCGGGCGATGGTAGTCTTGCCGATACCGCGGTGACCACTGAAGATGTAGCCATGTGCGATGCGCTGCTGCGCCAGGGCGTTGAGCAGAGTGCGGGTGACATGGTCCTGCCCGATGACGTCGGAAAAGAGCTGGGGGCGGTATTTACGAGCTAAGACTTGGTAGGCCATCGTCGAGGTGTGCGGACCAAGTCGATTGTATCGCCCGGCGGTGTGGAGGGATCTGCCGTCGGGGTAGGTTGCGGGATCTGGCGGCAGGAGATGGACGTGAGCCGCGCGTATCTTGTGCAGGACGGCGGGGCTCAGGGGCTTGCAGTTTGGGTCAGGAGCGTGCTTTTTTGCGGGAGTTTTTGCGAGCGCGGCGTTTGAGCTCTTCGTCGGAAAACATCGTACCGCGGCACTGTGGAGCATTGCAGTAGCAGTCGGCGTCCTCGTCGTCGGAGTCGTAGAGGTTGTATTCGTAGACCAGCTCTTCATTGGCTGCGATCGCGCGGATGGCGCGGATGTAGACGCGGCCATTGGACTCTTCGGTCTGGCAGTTGGGGTTGCAGGAGTGGTTCAGAAACATGGCCGTTCCGAAACCATCGATAACCTCACCGTTGTCGCCGAAGCCGAAGAGGTAGGTGACGGGGCGGTCGGCGTAACGCCTGTCTGCGTCCTCTTTGGAGATGCGCGGACCATCGTACTCCAGAACGCGGCGGCCCTTGGGTATGGGATCCAGGGTGTAACAGCCCGCGGCATGGATGGACGAGGAACGGATGAGGAGGCGGGGGCGGCGGGAGGTACGGCTCGGCATGGAGTGGAGTATAGCAAGCAGGGCGGTCGGGCTGCAGACCGAAGGGGCTACCAGGGCCGGTCAGGATGTCGTCTAATAGGAACATGCAGAGGACGCATGTGTTGAGACGATGGATGATGGTAGCCGTGGGCTTGGGTTTAGCCTTGGTTTGGCAAGTAGCGCGCGCTCAGCCGCAGGGCGGATGCACCTTTACCGACTCGAACGGCAAGACCGTCTTTTGGCCGAACTGCCAGCCGCCGAGTACGAACACGCCGGCCAACGGCAGCACGCAGCCGCAGAGCCCGGCTCCAGCGCCGGGCGCCAGCGCGGCGAAGAGCTTTCCTTATCCCGGGGAACCAGCGAGTCCGAGCGCGGCCGGCAGTCAGAATGGGAGTGGGGCTGGTGGTCATGCGCCAGCCGCTTCGCGCTTTCCCTTCCCCGGGGATAATTCGTCCAGTGGTGCTCTGCCGGCGGCTCCATCCCCGGGCTCCTCAAACAGCTCTTCGAGCAGTGGGTCGCCGGGAGGGTCGGGGGATTCCAGCAGCAGTTCGAGTGACTATGGGAGCCCTGCCGGACCTGTGGGCGACGGGGATACGGACCCGGCTGCGGCCGCAGCGGCGGCACGGCGCGCGGAGTATTTGAAGAGAGAGCATAGTGGGATCGATTTCCACCAGACAAGGGAGCAACGGGAGGTGGAAGACCTGAAAGTTGCCGCATTCTACGAGGGTGATGGGAACTATCGGGGCGCTTATCTGCGGGCCAAAGATGCGGTTTCCATCGATGACGAAAATACCGAGGCGCACCTGGCCCTGGCGAACGCGGCGCGACGGCTGGGCAAACTGGATGAGGCGGAGGAGGAGTACAGGAAGTGCCTGAGCATGGATCCTGTTCCGAAGGTGAGGAAGGCAGCTACCCGCGCGCTGAAGGAGATGACCTCCGGAAGCTGAGTGTTTTCCCAGCAGGTGCATGGCGAGGCTTGGACATGAATGCGCGTTTCGCAGCAAAGAAACGCCACCGTTCGGTATGTACTTGGCTCTGCTCTGCTGAGGACCCGGCAACAGGAAAGACGCAGCAAAGCGGCTGGCTGCCTGTGGGTGCTTGCTTTTGCCCCGGAGAGCTTACTTCAAGGGGCGAAGGAGAAAGGCAGGCGTGCCGGTCGGAATCGGGCGGGGGAGCGGCTTGACGCGGCGGTCTACCGGGGGCGCCTGCGGCGGTTTGAGCCTGGTCCCGAACTGGGCAGCTCGATTGGCTTGGTTGTCACCCTCGCTGTTGTTTCCAGTCTTTTGCCCGCTCTTGCTGGCCGCTTTGGCTGCGGTTTTGGTTCCGTTGCCGAGGCCACGGTTGGCTGCGCTACCGGTGTCTTCCGCTTTGGCCATCTCGATCTCGTCGCTGAGGTCTTCTTCCACGTTCAGGTACTTGCGCAGGTAGCGGAGAGGTTCCTCAGCCAGAGCCATCTCGCGGAGGTGATAGCGCCAGGCGTCGCGGCGGGCGGAGCGGCGGATGAAGCCCTTGCGCTGCACGGTCTGGATACTGCCATCGGGCATGGGGCGCTGAAAGGTTTGGGCAGGTACGGCGAAGGTGATCTCTTCGCCCGCCTTCCAGAAGGCGCTGGCGAACTCGTGGGAGAACAGGAGCGCATAGTAACGGCGTTGCTGATCGAGCAGATTGAGGGCTGCTTCGGCGCTGATCCAGGGAAGACCTAGCCGACTGGTATACCAGCGGCGGAACTCGAAGCCGTTACCGCGTGCGCGGCCCACAACGATCGTGAGTAGTTCCAGTCTGGTCATGGCGCCAAGGGAAAAGGGTGTCGAAGTGCAATGGCCCTAGGGTCCAAGTAACTGTCCTCAGTCTACTCCCTGGAGGCAAAGAGACGAGAGCGGCTGGAGGAGGTTGGGGGGAAAAGATGGCTGGACTATTCGCCGTATCGGGTTTCATTACGGATGCGGTCGCGCAGAGAGTTGTCGGCGGGCTGGGGGGGTAGATCCGGCAGAGAGGCTAGCAGGCGGGCATGGCGCTTTTGCCAGATGCGCAGCAGGATGAGGATGAGCAGCACGCCCAGCAGAAGGAAGGCGAAGGGGCCAACCCAAGCGACGTCATCAAAGCCGCCACGGATGGGTTCGGCGAGTACGGTGGGGCCGTACTTGGAGACGAAGAACTTGAAGATCTGGGCGTCAGAGGCTCCGGAGCTGAGCTGGGCGCGGAGATCGGCGATCTCCGCAGTGGAGTAGGTACAGCCTACGTGATTGCACTCCAGCAGGATCTCGCTGCAGCCGCAGGTACACATGAGGTCGTGGCCCAGGCGTTGAAAGCGAGCCGACGGGGAGGTGGCTCCAAGCATGGTGAAGGCAACGAAGACGATGAGCAAAAGCTGCAGCGAGCGCTTATACATGAGGACCCTCGGGCGCTTGCAAGGGAGAAGGGGCGCGTTGCAGGCTGCCGCCGAGGGCGAGATTGGGAGGGACAGGCAGGGGAACCTCCAGGCGTGCTGTGCTGGATTTCAGCTTTGGAATGAGAGCGACGAAGGTGCCAAAGACCACGACGACCAGGCCAATCCATATCCAGTTGACCAAGGGATTGATGAAGAACTTGATGATGGGCCTGTCGTTGTCTGGGTTGGTACCCTCGAAGACGACGTAGAGATCACTCTCCAAGGTGGAGTGGATGGCCACGACGGTGGAGGGTTGGGCGTGGTCGGTATTGACGAAGTAGACACGCCGCTCTGGCGCCAGGCGCACGATCTTCTTGCCGTTATGGAAGACATCGAGCAGAGCGAACTGGGAGTCGTAGTTGGGGTTGGAGTCTTCGGAGTAGCTCTGGCAAACGATCTTGTAGCCATCGAGGTTGATGGAGTCGCCAAAACTCATCTCCGCCTCTTTGGACTGGTTGAAGGCGGAGCCGGCGAGGCCGATGAACATGATGACGATGCCGAAGTGAACCAGGTATCCGCCATAACGCCGGGTGTTACGGCGAGTGAGCAGGATGGTGGACTCCAGGAGGTTCTTGCCGGTCTGAGTGCGGACGACGTTAGCTCCGCGGAGAAACTCGGCGGTAATGGCGGTGATGACGCCTACGCCGAGGGAGATGCAGACCAGAGCGTAGAGATTGGAGGCGACCGCGCCGTCTGCACGGACGGAACTAGACCAGGGGCGCACGCCAACGATGAGGAGAATGATGGCGGTGAGGAGGATGGAGATGCAGGGAAGGATGAAGTTACGGCGGATGGCGCGCAGCGAGGTGGATCGCCAGGCGAGCAAAGGACCGACCCCGGTGAGGAAGAGAAGGAAGATGCCGATGGGAACGGCGACCCGGTTATAGAAGGGAGCTCCCATGGTGACTTTGGATCCCTGGACGTACTCGGAGAGCACGGGGAAGAGCGTTCCCCACAGGACGGTGAAGCAGGCGGCGAGTAGGACAAGATTATTGAAGAGGAAGGAGCTTTCACGGGAGACCAGCGACTCGAGGTGATTTTCCGCTCGAAGGTGGTCGCGGTGATAGAGAAAGGTGAACAGGCAGACAGCAAAGGTAATAACCAGGAACCAGATGAACCAGTCGCCGATGGAGCTCTGTGCGAACGCGTGGACGGAGCTAACCAGACCGGAGCGGGTGAGCAGGGTCCCCAGAATGGTGAGCATGAAGGTGATGAAGATGAGCCAGACATTCCAAGACTTCATCATGCCTCGCTTTTCCTGCATCATGACCGAGTGCAGGAAGGCGGTGCCAGTGAGCCAGGGCATGAGGGATGCATTCTCCACTGGATCCCAGCCCCAGTAGCCGCCCCAGCCGAGGACGGCGTAGGCCCAGTGCATGCCGAGCAGGATACCGCAGGTGAGGAACAGCCATGTGACCATGGTCCAACGGCGGGTGATTGCAATCCACTTCTCTCCGGGGTAGCGCATCATGAGCGCACCCAGAGCAAAGGCGAAGGGAACCGAGAAGCCAACGTAGCCGAGGTAGAGCATGGGCGGGTGGATCACCATCTCCGCATACTGCAAGAGTGGATTCAGGCCGAATCCGTCGGCCGGAACGACGCCGCCGGGAACGATGGCGAAGGGCTGGGCCGCGAAGACGACCAGCAGGAGGAAGAAGATCTGGATGCCGGCCAGAATCGTGGACGCGTAGGCGTGGAGGGTTATGTCCGTTTTGTGGCGCAGGCGCAGGACAAAGCCGTAGCCGGCGAGCAGCCATGCCCAAAGGAGTAGGGAGCCCTCCTGCCCGGACCAGAGCGCCGAGAACTTGTAGTACCAGGCAAGATCGCGGCTGGTGTGATGAAGGATGTAGTCGACGGTGAAGTCGTTGGTGAAGGCGGCCCAAACCAGAGCGAAGCCGGCGCAGGAGACTGCGATGAAACTGGCGATTCCGGCGCGGCGCGACGTTTCACGGATGCGTTCTGGAGCCACGGCGAGAGCTCGCCCACCCGCAATGGCCCAGAGGGAAAAACTACCAGCCAGAAATGCGTAGATGGAGAGACCCAGTGCGAGGAGGAGAGCGGCGCTGCCGAAAAACGGCATAGGGTGGGGCATGAATGGGCACTTCCTTCAAAGTGTATTCTCTCAAAAAAGCGGACAGAGGCGAAATACGAGGGAGGATGGTTCTGCAAATATAGATGTAGATTGAAAAGGTTCCGAGGAGGGTGACGGGGCACAGAAGATGGCCAATGACTGAATGTTTTTGACTGTAAGGACGGGTGGAAACGTAAATAAGTCAAAGTCCGGTCTTGCGATCGATGTTGAACCGGATGCAGGGGACGCCTGTTCTGGCCGCCAGGCTTGACACTTACAGGCAGACAACTCACAGTGCCCGCTGCGACGCTTTTGCCTCTGGAGCGGGATGGAATCAATCAGTTGGATCTTTACGGCTATATTTTGGGCGAAGGGTTCGACTTAAGCAGTGCATGGACGCTGGCGAGCAGATGCTCTGGAAGCAGTGGCTTGACGCGGAAGTTGACATGCAGATCTTTATACTCTTCGGCGGCGTCGACCAGACCACTGATGACCAGCACCGGAAGTTGGGGGGCGAACTTCCGCAATTGGGTGACAAACTCCGATCCATTGATGCCAGGCATGATGTGGTCTGTGATGACCAGATCGATTGGGCCGGGAAAGCTTTGGTGGCGAAGTTGATAGAGCGCGCGCTCTGCACTGAGCAGGGTTATAACGATGTAGCCGGCACGTTTAAGGATCGTTTGGCGAGTTGCGGCCTGGATGGGGTTGTCGTCGATGAGGAGCAGGGTGTGGGGCATGAAGGTCTAAGGGGTTTGTCTGCCGACTCAGCCCGAGGCTGGAGGCATTGGATTCTTTCGAGGGTTCGAGACAGGGGCGATGCCTCCAGATTTGACCGAAGCGTGGCGGATGCAAATAGGAAAACGCGTGGTTTCGAGATATACTCCGCGCCGCGCTCTGGCCCATGGAACTTTGATGCTTCGGGACCCGGAGCGCCGGAGAAGAGCAGATGCGGAAATGGGATGCGGAAACGACGTTGGAGGGTTGTTCCGGGCGTATGGGGTCAGCAAACAGAGCACTGTATTGTGTCAGATCGGTTCACTTTGATGCGTCCGCCGTTCTGAATCGATTTTGCAATACTTTCGACTCTTATATTTTTCAAGTGAATGGGAGCGAGCCAAGGGTCGTTTGCGGAGAGAGTTGGCGAGCAAGTTGAGATAATGAAGGCATGGCTCGTCGCGTGATCAAACAGTATGAGTTTCTGCGCAAGATTGGCTCCGGTGGTAGCGGCGTGGTGTTTTTGGCGAACGACACCCTTCTACAGCGGCCGGTGGTGCTGAAGTTGCTGAGGCGCGGCTCCCAGACTCCCGAACAGATGCGTGCGACCCAACTGCGAGAGGCCAGAATGGCTTCTGCGCTGGATCACCCAAACGTCTGTGCGATCTATGAGGTAGGTGAGGAGGACAACGAGGCCTACATTGTAATGCAGTATGTGCCCGGAAAGAGCCTGGATAAGGTAATTGAGGAAGGGCCCGCCAGCGTCCAACTAGTCCTGTCGAGCGGGATGCAGATGGCCGATGGTCTTTCCGCGGCCCACACCTTGGGAATCTTTCACCGGGATCTGAAGCCGGCCAACGTGATGCTTACAAACGGCGGCTTGATCAAAATTCTGGATTTTGGTCTGGCGCGACAGTTGAAGCGTGACGATATGGACTTTGATCCCTCCCTTGAGATGCAGCCGGTGACGCCGGCCATCGAGGGGGCGACGTACACGGCACGCGGCGGAACGATTGCCTATATGGCCCCGGAGCAGTTTGTGACCGGGCGCTCCAGTGTGCAGAGCGACATTTTTGCGCTGGGGCTGATTTTGTATGAGATGGTGAGCGGGCGCCATCCGTTTCATCGGCCGGATGCGCAAGAGATCCAGAGCATTCGAGCGATTCAGTATGCGGCTCCGCCTCCGCTGCGGGAGATTGTGCCGGATATTCCTGTGGAGTTGGAGAGTGTGATTCTGCGCTGCCTGGAGAAGCAGCCGGCAGAACGGTATGCCTCTGCAGCGGAGTTGCGAGAGGGATTGAGGACGATTGTGAGGTCGTTGCAGTTGGAGACCATGCTGATGCCGGGTGATGGCGCGATCCAAATGGCGCTGGCGCAGCGGTTGGATATGGAGCGGCCAGGGGAAGAAAAACGAATCACCGGAATACTCTCGATGCTGGCGGAGCGATTTCGGGATAGCACGACGACCACAGCGTTCAAGGGACCGAATATCGTGGTGCTGCCGTTTGTGAATCTTGGATCCGGGCTGGCCGCGCAGGATGAATCCGGGCCGAGGCCAGGCCGCGACGAGGGACAGTTTTACGGCCACGCTCTGGCGGACGCGCTGGCGGCGCGGCTGGCCAAGGTGCCGTCGCTAGTGGTGCGACCCTCAAGCGCTTTGATAGAGATACCCGCGCGGCAGCTCGACCCACTGAGCATCGGGCGAAAACTGATGGTGGACTTTGTATTAGCGGGGAGCTTTTTGCGGGGCGTGAAAGGCTTTGATCTGAATTGGCAACTGCTGGATGTGAAGGGACAGAGCGTGCGAACGGGCGGCGCAATCCGAGTGGCGAGTTTTGACTTGATTGCGGTGCAGACCGAGATATGCGATGAGGTCTTCGCCGAGTTGCACGGTTTTGGCGGGTTGCAGGTGGGTTCACCGGGGCCGGCCAGCGTGCCGTCTCTGGGCGACGCAGCCTCAGAGGAGTATCTCCAGGCGCGGGCGCTGCTGAGCTCGTTTATGTCACGAACCGGGAACAGGGATGAGTTGGATCGGGCACGGGAGCTTTTTGAGCGTGTGGTGACGCATGACCCTGGCTATGCTCCAGGTTGGTCTGGGCGGGGAATTACGCAACTACAGTATGCCCGCCACGGTCTGGGCGGACAGATGCATATTCTTGAGGCGCGCAGGTCATTTGATCGGGCGCTGGAGCGCGATCCCTCCTCAGTGGAGGCGAATCTCTACCGCGTGTACATGCTGCTGAGCCGCGGTGAAAAAGAGAGTGCGCGGCATGGAATTGAGCGGCTGCTGCAGACTGCGGCCAATGATTGGAATGTGCACCTGGTGGCGGGCCTGACGCTGAGGATCGATGGATTGTATGAGGAAGCTCTGGACCAGTTCCATACCGCGCTGCAGCTGAACCCCTCCAACGCGGCGCTGATCTACAACCATCGGGCGCGGGTTTACCAGTATCAGAACCAACTGGAGATGGCAGGCGACGAGATCGAGAAGGGATTGACGCTGGAGCCACGCCAGCCGCTGTTGCGGATCTCCAAAGGCTACCAGCAGATGCGTCTGGGACAACTGGAGAAGGCGATACAGACGCTGGAGCAGGTGATACGCGACGACTCGAGCCTGCGGATCGTCTTTCCCACGATTGCAATGTGCTATGTACAACTGGGCGATCGCAAGCGGGCGGCGGAGTTTGTGGTGGAAGAGACGTTGACGGCGGCAGAGGCCGACAGCGAGATGGCGTACCGCCTGGCAACCTACTTTGCTGTCGAGGGAGATGCGCCTGAGGCGTTGCACTGGTTACGCCGCGCCATCTACCTGGGCAATGAGAACTATCCCTGGTTCAGCATCAATCCGGCATGGCGTGGAATGGCCGAGAATGCGGATTTTCAGCATACGCTGGAAGACCTGAAGAAGAGCTTCAAGCGAAATCAGAAAAACTGGAAGCGTCTACTCGCCCAAGTGGTGACATAAAACCGCTGCTTCCCAGAGAGGATGAGGGCGCCGACGCGGCCGATGGAGATTTTGGATTGAACTGGCTGACTTTTGAGGCGTCAGTGACCCCATTGCTAAGTTTGCCGAAACCTGGCGCGTTGGACGGGTCTGGCTTACTGTGCGCCCTGTCTTACCTGCGCGGCCGCAGGATAAAGATGCAAGGGGGTGTCGAGGGTGAAGACCATAGCTGTGCCCGTCGGAAGTTCCTGGTGGCGGTCATGCTTGATCCACCAGACGGTTACAGCTCCGGCTCCCACACCGAGACCTACCAGCGCGCCCACGCCTCCACCGATCACTGCTCCGGCCACGACGGCGCTGGTAGTGGTGAGGCCTACAGCGGCAGCAGTTTGTCCGGGGTGGGTGTTGGCTACGATGGTCCCTTCTGGGTCGACATGGGATGCTGTGTAGTGATCGAGGCCGGTGACGTCAGCTTTCAGGGGGTAAACCGTGCCATCGGGAAGAGCGACTGAGTTGGGCTGCAGACGGATGGCGGCGGGGCCTTCCATAGCGCGACCACCATGGATACGTGAGACTACCCCGTAGACGATACTACCTGCGGGCAGAAGAACGACACCGTTATAGCTAACGTCCGTGGTGAGCTGGGCGGCGAATCGCGAGCCGCGCTGCGTGGTCTGCGTGGAGATGGGCTGCTGCAACGTGGCGTTGAGCTTGGTGCCGATGGGAAGTTCGTTGGGTCCGACAGGGACGGAGGTGACGATTTCCGCGTCAGGATCCGCAACGGCGCTTGGAGCAGTGCTCGCCGTCGTAGTGGAAACTGGGGTTTGCTGGTACTGCGGGACGCGTTGGTAGAGCGTTGGAGTCGCTGGCGACGCAGGTGGAACCGCAGGGGATTGCCCGGCTGAGGCTGAGACCGGAGTGGGGACAGGGACGCTGGCAGAAGCAGAAGCTTGTCCAGGAGGAATATAGTGCGAGCCGTCCTGGGTGAGAGTCGGTTGGGTGTCGTCCAGGTCTTCAGGGTGGGAGACGCCCGTCATCTGGGCAAGCAGTGGCGTAGAGAGGAGGGCCAGGACTGCAGCGCTGAACGGAACGGAGAGCTTCGGTTTCATCGAGATTCTCCTGAGAGAGTTGATGCGCGACTGCGCTCTAACAAAGATTAGATTCGCGACCATGACTGCGGTGAGGTTCGTTTCCTCCAGCATCCATGCGGTTAATACAGTAGGTAAATGCATCGGGCGTAGGCATGGGTCGGCAGATCTATCTCTACAATAAATTGATGGAGCTGCGCTCGCGGCAGGAGGGGGAATCAAGGCTGATTCAGGCTGAGCACTGGGGAGGGAAGGCTCGGACGACGGGGCTCGGGTCGCGCAACGGCTGGGCAAGATGTCTGTGCGCGACATCTGGGATGGTTGCGGTTCCGCGCCTTGGGCTGCATCTTTGGCAGTCCGCTTGCGAGGCTAGCTTTGGGTTTGGGCCTAGGCTCGGCTCTGATGAAGGATGCGCTGGTAGTAGCTCTCGTAGAGCGGGATGACGCGCGAGGCGCAGAACTCCTTTTGGGCGGTGGTGCGGGCGGCACACGAGAGGCGATCGAGCAATGCCGGGTCGGTGAGGATGGAGATGGCTGCCTGAGCCATGCTCTCCACGTCGCCCACTTCAAAGAGCCGACCGTTGACGCCATCTTCAATCAGTTCCGGCACACCACCGACGCGGGTAGCGATAGCTGGGACGCGGCAGGCCATCGCCTCCAAAGCGGCCAGGCCAAAGGACTCCATTTCGCTGGGCATGAGCATGAGATCGCAGAGGGCGAGCAGTTGGTTTACATTCTCCTGTTTTCCGACAAAGTCGATCTGGTCGGCGATGCCGAGGCGAACGGCGAGGAACTCCGCGGCCGAGCGATCCGGGCCGTCCCCGATCATCAGCAGGCGCGAAGGAATGGCGTGAGCTACGCGGGCGAAGACCTGGATTACGTCCAGGACACGCTTGACGGGTCGGAAGTTAGAGAGGTGGACGAGCAACTTCTCATCCGGTTGAGCGAAACGTGGACGTTGTTGGCGGACCAGATCCGGGTTGCGAATGTAAAAGTCACAGTTGACGAAGTTGCGGATGACTTCGATCTCCCGGGTGATGCCGAGGTTCTGCTGGGTCCGGGTGCGAAGGTGGGAGGAGATGGCGGTGAGGCCGTCCGACTCGTCGATTCCGAATTTAGTGATAGGAAGATAGGAGCGGTCAAGCCCCACCAGGGTGATGTCCGTGCCATGCAGGGTGGTGATAAATGGCAGGTGACGGCCCTTGGTGGCGAGCATCTGGCGGGCCAGAAGGGCGCTCACCGAGTGGGGAATAGCGTAGTGCACATGGAGCAGATCGAGGTTGTGGAGCTCGGCGACTTCTGCCATGCAAGTGGCCAGGGCAAGATCATAGGGCGGGTACTCGAAGAGAGGGTAATTGGAGACCGGCACCTCATGGTAGCGGATGTTGGCATCGCGGCCTGCCAGTCGGAAGGGTTGGGAGTAGGTGATGAAGTGGATCTCGTGACCGCGGTTGGCCAGTTCGATGCCTAGCTCGGTGGCGACCACTCCAGAGCCGCCGTAGGTTGGGTAACAGGTGATACCGATCTTCATTTTGAGTCCATTCTGCCGACTTTATCAGGAGTTGCTGTTCATGACGCGCGGAGTGGTTAGAGCGCGCCCTCAGGACGGATTTTTACTCACTGCCCTGGCATGCTTTCGACTTATATTTCCTTGGGCTATGGTTGCCTCAATCGACGTTCCCTGGTTCCATGGGCGCTGGCTTGCATGGTTTTCCCGGTGCGTTGACCTTGGGATCGCCAAAGGCATCCCCATAATGGATGAGTTGAGGAGACTGAGGATGCAACAACATTGCGGGAACTTCGCGGAGCAGAGCCCGCCGCTCGGTTTGGCGATGTTCCCGAAGCCGGGTAGGGATCGCGTCCAGATCCTGGTCGTTGTAACCGGGGTGGCAGAGGAGTTCAAAGGTGCCTTGGCCAGGGATATGGCGAAACAGTTCGCTCAGTTCCTCTGCGTTCAGGCTGCCGGTGGCGGAGATGCCGAAGGTTCCGTTGGTGGTTAGGGACGGAGGGATGATGCGATGGAAGCCATTCTGGAACTCGTTGAGCAGAGAGATCTGCAGGCGGCGTTTGAGGCGTGCGTAGGCTCGGGTGTGGTCCGGTTCGAACGGATTGCGTAGCGCAGCAACAGAGGTCACCTGCATGACCTGAAGAAGCGCGCGCGTAACGGGTGGAAAGACGTGGGTGTGTTTGTGGGTGTCCAGATGTGTGATCCGGATGCCTGAGTGCTGAATCTTGCGAACCTGAGCCAGAGCTTCACATTGGATTTCGGACTCGCGGATCCTTCCCAGCAGCAGATCGCGGATGAATTGTGTCAGTTTGGGGCGGAAGGTCCGGCCATCGGCGCTGAGCAGGGTGGGGATGGCCTCCGGAGGAGAGACGGGAACGCCGTCGGTGAGGACGATGTGGCAGCCGACGCCGAGGCTGGGATGGTCAAGGGCAATGCGGACGGCATCCTGGAAGGCGGGTCCGTTGGCCATGAGCGTGGCTGAGGTGAGGACGCCGGCCTGATGCAGTTCCGCGACGGCACGATTAATGCCATTGGTGAGGCCAAAGTCGTCAGCGTTGAGGATCAGGCGTGCGGGCACTGGGCAAAGGCATGCATCCAGAAAGATGGTGGGCAGAGAGGGACTCGAACCCCCGACATCCTGCTTGTAAGGCAGGCGCTCTAACCAACTGAGCTATCCGCCCACTTCCCGGGTATGAGATTCAGTGTAGGCGATGGATGCAGTTGCGGGCAATGTGCGGCGGTTGCCGTAATTTTCTGTAACCGAAAAACGGATTCGGTCTGTGGGGGATGAGGCACGTAGGCTTATGATGATAGACGCAGATGAGCGTTGCGCGTCGGCGTGAAGTTTGAGGAGCATTAGGATGAAGGCTTTGGTGAAGAGCAGGGCAGAAAAAGGGCTGTGGCTGGAAGAGATTGCGCCGCCGGAGATAGGCATCAACGATGTGCTGATCCGGGTGCGTTACACCGGGATATGCGGGACAGATGTGCATATCTACCAGTGGGACGAGTGGGCACAGAAAACGATCCCGGTTCCCATGGCTATTGGCCACGAGTTTGTAGGTGAGATTGTTGCGGTAGGCTCGAATGTGAGCGATTTCTTCCCTGGGGACGTGGTGAGCGGGGAGGGCCATGTTGTCTGCGGGAGATGCAGAAACTGCCTGGCGGGAAGACGCCACCTGTGTGCGCATACCCTGGGGGTTGGAGTGAACCGCCCGGGTGCCTTCGCGGAGTTCATTGCCCTGCCGATGACCAACATCTGGCGGCACCATTCGGGGATCGATCAGGAGGTTGCGGCGATCTTCGATCCGTTTGGCAATGCGGTACACACTGCGCTTTCATTTCCGCTCTTGGGCGAGGACGTGCTGATTACGGGCGCGGGGCCGATTGGAATCATGGCGATCCCTGTAGCTCGGCAGGCGGGTGCCAGGCACATTGTGATTACGGATCTCAATCCATATCGCCTGGAGTTGGCGCGGAAGATGGGAGCAACGCTGGCGGTGAACCCCATGGAGACACCAATCGCCGAGGTGCAGAGGCAGTTGGGAATGCAAGAGGGGTTCGATGTGGGCCTGGAGATGTCTGGCAATACACAGGCGCTGCGCGAGATGATCGCCAACATGGCCCACGGAGGAAAGATTGCGATTCTGGGAATTCCTCCTACAGAGGCTCCGATGAACTGGCGTGAGGTGATCTTCAACATGCTCACGATCAAGGGAATCTACGGTCGGGAGATGTACGAGACATGGTACAAAATGTCTGTGATGCTGGAGAGTGGGGTCGATATTTCTCCGGTCATTACCCATCGTTATCCGTATCACGAGTTCGAGCAGGGATTTGCGGCGATGATCTCTGGAAAGACAGGGAAGGTGGTGCTGGACTGGACGAACTTGATTTAGAGCGGGCTCGCATTCTCTGCCTGAGCTGTGGATAGTCCACGGCCAGGTGGGGTCGCTGGCGTGCAGGCTTCGCCTTGAGATGGAGATGGAAACACAGATGCCGGGGCGGAACGCCCGGACATCTGGAAGGAGGCGAGGTATCTGATACGGTGAGATTCAGCCTAATCTGCCGACGCGCAAAGCGCGTTTCCGATGAAAGTCATCTGGCCCTCCGATTCTCCCGTATTCAGTCCGGAGATGTTGATCTGGTTGGACGTGTAAGGCCCATTGAAGCAGCCCTCATCGAGAGCTTTCACCGCTTCCCAATCTTGCAGGTTACGGAGCAGGTAATGGTCCTCCCGACCCCTCACAAACGAGCGTGAGAATCTGTCCGCTGCGCTGGGTCATGCGGTTCATCTCTGTTCCCCGAATATCGGCGCATAGGAAAGTCTGATTTCGGATTTGAAGGAGAATGGACATCGGAGGGCAGCCCCCGTTCAACAGCTTCCGCACGCAAAAATCATCAATTATTTTGGAATCGAACCGTCGTTTGAATTTCATTGTGCCAGTCACGACTGCGATCGACATCCTTGCATCACAAGCCCTGGACCTGGATGCTTCCGCACAAAGGCCTGTCACCTCTACTCCTCAGCAGCCAAAATCGCCAAAGACCAGAGAGTGCCTGAACATTGAAAAGCTGTTCAAAATAGACGACTGGCCAAACTCTCGTCAAGAAACGCATTCTCAGGACTTTCCCCATTTTTCCAGCCCTCCAAGCCGTCGGGCCTTGATTTGGGACTCAGTTGGAGCGCTGGGCTCAATCGCAAAAAGGGCAGCGAAAGCGAAAAGCCCAGGAAACTCGCGGTTTCACGTCGAGCTTGGCTGGTACCGGCTATCCGGAGAGGCAGCAATCACGGCCCTTTGACAGCAGCAGCCACCAACTTGTGGCCCTCCACTCGTCGGAACGTCTAAGTGTTGTATTTCTTGAATTTTAGCGATATGCACATCAGAAGTCGGGGGAAAGTCCTGACGCATTCTGGTTAGGCGGCGGCGAAGACCAAACTTTGATGCGCGACCATTGTGGCTGGAGCCTTTGCAATATCTGCTTTCCTCTGCAAGCAAAACAGAACACCTCTTTACGACGGCCTTGTGGTGCCTGCAGCAGCCGGAGGTGTAGGATTCGCTGTCTCTTTCTTGCCTGCTATCCCGACTTTCCTGGTCTTCTTCGTTTTCCTCATCTTCGTCTTAGTGGTTTTCGCCGCAGTCTTCTTTTCCACGGGCTTCTTGTGCGTAGTTTGCGCAGACCGTTTCGCCCGTGGAATTCCGTATGCCTCGCCGTGACGAACGATCGTCTTCTCGTCAAAGGTTTGGGTGTTCGGATCGTTGAATGTAGCGCCCGGCGGAACAAGGGAATTGGTGACCGTCTTCCCCGAGGGCTGGCCGATTCGAAGTTCGATACGGGAGGTGTCAATACCCTTCTCCTGAACCAGGTACTGGCGCGCATTCATCGCACGCTCGGCACCCGCTGCGGGTTTCTCAGTCGGAGCAGTATTGCCCACAATTACCAGATGCGCTCCGGCCTGCTGCTTCAGGGTGAGGGCGATATCATCCAGGCAGCCCTTGGCCTCGTTGTCGACACGTACTGGCCGACGGTGATCGCGCGTAAAGCTCAAGCTGCAGAGTGGCTGGGTTTGCGGCACAACCGGGACAATAGGAGCGGTCAGCTTGACCTGGGTGGTTGCCGTGGCGGTCTGCCCCAGATCGTCCACCGCATGACATGTCACGACGATGGTTTGGGGACTCAGGCCGGCTGTGGTCAGGATCGCGGTGGGCCCGGAACTTGCAACCACTCCGGCGGTTGCCGAGTAGGAATAGGTGAGGGGACGATTCTGCGGGCTCACCCCAACCGTGCTGATAGCAATGTCTGTTCCAGAGACTGCCGTGCCTGGATTGGCGCTGCAGGTAAGGCTGGGCGGCTGGAACTTGAGGATGGTAAACGGGGCGTTGCAGGATGCCTGCTGCCGTGCCCGGAAGCCCTGCTGGACATGCCCGGTAATGACGTAGTCTCCCGGGGCCATGCCGCTGGTGTCAATCGTAGCCTCCGGGCCCGCGGCGGTGATTTTGCCTCCGTTGGAGGCCCAGGTGTAAACAGGAGTCTTCCTGGGATCCAGGTGCAGCGCATTTGCCTCTACCTTGATGGGCTCACCGGGGTAGACGCTGGAAGGCTGCGCGCCGCAACCCAGCATCACCGGATAGGGCGGCGCCACATCTCCGAGGCGTAGTACCAGGCCGGCGGATAGCTTGATGTTGGTGAGGGAGCTAAAGCCGCCTTGCGTTCCTGAAGGCAGAAGCAGGGGACCGTATACCACCTGGGAGTACTGGTAGTCGGCTTGGATCGGGCGAAGCGCCAGGTGATGATGGAAGAAGGGCAGGATGTAGTCCACCCCACCGCCACCAGTGACTCCCCACCCCCACATCAACCCTTGTCCTGCGGGCCCGTTGGTGCGTTCACCACCACCCAATGCGTGGATGTAGGGTACAAAGCGCCCCAAAGGAAGACGAACGATCGGGCCGCCTTCTGCGGTGTAGACCAGTTGGCTGCAGGTTTCACCCGTGCAGGTGGGTACATACTGCTTGTGCTCATTACTGCCGGAGAAGTACCCGCCCTCCAATTGCACACCGAAATAACGGTTGAAATAGGCGGAAAAGCTCACGGTCGCATTGGGATTGTAAACGCTCTGGAACTGGTAGCCATCCACGCTGCTGTGGTCCGGATGGAAGTAGCCGTAGCCTCCATAAATGTCGACCCGCGAATCAACGAACTCTTCTCCAGCTTTGGTCGCCTGGGCGCGGCAGCGCACCCCAGCCCCAATGGCCGCACTCAAGCTGAGAAGAAGAAGAACCATCCGGGTCGTCAAGCGATGCATTGTGGTGCTCTCCTCCAGGTATCCCAATCCAGTTGACGGTTGTTGGCACTACGCAGACAGATCCGGAAGGTCCTCGAAATCAGGTCTTGGTAGATCAGGTCTTGGAGCTAAGTTTACTTTATTAAGATCTTCTCAGAGTGGTCCTTCGCTACAGAAAGACGGGGTTTGTCCCTCACCGGCAGACGATCCCCGGCAGAAAGACTTGATGCGGGACGCCAAAACGAATAGACTCACCCTTGATGAAAGATACCAGTTTCCGAGTTGCGCGATGTTCGCGGCACATTGAAGTGTGCTGAACGAGTTCGTGTGTCTCCCGTGAACGGCTTTCATTCAAAATTTCTGGTCAACTCATACTAATCCTACAAGCCTTTGCGGGGCACTTTTATCTGTGTAAATACGGACCAATGTGGTCCGCAAAGGGAGGATGTGTGGTTACGAATACGGTTGTTGGCGAAGAAATTTCGAAACAAATCTACCAGAAGCGACTGAGTCATTTAGAGGCATTGGAGGCAGAGAGCCTCTATATTCTCCGCGAAGCGGTGGCGGAGTTTGCTCGCCCTGTAATGCTCTATTCGATTGGAAAAGATTCCAGCGTGATGCTGCGACTGGCGCAGAAGGCCTTTTATCCGGGCCCGATTCCATTTCCTCTATTGCACGTGGACACCGGCTACAAGTTTCCCGAGATGATCCGCTTCCGCGACGAATATACCAAGGAGATTGGGGCAAAGTTGATTGTGCATCGCAATGAGGCTGCGATTGCGGACGGGGCCAGCCCTTGGAAGCTGGGTACACAGAGCTGCTGCGCTGCGTTGAAGACGCGCTCGCTGTTGGACGCCCTGGAAGAAGGCGGCTTTGATGCGGCCTTTGGCGGGGCGAGGCGAGACGAGGAGAAGAGCCGGGCCAAAGAACGGGTTTACAGCTTCCGTGACGCGGCGGGGCAGTGGGACCCGAAGAATCAGCGGCCGGAGTTGTGGAGTCTGTACAACTCCCGTCTGCGCAAGGGTGAGAGCATTCGGGTGTTTCCGCTCTCCAACTGGACAGAGCTGGATATATGGCTCTATCTCTACGCGGAGCAGGTTCCGATTGTGTCACTTTACTACGCCGAAGAGCGGGAGGCCGTGGTTCGCGGGAGCATGATTACGCTGGTGCATCCGGGCATGCGACTGTTGCCGGGAGAAAAACCACAGAAGATGATGCTACGCATGCGCTCGCTGGGTTGCATGCCCTGCACAGGCGCGATTCGAAGTGAGGCCGAGACGCTGCCGCAGATCATTGAAGAGTTGATTGGCTTTCGGCGTAGTGAGCGTGAGGGTAGAGCGATCGACCACGATGAAGAGGGGTCCATGGAGTTGAAGAAGAGGGAGGGTTACTTCTAATGAGCTCACGATCTGTAGCACAGGAGATGCAACAGGAGACCTTGCAAGAGCAGAGGTTTCGTCAGTTTCTGGATGGTCATCTGGCGCAGGAGATGCTGCGGTTTACCACGGCGGGCAGCGTCGATGACGGAAAGAGCACCTTGATCGGGCGGCTGCTCCATGACACCAGGAGCATCTATGAAGACCAGCTTGCCTCGATCCGGGCCAGCCGGGTTAACCGCTCCGGCGGAGCGGTGGACCTCTCTCTGCTGACTGACGGGCTAAAGGCGGAGCGGGAACAGGGAATTACGATCGACGTGGCCTACCGCTACTTTTCCACGGCCCGACGCAAGTTCATCCTTGCGGACACTCCGGGACACGAGCAATACACACGCAACATGGCCACGGGAGCGTCCACGGCGGATGTGGCCATCGTCCTGATCGATGCCAGAGCCTTTCAGCGCGCCGACGAACTGCTGCCACAATCGCGTCGACATACCTACATTGCCAGTCTTCTACGCATTCCGCACGTTGTGGCAGCCATCAACAAGATGGATCTGGTGGACTATCGCGCGGATATCTTCGCCGAAATCAGCGCGGCGTTCAGCGAGTTGGCCAGGCGGTTGGGGATCAGCAGCACAGCGGTAATTCCGGTGAGCGCACTAGCCGGCGATAACGTTGTAGAGCGCAGCCAGAGGATGGAGTGGTACAAGGGGCCAACGTTACTTGAGTATCTGGAGACGGTTCCGTTAGCCTTGCGCGCGGCTTCCGAAGAGCCCTTGCGGTTTCCAGTCCAGCTTGTGGTTCGTCCCAATGCAGAGTTCCGCGGATATGCCGGACGGGTGGAGCGTGGCGAGGTGCGGCCTGGCATGAGAGTGAGGGCTCTGCCGAGTGGTCGAGTCACCAGGGTGAAGAACATCATCACACATGATGGCGAGTTACCCGCAGCAAGCTTCCCACTGAGCGTCACTCTGGAGCTTGAAGACGAGATCGACTTGAGCCGCGGGGAGATGCTGGTGGGTGACGCACAGGCGACGCCCCAGGCGAGCATCTGCTTCCGCGCAATGATGGTCTGGATGCACGAACAGCCGGTGATTGTGGGCCAGACATGCCTGATCAAGCACACCACGCGAATCGTTCGTGCTTCACTCCGCAAGATCCGCTACCGCGTGGATATCCAGAGCTTTGAGCATTCTCCGAGTTCTCAGTTGCAAATGAATGACATTGCGGAGGTAGAGTTTGCTGCTAGCCTGCCCTTATTTTTTGATGCCTACGCCGATAACCGCGAGATGGGAGCGCTGATTCTGATCGATCCGGTGACCAATGCGACGCTGGGTGCCGCGATGATTCTGAACTCCAGGGAGGATGGCGAGGAAGACACGCAGGAAAATTCAAAGGAGGACCCGGTCGCTGCAACAAACCTGCGTGGAGAGGAGTCTGTCGCGCTTGTCTGGCTGCGTGGCCTTGCTGGTGAGGCTGTGGAGCTGCGCGACCGCATTCTGCAAGCAGGCCGGCCTGCGGTGGTGCTGGATGATCGATTGATTCCGGATGCTTCGTTGCCGGCAGCGTTTCGCGCTCTGCAACTGGCCAAGGTGACAGCGATCTCAGCTCGGCCGGAGATCAACGCAACCATCCTCGATCAGCTTCGTGAGATGGCCGCAGGCAGTTTCTATACCACAGCCGAAGCCGCTGCGGTGTTGGCGACAATCCCCACCGGGCAACAGGAGGCATGATGAGCCGGCATGTAGATTTGACGTGCGATTTTCTTCTCGCCGAGGCTGAAGGGCTCTCGGCTGAAGAGCTGGTTGCTGAGGCCGTACGGCTGGCGACACTTCAGCGCAGCGACCAGACCAGCCTCGACCCTGGGACGGACCCCGAGGTGGGGAACGTCTGCCTGACCAGCAGCTTCCAGACCGAAGATATGGTTGTGTTGCACATGCTACGCAGGCATCTTCCAGAGGTTGCGGTGATCTTTCTGGAGACCGGTTATCACTTTCCGGAGTTGATTGCCTATCGCGACCGGATGGTGAAGGAGTGGAATCTGAATCTGCTGAATGCTCTGCCCAGAACCAGTCTGGAAGAGCATGAGCGAGAGTTCGGTCTACTGCATCGGGTGGATCCCGCCCGGTGCTGCGTTATTCGCAAGGTGGAACCACTGATGCGCTCCCTGGAACCGTTTGCGTGGTGGTTCACGGGACTGCGTCGAGAGCAGTCGCCTACCCGTGCTGGGTTGAAGAAGATCGAGGACCATCGTCTGCCAACGGGGCGATCTTTGAAGAAGGTGAGTGTACTGGCGGACTGGGATTGGGAGCGTGTGGAAGGTTACGCGCGCGAGCACGGGATTCCGCGGCTCTCTCTCTATGAGCGCGGTTATCGCAGCATTGGGTGCGAACCCTGTACGGCGATTCCAGAGTCTGGCGCTGACCCGCGCAGCGGCCGCTGGGGTGGCAAAAAGCTGGAGTGCGGTATCCACACTTTTACCGAAAAACAGTGACTGCGCTTCCCGAAGGAGAGATCAAGGTCCGGCATAACTTACCCTTAGGATCCAAGTTTTCGCGGTCGCCACAGCCGGTGCAGCAGGTAGCGCATGTCGGGCAAGGCCTGACTCTGAAGCGTTGATTTCTCCTGGCGAAGGTTCAATCTTCTATAATTTAGGGAGACTTTATGCGAGACCGGCGCAGTATTGTCGAGATGTGGCGTCGCGGAGACGCAGTGGCCCTGATCACACTGGTGCGTGTGGAGGGTTCGAGCTACCGCAAGGTAGGGGCTCGCATGCTGGTGGGAGCCGATGGACAGTACGCGGGGTCCATCTCCGGAGGGTGTCTGGAAGCCGAGGTAGTGCACAAGGCTCCTTGGATGGTACGCTCCGGAGCGGTAATCGTACGCTACTCCACCTTCTTCGACGATACAGCGGAGATGCCCTTTGGCCTAGGCTGCGGCGGAGCAGTGCATCTGCTCATCGAGCCAGCCGATACGGTCGAGTTTCAGGTTTTGATGGAGGCGCTGGAGGCCTCGCTGGAGGGCGTGGGCAGCCATATAACCACCTGGCTGCCGGAGGCTGGTCGGCCCTTGCGGCGCGAGGTGACGACGCAGAGCCCGGACGAGTCTGCGTCCACCTTCACAGAGACCATTCTTCCGCCGCAGAGGTTGATCGTCTTCGGAGCGGGGGACGACGCCAAGTCCATGGTAGAGTTGGCCGCTCTTTTAGGGTGGAGGGTGATGGTGGTGGATGGAAGAGCTCATTTGGCGTTGGCCCTGCGATTTCCACAAGCCACGCAGGTGCTGGTTGCCAAAGAGTTCGGGGAGCTGGACGGTTTGGCCATTGGGCCTCAGGACGCGGTGGTGATCATGACCCATAGCTACGAGCAGGACAGGACCTGGCTGGCAGGAATCTTGAGCCGGAGGCCTGGTTACCTTGGCCTGCTAGGGGCACGGCACCGCAGCGCCTTGCTGTTAAGTGAGACCGCCGAGACGCTGGGTTGGAGCGTCGAGCAGGTATGCGAGCACGTCTATGCTCCGGTTGGCCTGGATCTGGGAGGCGACGGCCCCGATGCCATTGCTCTGGCAGTGATCGCCGAGGTGCAGGGGCGCCTGAATGGCAAAGTTAGCGTCTCGCGGCAGATGACTGCGGCGATGGTCGCCGCACAGATGGAGCAAGGAGTTCAGAAGGGTACGAGCCAGGGCGCTGCGCAGGCTCGGTGTGCGCTTTGAGCGTTACCGCGATTGTCTTGGCTGCTGGGGCCTCGCGGCGGTTGGGGCAGCCGAAGCAGGCGGCGATGCTTGGCGGCGAGACGCTGCTGCAGCGTGCCGTTCGGGTGGCGCGCCAGGCAGGACTGGAACCCATTCTGGTGGTGGTGCGCGACCTCGCGATGGCGCAAGGATTGGATAGATGCGAGGTCGTAGGGAATCCGCTGGCGGAAGAGGGAATTGCGTCTTCGATCCGTTGCGGCGTGGAACGTGCTCGCGCTCAGGCAGCAGCAGGCGCCGTGCTGATGACCTGCGATCAGGTGGCGCTGCGACCGGAGCATCTGCGCCAACTGTGTGTGCGGACGGATCAGATTATGGGTTCCGGATATGCGGGAAAGGTAGGGATTCCAGCTTACTTTCCGGCACAGTATTTTGCAGATCTTCTGACGCTTCAGGGTGACATGGGTGCGCGAAAGCTATTACTCGGAGCTGCGGCGGTGGTCGATGAAGCCTTGGAGCTGGATGTGGATACTGCGGCGGATCTGGAGCGCGCTCGGGAGTGGATGGAAGCGCAGAGGTAGAGCCGCTTGGGGGTGCAACGCGGGCTGATGTCGGCCGCTCTTTCTGGGCTGGTCTTTCTGGGATGGCTTGGGGCAGAACTTCTCATGTTGCCAGGCAGGCGCTCTTTCCTCCACGGCGGACAGTAGTATTCTGACCGGAGGGTGCGCTTGAGGTACAGAAAGATGATTGCCGGCAAGCACATACTCTATGAGTTGGGACAGTTTACCGGCGCCGGCCCGGCCGTCGCGCCAAGCACGCTCCGGAGGCAGCATGAGCCGTATCCCCTTCGTCAAAGCCCACGCCTGTGGCAACGACTTTCTGATCCTCGACGAGGGCCATGCCCACGGGCGGCACGCCGTTCTGGCGCACAAGCTCTGCAGCCGCAACACCAGCGTTGGTGCGGATGGTATCGAGTTTCTGGAGCGCAGGACGAACGGCGAACTCTTTCTCCGGCTTTTCAATGCCGACGGCTCGGAGGCCGAGCTTAGCGGCAACGGCACTCGCTGCGTAGCCGCTTGGCTGGCGGCCAGTGAATGTCGGCATGAGGTTGCCTTGGGCACCCACGGTGGCCTGCGCACCTGCCGCCTGATCCGCCAGGACGGCAGCGACTACTGGATCGAAAGTAATATGGGAGTCCCGCAGGTCTCGCCGATGAGCCTTGAGATCCCAGAGGTAGAGGGCGCTATCCGGGGCGCGGCCGTGAACGTGGGCAACCCCCACTTTGTCCTGTTTCCAGAGAGCGATACCTTCAGCTCCCACAACCTCACCTGGCAGGCGCTGGGCGCCAGGATTGCGGTGGATGGAGCCTTCCCGAGGGGAACGAATGTAGAGTTTGTCCGCCTGCTAACTCCCAGTCACATTGCCTTCCGCATCTTTGAGCGCGGCTGCGGTCCCACTGCCTCCAGCGGCACCGGAACCTGTGCGGCCGCCGCGGCGGCCATGGCGCTGCGCGGGTCGGCGCGCAGGCTTTCGGCCAGCACCCAAGGTGGCACACAGCAGGTCGCCTGGCCCACGGACTCCAGTGAGATGCTCCTCACCGGCCCGGCAGAGATTATCTGCACCGGCGAGGTTGATTTTGCCTGACTCCATACCGATTCGCCCCAGGATCAAGGAAGGCAGCCGCATCGCCATTGTCTCTCCTGCTTCGGCAGCACAGCCGGAGCTGGTCGAGCAGGGACGAGCGCATCTGGAGGCTTTCGGCTATCGTCCGGTGATTATGCCTCACGCTCTGGAGCGCGGACCGCTCTACCTTGCCGGGGCGTCCGAGGATCGCGCTGCGGATCTTCACGCAGCCTTTGCGGATCCAAGCATCGACGGCATTCTGTGTACCCGCGGCGGGTGGGGTTCAGGCGATCTGCTGCCGCAATTGGATTCGGATTTGATTCGTGCCAATCCCAAGGTCTTCGTGGGTTACAGCGATCACACCTCACTCCACATCTACCTGTGGAACCTCTGCCGTCTTACCACCTTTTACGCTCCTATGGCTGCGTCCGACTGGTCGAATCTCAACGGAGTGGACGAGCGCACCTGGCGAGCAGCGCTGCATGGGGAATCAGCCTGGTCGGTGGGACCGGCCGACGGGATCCGGATCCTGCGCTCTGGCGGCTTCGAGGCATCGCACGTACGGGGTCCCGGCCTGGTGGAAGGACGCATCCTCGGCGGTTGTCTCTCCCTGCTGACGGAATCGCTGGGCACTCCCTACGCTTTCAACCTCACCGAACCGACGATTCTTTTTCTGGAAGACATCAACACCAGGCCGTATCAGTGGGACCGCATGATCAGCCATCTGCGTCTCGCCGGCCAGCTCCGCCACGTTTGCGGCATCATTCTGGGTGACACGTCAGCCAACGTCCCATCGTCCCAGCCATCTGAGATCGCTCTACTGGAGGCCGCATGCCTCCGTGCCCTGAACCAGTCTCCTGGGGAGTTCTCCGGCCCCGTCGCCATCGGTCTCCATTGCGGCCATGTCGATCAACAGAACCGCTCCATCCCATTGGGTGCATGGGTGAGATGGAGCTACGATACGATAAACGAGATCCCAGAGTGAAGAAGAGAAGCGAAGAGTTACGCGGGGCTGAAGTACGGGAGCCCAGTGGGCCGGCCTCCCGCCGTAAGCATATCCATTTGATCGGCATCTGCGGCACAGCCATGGCCTCGCTGGCTGGGATGCTTCGTGCTCAAGGCCACCGAGTCACCGGTTCAGATACGGCCGCCTACCCACCCATGAGCGACCAGCTTCGAGCCATGGGCATACCGATTCTAGAGCCCTACAGCGCAGCGAACCTCACCCCGGCCCCGGACCTCGTCGTGGTGGGCAACGCCATCTCCCGGGGCAATGCCGAGTTGGAGTTTCTGCTGGACCGGCCGATCGACGCCCGTATACCTTTCACATCCATGGCGGCGTTGATCTATGACGAGTTTCTGGCCCAGCGCGAGCGGCTCATCGTTTGCGGAACCCATGGCAAAACCACCACGACCAGCATGCTCGCCTGGATCTACGAGGTTGCAGGTAATTGCAATCCGGCGTTCACTCCGTCGTTTCTCATCGGCGGAGTTGCAGAAAACTTCGGTAGTAGCTTTCGTGTGCACAGCCGTTCCCGCACCTTCATCCTAGAGGGCGATGAGTACGATACTGCGTTCTTCGACAAGGGGCCAAAATTCCTTCACTACTTTCCGGATGCCGCCATCCTCACCCACGTAGAATTTGACCACGCCGATATCTACGCCGACCTTGCTGCAGTAAAAACTGCCTTCATGCGGATGGTCAACCTGATCCCCCGTCGCGGCCGGTTGATCGCCTATGACGCTAACCCCAACGTCACGGAGTGTTGCGCCAAAGCCTTTTGCAACATTGAGCGCTATGGATTCCAATCAGGCTCCTACTGGCAGGCGGTCAATTTGCAACAGAAGGGCGTCACCACTGCCTGGACCCTGCTGCGGGGCGGTGAAGAGTTCGCCCGCTTCAGTCTGCCCATGGCCGGCGAACACAACGCTCTGAACGCGACGGCCGCCGCCGCACTCGCAGCCGGGCAGGGCGTTCCGGTGGAGGCCATCACCCAGGCACTGGCTAGCTTTCGCTCGGTCAAGCGCCGCCTGGAGGTTCGCGCCGAGGTCGCTGGCGTCACCATCATCGATGATTTTGCTCATCACCCCACCGCAATCCGAGAGACACTGCGCGCCCTGCGCTCGGCATATCCCGGGCGTCGTTTGTGGGCCATTCTTGAACCTCGCTCGAACACCCTCCGCCGCAACGTCTTCGAGCGCGAGTTGGTGGACTCACTGGCTCTGGCCGATCAGGTGGTTCTTGCCGCCGTCTTCAAAAGTGAAGCCATCCCTGCTCTGGAAAGGCTGGATCCGGAGCATGTAGTCTCCGCTTTGGCTACCCGGAACATCCCGGCTGTTCTATGCGCGGATGCGGATGCCATTGTTACGGCCATCGCACCACGGTTGGTTCGCAATGATGTAGTGGCCATCCTCTCCAATGGCGGCTTCGGCAACATTTATGAAAAGCTCCCTGCGGCTATGAAAAGCTCCCTACGGCCTTGCGATAACGTCCCCTCCTTCCAAACGCCGCGCTCAGACTTAGAAATCCAGAATCATAAAAAGATGGCTGGCACGGGCAGGAGTGGCTCGTAACACGAAATGTGAAGGCTGTCGGCTTTACGCATGAGGTGAGCGCCGGGAAGAACGGGTTTTTCCTAAGTTTCCCAAATTTTAAATGGTAAAGTTCCCTGATTATCACGCTCAAGCGCGTATGTTCTGTCCGGTTTGACGGGGTCATAGCGCACCACGATGGCTTTGGCCTCTCCCACTTCTCGCATCCACCGGCTACCCTCTGAATCAGAACACGGAACACTTCTCAGATACCCACCGAAGTACTCTTCCTTCAAGGAGAAGTAGTACGGATACTCTACCTGGACAGGCCGTACCGCTGTGCTCTCGGCGAGATCATCGCATGGAACAATCTTCCCCTCCAGTAGTTTCGCAGTTGTCATGGGCCATGCGGAGGATTTCAGCAGATTCCTCCTTCGGACCCACCCCCGGAAGTATCGCACAGCCCAGCCGAAAAGGATCGAGTTCTTCATGCCATGGATTCTAATGCTACGGAGGGAATTAATATAGGAGATCTGGCGATAATTCCACCGAGCGATGGATGCCGAAACCCTTCCTGAGAGCAGGAAAACCCTTCAATTTGGCGATGGCGCTGAGACGTGGATCGCCCCAGGTCAATGTCTTGCCCTCCGGTAGTTGCGATTGCGATATCTCTGTGGCCGCCAGTTAGAACCGGTGTGCAGCCTATAGAGCACAGGAGCCTGAGCTGTTCTGGTTAGATTCCGCACAGAGTGGTCAGGGAAGATTTTCTCCGAGTTTTCAGTCAGCATACTGAGCCAGAGCAGGTTTCCGCCTTCATCCGAGTTCTTAACGGCTGCTTCGTGATGCACGCGGACAGCGCCAGGAGCCGCACCGACCACGCCTTTTTACCAGGCAAAGGACAAAAGCTCTGATAGGTTGAGCACGCCGGAGCGTGCTCGTTTCCGCAATAAGTGGTGATTGCAGATTGCCGGCATCCCATAAGGGATATCGGCTTCCTGAAGGATCGTCCCCGCTGTCGTTGAGTACTCGGTCTTCGGCTCAAGGATTCGCTTCCAGTCATAACTTTCAACTCTGCATTTCAGCTGGTGTTACGATGTAAGAGGGAATTTTTCCTGCCCATTGACTCATCCAAATCGGTATGCGGCAATCAGAGGCACTGTTCAATAGAATGCGTTGACTCAAACGCAAGGATGATTGGATGAAACTTGACCGTGCGCATCTTGCGGCAATCCTTGGTCTCTTTTGCATAATCGCCGTCTCCGTGCGCGCTCAAGTTCCCCCTTCTGCGCCGCATGACTCTCTCTTGAATGGTTTCATGGATCCGCCCAATCAAGCTCGCCCGCGGGTTTGGTGGCACTGGATGAATGGCAACATCTCCACGGACGGGATCAAGCTTGACCTCGACTGGATGCATCGCGTGGGCCTCGGCGGCATCACAATTTTTGAGGGTTCCATCAATACGCCACAGGTGGTTCCACATCGCCTTATCTACATGACCCCTGACTGGAAACGTGCCTTCAACTACGCCGTCACCACTGCGCGTTCCATGAACATGGAAGTAGCCATAGCCAGTTCACCCGGTTGGAGCGAGACAGGAGGTCCGTGGGTGCCTGCGTCAGAGGGGATGAAGAAGATGGTCTGGTCAGCGACCCGTGTCGAGGGCGGCAAGCCATTTATCGGCAAACTTCCGCATCCGCCGCAAGTCGACGGAACATTCCAGAACTCGCAGATTACAGGCCGTACTGCGACAGACAGCAAAGGGACGGCACTGCCTGAGTTCTATCGCGACGTAGCCGTAATTGCCTACAAGATTCCCAGCGGTGACGAATCTCAATCGAAACTGGATCCCATTGTTACTGCAAGCTACGGTGTGCCGAATGTTCCTGCGCTCTCTGACGGCGATGTGGCCACCGTCGCACTCGATCTTCCAGCAAGCCGTCCCGGTCGCGAGTCCTGGATCCAGTTCGACTACGGCCATCCGCAGACGATACAGGCGGTCACGCTCGCCAGCCTCAATGACACCATTAGTATCTTTGATTTCGCGAGTTCCGCAATTCCTCCGCGTCTTGAAGTCAGCGACGACGGTCGCATCTTCCGCAAGGTCGCAGACATTCCCTTCAGCAGCATTGTTGAGAGTACGGCCTCGTTCAATGCCGTTACCGCTCGATACTTCCGGGTAGTCTATCCTGCGCAGCCCGCAGGTGTTCGCGAACACGACCACAAAATCACCGAAGCGGAGCTGGCCAGCGGCACACGAGTCAATCAGTTTGAAATGCGCGCTGGCTACGCCGACGCGCGTAACTTCTACGCCATCCCCGATCCCAGCGTAGCGCCCGGATTCATCGTGCCCCAGTCTGACGTGATCGACCTCACCGCCAGGATGCGCCCTGATGGAATGCTCAACTGGACGCCACCTGACGGCGCATGGATGATTCTTCGCATGGGCTACTCCCTTACCGGCCACGTAAACGGCCCCGCTCCGGCCGAAGCCACAGGTTTTGAAGTCGACAAGCTGAACCGCGACTATGTGAAGAATTATGTTGACGGATACCTGAAGATGTACACCGACACAGTCGGCCCGCAAAGAATGGGCGCGAACGGCATCTCGTGGATGCTTAGCGACAGTATCGAAATTGGTCCGCAGAACTGGACCGACCAAATGATCGATGACTTTACGCGTCTTCGTGGCTATGACCCCCGCCCTTGGCTGCCTGCGCTTACCGGTGTTGTCATCAAAAGCACTGCGGACACCGATCGCTTTCTCTGGGACTTCCGGCGCACCATCGGTCAACTGCTCGCCGAGAATCACTATGGCGAAATCGCCGCAGATCTACACACGCATGGCATGAAGTACTACAGCGAGGCGCTCGAATATCACCGCCCCTCACTCGGCGATGATATGGAGATGCGCTCAAAGACAGATGTCCCCATGGGCGCAATGTGGACTTGGGCCGGACGACCGGGTCCCGTTGTGGATTATATCTCCGATATACGGGGAGCAGCCTCTGTCGCACATATCTACGGTCAGAAGATGGCCGGCGCCGAATCGATGACTTCGGGCGGACCAGCATGGTCCTTCTTCCCCGGGAATCTCAAGAAGGTCGCTGATCTTGAATTCGCGCTCGGCATCAATCGCCTTGAAATTCATGAGTCGACGCATCAGCCTGTAGTAGACATGGCGCCTGGACTTACGCTGGGTCAATTTGGTCTATGGTTCAATCGCAATGACACCTGGGCCGACGAAGCGGGGCCGTGGATCACTTATCTCTCGCGCTGCTCCTGGATGCTGCAACAGGGTCACTATGCAGCCGACGTAGCCTACTTCTACGGTGAAGAAGGTCCGCTCACTGCGGTCTTCGGCTGGAAGGGCATTAGCGATGCGCCATCCGGTTACGCCTTCGACTTTGCGAATAGCGATGTGATCCTTCACCAACTCAGCGTCAAAGATGGCCGTCTCATGACGCCAGGTGGCACGAGCTATCGCGTTCTCTATCTCGGCGGACGCAGCCAACGCATGACGCTTCCCGTAATGCTCCGGTTGAGACAATTGCTACAGCAGGGCGCGGTTGTGATTGGCAATCGGCCTGTAGATTCGCCGAGCCTGGCCGATAACCCGACGGAATGGAAGAAAACGGCTGATGCCTTGTGGGGCAGGGAATCGAAGGTCCACATTGTTCGTAAAATAGGCAGAGGGCAGGTCTACATCGGCTATTCGGCGGATGAAGCGCTCGCAGCGCTCCACGTCCCGCGAGACTTCGACTACACAAGGCCAGAACCCACGACGGACCTGATGTTTTTGCATCGCAAGCTGACGGATGGAGACGTGTACTTTGTGGACAATCGCAGTCGTCGCACCGAAAATATCATGGCGACATTCCGTGTGGACGGAAAGGCTCCCGAACTGTGGGACGCAGCCAGTGGAGAGACGCGACCAGCCTCGTACTCCATTACCAATGGTCTCACCACTGTTCCGCTGCATCTCGAGCCCTGGGGCACAATCTTTGTCGTCTTCCGCAAGCCTGCTGCTGGGCCCTCGCGCGTAGTCCAGCAGATGCAAGAAACTCCAGTCGGCGAGTTGGACGCAGAGCTCAATAATGACTGGATCGTACACTTCCAGCCAGACCGTGGCGCCCCGGAAGTTGTAGCTTTTAGGAAGTTAATCTCGTGGAGTGATTCTACCGATGCAGGCGTCAAGTACTTTTCAGGTTCGGCCACCTACGCAAAGACGATAGATCTTCCCGCGAGAGCCTTCTCACCACAGAGGCAACTCTGGCTTGATCTGGGTGATGTGGAGAACCTCGCCGCAGTGACCGTCAACGGCAAGCAACTGGGAATCTTATGGAAAGAGCCCTTCCGCGTCAATGCTACGCAGGCCCTCAAACCCGGTAGCAATCGTATTATGATCAGGATAACCAATCTCTGGGTTAATCGCTTGATTGGTGACCAACAGCCTTGGGCGCTCAGAAAATATGCCTTTTCAGACTTCACGCCCTACAAAGCGGACTCGCCACTCCTACCCTCCGGCCTGCTTGGGCCGGTACATTTAATCTCCGTTTCCACACGGAAATGACCTTACCGCGCAAAGCCTATCCCACCCCAGAACCAACTTCTGTCATGGTGAAGGGAATGCGAGGCGGAGGAAGGAACAACGAGACAGATGTACCTCTCGACCTTCGCTGGAGTGTGGTTTCCGTGACGGAAGTAGCTCCGTGAATTGCAGGGTGTCCAATCGTCAGGCAGCAGAGCAGACGGCGCGGAACTCAGCGCCGTCTGAGAAACACCAACATTCAGGCTGCAACAAAAGACTGCTGACATACCAAGACAATGGCGGATATGCCGTAGGTCCGGAGGCATGGAGAAGGAATGTTTCGCTTTTCCATCTCCACCCAAGGTGGGGATCGATCTGTTTGATTTCCGGATTCGCATTGCCAAAACAGCCATCGGATGAACCGGCCGTTCGGAAGCTGGTTGGGCATGAAGTATGCACAGGAGCGCAAGGATCGTATCCTGAAACAGGAAGTCAAAGTCTGAAGATCCACTAACTGACGGGGGAGATCAAGCCTGTGAGTGTTAGATTGACGGTCACCTCCTTGGCTACTCGAAAGATGAACCAGCTAGGATCTTTCAGACCCCACTGCACGTAGGGAACCTTGAAGGTAGTGGAAGCTGTGCATTGGTTGCCTTGGATGTGAATCAGCATAGGTACGGTGATGGTGTGGCTGGTGCCGTGCAGGGAGAATATACCCGTGACCTGAAGATGCGAGTCGCCGGTAAGAGCCAGAGAGCCAGTGTAGCTTTGTGGGGCAAAGGTGATATTGGCAAATCTGCTTGCCTGCAAGACCTCTTTAAGCATTCGCTTGTCGCGGGTGGAGTTGCCGCTATTGCCGCTGGCTGCAGAGACGATGACCATACCGGAGATCTGGGTTGAGGCGGGGTTGAAGGCTACAACTCCCTTTTCCACCCGGAAGGTTCCCTTCGTGGTGTCGTCATTGCTGGTGAGCGTGAAGGCGACGGTGCTGAGGCCAGGATTGATATTGAAGTTCTGACTCTGCGCGACGGCATTTGAGGCAAAACAGAAGGCTAGGGATGCAAGCAGAGTGCGTGCGGTGGTCGTGATGCTCATTATGACAGATGGTCTCCTTGAACGGTCTTGTTCGTCGTGGGGTAGCAGGTCTTCTGCCACGTGGCCGATAACGTTGATTCAGCAGCGGTGGGGCGCTGGAACGAGCGATTTTCGGGTTGGAGCCGTGCGCTCCCTGATGCGAGGCGTTCCATAAGAATATTAGGGAACACAACTGAGTATCTGGAGTGGAAATCACTATGCCGTAGTCACGATCCCCTCCGTTTTATATCGCACAGAGAAAGAAGGTTGCCTTTGAAGAAGAAGTCGACCAATCCTAGGAGGTGTTGACAGAGCTAGCACCTTGCATCAATGTCTCCATCGGTTCCTTTCTTCTCTTGTGTCGTCTCTGGATAAGACGAGCCTGTTTTTCAGTGGATAGCAACCCGTACCTTCGATCGCTATGACAAAGTGTTCATCCGATATCCATGCAAGAGGAAGATACATATCCCATGGATCTGATAACCTGTTGAAGGCCTATGCAACTGCTTCTGGTGGAAGACGAACTCGAGATTCAGGATCTTCTGACAGCTTCTCTGACCGATGCCGGTTATGAGGTCGATTTAGCCCATGACGGAGAGAGCGCACAGAAATTCGCTTCAACACGAGTTTACGATGCCCTGATCGTAGATTTAGGGTTGCCGGATCAGGATGGGATCGATTTGATTCTGCGGTTGCGAAGAATGGGTGTGAGCAGTCCCGTACTCATTCTTTCCGCACGGCGATCTGTTGATGACCGGGTGATGGGCCTGGAGTTGGGTGGGGATGATTATCTGACGAAACCGTTTGCAATGGCCGAGTTGCTCGCGAGACTTCGGAATCTTGTGAAACGCAACGCGACGTCAAGCGAGAAGCAGACGATGCTGCGTGTCGGTGATTTGGAATTGGACTTGCTAAGTCGCAGGGCCTCGCGCGGTGGAGAGCGACTGAACCTGAGTCCACAGGAATTTGGCCTACTTGCTTATCTATGTCGCTACGCAGGACGGGTTGTGACTCGATCCATGCTGCTGGCCGAAGTGTGGGGCATGCGAATTCAGCCGGATACGAATGTAGTAGACGTCCACATCTACCGACTACGAGGTAAGGTTGATACGGAGGGACGAGTGCCTCTCATCAAGACACTGCGAGGAGTTGGATATGTACTCGAAGATCGGGAGCAGACGACCGCATAGTGCAGCGTGGAGGATCTCTCTCTGGGCAACGCTGGCTTTTGCCCTTGGAGCTTCGCTGGCGTTTGCAGCATTAGATCAGTTTGTAGCGAATGATATCCAACGGCGCAGCGATGCTTGGCTCTCAGGCGAAGTGCAGGTGCTCGGAGATGTGGCCGAGCGAACCCCAAAGGATCGCCTCTATCGGCGCGTGCTCAGCGAAGTGGCAGAGCTGGCTAGTAAAGAGGTGCCGAACCGGACAGGCAATGAGCGCGTAGAGAACGATGCTGTGTTTTTTTTACAGGCAGAGCAGACAGGACCAGCGAAGCTGTGGGTGGGAGCTGGAAACGGCAAGGCTAACTTGGCGGCAATTCGAGCGCATCACGCAGCACCCGATGTTCCGTTTCATGTGAGCGTGAAAGGTTTCGCAATTCCATTTCGCGTGGTCGCTTCGCAGATTGACGATGGAAGCTTTATCTACTTAGGGCTCTCAGAGAGAGATGAGCTTCGCGTATTGAGAAGCCTTCGGGTCCGGTTTCTGTCGGTTGCGGTGATGATCATCCTGCTTGAGTTCGGTCTAGTGTTTTACTCGACCCGGAGAATGTTGGGACATGTTCGTGAAATTACGGAGGTTGCGTCGAGGATCGGAGATTCAGACCTGAGCCAACGAGTGCCGGTAACATACCGCAAGGACGAGATTGGGGACCTTGCCCTGACTTTGAATCGGATGCTTGACAGAATTGAGAGTTCGGTACGCCAACTGCACACTATGACCGATTCGCTGGCTCATGATCTACGTAGTCCGCTGACGGCGATTCGGGGCAAACTGGAGATGTCCTTGTCGGAGAAGTCGTCGGGTAGGGGCGGCCTCATGTGGGTGCCGATTGTTGTTTCAGTATTAGAAGAGTTAGACCGATTAACGGAGTTCTTGAATGCATCGCTTGATGTGGCTGAGGCACGTGCGGATGCCCTGCGATTGCGACGGTCAGAGGTTGATTTTGACGACGTGATGCGCGTCCTGATCGATCTATACGCCCCTTGGATGTCTGAGCGTGGATTGCAAGTGCAACTGCGCAGCAGTGGGATGTTGAGGGTCTTCGCGGATGCAGCACTATTGCATCGTGCCATAGCGAATCTTCTGGACAACGAAGTAAAGCATGTACCGGCGGGATGCACCATCACGATCTGCCTGCAGGCTGACAACGGAGCTGCGAAGTTAGTACTTGAAGACGATGGACCAGGATTTGACGAGGATGTGTTGCGCGAGATATTTGCGTGCCGGGTAAAAGGAAAGACGTCGACCGGTCACGGGTTGGGACTGGCTTTTGTAGAAGCTGTGATGCGGTCCCACGGTGGAGAGGCGTCAGCCTGCAATAGAATGGACGGCGGAGCTCGGTTGACAATCACATTGCCTCTTGCCCCAGTAGCCACTGTCACATCAACTGGAGCTATAGCCACGGCGACATTAGAACCTATCCGTAAATAGAGATTGTCTGCTGCCAGCAGATCAACCCGGCGCTTAGGCTAAGTAGCGTGACATTCTGGGAAAAGCGACGGGGTTCTTCGCGAAGGACCAACCATCAGGTATGCCTTTATTCAACTCAACAGGCCGGTCTGGCCGACTGCGCAGAATGCCTTCCGCTTCCGCCCGCTAAGCTCGAACTCCGGTACCAGACCTTCCGCTTCCGCCGGCGTCCAACGACGACGCCTGTGAAAAACCTGTCTCCTATCGTCCATGCCTCAACTTCAACGCGCAATCACGCCAGCGAAAAGAGTGGCCTTGTCCGGATGGATGCTGCCTGCTGTTCTCCGTGGATCATTTTCCAGCGAGGCCTTTTCCTGTCTGGCCGCCCCACGTCTCGCTGAGTTTCGGCGTCAATGCCACCATAGCTCCCAGCAGAACCACCAGTCCTCCAATCCAGATCCACATCACCAGCGGATTGAGAAACGCCTTGAGGATCGGAAGGCCGCTATCCTGGCTCTCTCCCTCATACACAACGTAGAGGTCCCAGAGCGGCGTGGAGTGGTTCGCAACAATGGTCTGCAGGTTCTCACTGTTCTGGTAGCGCCGCGCCTCTGGCGTCAGTTGAAACTGCTCCTTACCGCCGCGATACACATCAATCTGCATGCGCCCCGCATCATAGTTGGCGTTAGACTCCTGCGTGTAGCCCTGATAGACCAGATGGTAGGGCCCCAGATTCATCGTCTGCCCCACGGCCAGTTCGCCCTTGACGCTGCGGTTGAAGGCGGAGCCAGCGAACCCAATGAACATCAGCACAATGCCGAAGTGGACGATGTAGGCTCCATAACGTCGGGTGTTGCTGCGCGCAAACAGCAGCATGGATGAGGCGAAATTTCTTCCGGTCTGCTGCCGCAGCAAGAGAGCTCCACGCATGGCTGCCCTTGCGATCGCAGTCAGAACGAAGGCGGAGAACGAAAAGCAGATCACAGCGTAGAAGTCACCCTGGCTGGCCCAGGGAAGAATCCCCAAGCCGAGCAGAACAAGCGCTGTCAACAGGCCGGCGATGGCCGGCACCAGAAAATCCTTGCGGACCTCTTTCGCGGCGGCGTTGCGTCCAGCCAGTATCGGCGCGGTCCCAGTCAGCAGCAGGAGAAATAGCCCGATCGGCGTCACGACATGGTTGTAAAACGGCGCCTCCACGGTCAACTTGCTACCCATAAGCCACTGCGAGTAGACCGGAAGAAGGGTTCCGCTGAACACGGCAACGGTTGCTGCCATCAATACCAGAATATTAAACAGGAAGCTCGACTCGGTCGAGAGCAGGGATTCGAGTGGAGACTCTGACCCCATCTGGTCCAGCCGAACAGCGAAGGTGATTCCGCAGACCACCAGGACCAGCGCCAGAAAACTCCACAGCCAGATCCCGATGGAGGACGCTCCAAACGCATGCACGGAGCTGACCAGACCGGTGCGCGTCAGGAGCGTTCCAAAGATGCAGAGCATGAATGTAGCGAAGATGAGCCAGACGTTCCAAATCTTCATCATACCGCGCCTTTGCTGCATGATCGTGGCGTGCAGATAGGCTGTTGCTGTAAGCCAGGGCAGCAGCGATGCGTTTTCCACCGGGTCCCAGCCCCAGTAGCCTCCCCAGCCCAGAACCGCATAGGCCCAATGCATTCCCAGTACGATGCCAGCGGTAAGAAATGCCCAGCTCACCATCGACCAGCGTCGCGTGATGGGAATCCACTGCTCCGCCGGCAAGCGCAGCATCAACGCCCCTAACGCAAAGGCGAACGGCACGCTGAATCCCACGTAACCCAGATACAGCAGTGGCGGATGAATCACCATCTCCGGATATTGCAACAGGGGATTCATGCCAAAGCCATCGGAGGGGATGGAGCCGACGATGCGAGTAAACGGCAATGTCTCAAAGTTGAGCAGCAGCAGAAAAAAGACTTCGATGCCGGCCAGAATGGTCGACGCCAGTGCGATCAGGCGAGGGTCGGTCGTGCGTCTCAGACGAACCAGCAAGCCGTAGCCTGACAGCAGCCATGCCCACAGCAGCAGCGAACCCTCCCTGCCGGACCATAGCGCAGCCACCTTGTATGCCTCCGGGAGTGCCCGGCTGGATTCATTCACCACGTAGGTCAGGGAAAAGTCGTTGCTCAGAAGCGCCCACAGCAACGCGCAAACCGCCAGCGAAACGGCGGCGAAGCTCGCTATTCCTGCGCGCATGGCAGTACCGGCCAGGCGTTCTGCAGGGAGTACCGAGCGATCTCCGGTGGAAATCTGACGCTGCGCCACGGCGCCAATCACAAAGTTATAAAGAGACAGAACTAAAGCGGAGAGAAGCGCAACACTACCTAGAATTGGTGTCAAGTTCAGTAAATCCTTTCTTGCATTGGCCTTATTCCGTACCCGAGACAGCTAGGAAGGGCCACCGACAGAAGAAACAGAGGCCGCTGACAGTCATCAGGCTTTTCCATGCCACAGCGTTGTATCCCGCAAATCTTCAAGGTAGGGCCCATGTCTTCAAGGGCGTCCCGCAACCACCTGTGCGGGCGCACGAAGGTCTCACAGACGGACCCGCTCTGCTGGGACTTGTGGTCTGGCGTCATGGAGTCTCTCCTGCTGCCATCTCTGCCTGGTGGCGTGATTTGCTCGGCTTCGAACTGGTCCTCGCGTTATAGGCCACAAGCCATTGCTCCCTTTCTATCGCAATCCATCTATCAGGAAACCATACGGTTCCAGCAGAACTAGGCGCCGATCCTAAAGAACAACGGCCTACTTCATCAGGTCATTACCACCAACGCGACTCAAACTGGCAGACAGTCGCAACGAACTCCGCGCCAAGCACAATCCGAACTCCAAACAAGGACACTGGAAACGCCATCCTTAGAATAGGGTCGGATAGGTTTCGCACCTATGACTTGGATCACTGTTGAACAGAACGGGAGTAGGCCCGGTTAGGGACGGGGCGGCCCATTGGTCTGATGGAGAGACTTTGGCGGTCCGAAAGCCGACTGACGCCATTCTCGCAATCGTTCAAACTCCGAAACAACAGCAGGCACGGAGACTCTTGCGTTGACAAAAGATAGAGTTGAGTCTGGACTTGCGGTGCATCGTTTCGTCCAACGACAGATCCTGGACCAACTGTCTCAAGCCGCGGCTCTCTTCCTGGAACTGCGCCATCTGACCGGGACGACCTTCTGGTTTGCGTCTGTTGGCTTCGCTCGATAGAATCTCGGCTCGCTGAACCCCGTATTCTGGATCAACTCTCCCAGAGGCGCGCCTTCCTACTGCTTCAAGGCAGGAAGAATCCATCCCGACAGAATAGCTTTTCCATAAGCAAACTCTCCGCCTGTGAGGGCGGAGAGTTTGCTAAGGACGAACATTTGAAGGCTTACAAAAGTCGCAACACGATCAGAGGCCGGAGGCCTGAATCACCTTCAGAATTTGGTTCAGAATCAGGTCGGGAGCGCAGCCCAATACGATGACTCCTCCAGCGAGTACGCCTACCAGCAGGCGTAGCAGCAGGGAGGATTGGATCGGGGTAGACTCTGCCGGTGGGTCGGCGACAAATGCGCTCTTAAGAACCCGCAGGTAGTAGTAGAGTGAGACCGCGCTCATGCCGATGGCCAGGATGATCAGCCACAGTAGCAGCTTCGATCCTGGGCTTACGGTAAGCAGGGAGAGGAATAGGAAGAACTTCGCAAAGAAGCCAGAGAGTGGTGGAATGCCGGCCAGCGAGAGGATAAAGATGAAGAGGCAGGCAGAGAGGAAGGGCGCCCTGCGACTCAGTCCGGCCATATCGGCGATGCTATCGTTGCCCAATTGTTTCTCCGTTGCCACCAGGATGCCCAGAATGCCCAAGGTTGCCAGAGAGTACGTGGCGACGTAGTAAAGAAGCGCCGCAAGGCTCTGCTGGGAGTGGGCGACGTAAGCTAGCAACATGTATCCGGCATGTGCTACGGCAGAGTAAGCAAGCAGGCGGCGGAGGCTGGTTTGGACGATAGCGATCAGATTGCCCAGCACCATGGAGACTACCGAGACAACCACTAGGACCGGCACCCAGCCGCTCTGGAAGTGCTCCAGGGAGGCCACGCCTTTCGCACCCGCGAAGCCGAGAACCATGAGTTGGAAGAAGACGAAGAAGCTGGCGACCTTTGTGCCGGAAGCGATCAAGGCGGCGCTGGGAATCGGCGCTGCCTGGTAGACATCCGGCGCCCAGAAGTGGAAGGGAGCCGCGGCGATCTTGAAGCCGAAGCCTATGACCGTGGTGACGATGGCCAGAATCAGGATTGGATTGAGAGGCTGCGCCTGAACGGCGGTTGCGATCTGCGCCAGATTCGTGGAGTTGGCAAGCCCATAGAGCAGGCTGAAGCCGAAGAGAAGGAACGCCGCTGACATGCCACCGAAGAGAAAGTACTTAAGCGCCGCCTCCGAGGAGCGGGGACGGAGTTTGTCGAAGCCCGCAAGGATATAGGCGGAGAGGCTGAGGAGTTCCAACGAGACGAAGATGATCAGCAGGTCCTGAGCAGCTACCAGGAACATCATGCCCGTAGTGGCCAGAAGGACAAGAAGAACGAACTCTCCGACGTGATCAGTGAAGTCGCTATCCACTGCCAGGAGGAGAGTGAGGATGGTGATCACCAGCAGCGCGATCTGGACCAGGTGGGTGAGCGGAGTGGCGACAAAGATGTTTCCGAGCAGAGATCCTTGTGTCGAGACATGGAGAAGTTCGTCAATCGCAACGGCACATCCGATAGAGGCGATGACGCTAGCCGAGAGGAAACGAAGACGAAGGCTACGGTGACGAAGTCCGGCGAGATCGACGGAGAGAGCCACGAGAGCCGCGATCAGGATGGTGATCTCTGGCCAGAGGAGCCGCAGAAGTTGTCCAAGGTCGATCGCGTTCATTACCAGCCTCCCTTGCGCAAGCCGTCAAACATTGGCGAATTCAGGGCTGGATGGATCACATGCAGGAAGAGTTGAGGAAAGATGCCCACAGTCACGCTGGAGGCGATAAGAATGATGGCCGCCAGTCGCTCCGGGAACGTGATCGGTGGAAGCGGGTGATCCGGTGGAGTTGCGGGCCCCGGAGAGCCTGCAAAGAACGCCTGCTGCATAGCACGCCATATATAAGCCACGCCGGCCACCAGTCCGATGCCCACAAAGAAGATCAGCGTGGGATAAGAACGCCAGACGCCGATGCCGATCATCAGTTCCGCTGCGAATCCGCTGAAGCCGGGCAGTCCCATACTGGCCATGCCCGCAATCACAAAGGTGAAGGCGGCGAAGGGAATGACCTTGTTGAGGTGCATGGGGCCCAGGGCTGCAAGATCACGGGTATGGGTACGGGAGTAAACCATGCGGCCGACGACGGCGAAGAGCAGTCCAGCGAGGAGGCCGTGGGAGACCATCTGAATGACGGCGCCGGAGAGGCCTATCTGATTGAGAGTCATAAGGCCGAGCAGAATAAAGCCCATGTGACTGATGCTGGAGTAGCCGATGACGAACTTGAAGTCCTTTTGAACCAAGGCGACCAAAGCACCATAGATGATACCGATGACGGCCAGGATCGCGAAGACATCACGCCAGGATCCGAACCCCAGCACATGGAAGCCCCAGGGACCCAGACCAAGGGGAAACAAGGTCATCGCCACCCGGAGGCATCCATAGGCTCCGAGCTTCATGACCACACCAGCCAGCAGCATGGATGCGGCCGTGGGTGCAGCGACGTGACCGGTGGGGGCCCAGGTGTGGAAGGGCCAGAGGCCAGCCAGAATCCCAAAGCCGGTGAAGACCAGAGGAAAGGCCCACATCTGGACGGCAGGCGAAAAGTGGTAGCCGGCCAGATAGTCGAGCGAGAGGCTCTTGGAGCCGGAGAGGACGTAGGCGGCGATGAGACCGACCAGCACCATGGCGCTGCCGACAAAGGAGTACATGACGAGTTTCATGGCCCCGTACTCCCGCCGCGTGGATCCCCAGATGGCGATGAGGAAGTACTTGGGGATGACGACGATCTCATAAAAGACAAAGAGCAGAAAGAGATCGAAGCTGAGGAAGACACCGTAGACTGCGCCGATGAGAAGCAGATAAAAGGCAAAAAACTCCTTGACGCGTACATCGATGTTCCAGGAGAAGAGAACGCCGCAGATTCCTATGACGCCGGTGAGCAGCAGCAGGGTGAGGCTGATGCCGTCGGCTTTCAGGGAGTAGTTGATGCCCAGAGAGCGGATCCAGGGAACGCTGACTATGGTGAACATCTCGCCGGAGCGATGCTGAAGGAATCCACGCAGGGCGAGGACAAAGGTGGCTACGGTTACCAGCAGCGCGAGCAGCCGAGCCAGCGTAGCACTGCGGCTTGGCAGCAGGAAGAGCGCCATTGCCCCAAGAAAAGATAGGTATATCGTCCAAGCAAGCATAATCAGAAAGTCCGCAAGTGGAGCGCCATCTGTATGGCAGTGTGGTTGACAACTCCGAGGATGAGCTGGGGATATAGACCCAGGACGAACATAAGTCCGATGGCAGGGATGAGCGCAAGGCGTTCGCCAAGGGTTAGGTCAGGCAGATGCGCCCACCGCTCCTGGAGAGGCCCGGAAAACACACGCTGCAGGATGCCGAGGATGAACATAGCCGTAATCAGCAGGCCGATGACTGCCAGCGAGGCGGCCCACATGGTAAGAGGAAAGACGCCCTTAAAGATGAGAAACTCGCCTACAAATCCGTTTAGGCCGGGCAGACCGAGGGTGGAGAAGAGGGTGATTCCCATCAGGCCGGCGAAGACCGGCACGGCCTTGCGCAAACCTCCAAAGTCATTTAGGCCACGTAGACCCCCAGTGCGCCGCTCCAGCATAGCGACAAACCAGAACAGTGTTCCTGCAGTCAACCCATGGTTGAACATTTGCAGGAAGACACCGTTCATTGCGGCAAACTTCTGGCTGGTCAGGAGCGGGTCTCCTCCGGTGAACCGGACTACGGCAAAGATCGCTAACAGGCAGTAGCCCAAGTGATTGATCGAGGAGTAAGCAAAGATGCGCTTAAGATCAGTCTGGGCAAGAGCAGTATAGGCAGAGAAGACGATGGTGGCCACCGCCAACCAGAGAAGCGGCGTCAGCACGCGCTGCATCTGTGCTCCGAAGATGGGAAGCAGGATGCGCAGGAAGCCGTACAGTCCCATCTTGGACATGGCGCCGGTCAAGAGGATCGTGACGCCGGAGGGCGCCTCCGTGTAAGTGGAGGGCAACCAAGTGTGGAAGGGAAACATGGGAACTTTGACGGCAAAACCCAGCAGAGCGCCGCAAAAGATGATCATGGCGACGTGCTGGGGTGTAAACAGATGCCAGCCAAGCTTGGCCACCACCGCAGGCATCAGTGTGCCGCTCTGCGCCATGGTGCTAAGCTCGCTGAGGTCGAATGTTCCCGTGGCCAGGAAGATGGCCAGAAACGAGAGCAGCATGGCCACGCTGCCCACCATGGTGTAAATCAGAAACTGCATGGCGGCTTTGCCGCTGGCTGGTCCGCCCCAAAGCTTGACCAGGAAGAAGGCTGGAATCAGCCCCAGCTCCCAGTAAATGAACCAGTGGAAGAAGTTCAGGGCAGTGAAGGTGCCGAAGAGGCAGGTCTGAAGGGTCAGAACCAGAGAAAAGTACAACCCAACCTTGTGCTCGATGTGCCAGGAGGCAAAGATGCTGATGGGAACCACAACCGAGGTGAGCAACAACATCAAAAGGCCCAGACCATCGATTCCCACCCGGTAGTCCACGTTCAGGGAGGGAATCCAGGAATGGATTTCCTGGAACTGGTAGCCATCGGCCAGGGAATTGAAGTTGTGCCACAGAATTAACGTACAGACAAGGGCGATAAGGCTAAAGGCCAGTGCCGTCCAGCGAGCAGCAACTTTATTTCGGCCCAGAGCAAGCACGATCAGTGCGCCCACCAAAGGTAGAGCGGTTAGCGTCGTGATCCAGGGAAAGGGGCTCATATGCGGGCCTTCCATAGCAGCAGGATGGTGAAGACGATCAGTGCTCCTGCGATGATCTTGAGATACCCTTGGATGCGACCTGCCTGGAGCAGAGCGAGGAGCCGACCTCCGCTGGAAACACCTTCGCACCCTTCGTCAAATCCCGAGTTCACTACGTGCGTATCAATCAAGTTATCCAAGTGAGCAAATCCAAGCATGGTTTGAGTCACTGTCATGACGGCGCCATTCCAGACCCAACGATCAAACCAGTCGGAAATCCTGGAGAATAGCGTATTGAGGCGAATCACGGTGGCTCCGTAGAGCGCATCGACATAAGCAGCGTGGCCGAGGAAGTTGAAGGCGGAAGGGGCAAGCCGTCCAAGGTTGTCGGGCGCATCGTCTGATTCAATGGGCTTGCGGCCGTAGAACCACCAGCCCAATCCAAGGCCCACCAGTACGATCACGGAGGAAGTGAACATAACGGGAAGCAGCCCGCCCTGGGTAAAGGCGCCAAAGTCCAGCTTCAGCGGAGTCTCTTCCAGGAAGGACTGGAACCAAGGCCACGCGGCGGTCCCAACAAAGCCAAGCAGACCGGCGAAGATAGACAGCACGATTAGAGGGATGGTCATCACGGCGGGGCTCTCATGGGGTGTTCCGGAACCATGGGAATGAGTGTCTGCATGGGCCACTCCGTGAGCGTCCGGGTGTTCGGCCTCGTGAGACTTAGGCGAAAGGCGCTGTGTCCCGAAGAAGACGTAGAGCACCTGGCGAGACATATAGAAGGCGGTCAACAGGGCTCCGGCAGCGCCCAGGAAGTAGGGTATGTGAGAGATGTTCCAGATGCTGGCAGCGTGGAGAATCTCATCTTTGCTCCAGAATCCAGAGAAGAGAGGAAAACCGCACAGGGCAAGCATGCCTACCGAATAGGTGATAAAGGTGATGGGCATGGATTTAGCTAGTCCACCCATGTGGCGAATATCCTGTTCCTCTGAACAACCATGAATCACGGAACCGGCGCCGAGAAAGAGCAAGGACTTGAAGAAGGCGTGGGTGATTAGATGAAACATGCCTACCGCAACGCCGCCCACGCCCAGGCCCATCATCATGTAGCCAAGTTGGGAGACCGTCGAGTAGGCCAGAATCCGCTTGATGTCCCATTGCGCAACGGCAATGGTAGCGGCAAAGAATGCCGTGATGGCACCCACCCAGGTAACCACCTGAAGAGCGACCGAGGTAGTCAGGATGCCGGCGATCTCGTGATGTGCGGTCATCAGCGGATAGACCCTAGCCACAAGGAAGACCCCGGCGGCGACCATCGTTGCGGCGTGGATCAGAGCGCTGACGGGGGTGGGGCCCTCCATCGCATCCGGCAGCCAGACGTGCAGCGGAACCTGACCGCTCTTGCCCACAGCGCCGCAGAAGATCAGCAGAGCGATAGCGGTGGCGGCGCAGAGTCCCAAGGGTGTGGTCTGGGCTAGCAGATGAGAGATAGCGGTCGGCTCCAGGCATCCTGCCCCATTGTTGTAGAACAGCAAGGTCCCGGTTTGGGAGTAGAGCCAGACCATTCCCAGAAAGAAGGGGAGATCGCCGATTCGGGTGGTGATGAAGGCTTTCATGCCGGCGGCTGCGGCTGTGGGCTTGTAATACCAGAAGCTGATCAGTAGGTACGAGGTGAGCCCGACGATCTCCCAGCACATGAAGAGCAGCAGAAGACTGTTGGAAATCACTACGCCCAACATGCCGCCGGCAAAAAGCGCCAGGAAGCAGAAGAATCGAGTGAAGTTCTCATCATGCGCCATGTAGCCGATGCTGAAGATGAAGATCAGCAGGCCCACGAAGGTGACCATCACCAGCATGACTGCGGTAAGGGGGTTCAGGACCCAGCCCAGCGACAGCCATTCATTTCCGAACTGGAACCATCGGAAGTTGAAGAACTGCGTGACGGTCTCGCCGCTGCTGCGCAGGGCAAGCACGTGCGCAAACGCCCAGACCGAAAGAAGGAAGGAGATCCCCATCGAACCGATGGCGAGAGCAGCTCCGCGAACGCGACCCTTCTGCGGGGTGAGGGCAATGATCCCCGCCGCGAGCAGGGGTAACGCAGGAATCAGCCAGAGATTTTGTACGATCCAGTTCATTGAGCGCCAATCACGGGTTGCAGGAGAGAGAAAAACATCGGTGTCATATCGAGAAAGCCGGTAGATCCGTTAGGGGCGAAACTACTAGGCCGGGCGATGATCATGCAAGTCTTAACCCTTCAGGTAGCTGATCTTATCCAGATCCGTCGTCCGGAAGTGCCGGTAGACGGCCACAATAATGCTGAGGCCGACGGCGGCTTCCGCCGCGGCAATCCCAATCGAGAAAATAACGAACATCACACCCGTAAGCGCCTCCGGATGGGTGCTGTAGCGCCAGAAGGCGATGAAATTCAAGTTGGCGCTGTTGAGCATAAGCTCGATGCCAATCAGCACAAGGATGGCGTTGCGCCGCGTAAGAGCCCCGGCCAGTCCTACGGAGAAAAGCATCGCGGAGAGGAGCAGATATGCGGTGAGTGGATTCATCGTCCTTCCCCTTTCTCTTCGATGGCGAGCACCCCGGCCCCGATCAGGGCGGCAGTCAGCAGAACGCCGATGATCTCCAAGGGGAGAACGAAGTGCTGCATCAGCACGACGCCAACTTGGTGAACCGTGACCTCTGGCGTTGCGCCGCCCAGCCGTTGTGACGAGACGCCGGTGCAGATCGCCACGGCCAGCACCGTGAAGAGCAGTAGCGCAGTGACTACTCCGGAGAAACGCGATGGATCGGGGCCGGTGACGACTGTCTCGGATGTTCGGCTGCGCGTCATCATGATGGCGAAGACAGCCAGAATAGCCACTGCGCCCACGTAGACAAGAATCTGCGTCAGACCGACGAATTCAGCCCCGAGTTGGAGATAAAGGGCTGCCAGGCCAACCATGCCGAGCGTGAGAGCCAGCACACAGTGCACCGCGTTTTTCAGACTCATCGCTGCGGCGGTCCCGGTGATCGTGATGGCGGCTAGCAGCAAAAAGGAGATGGTCATGCGGAGACGCTTCCAGTTCTGCGAATTTGATGAAAAAAGTGAAGCATGAGGTGCCCGAATACAAAGTGACGACGATCACCGGTGACAAAACTCACCGGGTTAGCTTGCAAACCGATAGGTGCGCTCCTGAAACCATTTGTTGCGCCGAAGGCCCCGACTCAACAGGAAACAGGAGAGCAGAAGAAGCAGACTGACAACCGACCAGCGCGTAGGGCCAGAGGGGAGAAAATGCCACAGGCCTGCGCCGACCAGGTTGACCAGCGAGAGCGGCAGCATGAACTTCCATCCAAAGTTCATCAACTGATCCATGCGAAGCCGCGGAAGTGTTCCGCGAATCCAGATAAAGACCATCATCATCACCAGCAGCTTGGCGAAGAACCAGAACCACGAAGGGATCCATGTGAGGAAAGAGAAAGGCGCAGCCCATCCACCCAGAAAGAGCGTAATGGCCATGGCGCTGGTGGCCAGCATCCCCAGATATTCTGCAACGAAAAAGAGAGCAAATTTGAAGCCGGAGTATTCGATGAAGTAGCCGGCGATGATCTCCGACTCGCCCTCCGGCATATCGAAGGGACAGCGGTTGGACTCTGCGGTAGCCGCAATCATGAACAGGATGTAGCCGGTGATGCCCCAGGGCGTAAAGAGGTACCAGTGGGGCCAGATTCCTGTGTATCCTGCCTGCATGTTCACGATCGCGACTGTGGAGAGCGAGCCTGCCGCCATAATGGCCACCACTCCGGAGAGCACCATCGGAATCTCATAGCTGATCATCTGGGCGATGGCGCGCATGGCTCCCAGCAAGGAGTACTTGCTGCGGCTGGACCAGCCGGCCATGAAGATGGAAAGTTCCACCATGCTTCCAACCGCAAAGAAGAAGAGAACACCAGCATTCAAATCCACCATCACCATGTTTCTGCCTACCGGCACCACGGCGTAGACCAGGAATGCGGTGATCACAATCAGGATTGGAGCCATCAGGTGAACGATCTGGTCAGAGGCGCGTGGAACAATGTCCTCTTTGGTGAGTGACTTGATGCCATCGGCTGCCGGCTGCAACAGCCCCCACGGGCCCACACGATTCGGTCCATAGCGATTCTGCATTCTCCCCAGGCCTTTGCGCTCCAGAACCGTGATGATGGCAAAGAGTGTGGCGAACACCACCAGGATGGCGACCGCCGCGAGGATCGCGGAGCAAAGCGGCTGCAGACTGGCGGGCACATAGCCCAGAATCCAGTGTGTCAGCGAAACAAAGATCTGATCGATCATCTCAGGCATAGTGGGTTACCGTCCGCCGCAAAAGTTTCACGTCGCTCAGGGATAGCGGGAGGATCATTTTGACTCCTCCTTGGCCGCGCCGCCGCTGCTTGCCCCATCCTTCGCCACAGCGGGTTGTGCTGCTGCAGGAGCCGCTGCCGCAGTTGCAGTTGCGGCCGTTGCCGCTTTGGCTGCAGCAGCGGCTGCGGCCGCCGCCGCTGCCAACTTCTGTTTCTCTTTTTCCTTCTCCCGCTCTGCAGCCAGGGCCGCGTCAACCGCCGCAGCTTCCGTCGGATGAATCTCGTGATAGTACTCGTTGGATTTCGCCAGCTTGTTTTTGGGCAGGAGCAGACCACCAAAGCGATCGTCGGAGCTCATTTCAAACTGAACATCCATCTTGATGGCATCGAAGGGACAAACCTCGACGCAGATCTGGCAGCTCATGCAGACGGAGATGTCAATATCAAATCTGGCTGGATAGGTCTGGGGCTTGCCGACGGCGTCAGGTTTCTTATCCTTGCTTTTTTCAATGTAAATACACTTGGGTGGGCACTCTTTTTCGCAGATCTGGCACGCGACACAACGCAAACCCTTTTCCCAGTCGTCGCCGTCATAGACCAGAAACGGAAAGTCCCGGGTTGCCTCAATTCGAGGCAGACGCTCCTCGGGATACTGCACCGTGGTCAGCCGCTCCTTGTTGACATAGCTGCCAAAGAAGTTGCGCGCCGTTTCGGCAAGGCCTTTGATAATTCCTTCCCCTAACAAAAGCAACCTCCCACACACTCTGAAAAATCAAGTTCAAAAGATGGCTGACCTGTTGAGCAGCAGCGATCCGGAATCACCCTGTGACTCTGCCTCTTCCAGTTCAACGATCCACCTCACCTAAGACGATATCTACGCTCCCGAGAATGATGACGATATCCGAAACATTATGCCCGATACACATCTGTTCCAGCAGGGTCAGGTTGATCAGACTGGGTGGGCGCACCCGGTAACGATATGGATGCGGTCCACCGTCGCTGATCAGGTAAAACCCCAGTTCACCCTTAGGGGCCTCGATTCGCCCATAAGCCTCGCCGGCCTTGGGACGAAAGTTGCGAATCTTGGTATTTGGATCCATGTGGGGGCCGGAGGGGATGTCCCGCATGGCCTGCTTGAGGATCTCAAGTGATTCTCGCATCTCCAGCAGGCGCATCATAAAACGGTCGTACACATCGCCATGCTCACCGAGCGGAACGCGGAAGGAGAAGCGGTCGTAGATGCCGTATTTGTCTACTTTACGCAGATCGTAGTTAACCCCGGAGGCCCTGGCCATCGGGCCGCTCAGTCCGGCGTTGATAGCCTGTTCCCGAGTCACGATGCCAGTGCCCTGGGTGCGCTCCATCAGAATCTCGTTGGTCCGCAGCAGACTTTCAAATTCATCGAGAAAGCGCGGAAACTCATCCACCACCTTCCGTGCCTGCTCCATCCAGCCTGTCGGCAGATCGCAGCGGCAGCCTCCGAAGCGCATGTAGTTGCACATCATGCGCGCTCCGGTCAGGGCCTCAAATAGATCCAGAATCTTTTCTCGCTCACGGAAGGCGTACATCAGCGGGGTTCCACTGGCGCCCATATCCTGCAGGAGAAAGCCAATCAAGCCGGCGTGATTTTGCAATCGTGTCAGTTCGCCGGTAATCACGCGCAGGTACTCGGCACGCTCCGGCACAGTAATGCCCGCCAGTTTTTCCACGGCCAAGGCATACGCCCAGTTGTTGGTAATGGAGCAGATGTAGTCCAGACGGTCGGTGTAGGGCATAGAGCCCAGATATGTCTCATGCTCGGCAATTTTCTCGTGATTGCGATGCAGGTAGCCAAACACCGGCTTCAGCTTCACAACCCGTTCCCCGTCAAGCACCAGGTTCATCCGGAACACACCATGGGTGGAGGGATGAACCGGGCCCATCGAGATCTCCATCAGATCACCCTGCAAGTGATCGTTGGTTGGCATGGAGACGGTGTCGATAGACGCCTCGGTGAGAACGCTCATCTTGTTTCCTCCGATCCTGAAGGGGCTTCCTGCGCCGCATAATGGGCCTGCATCCTCTTGAGGACTTCATCATGTGCAGTCGGCTCGTACTCGTAGTCGTCCGGGTCTACGTAGTCCTTGCGCATGGGATGGTCTGTGAACCCATCCCACATCAGCAGTCGCCGCAGGTCGGGATGGCCGTCAAAGATGATGCCGAACAGATCATAGACTTCCCGCTCCTGAAACTCCGCGCTGCGCCATACCGGCGTCAGGGATGGCAGGTGAACCTGATTCTCTCGGTCTTCGGTTCGCATGCGCAGCACCAAGGGCCCTTGACGAGCGTCCATGGAGAAAAGATGGTAGACCACCTCCAGATAGTTTCCGGTGACGGTCTTGATCACCTCTTCTACCTCAGTCTCTACTCCATCCACCATCTTCTTCGTCTTCTGCTTGGTGGAGGTCTCCTTCGGCGGCCAGTCCACCCCCGTGACGTTGGAGCAGTAGTCGAACCTCGGGTTGGCTCCATCGCGCAAGAAGCTGGCCACAGTCAGGGCATGTTCTTTATCAACCAGCAGGGAATGCTGCCCGGACGGACTCCCATTCAGGAGAATCTGCAGGGAGCAACCCGGGACGTTTGCTTCGATTTGGGACTTAATCTCTTCCAGATTCATTCTTGCCTGCATTCGAGATGTTAACCAGCGGAACGTGCCAGATGGAGTCGTTGTGGGCAGGGGTTAGATCGTGTTCGCCATACTCAGGCACAGCAAACTCGCTGGGCAGTTCGGCCTGCAAATGACGTGGCCGCTTGGGCCCGGTGAGTTGCTGTTCGTCGATCTTCCTCTGCAGCATCAAAAACGCGTCCAGCAGAGCCTCCGGACGCGGTGGACAGCCGGGAATGTAAACGTCGACCGGAATAAACCGGTCCACGCCTTTCAGCACATTGTAGCCTTGCTTGAAGGGGCCACCTGAGATGGCGCACGCGCCCATCGAAATAACATACTTAGGCTCTGCCATCTGGTTGTACAGCCGAACCACTTGCGGAGCCATCTTCTTCGTGACGGTCCCAGCCACGATCATCAAGTCAGCTTGGCGGGGCGATGGACGGAAGACCTCCGCTCCGAAGCGGGCTAGATCGTAGCGCGCCATGGTGGTCGCGATCATCTCGATGGCGCAGCAGGCAAGACCGAAGTTGAGAGGCCAAATCGAACTCTTGCGACCCCAGTTGTAGAGTTCCTGAAGAGTGGTCGCAACCACTCCCTGGCGTCTCAGTTCACTCTTTAGCTGCTCATCCATGCTTTAGAACCTTCTCCAGCAAACGTTTCATCTATTCTCAGTGCCTTATGGACACTTTGAGCATACGTATTACGATGCATTGACCGTGGGCGCGGTGGTCTGGCTCTTCCACTGATTACCTCTTTAGCTCCAGGTAAGAACTTGTTTCTGGCAGGCCCAGACAAGCCCTTCGGCTAAAAGAATCAAAAACACAAGTATGGCGATAGACTCGGCGACTGTGAAACCGCCAAACGCAACCGCGAACGGCAGCAGGAAGACACCTTCTACGTCGAAGATCAGAAAGAGAATGGCGTAAATGTAGTAGCCGGGCTTGAATTTAATCCAAGCATCCCCTTTGGACTCAAGCCCGCACTCGTAGATCCCGTTCTTGGTGGGACCTGACTTCTGCGGAGAAAACTTCTTTGCCCAAAGCCATGCCAGAGCAAGGGGTCCGATGGCGAAACCTGCTCCTGCGACTAAAAGCACAACGACCGGAAGGTACATGTGATTCGTCATAGCTCCACAGTAACTCTATCAGAAGCTGCAAGGCTTCGTTGAAACCTATCTCAAGATGGAGATGGATCGGATGAGAGATTCGCGTGGTTCATAGAAAAGCAACGTGTTGAAACCATTTTACTTAGACATCCTTGATCGTCATGAAGCCGCATACGTCCTGTACCTGGAGTAGAAGGTGCGGTAACTCGTCAAGGAGAAAAAGGGTGAGCGGTCGCAGCGATCAAGACGTCTCTCAAGCCGATCCGGAAGAACCTAGCCTCCACCGTGCATCGGTCGGTCGTTTTGTCTGAATGCAGGTCTGAGCGATCGCCACTCTGCAGTGGCTAAGGGATCCAATCCTTGCAAGCATAGGATCGCCTTGACGTGCGAGAGGCTTCTCTTTGGCTTCTGCGGTCTGCAAAACTGCCGCCAGGTTGTGCAGATGAGTAGAGAAATCAAAAGCAGGGAGTCCCAGGGGGGTGCGAAGCCGCTCTGTGCTATGCAGTAAAAGTGGAACCACTGAGTGCGGCTGCTGTACATCGATGAGTATCGATACAACCGCCAGACAAGCGGTGATCTCAAGATTCGGAATTTCGGATGCTAGATGCTACAAGCGACGGACTGGCTCTTGGCCACTCGATCCGCCGGCGATTGGTAAGCAATAGCTACAAGAATCCACCCCGCCGTGCGTTCTCGTTCGGCTATAGCCCATGCGATCGATCTGCCCCCATCCTGCTCGGTAGGCCTCGGTGCTACGCAGGTCTAAGCGGGACCTGCAGCAAGCTGCCCCAGGAGCACCTGCGCGTCAACCGATTCTGGAACCTTGTCGAAGCAAGACGGAGCAACGCCTAATGGCATTCCTACGTCGTTGAACGGAAATCGCACAGAAGTCTGGATTACCGACCGCGAGGAAAGTGCTCTGCAAAAGCGAGCAAGAGCAGAAACGGAGGCTCTGCCCGCCGGAGAATCGATACCGCCGTCGGTCACCTCTCCGCGCTCTCGCTGCCGCGAGCCAAGTTATTCATCTGGGAGATACGGCAGGCCACTCAAATCCCTCGAAAGACGAGGCGACGGCGCCGATTTAGCACGGACCGTGAAGCTGCCGTCAAGAAGTGGTCGTCTCTTCTGCGCGCGCGCCGGGGCAAAAACTGGTACAGGGATGGGAGCGGCTGTTCGTTTCCGTTGCGCCGGATAGAAGACGCCACCACATTAGGAAGAGCCAACCTTCTTTGAATGATAATCGCACAAAGAATTCACGGCCTCGACTCGAAGGCCTCCGGACCGAGGACTCGTGTCGCGCAAGATTGTGGGAGTAGCGTGGAATGGGCGGATTCGCTTGCTCCAGGCAAAGAGGACGAGGACCGGATTCTGATCTAGGCCATGCAGAATGACCGTAAATTTCGACCAATCCCCGTCGCTCCAACATGGAGTGTTGTGGCGAACTGCTGCAGGGAGGGACTAAAATTTTGGTTGTCAGCAGGGAGACGGTGGTTGAAACGATCGAGGAATGAAGCGTGAGTTTCGCTCTCCCCTCCGCAAACATCCGCAGGACAATATCACATCATTACGATGGAAGGATTTTCAATGGCTTCAACCAATCTCGAAGTTGAGAGCCTGGCCGCAGCAGGCTCAACGGTTCGCCCGAAGAAGTTGGTGAACGATTTCACAATTCAGGTAGCAACGGTCAACGGATCAGGATCACAATCGGCAAACAGCATTCTTCTCCGCAGCATATTCCGCATGGGGGTCCCGGTATCGGGAAAAAACCTGTTTCCATCCAACATCGCAGGGCTTCCTACGTGGTATCTGATCCGTGCCAACCGTGACGGCTGGGTGGCGCGCAAAGGGCACGTCGATCTTTTGATTGCCTTGAACCCGGAGACGGTGCTGGAAGATATTCACAAGCTGCCTGCCGGAGGAGCCGTAATCCACGATGAAACCTTCCAGCTGGGCGATCGGCGTAACGACATTGTCTATTACTCCGTTCCGTTTGATCAGTTGGTGGTTGCCACAGGTGCGGAAGCGAAGGTTCGCAAGCTGATCAAGAACATGGTTTACGTGGGAGTGGCTGCTCAGCTTCTGGCAATCGACATGAAGGGCCTCGAGACCATCGTTCGCCAGCAGTTCTCCAGAAAAGCTGCTGTGGCGGATCTGAACTGGAAAGCTGTTCAGCTAGGCTTTGACTACGCCGCCAACTCGCTGACCAAACAGGATGGGCTGACGGTCGAGCCGATGAACGCCACGCAGGGCAAAATCATCATCGACGGAAACTCCGCCTGCGCCATGGGGGCGATGTTTGCCGGTGTAACTGTGGTCGCCTGGTATCCGATTACCCCGGCCACCAGTCTGGCGGAAGATCTGATCAAGTACATGAAGAAGCACCGTGTGGAAAAGGATGGCAAGGCCAGCTTTGCCATAGTGCAGGCTGAGGATGAACTGGCTGCTATCGGCATGGTGCTTGGTGCAGGCTGGGCCGGAGCGCGCGCCATGACATCGACCTCTGGGCCGGGGATCTCGTTGATGGCGGAGTTTGCCGGGTTGGGATACTTTGCCGAGATTCCGGGCGTGATCTTTGACGTACAGCGGACAGGTCCTTCGACTGGACTGCCGACTCGGACCCAGCAGTGCGATATTGCGTTCGTTTCCGGACTATCCCACGGGGACACCAAACAAGTGATGCTGCTTCCAGGCTCCGTCAAAGAGTGCTTTGAGCATGCGATTGAGGCGTTTGACCTCGCGGAGATGTTGCAGACTCCTGTGTTTGTGCTCTCCGATCTGGATTTTGGCATGAACAACTGGATGTCCGATCCATTCGAGTATCCCAAGAAGCCGATCAACCGAGGAAAGGTATTAGATGCCAAGCAACTGGAGGAGCTTGGCGGCTTTGCCCGCTATAAGGACGTCGATGGCGATGCCATACCGTACCGAACCCTGCCAGGGACAGACCATCCGAAAGCTGCGTATTTTACCCGTGGTACGGGCAGAAATGAAAAGGCCCAGTACTCGGAGCGGCCGGAGGATTATGCCGCCAACATGGAAAGACTGGCGCGCAAGTTCGAAACCGCCAAGACCATGGTTCCCAAACCCGTCCTGAACGGCACGGGCCAGGAGAAGATCGGCATTATCGCCTTTGGCAGCAGCGATCCGGCGGTACTGGAGAGCCAGGCTCAGTTACGGCGTGAAGCCGGCATCGAGACCGACTACCTGCGTCTTCGGGCTTATCCGTTCACGCAAGAGGTGGATGACTTTGTCGCTCACCACCAGACGATCTACGTGGTAGAGCAGAACCGTGATGGTCAGATGATGAACCTGCTGAAGACGGATCTAAATGCATCTGAGGCTACCAAGCTGCGCCCGGTCCGGTATTTTGCCGGTCTGCCGATAGAAGCACGCGTCGTGACAGATGCGATTACCACCTATGAAGGAGAAAAGAAGTAATCATGGCGACATCACCCGTTCCATCCTCGCCCACTCGGACCAACGTTATCGGCCTGGAGATCCTGGACTACCGTGGCGGCAAGTCGACGCTCTGCGCCGGTTGCGGTCATAATGCTATCTCCGAGCGATTGACGGAGGCCTTCTTTGAGATGGGAGTTCCACCAGAGCAGTTGATGAAGATCAGCGGCATAGGCTGTTCTTCCAAAACGCCGGCGTACTTCATGTCTCGTTCCTTCAGTTTCAACTCTGTGCATGGGCGCATGCCGTCCGTGGCGACTGGAGCGCTACTGGCCAACAAGACCATGCGGGCGGTTGGTATCAGCGGAGACGGAGATACCGCCTCCATCGGTATCGGGCAGTTTATGCACTTGTTGCACCGCAATCTGCCAATCATTTACATCGTTGAAGACAACGGAGTGTACGGTCTTACCAAGGGACAGTTTTCCGCAACCGCCGATGTTGGTTCAAAGCTGAAGACGGGCGTGGTGAATGAGATGCCGCCACTCGATATCTGTGCACTCGCAATTCAGGTCGGCGCTACGTTCGTCGGCCGGTCGTTTTCCGGGGACAAGAAGCAGCTCTCTACAATGCTCAAGGCGGCGATTGCGCACAAGGGCACTGTCCTGCTGGACATCATCTCCCCATGTGTCACCTTCAATGATCACGAGGGCTCCACAAAGAGCTACAAGTACATCAAGGAGCACGATGAGGCAGTGAACGAAGCAGGCTTTATCGCTCCGTTCGAAGAGATTAATGTGGATTATGACCATAACACCACTGTCGATGTGCAACTGCACGACGGCTCCCATCTGCGTCTGCGCAAGATCCATGAAGAGTATGCTCCCACAAGCAAAACAGGCGCCGTCAGTATGCTGATTGACGCTCATGATCGAGGAGAGGTCCTTACCGGCATCTTCTATGTGAAGACAGATGAAATGGATTTTGTAACCCACCTGAATACGGTGGACGAGCCGCTGGCTTTACTCTCTGAGTCTCGTGTTCGTCCAGGCCCTGAGGTTCTGTCCAAGTTGATGCAAGAGCTAACATAGATTGCTTCGAATCTGTTTTATCGAATGGCTCTGGCCGGAATCGGTCAGAGCCATTCCTGCATGGAGATCAAGGTGAAGAAGAGCGAAATGGAGGGCTGAAGACGAACTGGTTCTAAACTCCTCCCTGCCTGGTAGCGATCCTGGACATCAAAGGAGTGTAGCGGATCCCTATGAAGTGCGGAGCAGGAGACGCCTGCAATCCTCCCCGCACCGCAAGGCGCGAAGCGTACCTGATCCGACTCAAGCAAAAGATCGGCTGTGGCGGAGAGCCGCCTTGCTAGGACGCAATGGGGAAACGAAGTGGCGAGAAATCGGAGAGATCGACGGCGGGCGGTTTGCCCTCCACCAGATCCGCCATCACCACGGCGGTCGCCGGAGCAAGCAAGATGCCGTTACGGTAGTGTCCGGTAGCAACAAATTGGCCAGACCGTCGGCCTGCTCCGAGCATGGGCAGCAGGTCTGGCGTTGCCGGGCGAAGTCCTGCCCAGGATTCAACCGTCGGAGCCTCATCGGGTGAGCCCAGCGAGGGGATCAGTACCGCAGCCAGAGAACGCAACCCGTCGAGATCGGATGCATGTACGGTCGTATCGAAACCAGCTTCCTCAATGGTGGCCCCGATCACCGCCGTGCCGGCCTGTGGGCCGTGGACGCGAGGAACGATATAAACCCTCTCGCTCCGATGGACCTCATGCAGCCGATTCGATGGCGAGATGCGGACACGCATCATCTGCCCCTTGCGGGGAGTTACCAACAACGGTATACCGTCGAGGTACTCAGATGCCTCACCGGTCCATGCGCCCGTTGCGTAAACGATCGTATCGGCGGAGATGGAAGAACCGTCCTCCAGAAGAACCTTGTTGCCGTGTTTCACCGAGTGGATCGCCGAGACTCGGGTGGTCTCCAACAACTGGATCGGGGTAGAGCGGATTGCTGCGGATAGGGCGATGGCAAGCTGGCGAGGATCGATGGATCGCTCCCTGAGCCGCAGGGCAGGGCCCCCGGCCATATACTGGAACGTCGTCTCCGTCTGGAAGGGAACCTGCACGCCGGATAATGCTTCAAGCCGACTTAGGAACCTAGGGTACCGTTCGATACTAAGCTGGGAAAGATCCCGAAGGCTCTCCGGGTTACAGGGGTCTTCCGCAGCCAGCATTCCGGCGGCGGCCGTGGAGGCAGCAGCTAGACTGCGACCGCGCTCAATCACCGTTACCGACGCTCCGCGATCCGCCAACTCCAGGGCTGTCGCCAGCCCAATCAATCCGGCCCCAAGGATGACGACATCGCGTGCGCTGCTTGTGCTTGAGACGGTACCAGAGTTCTGAGGACGCATATACTCTATTCGATGCGGATGAGGGTTCGGACGGAGATATGTCTATCCACGATACATCAAGATGAATACCTCTGGGCAACACGCCTTGCTAATCTGCATCTTACGTTGCAACGCAATGCAGAGCAACAACAGCCATAAGGAGGCGAGGAGATCGGATGAGCTTACTAGATGACACGGAAGAAGGAGCAACGCACCAGGAAGGGCGTCGGACGCAAGCACCGGCGACATGGCTTGCGATCGTAGCAGTTGTGGCGCTCATGGCTGCCATTGCAGGCATTGCCTGGAGCTTCGCTCTACAAGCGGGCCTTGCAACGGCAGATTCAAAGCTGGCTGCTGCCGCTCGACAGAACGCCGAGTTGTCACAGAGGATCGATGACACCAATGAGCGGATGAAGGCGCAGGGCGACGCGCTGGCCCAGAGTGTGGGCCTGACCCAGCAGCAGCTTCAGGAAAAGTCTAACGAACTGATTGCCGAGCAGCGCAGAGCCCTGATCACCACCGCCCGGCTGGCGCGTGAGCAAAAGGCCACCGAGGCCCAGGTTGGCGCGGTACAGAGCGACGTCTCCAACGTAAAGACCGACGTAGGCGGCGTGAAGACGGATGTGGCGAATACCCAGGCGGATCTGGCCGCGACCAAGACGCAACTGACAAGGGCAATTGGCGATGCCGGCGTAATGAGCGGCCTGATCGCGAAGAACCATGCGGAGCTTGTCGAACTGGAGCACCAAGGCGATCGGAACTACTATGAGTTCACTCTGACCAAGGGAGCACCGGCGAAAAATGTCGGCACCATCAAGATCAGGCTGCGGAAGGTGGATGCGAAGCGCTCCAAGTTCACCCTTATCGTCAGTTCGGATGACCGGAATATTGAGAAGAAAGACCGGAACATCGATGAGCCAATCCAGTTTTACTCAGGCAAGACGCCGCAACTCTTTGAGATCGTCGTCAACGATATGACCAAGAAGACGGTCACAGGGTATCTGAGCACACCGAAGAGCGCACCAAAGCCGATCACGGTTCCATAGGGATCGGGCTCAAAACGATAGCGGGGCTGCGCAGCAAGGCAGTAAATTGGCGCAGCCCTGTCGGCTTTTGCACTGCGGATCACGTCAGCGGAAGGTGATGAGGATGGGTGCCGTCTCGTGCAGCAATTGCACTCGAAGCGTAGCGGATCTCTTTGCCTGCCAGGCCGCAGCGGAGGTATGTGGGAACAGGAGCACCACGGTTCCCCTGCGGGTCTTGCCGGGGTGAATCAGATCCTCAAAGCGAAGTGGTGGGGCTTCGGGCGGGGTGAGCATGGGGAGAGTCTGAGGAAAGATCGTCTCCAGCCTTGCCAGATCGCCAGGGGCGATCACCGTTGCGTCCACCGTGGAGCCGTCTTCGGCTGTCATGGTGGCAGAGACACCATCCACAAAGACCGGCGATCGCATTCTGTTGCTGATGGCGAGGGTGGCAACCACATAGACGTCATCCTCAGACTCCGGCGCCGAGCCGAGGACATGAAATCTTCTCAGCGGTGAGGCCATCTGGGTGTGAGGAGCAAAGATAGCCACCTTCTGGATGCTGACCTTCGGCGCCCTCTGCGGATTCAACCGATAGACTGTAGCGCTGAGGATCGTCATGATGGCTGCCGCAGCCACAATCTTTGGGAGCAGTCGATTTCTGTCCTGGGTTGGTCCCAGATGGAGTTCCGATGCGAGCATTCATCCTCAGAATAGAAGAAGATTGCCATAGGTGCGATGCGGAGCATCACCCTGTGTAAGCGGCATTCTCGCATAAGCCCCTTGATGTGGCCGCAGGCGAACAAGCTGCCGGGAAGATGACGTCAAAGCAACATGGCTTCTCTCTTTGGAAACTTCACTCTTTGCCCGCGAGGGTCTCCGGCGCTCTGCGCAGGGCGGCAAGCAACGGGTCGACAGGGCGGGTATTCAGCACATCCGCAGCGCGCAGCCACGCGCGGCGGAGTTGCACAACGCCGGCAGCCAGATGGTCAAGCTGCGCGGTGGCATGCGCGTCAGTATTCACTACAATCTTGCAACCGAGTTGCCGCGCCAGGCGCAGGTTCAGGTCGCTCAGGTCTGACCTTTCCGGCTGCGAGTTGTGTTCGACAGCTACTCCCTCCCGGGCGCAAGACTTCAGCACTCTGGAGACATCGATCTTGTAAGGCTCTCGCCCGAGCACCTTTCGTCCGGTAGGATGACCCAGGATATGTACGTGTGGGTTCTCTATGGCCCGCAGCACGCGCGCGGTGATCTGTTCGTCCGTTTGATTGAAGCCGGAGTGGACGCTCGCGATGACGATATCTAACCCCGCCAACGTCTCGTCTGAGAGATCGAGGGTCCCATCCAGCAGGATGTCTACCTCCACGCCGGCGAGGATGCGGAAGGCAGCAGTGGGCTTGCGCGCCTCTTGTTCAGGTTGGACAGAGGTGTGCATCTGTGACTCATGGTCGCGAAGCAGCCGCTTATATCGTTCCCATTGTGGCCCGCGGCCTGCAGCGAACTCTTCGGATAGCTCCCTGGAGACTTGGCGGATACGCCGCGCATGAGCCACCGCGCGCTCGTCGTCCATGCCATGGGTCATGGCCAGATTTTTGGAGTGGTCGGTGATGGCGATGTAATCCAGCCCACGCTCAATGGCGGCCTCAGCCATCTCTCGGATGGAGTTGTGCCCGTCGGATTCGGTGGTGTGCATGTGGAGGTCGCCTCGCACCTCCGAGCGCTCGATGAGCCTGGGCAGTGTATGGGACTCCGCGGCCTCTAGTTCGCCGTTGTTCTCGCGTAGTTCAGGAGGGATGAAGTCGAGTCCCAGCGCGTGATAGATCTCCTGCTCGCTCCGGGAGGCCACCACAACATTGTCTTCCAGCCGCAGCAGGGCATACTCGCTCAGGGTTAGACCACGCTTCAGGGCGCGCTGCCGCAGCGCCACGTTGTGCATCTTGGATCCGGTAAAGTACTGTAGCGCAGCTCCATAACTGGAGCGGGGCAACAGCCGCACATCCACCTGGAGACCTTTGTGCACGGTGAAGCTCACCTTGTTCTGTCCCTTGGCAAGCAGTTTCTCCATCAGAGGCAGCGACGCGACGTGCTGCGCAGCAGCAGCCACCACATCCGGTTCACAGGCCGGTCCAGTGACCAGCAGATCCAGATCGCCCACAGTCTCCCGGCCACGCCGCAGGGAACCAGCGGGAGTTACGGTCTCAATGCCCGGAAACGCCCCAATCCACGCACGGATGCGTTCAGCGGCATCTTTCGCAATGTCGATTCGGAAGCGCGAGGAGTTCTTGCGAAAGTCTTCGATGCCCTTCAGCAGTTTATCGGTAAACTTTTGCCCCATGCGCGGCAGGTGGAGCAGGTCCCCGCGTTTGGCAGCCTCCTCCAGAGCATCAACATCTGCAATGCCAAGCGCAGAGAAAAGAAGGGCGACGGTCTTGGGACCCATTCCCGGCAGCCGGAGCAGCTCCAGGATGGATGGTTTGTACCGTTCAAGCAACTCATCATGCAGGGGAAAGGTTCTTGTAGCTACGATGTCGCGAATGTTTGCGGCCATCCCTTTGCCAATTCCTGGAATGGCGAGCAAAGCTTTGGGATCGGCATCCTTGGTCGCGAGGGTCTCCACCTGCACCGTCTGCTGATCGATTGCCTCAGCGGCACGCCGGTAGGAGCGAATACGAAATGGATCGCCCGCGTCGATCTCCAGAAGATCTGCAGTCTCTTCCAGCATCCGGGCAATGGTCACGTTGTCCATAGAGAATCAAAGAGCCCGGCATTCACATGGAAAGGGTGGAGGAGCCGGAGTTGTCTCTTCGATTGTAAGATGGACGATCCAAGGAAGGCGTTCTATACAGGACGAGTTCGTGCATCAGGGCAGAACGTCACCAGCCTAAGACACGAACCCATGCTGAAAGAGTTATTTGCGTGGGGTCTAGATGAGGATGCAGACCCCTCTCTGGTTTCTCTGGCAAAAGCAGCCACCTTCGCCATTCCTAACGGATGGCGTCAGATCAACGAAGGCGCCTCAATCGGTTTTAGCCTGTCTTGGTGCGGACCACCTGATCAGCCTGCGGTCCTTTTGTCCCCTGAATGACATCAAACTCCACTTCATCGCCTTCTTTCAGCGTTTTATAGCCATCCAATTTGATCGAACTGTAGTGTACGAAGACATCGGGGCCATCCTCACGCCCCAGAAATCCGTAACCCTTTGCATTATTGAACCACTTCACCGTGCCTTTGTACTGTGCCATGGGTTCCCTTACCATGTTCGAAATATCCTTACCGCTTGGGCGGAAGTTATCTAGTAAGACGCATCTGGGAGCCGATAGGCGGTCTGGATCCTGCGGGAATTCAAAATTTCTGTGCACCAATCTTTGGTCCGAAACCTCGCAGTATCCCACGGGCAGGCGAGTAAGTGGTTTCAGAATATAGCGTTACAGCAAGCGCAGTTGAAAAATTCAACGCCTGGCCGGAAGCCGGGATTTTTTACCGCTGAGCTGCGATTTGTCACGATGCAGGGAGTGATAGAGAAGTACGCCGATCAGCGTCTTGCCGTCTTCGATCCTGCCGGAGTGAATCAGACGCATCACCTCTGACAACGGCGTCATCTGCACCTCGATCTTTTCATCCTCCTCGGGTTCAGCCTCTCCCTGACTGAGCCCTTCGGCGAGCAGGATAGTCATGGTCTCGGTGAGGAAGCCGGGGCTGGCATAGTAGTTCGCGTGGCGAGACCAGCGCCGGGCACGATAGCCAGTTTCCTCAAGCAGCTCTCGCTTTCCGGCCGCGATCAGCTTTTCTCCCGGCTCAATGCGTCCGGCGGGCAACTCAATCAGGATTTTGCCGGCTGCGTGCCGATACTGACGGATCAGCAGAACACTAGGATCCTTTGGGTTGGTTTCATCGTCCACGGCCAACACCACCACGGAGCCGTTGTGGCGGATCACCTCGCGGGTGGCCTCTACGCCGCATGGTTCCCGCACTTCATCCTGTGTAACCCAGAAAGTTTTGCTGGAGTACACCGTCTTGGATGAGACGGTCTGGCCACGACCGGTGAGCTTGAACGGACGGGAGGGCGGCGATGTCTTCGGGGTGCGTTGTTTTTCAAGACTGGTGGATGCTCTGCGGCTGGAGGCAGGGGAGGAGTGCGTGCGAAAAGATGTCTGCTTGGATGTGCGTGCCATAAAACTTAAGGTACACGACTCCGCGAGAGGTGCAGCGCGCAGAACCGGCAAGAAGACGTGCGAACTCGAGCTAGAAACTGCGATCCTGACTCTGGCGCTGCTTCCATCTGGCTTCCGCTGACTGATAAGCCTGCCTCCACTGTGGTCAAGGGCACGAATCCGCATATTGGTGCATCGGTCTGGCCGCAGATACATCCAAAGAGTCTCAGGATGAGAAACTAAAGAGATTAGACAGAGCCTTCATGAACCCCGAGTGCTACCCCATTTCGACGCTGCCGGGCACAACAGCCCTCTTCCGCGATTTCATGGAGCCGTCTTCTTCTCCAGATCCGGCCCACCTGCGGCGCTGGTATCCGTCCGATCCATACACCATGCAGTGGGCGAGTTCCTCCCCTGTGCTCCAAGACGAACAGCGGATGCGCCTGGCAGACGCGCTGGCTACGGAGGCGAGCGGCTTCGATGCGGGGCCTGCGGCGCTTGCGAACATTGACAGCCTGCGTCAGGGAGCCGCCGCTGTGGTCACTGGCCAGCAGGTAGCCCTCTTCGGAGGACCGTTGCTGACGTTCCTGAAGGCTGCCACGGCCATTCGCAAGGCGCAGGACGCCACCTTGGCCACTGGCCGGAGGCATGTCCCCATCTTCTGGATGGCCAGCGAGGATCACGACCTGCCCGAGGCCGATCAGGTGACATTTCTCTCTGGAACCGGCGAGCGGGCCGGGTTAGAAACGCTGCGGCTTGAGCTGCAGCCAGGCCACACGGTCCCCGTGGGAACGCTGCGCGTGGACGCTGGCTCGGCCTCAGGTCTCAAGAATCTTGAATCCCTGCTGGAGCGGACAGACGAACTGTTGGGCTGGGCGCCTCTATGCGACCAATTGCGTCAGTGTTATGCCCCGGGAGCGACCATGGCCTCCGCATTCGGCCGGCTACTGTCGCGGATCTTTGCCGCTCAAGGCCTGGTGGTGATGGATGCGGGCTCGCGGAGCTTCCATTCCATGGGCGGGAGCGTGCTCCGCGCTGCTTTGGAGCGAGCCGATGAGTTGCGCCAGGCGCTGCTCAAGCGCTCTCAGGAGTTGCAGGCGGCTGGGTATCACGCCCAGGTTCTGGTTACGCCAGACCATTCGCTCCTCTTCCTGCTGGATCGCGAGAGCGGCGCTCGGCTGCCTCTCCGCTTCTCTGCCAAGGGTGAGTGGAGGGCGGGCTCAAAGAGCTATACCACCGCGGAGCTGCTTGAGGTTCTCTCCGCGGAGCCGGAAAGGCTCAGTCCCAACTCCCTGCTGCGTCCCGTTTTTCAGGATGCGATTCTACCCACTGCGGCCTATGTCGGTGGTCCCGCGGAAGTGGCGTACTTTGCTCAGTCGGAGGTGCTCTACCGTTACATTCTGGACAAGGTAACCCCAGTGCTGCCGCGCATGATGGCAACGCTGGTTGAGCCTGCCATTGCACGAACGCTGGCAGCCCATGAGTTGACGCTTCCTCAGGTGCTGGCGGCAAAGACGGCCACAGATCTGGCTCAACACCTTGGCGCTCGCGCGATGCCGATAGAGGGGAAGCGAAGAGTGGCCGCCGTCGGCAACGCACTGGAGACCGAATTGAGGGCGCTCACCCGCTATATGGCATCACTCAGCGCCGACCTTGGCCGCGCTGCAGACGTCTCTGCCAGCAAGATGCTCTACCAGATGAACCGGTTGCGCCGTATGGCTGCGAACTTTGAGGTTCAGAAGCAGTCGTCGCTGAGCAAACATGCGCAGGCCCTCATGCTGAATCTATTCCCGGACGGCCATCTACAGGAGCGGCTGATCGCCGGAGTCTGGTACCTGGCTCGCTATGGCGAGGACCTGCCCGCGCTGCTGATTCGCCATGCGGCTGGGGAGTGTGCCGGACATCAGGTGGTATACCTATGATTCCTGTGTACATACGGTGAGCGCCAAGCGATACTTGAAAGTATGGCTTTTCTTTTGGGACTGCCGCTTCTGTTGTTGATCCTGATTGGCGTGGTCGTGCTCTTTCTCCACTTTTTACCCACCTTCGTCGCGGGCTCCCGCCGCGCGAACAACTTCTGGTGGATTTTTCTGGTGAACCTGTTGTTTGGTTGGACACTGATTGGCTGGGTGGTTGCTCTGGTCTGGGCGTTGCGCGATACCCCACGCTTCTCGTACAGGTATGTTCCGCCGCCGTACAATCGTTAGCTGAGGTTCTGTGTCATGGGATTGAGCGATGAGCCATTTGAGGTGATGTGCCCGGATTGCGGTGGGATGTTGAAGGTAGACCCGATCAGCCGTACGGTGATAGCGCACACCCCGGCACCGCGCAAGAAGACCTTTGAGGACTTGAGCGCGGCGGCCCGGGCGCTTAAGGAGCAGGATGCACGACGTGAGTCGATCTTTGCCCAATCCGTTCAGGCGGAGAAGAACAAAGAAGACGTGATGGCCAAGAAGTTCGCTGAAGCGGTAAAGAAGGCCAAGGAGTCGCCCCTGACGGGTAAGCCGCTGCGCGACTTCGATCTGGACTAGAGCCTCTGTCGATAAAACCTTGAGGATCATCCGCTACGCATCGCCGCACGGGCAGAACCGGTAAACTAAGGCTATGCCGCCGATTCTCAATGCTCAAGGCGTCTCGAAACGCTTTGGGGCGACACCTCTGTTTGAAGACATCTGCTTTGCCGTAAATGAAGGCGATCGCATTGGCCTCATCGGTCCGAACGGGGCTGGGAAGTCTACGCTGCTGGCGGTGCTTGCCGGTGAAGTCGAGCCGGATTGCGGAGAGGTTTCTGTGCGCCGTCGAGCCCGGGTTGGCTACGTTCGCCAGATCTCCGAGTTCGCGGCCGGACTTACCGTACGCGGTGTTTTGGAGTCAGCCTTGAGGGATACGGAGAACTCAGCCTACTCCAGCTTTGGAAGCGAAGAGATGGAGCGCCGGTTGCGGGAGACGCTGGGACGCGCCGGTTTTGCAGACCAGGGCGTGGCCACCGCCAATCACATGGATGCCGAAGCAGCCAGCCTCTCTGGCGGTTGGCGTAAGCGTTTGGCCATCGCTCAGGCCATGGTGACTGACCCGGATGTCTTGCTGCTCGACGAACCGACAAATCATCTGGACCTGGAAGGAATTGAGTGGCTGGAGGGTGTGCTTCGGACGGCCCGTTTTGCCTGCGTGGTCGTCTCGCATGACCGCTACTTTCTGGAAAACGTAGCCAGCGAGGTGGTGGAGTTGAATCGGCTCTATGCGGAGGGCATTCTGCGGGTGCGCGGCAGCTACTCCAGGTTTCTGGAGGGGCGCGAGCAGTACCAGGAGGCCCAGAGCAGGATGCAGGAGAGCCTGCGCAACCGCGTCAAAACAGAGATTGAGTGGCTGCGGCGCGGGCCCAAAGCGCGAGCCACCAAAGCCAAGGCGCGTATCGACAACGCACAGGAGTTGATTGGCAAGCTCGCTGAGGTGGACGCCCGCACCCGCACAGCAACCGCGGGAATCGAGTTCGCAGCAACCGACCGTCAGACCCGGAGGTTGATCTCCCTGGACGATGTGAGTATTGCTCTGGGCGGGCGAGAGATTGTGCGTGGAGTCAGTTTTAGCGTGACGAACGGCATGAAGCTCGGACTGGTCGGGCCCAACGGCAGCGGCAAGACGACCATCCTGCGCGCCATCTCCGGTGAAATCCCGATTGCGGGCGGCGAGATCAAGCGTGCCCAGGGTCTGCGCACGGTCTACTTTTCACAGATGCGCGAGATTGACCCCTCACTCACTCTCCGGCGGGCTCTGGCTCCGGACTCTGATGCGGTGGTCTACCAGGACCGCGTGGTCCATGTAGCCAGTTATGCGGCCAGGTTTCTATTCACTGGCGATCAGCTGAACCAGCCTGTGGAACGGTTGAGCGGCGGTGAACGTGGCCGGGTGCTGATCGCGCGACTGATGCTGCAACCAGCCGATGTTCTCATGCTCGACGAGCCGACCAACGACCTGGATATTCCCACTCTGGAGATTCTGGAGGAGGCCCTTCTGGAGTTCAAGGGGGCTCTGCTGCTGGTGACGCATGATCGTTATCTGCTGGATCGCGTCTCCAATCTGGTGCTGGGGCTGGATGGAGGCGGGCAGGCTCAGATCTTTGCCGACTACAGGCAATGGGAACAGTGGAGGGAGGGAGAATCTGGCGGTGCGGCCTCTGAGCCTGTGCAGCAGGGCGCGGAGCGACCAGGGAACGCCAACCCCGCCGCAGCGTTGGTTTCTTCGTCTGCGCCGAGCCGCAAGAAGCTCTCCTATCTAGAGCAGCGTGAGTTCGACAGCATGGAGGAGCGAGTCAACGAGGCAGACAACCGGCTCTCCGCGGTGAGTAAGAGACTGGAAGATCCGGCCGTCGTCACTGACCCGGTTGCGCTCACCGAGGCGCTGGCAGAGATGGAAGCTGCTCGGGCCGAACACGACGCAATCTACCAGCGTTGGGCGGAGCTAAGCGAAAAGGCGGGTTAGCCGCTCTCTTGCACTTCGTCCGAAGCGAGGAGTGTGTCGCTCCTAAGAGTTTTAGATTTGATAAGCATCATAAAATCAGTGACATACAAAACGTGGTAGATTTTACAAGTTACTGATTCTAAAGACTTCAGAATCTATGACCGACAGACTCCTAGGGGGACATTCCCTTCGGATCAGCTTATCTCCGCATTCCCCACTGCTCATCCGCGGACGGGCCATACAGTGCGGGCACAGGAATATCATTCAGCCGCAAGTAAACGCCCAGTTGGGCGGTGTGGTGGATCAGGTGATTGAAGAAGAGTAGCTTGTAGGTTTTGGAGCGTGGCTCGTTCAGGATGGTCTGCGCGCCAAAAGAGAATGGCCAGAGCTTCGTCAGATGCTCATCACTGGCTGACGTCAACGCCTTTCGGCACATAGCGGCAGACTCGTCCAAACGCGCCAGGCACAGATCCCGCGATTCGAAGATCAGCGAGGCATGTTCGCGTTTTGGATTGGCCATGTCCATGCCTTCATCCTCCAGGATGTAAAAGGCAAACAACGGCAGTGTGGCGCAGTGCATGGCCAGTTTGCCCATCGGCATGGAACGGCTATGCGGCGTCCAGTCCTGCTTGTCGTTGGGAACCCGCTCCAGAGTGCGGCGAGTGTTGGAGATCTCTGTGTCAAAGTCTTCGAGCAGCAATGCAGCGATGGACATCGATCAATCCCTCCGTCTTAAACCTTCATGCGCCAATGGAAAATCTAGATTCCGGTGATGTGAAACCCACTATCGACGTAGGTCACTTCACCGGTAACGCCGCTGGAGAGGTCGCTGGCCAGGAAGACCGCCACTTTACCAACCTCAGCCTGTTCGATATTTCTGTGCAGCGGAGAGCGCGCGTTCACCGCATCCAGCAGTACAGAGAAGTCGCCCACGCCCCGCGCGGCAAGCGTCCGGATCGGGCCTGCAGAGATCGCGTTTACGCGAATCTGTCTGCTGCCCAGCGATGCGGCCAGATAACGAACCGTTGCCTCCAGCGCCGCTTTGGCAACGCCCATCACGTTGTAGTTGGGGAAGACCTTCTGGCTGCCATAGTAGGTCATCGTAATGATGGATCCTCCTTCCGTCATCAGCGGCGCGGCACCGCGAGAGACCGCGATGAGAGAATAGACGCTGACGTCATGCGCAATCCGAAAGTCATCTCGCTTAGTCAGCAGAAAGTCGCTCTTCAGTGCTTCCTGCGGGGCAAATGCCACCGAATGCACCACCGTATGAATCACCGGGAAGGTCTCTGCGATCTTGGCGAAGGCGGCGTCAATCTCCGCGTCGATGGAGAGGTCGCATTGAATCGCAATCGCGGTGCTCTTCTGGCCCAGGGCCTCAATCAACTCTTCGGCCTCCGCACGCAGGCGCTCGTTCTGGTAGCACAGCACCAGAGTTGCTCCGGCATCGGAGAGCTTTTCCGCAATGGCATAGGCGATGCTGCGCTTGTTGGCAAGGCCGAACACCACGGCCACTTTGCCCTTCATATCGATCATGCTGAAGACTCCTGATTGACTGGTAAATCTTAGGAACCGAGGGTAAGAATAGCAGTTTCAGAGATCTTTTGGCTCCGCGGATGCCCGTGGATCTCTCTTTCTATGGTTCTCTTGCCCCAAAATCTTTGCGCTGTCTCGTTTCTTGGTTGAGCGCCCCTCCATGCCAGAGCTTTCCATCGGCTCAACACCGGCGCCGCTGCTAACCGCCGCTGGCCCCCGCCGTTATCCTCCCGTTATCGATGGACGAGCCAATCGAATTGCTCCTCCGAGAGTGGAACCACCGAGAGTCGAAACTGCCTGAACATCACCGAGCCCACAAATACGCCGGCATCTCGAATCTCCGCCAGCGACTTTTCCCGCTTGAGTCGCTGGCCTGCTTTCAGTCGCACCAAGGGCATCTTTGGATCCTTGGGGTCGGTGGTTACCGACAGGACCTTGGCTGTTCCTACAGCGGCCTTTCCGATATTGGAGTGATAGATGACACAGGTTTCGCCCGGCTTCATGTTGCGCAGCGTCATCAGCGCCTGCGGGTTCTTGATCCCATCCCAGATGGTTTCACCGTCTCGCAGAAGGTCATCAAAGGAGTATTTGTCCGGTTCCGTCTTTAAAAGATAGTGCATCCCAGATAAGTGTAGTTCGTTCGAAGGAGGATTGGTTCTCTTCGGTGGAGGGAGCCTTCCGAAGGGATTCTTCAGCCTCCCAGATCCAGAAGATGTACTTTTGCAATCGGCTGGCCCAGAAACAGGCTTCCCAAGCGCTTGAACTTCTCAACGGAGTCGGTTGCATAGCACTCAAAGCTGGCTGCAGCCATTGTGCTGGCCATGTCGGCCTCTGCTCCCAGGCTTGCGGCCGTTGCCTCGGCGGTCGCCTTCGCTGAGTCGATCACTATGGCCTCCGATCCCAACTCTCGCAGCATTGCCTCAATTGCTTCTGCAATCAGCGGGTAGTGTGTGCAGCCGAGCAGGACAGCTTGTGGCCGGCAGAGGGTCAAGGCATCGGAGAGATAGATGCGCAAGACGGATCGAGTCACGTCGTGGTTCGTCCAGCCCTCCTCCACCAGCGGCACCAGCAAGGGACAAGCCACCTCAAAGGCGCGCAGGCCGACGGCATGGCAAGCCTTCCGATAGGCATGTGATTGCACCGTGGCGGAGGTAGCCAGCACAAGAACATCGCCGCCGGCGTCTTGCAGTTCGCGCCGCACTGCCCGTGCTCCCGGTTCAATCACGCCCTGCACAGGGATCCGCACCGCACGCCGGATCTCATGCAGCGCCAGAGCGGTGGCTGTATTGCAGGCGATCACCAGGAATTGGCACCCACACTGTTGCAGAAAACGTGCGCTCTCCACAGCGTAGCGCGCTATCGTGGCCTGCGACTTGGCCCCGTAAGGCAGCCGCGCTGTATCGCCCAGATAGATGTAGTGAGCGTCAGGGATCCTGGCGAGCAACGATCGCAGGACGGTCAGGCCGCCAAAGCCGGAGTCAAAGACACCCACCACGGGTTTGCCCTGCGGGCGCTGCCCGACCGAGAGAGCCTCGGTCAAGCTTGCAGCAGCGATCCAACTGGAGTTGGACGCAGGAAACGCCGCAGGCGGCCCCGACTCCGGGGAGGGTTTCGCTGCACAGGCTTGGTTACGCCTACCACCCCCAACCTTCATTGCCTGCTCATCCTTACCACGTTCTTGTTCACTCCTTCACTTGCCCCGGATCGTTCCCTCCGGGCTGGATTGCAGTATCGTGCGCTGTTGGGTAGGTGCGCAGAAGGTCTGCATGGCCGGCCAGTGTCTCCCGTGCCTGGCCATCCACCAGAAAGCGCACTTGCTCTATCTGAGGAAGGTTGGCGTGGAGGGTTCCCAGAATCGAGCGCAGAGTCAGCGACTCCACCTCCACGCCCGACGGATGCTGGTTCACCCAGGAGCTAAGCAGGTCAATCACCGCCAGTTCGCCTCCCGGCTGCTTGGGTTGCAGGGCATTCGGATCGCTGGAAGGAACAGGCACAGTCGTTTGGCCACTCGCCGGATCGGCACCTGAATCCGTTCCTGAATGTGCTCCTGGAGATAAGGTGCTTGCAACATATCCCACCACGGGCAACGGCAGCAAAAAAACCTCTGCCACGGCTGGGCCGGGTGGCAGAGCATGGGCTGAGTCCGGCAACGCGTAGTAGGCCAGCAGGTGGTCGAGCAGGGCCTTCACCCGCGCATTAGTGGCTTGTGGCAGTGCAATCTGGCGCGTCTCGGGACGTAGGGTTCCATCAGCATCGCTGGCCAGTTCCAGCGTCACCGTCTCTTCCACCGCCGTGGGTGCGTCGATGGGCATCTGGTCAGCCAGCGCCTCAATCCGCTTCCGCTCCCTATGCCGCTCCGTCACGAGCAGAACGCCCATGGCGACGATGCACACAATCAGACACCAGAAGACAATGCGTTGGCGGCGCTGAATCTCCTGAATAACTGAAACGTGCGGACTGGATGGGGCGCGTTGCGAACCTTCCTGAAGATGGTCTTTCATGGCCGCGCTCCGGCGCTGCTGCTCCCAGCGTATGGATGGTTCATCGCCGGCGCGGCAGAAGAGAGCCTCAGGGGCGCTCGCACCTGGTCTGCCCATACCAACAGCGTGCCGGCGATCGCGCGAGCCACCTGCTGCTGATAGTCCGTCCGATTCATGCTGTCCACATCCTCATCTGCCGGCGCCAGTTCCACCACCAATGCGGGGCAGGTCAAGGAGTCGATCGGCCGAACGGAGGCTCTGCCGGTCACCAGAGGAATGCCGGAACGCGTCAATGCGTTGGCAAGCTCTCCCTCCAGGAGCGCGCTCTGCGGGATCCATGCGGCCTGCGCGGTGAGCCATGGCGGCACGGCGGACTCTCCGGGGGCGGCATCCAGCTCTGAGCGGTAAAGATGAACTCCAACTCCGCTGCCGCTAGCATGGAGAAGCAGGCAAGCCGCTGCATGGGCGTGGTTTGCTACTCCTGCGCGGTCGTCCAAGGTGAGTTCTCCAGCGCCGGGAGTGGGTGAGGCCATTGCGTCGGAGTCACGCGTCATCACCACGGTAAACCCCCGCGCGGTGAGCATCGCTCGCAGCCGGAAGGCCAGCGCCAGGGTTACATCCTTTTCAACTGTCGTATCGCTGATCTGCGCTCCGCTGTCGGAGCCTCCATGCGCGGGATCAAGGACGACGACCCGGCGATTGATCAGGATGGGCGCTGGAGCGGGTGCGTTGACGCTGCTGATGCTCAAAGACGGCTGCGGGGTCCAGGCTGCGGATGCTCCGTTCGCATGGGTCGCAGGCTCTCGGCTGGCCGCCCCTCTCTGCGCATGGGCGGCCATTGCCGCCAGGGTCAGTAGGCTGGCTGTCAGGAGCGCCACCGGGACGGAATTTCGCAGAGCATTCACGAGAGCCTGCCAGCCTTTGCGAGGGTGTGGGCGCGTCTTTCTCCCTGGTGTCGATTGTATCGGTCACGCCTGTTGGTCGCGAAGTTGCCTATGCTCACCTGGATGCGGATCGGGTCGTTTACGGGCAACCGCCCGCCTTGCCCGCGTTAGACTCGTATCCATGCGGGTCTTTGGCATCGATTGCGGAACAGAACTCACCGGCTACGGCGTTGTGGAGGTGATGGACGGAGCGCGCGGCGCCAGGTTGCACCCGTTGTGCGCTGGAGTGGTGCGTCTGAGCAAGAAAGACCGCACTCCCAACCGCTTGCTCCAGGTTTACGACGAACTCTCCGCTCTGCTGCAACGATGGCAACCGCAAGTGGTCGCCATTGAAGATGTCTTTTTCTCCGCCAACGCCAAGAGTGCGTTCAAGCTGGGTCAGGTGCGGGGCGTGGCCATGCTGGCTGCCGCCAAACTAGCTCTGCCCGTGGCAGAGTACGCTCCCCTCACGATTAAAAGTTCGGTGGTTGGCTACGGTCTGGCCGCAAAGGAGCAGGTCCAGTTCATGGTCGCCCGCCTGTTGGATCTGGACGAGGTTCCTAAGCCCGCCGACGCCGCTGATGCTCTGGCCATCGCCATCTGCCATATTCACCACGCTCAGACCGCCGAGCACATGCTTCGCTAACGTCTGAGATCATGGACGGCGAAGCATTCCCCGTTCAGCCGAGAGCCGATGGCAGCGTTGCTCTCTATGGCGTCACATTCCGAGATGTCTGCAGTGAGCGGTACAACTCCGCCATCGTCTCCAACGGAACGGCCTCTGACCGGATCTGGGAAGAGAGGCTCGGGGGCCAGGCGGAGGCAATCTCCGCGGCGGAGTATCCGGCGGAGCGCAGGTTATTGGCCAGCGTCTTCCGTTTTTGCGCAAAGCTAAAGCGGAGAAAGCGGTTGAACTCCTCAAACGACACGTTGAGTTCGTCAAAGCGGGGCGCAAAATCCAGCCGCAGTACCGTTGAGTAGACCTCCGGTGGAGGGCTGAACGCCTCCGGCGGCAAGCTGAGCAGGTTGGCGATGCGCGCATGAAGCTGGGTCACTGCAGAGAGCGCTCCATAATCGCTGGCGCCCGGTTCGGCGGCGATTCGTTCGGCCACCTCGCGCTGCATCATCACCACCCCTCGTGAGACCACCCCTTTGCGCGCGGCGGCAAAGAGCAGCAGCAAGATCTCTGAGGTGATGTAGTAGGGCAGGTTCCCCACCACATCCAGCGTCTCAGCGTCTCCCAGAAAGGCTTGCAGATCGCAGCTCAGAATGTCCGCATGGTGAATGGTCACCTGCTGCTGGTGGCGAAAGCGAAACTCCAACTCCCGCACCAGCGCGGGATCAAATTCGATGCAATGCAGGTTCTTGCAGCGCGCGGCCAGCAGTTCCGTGATGGCGCCGTGCCCGGGACCAATCTCCACCACGGTTCGTCCGCTCAGATCTCCAAGCGACTCTGCAATGCGCAGGCATGCGCCCTGATCTACCAGGAAGTTCTGTCCCAGTTTTGGCCTTCTCTTGACTACTGCCAACCGATCCCCCTCCGTTCCATTCCACTACCGCCGCCCATGGGGGACTCCGTCTTGGTTCGCTATCGCTCCACGGCGTTGAAACAGAGAGTGCAGCGGAACTCCGCAGAGAATCACCAGGGTGCCCATCATGAACTCTCGCGGCTGAGTCACCAGACTGAAGACCAGCAGTCCCGCAGCAGCCAGAATAAACAGCGCCGGGACTACAGGATATCCGGTTACGCGATAGGGTCGATACGCCTTGGGTTCGCGCACCCGAAATACAAAGACGGTAGCCGCCGTCAGAGCATAGAAGAGCCATTCGGCGACGATCGTAAGGGAAAACAGCGCCTGATACCGGCCAATCGCCAGCAGCAGAAAGGTGCTCAAGACGGCTTGCAGCAAGAGGCTCGTCCAGGGTGTACGGAACCGCGGATGAATCTCCCCCAACACAGAGGGAAACAGATGGTCCCGGGCCGCGGCAAACGGAACCCGCGCTCCAGAGAGAAGACTCCCCACCAGCGAAGCCGCAATGCTGATGATCATCCCAACCGCAAACAGACTGGAACTCAGCCCGCCCACCACCTGGAGCAGGGCGTCGTTGGCGGGCCGCTCGGAGCTTGCAATCGCCGCCGCCGGCAGCACATACTGTAACGCCGCGTTGGTCAGGATATATAAACCGCCCACAACGGTGACGCCACCAATCAGCGCCAGAGGCATGGAGCGCTGCGGTTGCTTTACCTCTCCAGCCAACTGGGACACATCGGACCAGCCATCGTAGGCCCACAGCACAGCCACCAGAGCGGCCATAAAGCCGGAGAATCCTCCCTGCGCCCCGTGAAAGTTGGAGTGGAAGTGGCTCCAATGGCCGTGTTGGGAACTGGCAAATAAGACGCCGGCAATGGCTACGATCATGGCCGTTTTGAGCCATGTGAGCAGCATCTGCACCAGCGCGGAGTCGCGCGTGCTGACGATGTTCAGGGCTGTAAAGAGCCATACGACCAGGATCGCCATAATCTGGCTCCATGCCACGTGAGCTACCGTGCGCTGGTCCAGAAAGGCGAACAGGGGAAAGGTTCCAAGAACATTCATCAGGCCCGCGGCGATGGTGGCAACGGAACCGGGCCGAGCGATCAGGGTCCAGGTCCAACTGTAAAGAAAGGCAGTCAACGGGCCGTAGGCGTCGTGCAGAAAGACGTACTCTCCACCCACCCGCGGCCGCAGCGCTGCCACCTCGGCATAGGTCATGGCGCCAAACAGGGAAAGCAGGCCGCCGAGCAACCAGACGGTATAAACCATGCGCGTACTGCCTACCGCCGCCATGATCTCGTGAGGAACCAGAAAGATTCCTGTACCAACGATGATGCCCACCACGATCGAAAGCGCATTGCTTGCGGTCAGTACCCGCGGCAGGTTCTGCGGCGACTGGCTCGTTGCGGTTTGCTCAGGCATTGCAGGGAGAGTATCAGAGCCGCCGGCTTAATCGGTCGCCTTTAAAAAGGAAACCTCTCGTCGGCCCAGCGAAACGGATAGGTTTGACGACCCAGATCCTGGAGTTTACAGGCTGCACGGTGGAAAACTGCGCTGGAAACAACTCAACCAACCCGGCACGGTTACCTCAGAATGGGCAAATTGAAGCCAAATGCAACCAAAGCAGGGTAAGATCCACTTGAGCGCGAAGCTGGGCGTGCGAGGAGCTTGGGATGACCGATTTCTCGAAGCTGGAGTTTGCCACCATCAACGAGCTGTTTGAGCGCATGAGCCATCGCGGCGCAACGCCTGTGGCTATGTGGAAGAGCGGCTCCGAATGGAGGGAAATCACTTCACAGCAGATGTATGGGCGGGTGCGAGCCGTGGCTGGGCTGCTCCAGAGCTGGGGGATTCAGCGCGGCGATCGCGTGGGATTGGTCAGCGAGAATCGCTGGGAATGGCCTGTGGTCGACTTTGCCGTCCTGGGCATCGGCGCGGTCGACGTTCCGCTCTATGACACCACGCTGCCAGACCAGATGGGAGCGATTTTGCGTGATGCCGGGGTGCGGGCAATGATCGTATCCACTCGGCATCAGTACCGCAAACTGGTGGCCTGTGGTCCCATTCCCACCCTGGAGTTTGTTGGCATACTGGATGATTGCGAGCTGGAGAATGTCGTCAACCTGGCGGAGGTCTTCAGGTGCGCGCCGGATTTGGAGCAGCCAGATGCAGCCTTCGACGCGTTGCTGCGCCAGACCCAGCCGGAGGATCTGGCCACCATCGTCTATACCTCTGGGACGACCGGCGATCCCAAAGGCGTGATGATGACCCATCACAATCTCACCGCGGATCTGCGCTACTCCACAGCAGGGCTGCGTATTGGAGAAGGGGATCGCACAATCTCCTTTCTTCCGCTTAGCCACTCCCTGGCGCGCCATCTGTGTTATGCCCTCTTTGGCCATGGAGGGACGATAGCCTATCTGGCCAAGTTCGATGAGCTGAAGAGCGCCATGCAGGCAGTGAAACCGCAGGTGTTTCTGGCGGTGCCGCGGGTCTATGAGAAGATCCGCCAGGGTACGGAAGCCAAGGCCAAAGGCGTGAAGAAAAGGATTCTGCATTGGGCGCTGCAACAGGGCCGAAAACATCGCAAGGATTTGATCGAGGGAAGGACGCCCCATGCGCCGGGTTGGAGGCTGGCCGATAAACTCGTCTACAGCAAGCTAAGAGCCGCGTTTGGAGGAGAAGCGAAGCTCTGGGTCTCCGGTGGCGCGCCGCTGGGTATGGACGCGGCCGAGTGGTTTCTGGATATGGGGATCCGCATCTTTGAGGGCTATGGTCTCACCGAGACGTCGCCCGTGGTCTCGCGCAATACCTTCGATGCCTATCGAATCGGAACTGTGGGTGCGGTGATTCCCAACCTGGAGCTACGCGTGGCGGAGGATGGGGAGATTCAGGTCCGGGGAGAGACCGTCTTTTCGGGGTATTGGCTCAAGGAGGATCTCAAGAAGATTGACTTCACTGAGGATGGATGGTTCAAGACCGGAGACATCGGTGAGTACAAGGATGGTTTTCTCTCCATCACCGACCGCAAGAAAGAGCTGCTCAAGACCAGCAGCGGAAAGTATATTGCGCCGCAGCCGATTGAAGGGAGACTGAAGGCCGACGAGTTGGTTGGAAACGCGGCCGTGGTTGGAGACGCTCGCAAGTTTCCCGCGGTTCTGATCTCACCGGACCTGCAGGCGCTCAGACGGTGGGCCACGGAACATGGCGTCACCGCAGACAGTGCAATGGATCTGGTCCAGGATCCGAAGGTGAAGCGACACTATGAGATGTTGGTCAAGCAGGTAAACACTCAGTTGCAGGACCATGAGAGGTTAAAAAAGGTAGGAGTGTTGCCTGATGAGTGGAGCATCGAAGGCGGCGAGTTGACGCCCAGCCTGAAACTGATGCGAAGGGTGATCCTCAAGCGGTATAAGGAGAAGATTGACGCGCTCTACGACGGAGAGTGAGGACGGGGAGTAAGGCTGCACAAATCAATCCGGAGTTGCGCTGATCTTTGAGCACCCATCCTGACGTTGCCTGGTCCCTCCCGGATCCAGGGCCTTGCGTCGATCTGCTGCCAGGCGCGTCTAATTCCCAGTTCTATCTGTGAGTGAATCGATTTGGTGAGTTCTCTGAAGCGAGCAGAAAAAAAGGGGCGCAGATATCTGAATCCTGTGCCCACCACGACAGGCGGCCTCGGTCTGGTCTTGAAAGTCCTGCCTTTGTATATGGAAAGCCGAGCGAAGGTGGAACCAGAGCGCTTGTTGGGGCCATTTCGCACGGACACTAGCATCTTCACCAATCAGCCCGCGAGTGGATTGCGCTTGACCTGGTTTGGTCACTCCTCCTCCCTCATTGAGATCGATGGGATGCGCGTGCTGGTGGATCCAGTCTGGGAGCAGCGGGCGAGTCCGGTCTCTTTTCTTGGTCCCAAGCGCTTCTTTGAACCCACGGTGGCGCTGGAGAACTTACCCGGAATCGACGTGATTTTGATCTCGCACGATCACTACGATCATCTGGGAGCGAATACGGTGGCGCGGCTGGTGAAGACCGACTCGGCGTCAGCCGCGCGTTGGATCACCTCGCTGGGCGTAGCCCGGCGGCTGCGTGGATTTGGCGTGGATGCGTGGAAGATCACGGAGTTGGATTGGACAGAGAGTGTAGAGGTGGAGAAGCTCAAAATCACCTCCTGGCCGTCGCGTCACTTCTCCGGACGTGGTTTGTTTGACCGTTTCACTACGCTGTGGGGATCGTTTGTGCTGGAGGGACCAGAGCATAGGGTGTTTTACGGCGCGGACACCGGATGGTGGGACGGGTTCAGTGAGATTGCTGACTATTACCGGAACCAGCGCAATGGCCGCTCCCGCATCTTCGACCTGACCATGCTGGAGATCGGCGCCTTCCATCCTTTGTGGCAGAGCATTCATCTGGGCCCGGAGAATGCGGCCAGAGCATTTCAAGCCATGAGGATACCGGACGAGTTGCTGATGCCCATCCATTGGGGACTCTTCAACCTGGCGTTGCACGGCTGGAAAGAGCCAGTGGAACAGATACAGAAGCTTGCCGATGCGAGCGGTATCAAGCTGTGGCTGCCGGAGCCAGGCGCGCCCACAGAGGTGGTCGCCGGGCGCGAACTCCGCTCCGGCTGGTGGAATAGCGCGGAGTAACCCCGCGGCCCGCGCAGATGGAATGGGACTACGGCTTCCGGACCTTCTCTTTCGGCTGAAGACGCGATAGAAACGCAGAGACAGTCCTCAAGACTTCCTCGGATTGCTCTCTGTGAGGAAGATGACCGGTGTGCGGGAAGCTCCGGTACTGCAGGTGGGGAATCGATTCTTGAAGTGCCTCCACCTGCCGACTGCCTCCGAACTCGTCCTGCTCCCCCTGCAGGACCAGAACAGGGCAGGAGACACGCGGCAGAAGCTCCCGCAGAGGAAACACCTGGTCGGTCAGATCAGCTGCCCAGTGGATCCAGGAGTAAAAGACCTCATTGGGATGCTGATGGTAGTGCGTCAGGCGCTCCTGGAGCTTGCTGCCAGGATAATCCTCCTTCATCTTCTGGATGCGGTAGCGGGCCGCGTCGGTAGGGATGATGTAGGGGCTCTCCAGAATCAGCGCCGACGCGCCCATGGATGCGTCGCCAGGTGCATAAGCACTGCCAGGCTCAGCCGCTTGGGCTGTGGCTGCGTAGAAAAGAGCGACGCCGACACCTTCGCTGTGTCCATAGAGCACCGGTTGAGTCACCTTGAAGAAATCCAATATTCCAGGGATCACCTCATTCACCTGACGATGGTAGTCGGCGCTGGTGCGCCTGGAGAGCGGACCCTCGGAGTTGCCATGGCCGGCGCGTGAGTACGCGATGACGTTGTATCCGGTTGCGTGAACAAGATCGTGGGGAAAGCTCTTCCAATAGCTCACTGAGCCAAGCGCTTCATGCAGCAGAAGGATGTTGCCCCGAGCGGAAGAAATCCAGGAACGCGTGACCTCCGTGCGCTTGCCGTCCAGCACCAGTTCCAGCCGTTCTGTCTGGATCGTTTCGTCGGGGATCGCGAGTCGGTTCACAAAGCCTCCATCCAGATCACTCTCTGCTGAGAAGCCTCCCAGGCATGGAAGCGGGATGCAAGGCGCTGTTCCAGCGCAGATCTGCGTACCTTCAGTGTTGGAGTAAGAAGCTGGTTGTCGATCGTCCATGGCTGCTCGGAGATCACAAGAAAGTGGAGTTGTTCGTGGTGCTCCAGTTGAGCGTTCACAGCGTCAAGCTCCGCCGCGAGTTTCGCCTCCATGTCGGCACGGTCGCCAACGGTAGAAAGCTGTTTGCGTAGCGCAGGAGCCAGCACGGCCATAGCAAAGGGAGAAGTCATTCCATTGCCAAAGACAGCGACAGACTCGAACAGGTAGGACACAGACAATAGCTTTTCAATCTGCCCTGGAGCTACGTATTTGCCCTTGGATGTTTTGAACTCATCCTTCAGGCGACCGATCAGTCGAAGCCGGCCGAGACTGTCAATTTCCCCACGGTCACCAGTGCGGAAGAAGCCGTCCTCGGTGAAGACCTCACGGGTCAGCTCCGGGTTGCGATAGTAGCCAACCATGTTCATCGGTCCCTTGATCTGAACCTCTCCCTCCGCGGAGATGCGGGTCAGCGCCCAGGGACTGGCGCTGCCTACGTATCCCAGTCGCACCAGGCCGGGCAGCGGAGCGTGTGTGATGCCCGTCTCCGTCATGCCGTAGCCCTCCAGAAAGTTCAAACCGAGTTTGCAGTACCACTGGATGATCTCAACTGGAATCGCTGCTCCACCGGAACAGATCAGGCGCGTTTCACGAAGACCAAGTCTGGAGACGATCTTCTTACGGACCACCCTGCCGACCACTGGAATCGCAAGCAGAAGATTGAGTTTCTTCTCGTGAATCTTTTCAAAGACGCTCTGTTGAAAGCGGATGTAGAGACGCGGGATGGAAAAGAAGAGCGTACAGTGCGATCTGGCAAGATCCGCAACAAACGTGGAAAGGCCCTCACTGAAGAAGATATGTATGGGAACGATCAGGGAGTTCATCTCCACAATGGCGCGCTCAGCCACATGCGCCAGAGGAAGGTAAGAGAGCATTCGATCCACGCCGCTGTCAGGGTTAATGCCGAAGGCCGGCTCCATGGATTTGCCCATCAGAATAAGCGAACGGAAGGTATGCATCGCTCCCTTGGGCTCGCCAGTGGTCCCGGAGGTGTAGATGAGGGTGGCAACTTCACCGGGATCGCGCACGCGATCGCCCTCCAGAGGCGCCTGCAGGGAGACGATCTGAGACCATAATGCGCTTCCCGGGGGCGTGTGCCGGGGAGCACAGTTTGGAAAGGCGATGTAGGGAAGTCGGTCAAACACCTCTTCACCAAGTGGCAGAGCGCGATCCATTTGACCGACAAAGCACGCCACAGCCTGGCTGTGGCGAAGCAGCGTTGCCAACGATAGATCGCTGGACGAAGTGAACAAGGGAACGCTGACATGCCCCGCCATCCAGATGGCATAGTCGGCCATGATCCACCAGGCGCAGTTCTTGCTGAGGATGGCGATCTTGGAGCTGGCAGGCCAGCCCTGCGCTTCAATCCATCCGGCGATGCGCCGAACCTCTTGCATGGCGCTCGACCAACTCCATTGGAAAACCTCACCGTTCAGCGGCTGGGTGAAGAGAGGCTGTAACGGCGCGTTGCGTTCGCGGGCATAGATCCTCTGCAGCGGTAGATCACTATCCGGCAGCGCGGGGCCGACGGATTCCGGTTCGCGTATCGGCATTGGGTCAACGGGGAGCATCTTCATCCTTCTCGATGAATGAGCGCAGGGCGAAAACCAAACAGGACTGCGACTCCACCCATTTTCCTATACTGCTCTTTGCAAGGTGAAGAGGGGCGAACCATAGTTGTAGCCACCAAGTAACCCATGTTGTTGATCAATGCCCGGAATCCTAAAACGGACGGACCTCGTGCCCGACCTTGACCGCAGGCCAAACGAAGTAGCCCCTCCTCTAAGCTCCAAGGGAGGTAGCAGAACTCCGCTCGAACGTACGGATCGATCCACTGTTTCTGCTGTTGTTCGCCGCTTGAAGCAGGGTGAAAGCCGTCACACAATGGAACCTCACCTGCATCACTGCGTCTCCGCATGCCATTCAAATGCCGGAACAGTTCGGTCGATGCGCTTCGGTCATACCGCGCAGACTGCGCGGTAAAGCTTGCTTTCTCTTGCTCCGTCGCCCTACCCTTTCAGTACTTGTTTGGCAATGGTGGCCAGTTGCATATTGGATGTACCCTCATAGATCGCGCCAATCTTGGCGTCGCGGTAAAGCTTCTCCACGGGGTAGTCTTTCACAAAGCCGTAGCCGCCAAAGATCTCCACAGCCTTACTGGCGACGCGTTCAGCTACCTGAGAGACAAAGTACTTGGTCATCGCCGCCTCCTTCAGAAAGGGCAGGCCCGCTTGCTTCCGCCGAGCGGTGTTGTAGACCATCAGGCGGCTTGCTTCCACTTCCGTGGCCATGTCGGCAAGGGCGAACTGGATAGCTTGAAATTCCGCGATGGGCCTGCCGAACTGGTGGCGTTCCTGGCTGTAGCGAACTGCGTGTGTCCAGGCACCGCCGGCTAAGCCAAGCAACTGAGCAGCAATTCCAATGCGGCCCTCGTTGAGTGTCTCAATCGCAATCTTGTACCCCTTGCCGACCTCGCCCAGGACGTTGGCCGCGGGTACCCGGCAGTCGTCCAGAAGCAGCTCGCAAGTTGAGCTGGCGCGAATTCCCAGCTTGTCTTCCTTCTTCCCGACGGTAAAGCCAGGCATGGCCCTTTCTACCAGAAAGGCGGTGATGCCCTTATAGCCGGCGCTGGGATCGACCGTCGCGAAGAGAATAAAAAGACTGGCCTCGGCGGCGTTGGAAATCCAGAGCTTGCGACCATTGAGGATGTAATCCTCGCCGTCCCTGCGGGCTGTGGTGGCCAGCGCGAAGGCGTCAGAGCCTGAACCAGCCTCACTCAAAGCATAGGAGCAGATGGTATCGGTGGCCATGCGGGGCAAGTATTTTCGCTTCTGTTCTTCGTTGGCCCAGCGTAGTACTGCATTGACCACCAGAGTGTTTTGCACGTCCACCAGAACTCCGATTGCCGGATCCACAGCGGAGATCTCTTCCACGGTCAAAATGGAGCTGAAGAAGGATGCGCCCACCCCGCCGTACTCTTCCGGTATTTCAATGCCCATCAGACCGAGTTCAAAGAGCTGAGCGATGATGGCGGGGCTCATCTTCTGTGCTTCATCCATCTCGCGGACCAGTGGAGCAATCTTCGTGCGAGCAAATTTGCGGACTGTTTCTTGCAGGATCTGTTCTTCAGGTGTCAGGTTGGAGAGTGGCGAGGGAAGGATGGTCGGATTGCCGGATAGGTCCATGGAAGGGGTCTCCAGAAAGATGTTGTGCATTTATTCTACCCGAGGGTAAATTGATAGACTGGCGGTTCAGGAAACACAACCCGTGCAGCGTAGCCTAAGAATCGGATCAAAAGATTCCTCGGTCTCATCCTGGGCTGAACCGAGCGTACAAGGGAACTGGGAGCAGTGGGACACAAATGCGGATATTGACATTGATACGGCAGGTGCTGGATGCGGAGGAGAGCGTCCGGGTGCGAAATGGTGCGGTAGAACTGGAAGGCAGCAAGCTCGTGCTGGACACTATGGACGAGTATGGGGTAGAGGAGGCGCTGCGCCTGCGCGAGGGCGCAGCGGACAGTCAGGAGCTGGTTGAGGTGGTCGCGGTGACTGTGGGTCCGGCTCGCGCTGAAGATGCGCTGCGCACCGCGTTGGCGATGGGTGCTGATCGGGGCGTGCATGTGGTCACCGATGCGGCTCTGGACCCCATTGCGCTCAGCGCCGTGGTTGCGAACATCGCACGCCAGGAGGCTGCGGAACTGATCTTTTGTGGAGGCCAGCAGGCAGACTGGGATAGCCAGGCATTGGGAGCGGCTACGGCAGAGCGGTTGCATTGGCCCCAGGTAACCTGGACCAGCCATTTGGAGCGCAAAGGCTCGATGCTGACTGGCAGACATGAGGCGGATGAGGGTAGCGAGGCCTTTGAACTGGAGTTCCCGGCTGTGGTGACCACCCAGCAGGGCCTGAATGAACCGCGCTATCCCACCCTGCCGAACATCATGAAGTCGAAAAAAAAAGAGATTCGCAGGCAAGCATTGGAAGACTTCGGTGTGGCGCCCAGGGTCAAGGTGCTGGGAGCAGAGATACAGGTGAAGGAACGGCTACGAAAGATCCTGGATGGTAAGGATGCAGCCGACGCAGCAGCGCAGTTGGTGAAGATGTTGCGGGAAGAAGCTGGGGTGATTGCATGATTCTGATGGTTGTCGAACAGTCGAATGGAGCCTTGCGGAAGAGCGCCTATGAGATGGCCCAGGCCGCTCGCCAGTTGCAGCAAGAGATGTCGGACGGGACGCAGGTGACGGCTCTCGTGCTCGGAACCGGCGTCGCTGCCGCCGCCACCGCAGCGGCGTTGATCGCCGACCAGGTGCTGGTGGCAGATCTGCCCGCGCTGGGACAGTATGATGCGGAGATCTGGTCCTCGGCCGTGGCTCAGATTGCCCGCGAGGGTGAGGCGCAGGTGGTTCTTATCGCTGCCAGCCGCAGCGGGCGGGAGTACAGTCCCAGGGTTGCGGTCAAGCTGGATGCGCCCCTGCTGGAGGATGTGATCCGCTTGCAGTATCAAAAGACAGGAGACGCAACGGAGGGGACGCTGCGCGCGGAGCACTATACCTTCCTGTCTCGGGTTACCGAGCGTATCGAGGCGCAAGCTCCGGTAGTGGTAGTATCCGTGAAGCCGGGCTCCTTTGCCGCGGTTGCTCCCGGAGCCACTCCGGCCGAGCAGTTTGATGTGGACCTCGAACTGCCGCAGAGACGCCTTAAGGTGACGGCAAGCATCAAGGAGAAGACCGGTAGGATTGCCCTGTCAGAGGCCGATATCGTGGTCTCTGGAGGCCGTGGCGTCGGCGCCTCGGAGGCATTCACCCAGTTGGTGGGGGGCTTGGCAGATCAGTTGGGAGCCGCCGTGGGAGCCACGCGAGCCGTGGTTGACGCCGGTTGGAGACCCTACTCGGAGCAGGTCGGACAGACTGGCAAGACCGTGCAGCCAAAGTTGTATGTTGCCGTCGGAATCTCCGGAGCGGTGCAGCATCTCTCCGGAATGAACAAGAGTAAATGCATCGTTGCCATCAACAAGGACGCGGATGCCCCCATCTTCAGGATCGCCGACTACGGAGTTGTGGGTGATGCAAAGGAGATTGTCCCGGCAATGATCGCGGAGCTGCGTCGGTAACCCGGCCCCGCCAGCATCCACCGTCACAGATAGACTGCGCCGTCGTCGGTCACCATGAAGCCGAAACCTGGGCGCACGACGGCAGGGACGAAGTGGGCTTCAGGCCCACGCTACGACGGCCCTCGGCCCGGTTCAAAAGAGGCAGCTTGGCCCGAGGAGTAAACCAAACCTTCGCCGAAAATGGGAAGCAGAGCATATTGCCTACATGCAAGATATTGAAAAATAAGATAGATAAAGCGCCTCTCTCATGTTTAAGATGAGATTTCATGGTTCGCCAGAGTCCCCGCCAAGGTGACAAAGGAGGCCCATGCAAGCGAAATGCGGTCTTGTGTGCCTGTGGAAAAACAGGTACAACAGGGGATAAGCCGGAAAATCCGGGACAATCCCCTAAGATCGGAGACGTTGATGGCAGCCGGGACGACACAAGCACAACCGACACTGCGCGAGGTGATGGATATTCGCCAGGCTTCAGATTATCTGGGGATCAGTGGCGACACGCTCTATCGCTATGCGTCAGAGGGGTTCGTACCTGCCTTCAAGCTGGGAAATCGTTGGCGGTTTCGCAAGAGCTTGCTGGATCACTGGATGGATGTTCAAAGTGGTGTAGCACCTAAGGGTGCGTTTGAACCAGGGAAAAAGAAGCCGGTAGCCAGCGCGCGTTGAGCGTGTATGCAGGCTGCGTCCGCTGGCGCTGTACCGGGCTACGCCCCAGCGCGGTGATTTTGTTAAACTTGCGAACTGCAATGAAATCGCTCCAGGCAGACGGGATCTTTGCATTCGGGATCTTTGCATCATGGACAGCAGAGATGGTTCGGGTAGCGAGTAAATCCGCTCCCCGGCTCGCTATCGCCGAGGCTGAAAAACCGAACTCGAGGAATAGGCTAGGCCCGGACCAGGGTGATGTGCGTGACTTCGGGTGGGCAGTTAAGGCGGAAGGGCAGCCCGACGGTGCCAAGGCCCCGGTTGACGTACAGTTTCATCTGTTTGAGCTGGTATAGACCCTGCACATACTTCTCTCCCATTGGCGGCAGAACCAGCGGGCCAATATAGGGTAGACGGATCTGTCCGCCATGGGAGTGCCCGGAGAGCATCAGGTCAATGAGCGGGAAGCGAGGGTGAAGCACGACCTTTTCAACGTAGTCCGGCTCGTGGCACATGAAGAGAACTGGCGCCCCGGGGTTGGCCGGAATGGCGGCGAACAGGTCGGGAGTCTGGGTACCGGCATCGTTGCAGCCGCAGATCCACACACTGTCGCCGCCACGCTCGATGGGAAGATGGCGATCGACCAGAATGGGAGTGCCGTGCGCCTTGAGGGGTTCGATGACCTGCGCCGCCCCAACGTTGACGTCATGGTTGCCCAGGATGCCAAAGCGTTGCGGTGCTTTCAGCCTGGAGAGGATCTCCGCGGCCACTCCGGCCGCATTCCAGGAGACTTGGCGGGAAAGTGGGCCAAAGCTGACGAAGTCGCCTGTGATCAGGACCAGGTCCGGAGCCAGATCATTCACTTGCGCCACCACGCGCTCCAGAAAGTACGGTTCCGTGTACTCCTCCAGGTGAATATCGCTTATCTGCACGATCCGGAAGTTCTGGAAGCTGTCGGGAAGGTTGCGAATCGGGATGGTACGTTGCGTTACTTCCATCTCATGACGAGCGTGGGTCCCAGCGTAGGTGGCTATGCCGAGCCCCGTAGCGGCGAATGCAGATCCAAGGAACACCCGGCGATTAAAGGAAGGAGAAGTGGCATGGGTTTCGGTGAGCAATTTTGGTTCGCCGCTGGGCGAAAGGCCATTCTGCATCTTTCTATGGTAACTGGTGGCCTTTGCGGAGATGCGGAGCGTGAGGCCGAGATCATCCCCAACCGGGGGGGCAACTAGAAGGTCACTAGAGCCCATAGGTACGTTCTCCCAACAACGGAAACTGCTCTAAAATAGGCGGATGCGCGAAAAGTTGCGACGAACTCGGGCTATGCGGGCGGTACAAACGGCCGGTGCCAACGCGCTGCTGCTAACCCATGGTGCGGATGTGCGTTATCTCAGCGGTTTTACCGGTTCCAGCGGAGCCGTTGCGCTGCTGGGCGGACGCGCCACACTGTTTACCGATGGGCGCTACGCAAATCAGGCCAGAGCGGAGGCCAAGGGCCTGCGGGTCGTCATCGACAAGCGCCCACCAGCGATCCCCGCGGTGGAATGGCTAGCTTCTTCCGGCGCGACCCGCTGCGCCTTCGATGCCGACCTGACAACTGTGGCCTCGTTGGAGAGGATGAAGAAGATTCTTCCTCAGCCGCTCAGGAGAGGCTTTTTCCTGCCCACGGAAGGCCTTGTAGCGCGGCTTCGCCAGATCAAGGACCAGGATGAAGTGGCGCACCTGCGCCGCGCAGCGGCCATCGGGTGTGAGCTGTTTCATATGGTGCTGGAGTACGTGACCAGCTCTGCCACAGAGTTACAGGTAGCAGCCCAGCTTGAGTTCATGGCTCGACTGGCCGGCGCTGAGGCGATGAGCTTTGAGACCATCGTGGCCAGCGGTGAAAGATCCGCTCTGCCCCACGGGCGAGCCACCTCGGCCCAATTGCCGACACAAGGCTTTGTGACTCTGGACTTTGGCATTCTGTTGGATGGCTACTGCTCGGATATGACCCGGACCGTCCACCTGGGGCGGGCTACGGAACAGGAGTGGCAGGTGTATCATTCCGTGCTGGAAGCCCAGCAAGCCGCAATCGCGGCTGTGGCTGCTGGGGTACGCTGCGCCGATGTGGATGAAGCAGCACGCTCTGTGCTGCGCAGGGCCGGTCTGGAGAAGGAGTTCGCGCACTCCACCGGTCACGGAGTAGGCTTGGAGATTCATGAGGGACCGAGGATAGCCGCGGGTCAGGAACAGATTCTGGAGGCAGGTATGATCATTACCATTGAGCCAGGCGCCTATCTCAGCGGTTCGCCAGGCTCCAGTGCATCAAAGCCGGATGCTATGGCGGCACGCAGATCGCGGGTCGTCTCATCCCGGAGCCGTGGGGTTCCTTCCATGGCGAAAGGATTTGGGGTGCGAATCGAGGATATGTTGCTGGTAACCGAAAATGGATGTGAGGTGCTCACGGCTGCAAGCTCCAAGGAGTGGATGGAACTTTAGCCTCATGCAGGCGGCGCCGACGACGAAGACCGGAAGGAAGCATCGAGAAGCGAGAATCTATCTACAGCGCGCCCAGCCAGATTCCGTATAGGACGGGGTGGTAGAACAGGAAGATGAAAGTTGAGGTACAGGAAGGCATGACGGCAACAGGAAGCAATGATTTGCAGGAGTTGAAAGAGTTGGTCGAGTTTCTCAAGGCCAATGGAATCGCTGAGTTTGAGATGGAACGGCCGGACCTGAAGGTTGGGCTGCGTTTTGCAAGCGAGGCCAACCAGGCCGCTTTAACCGTCGGGGCCTCGGCTGCGTCCGCAGGAACGCAGGCGTCGGGTGGAATGGATGCCTTGCAACTCGCAACGCTCCTGTCGGCGCTGCGAGGCGGGGCCGCTCCGGCTGCGCCTTCGGTCGCTGCTCAGGAGACAGTAAGCATCGCTGCGGTGGCGGCTCCCACGTCGGCAGCTCAAACTCCACCTGCTGAGGCTGACCCATGGGCTGGGGCTCACATCGTGCGCTCACCGATCGTAGGTACGTTCTACGACACCCCCTCGCCTGAAGCGCCGCCTTACGTGCAGGTTGGCGATACTGTGGCCGTTGGCAAGGTGCTCTGCATTGTGGAGGCGATGAAGCTCATGAATGAGATTGAAAGCGACGCCGCTGGAACCATTGCGCATGTCTTCGTGAAACGCGGGCAACCTGTAGAGTACGGCCAGCCGCTGTTTGCGATCAAGTAAGGACAAACGACTGCATCGGTGGTCCGCGTTTCCCCGGATAAGAAAGGCTAAGCGCTGCAGGACCAGATGCAATCGTCCAACCGCACGGGTACTCCCAAGGATAAGGGCGAAGCATGTTTCGTAAGGTATTGATTGCCAATCGAGGTGAGATTGCGCTGCGCGTCATCAGCGCGTGCAAAGAGATGGGCATCCGCACGGTTGCCGTATACTCTGAGGCGGACCGTCATAGTCTGCACGTACGTTTCGCTGACGAAGCGGTTTGCATCGGACCCCCGCCATCCAAAGAAAGTTATTTGAATGTTCCAGCGGTCATAGCGGCTGCGGAGATTGTCGGTGCAGAGGCGATTCATCCGGGCTACGGAATGCTCAGCGAAAACGCGAACTTCGCCGAGGTTTGCCGAGCCTCAAACATCAAGTTCATCGGGCCCATGCCTGAGGTGATTCGCATGATGGGCGAAAAGGCTACAGCACGGCAGACCATGAAGGCAGCCAAAGTTCCCATTCTGCCCGGCAGCGACGGAGCCATACTTAGCGTGGATGCTGCCCTGGAGTGGGCAGAGAACGTAGGCTATCCCGTGATGCTCAAGGCTGTCGCGGGCGGCGGAGGCCGGGGTATGCGCATCTGCCGCAACAAGGAAGATCTGCCGTCACTGTTTCAACAGGCCTCCCATGAGGCGCTCAACGCCTTCTCCAATGGCGCTCTCTACATGGAGAAGTTTATCGAGCGTCCGCGACACATTGAGTTCCAGGTGCTGGCCGACGAGCATGGAAACGTGATGAGTCTGGGCGAGCGCGAGTGCTCGATTCAACGCCGCCATCAGAAACTGATCGAAGAGGCGCCCAGCCTGCAGGTAACTCAAAAACAGCGTGAGAAGATGGGCGACCTGATCAAGCGATCCATGAAAGACATCGACTACTGGAACGCGGGCACCATTGAGTTCCTCATGGATGAGGATGGGTCGATCTATTTCATCGAGATGAATACCAGAATTCAGGTGGAACACTGCGTCACGGAGATGGTAACCGGCGTGGATCTGGTGAAGGCGCAGTTGCGCATAGCGGCTGGAGAAAAGCTCGGAAGCATCGTGCCCGGCCAACCCAAAACCATCGGACACGCCATTGAGTGCAGAGTGAACGCCGAGGACCCGGTCAAGTTTATTCCCAGCCCCGGCAAGATTACTGTGTTCAGCCTGCCGGGGGGCAACGGGGTGCGCGTCGATACAGCTCAATACGCCGAAGGCGTGGTACCGCAGTATTACGACTCCATGATCGCCAAGCTCATCTGCCACGGCAAAGACCGCGAAGAGGCGATAGACAAGATGCAGCGCGCTCTGAGTCAGTTTGTGGTGGAGGGAATCCATACCTCCATTCCGCTTCATCAGCGGATCTTTGCGGATGAGGATTTCCGGGCCGGCAGGTTTGACACCAAGTTCATGGAGCGATTCCTGGAACGTGAGAAGGCGGCGAGAGGCTGAGCCCGGAATGAAGCTCCCAAGACTCTATCCGATTGCCGATCGCGCCTCCCTCGACGCTCGCGGCATCAGCTTGAATACCTTTGCCCGGGAGATGGCGCAGGCCGGCATGGGCGTGCTGCAATACCGCGACAAACTGGGCTCGGACGAACAGGTGATGGCAGCGGCGCGCCAGATCGCGGCCGAGTTCGCCGGCGCAGACTGCCTTTTGATCATGAATGACCGGCCGGAGTTGGCCCGGGAACTGCGCTGGGGCGTGCATGTGGGGCAGGAAGATGAGAGCCCGGATCGGGTGCGTCAGATACTGGGCGACCATTCCTGTGTCATCGGTGTCTCCACCCACAACGTGTGCCAGATTCTGGCCGCGAATGCCGGCAGTGCGGACTATGTAGCGATAGGGCCGGTCTTTCCCACCGCAACCAAAGCGGATGCCGAGTCGGTGGTAGGGCTGGAGGGCGTGCGGCTCGCCCGTGCTAGCACCCAGAAGCCGCTCGTGGCCATTGGCGGCATCACCCAGGCCAATGCTGCCAGCGTGATCGCTGCGGGAGCTGATTCGGTTGCGGTAATCGGCGCTCTACTGGCGTCAGACCAGACGCCAGGTCAACTTGCCCGCAAACTTCTCTCCGAGTTGCAGAGGCTATGAAGCGGTTATCCCACGGCGTTGCTTCCAATCCGGCTTTGCAAGTGGCGCTTTATGCCAGATTTCGATAAGGTTGGGAGACGTGACGCCGCAAATCTCTTCCACCCTTGACCAGTCCGCGAAGGAAGCTTCGCCGAACTTTGTTCGAGGAATGGGTCTTTTTTCTGCCACAGCGATGGTGATGGGTTCCATGATCGGTTCAGGAATCTTCATTGTGCCGGCGGATATGAGCCGATCCCTAGGCTCGCCAGCGCTGTTGATCCTGGCCTGGCTGGTCACCGCCTTGATGACGATCACCGGCGCTCTCAGCTACGGTGAGCTGGCGGCCATGATGCCGCGAGCTGGTGGGCAATACGTCTATCTGCGCGAGGCGTTAGGGCCCATCTGGGGGTTTCTCTATGGCTGGACTTTGTTTCTGGTAATCCAGACCGGAACCATCGCCGCCGTGGGCATGGCGTTCGGAAAGTTTCTTGGCGTGTTCTTTCCCAGTGTCAACGAAAGTAACTGGCTATGGCATATCGGCCATGTTCCGGCCTGGTGTGTGGGACCAATCATGCTGGGTAACATCCAGATTGGGTTGAACACCGCAAATCTGGCCGCCATCGCCATCATCACCCTGCTTACCTTGAGCAATACCCAAGGGGTCAGGCTGGGAGCGGCAGTCCAGAACATCTTCACCAGCGCCAAGGTAATGGCGTTGTTGGGCATTGTTGGCGTAGGGCTGGTCACCCGCAACGCCGCCGCCATCGCGGCCAACTTCGGGAGCGGCTGGCACAACTTCTGGGCCCACTCCGGCTGGCACACGCGCCACGCGCTTCAGATAGGAATGGGAGGCCCGACGGCCTATGTCGGGATCCTCACCGTGATCGCCGTCGTTCAGGTGGGCAGCTTGTTCAGTTCGGATGCCTGGAACAATGTCACCTTTACCGCGGGAGAGATTCGCGATCCCAGACGAAACTTGCCCCTCTCCCTGGCGATCGGAACCAGTGTCGTGCTGCTATTGTATGTGGCTTGCAACCTTGTATATCTTACCGCGTTGCCCTTGGTGGGAAACCCGGCCGCAACCACGGTGACGGGACGTGGAATTCAATTTGCCGCCGAGGATCGGGTAGCCACCGCGGTCATGCAACTGGCGTTTTCAAGTGTCGGAGCCAAGGTGATGGCTGTGGCGATCCTTGTCTCAACCTTTGGCTGCGTCAACGGCCTGTTGCTTGCCGGCGCCCGCGTGTACTATGCCATGAGCCGCGATGGGCTATTCTTCAAGAGCGCAGGTCGGCTGAGCAGAAAGAGCTCAGCGCCAGTTGCTTCTCTGTGGATGCAGTGGATCTGGAGTTGCCTCTTGTGTCTAAGTGGCAGCTACTCCCAGTTGCTGGACTATGTGATCTTTGCCGTTCTGATGTTCTATGTGCTCACCATCGGCGGCCTGTTTGTGCTGCGCAGAACCCGTCCAGAGGCGGAACGGCCTTATAAGGCGGTTGGATATCCGGTGCTCCCGGCGCTCTATATCTTGTTGGCAGTATGGATCTGTGGTGTGTTGCTGCGCTACAAACCGCAATTTACATGGCCGGGGCTCTTTCTGGTGCTATTGGGTGTTCCGGTCTATATGCTTTGGAGCCGACACAGCCGGATGGACCGGCTCGGCGAAAAATTGGAGATTCAGGGCCTAGGGTAGAGGCCTGACAAATTGAGAGTTGGGAGAGAAGGGAAGCGAATGGCGAATCTGCTTGCGATCAAGCCTCTGTCCGTCCTGCTAAAGGAGTCCGAAAATGAGGGAGAACTGGGGCTCAAACGCGCCTTAGGGCCTGTGAACCTGATTACCTTGGGCATTGGCGCAATCATCGGAGCAGGCATCTTCGTGTTGACCGGGCAGGCTGCCGCCAAACACGCCGGTCCGGCCGTGGTGTTGAGTTTCATCATGGCAGGGATCACCTGCGCCTTCGCCGGGCTCTGCTACGCGGAGTTCGCCTCTCTGATCCCGATTGCAGGCTCGGCCTATACCTACGGCTATGCAACATTGGGTGAGTTTGTAGCGTGGGTCATCGGTTGGGATCTGGTGCTGGAATATGCCTTCGGAGCCGCGACGGTCGCCTCCGGCTGGAGCGGTTACTTTGTCGGTCTGCTCCAGGACTTCCATATTTATCTGCCGCCGCAGTTCACAACCACCCCTGGGAACGTACTGTGCCTCTATCAGAACCACTGGATGCCGGTTGCATCCTTGCCTACCGGTGTCAATGCTGTTGGTCTGCCGCACGTCACCGGGGTCTTCAATCTGGTGGCGTTTTTGGCGATTCTGGTGATCACGGCCGTGCTGGTGATCGGAATCGAGGAGTCTGCAAATCTGAACTCGGCGATCGTCATGGTCAAGCTGTTCGTCGTCTTCGTCTTTCTTGCTCTTGGAACCATCTTTTTGCTGCATCATCCCGCCGTGGCGAGGGCGAACTGGCATCCCTTTATCCCACCCAGTCAGGGACCGGGTAGGTTCGGCCTGGGTGGCATTACCGCTGGGGCAGCTTCCATCTTCTTCGCTTACATCGGCTTTGATGCGGTCTCCACCGCCGCCCAGGAGGCCAAAAATCCACAGCGCGATATGCCGATCGGGATTCTGGGATCCCTGGTCGTCTGCACCCTGCTTTACATCCTGGTCTCCGGCGTGCTCACCGGTCTGGTCAACTACCGCGCTCTCAACGTCGCGGATCCGGTAGCCATCGGTATCGACGCCACAGGCGTGGTGTGGGGATCCATCCTGGTGAAGATTGGCGCGGTCTTCGGGCTGGGAACCGTGATGCTGGTCATGCTGTTGGGACAGTCCCGGGTTTTCTTCTCCATGTCCAAGGATGGTTTGTTGTGGAAGTGGGCCAGCCAAATTCACCCCAGGTTTCGGACGCCGTGGATCTCAAACATCGTCGTAGGAATCATCGTCGCCTTTATGCCCGCCCTTCTACCCATCGACAGGCTCAGCGAGTTGGTGAACATGGGGACGCTTCTGGCCTTCGCCATCGTATGTGCCGGGGTGTGGATTCTGCGCCGCAGAAATCCCCATCTGCACCGGCCGTTCAAGACGCCACTCGTGCCGCTGGTCCCGATTCTGGGCATTCTCAGCGCGCTCTACCTCATCTGGAGCCTGCCTGCGCTGACCAAGATTGTGGTGGTGGCATGGCTCGTGGTTGGACTGGTTATCTACTTCACTTACAGTGTGAAGCACAGCAAAGTGCAGAAAATGGCGCTTCAACCCCAGGAGCCACAGCCCCAAAGTTAGGCCCCATCTTATTCTTCGATAGAGGAAGAAGCCGCAACGTCATCGTGTGCAGCTTCGCCCAAAACATTTCCCTTGCAGCCAGGTCCCAAACAGAAATCATTGCAGAAGACATGCTCCACCGCGCACTGCATTCTGGCTGCTGAGTGTTCAAACCTGCCATGAACCCTCCTGAGCCATCCCGGATGCGTCTTCGCAGCTTCGGATATGGCTCCTTGAGAGCAGGGTCTCACCTCAGATGGCCAGTAGCCGATCCGTTGGGAGACGCGGGTTCCTGGCTCTCCGGCTTTGGGGCGCCAGGGGTTGTCAACGTACCAGGAGAAGCCGGTATCGGCTGTGTGGTTGGGGATGCGGAGGGTGGAGCCACCACGGGAACAGATTGATCGGGTGACGCCCCGCTGGATCCAACGGGGACCGTCGTCGTGCCTCCGCTCAGATGTGGCGAGAGAACCGCCTGGGGAGCTGGTTGCTGCATCACCGCAGAGTCGATGCTGCTGGGGTCGTCGCGCAATTTGAAAAAGATGGTTCCAGCCGTCGGACGAGGTACGGACAGAGTCGTGCCTGTGTAGCCGTCAGGCACCTCGATCGGATCCGTGAACTCCGGATCTGCCGCAACGGCTTGCAACAGGAACAGGTTATAACCGGCCAGCGTGCAGGCCTCTTTGGGATTGGGCGGGCACTGAATCTGAGTCAAAATCGGCAAACGAACCAGCGTGGCCAGGGCGATCCAGTCACTGGATGGTATGGTGCTATCGTCCGATGAGCTATTCTCAGTTGCGGCTGCTTGCAGCTTCTCTCGAGAGCCGTTCGCAGGTCCAGAGACCGCCGGGAAGATGGTCCGCATCCGCAGAGCCCCAAAGGCGCTGGGACCGAATGAGCTTAGAGGATCCAGCGTTGCCACTACAGTGTGTGGATCCTGCAGAAGCAGTCCGCCAGAGGGAGCCAGGGTAAGAACCGTCCGCAGAGTGCCGTCCAGGGTTTCGATCTCTACCTGACCGTTTCTCGGGAAACGTTGCTGAATCTTCAGGGTAAAGGTGAGCAGAGAGGTAAGCGGAAGATCGTTGGAGTTGGAAAGGTAGATGTTAGAGTCCTTTGCCTCTGGAAGTTCCGTCTTGCGCAGAAGAGTGACCACCGGGCGCGGAGTCAATACAAGGAACGGGAAGGTGAGCGAACGCGAGTCCCGCAGCAAAATTTCTGCCGTAAGAGCCTCGTTCACAGACGTTGATGGAACCGGAGCATTGTCCGGCAGGGAGAAGTGCAGCGTTCCCGGACTGTTCTTGTCTGCAGGCTGAATATCGTGCGAGGGGTCCGGCGCAGGCAAGAAGACCAAGTCACCAACGGTAACCTTTACAATCTCTCCCAGCCGTGTGCCTCTCACCACCAGGATCTTGTCATGGGCGTGGAGCTCTACCGCGGTCACCGTGGCGGGCGCTGAAAAGGTTCGGGCAGAGACTTCATCAGCCTTGGGCTGTTCGTATTGCTGGATGGAAAGATGCAGATCGCCGGGCGTAAGGTCTTGGTTTAGAGGAAGCGTGAGAGCCAGAAGATTCAGGTCTCCGGGCTTTGGCGCACGTTTGAAGGCAACCGGAAACGGAGCCTGCCCGTCAGGATGCGCCGTGATGCTCTCGACACAGGCTGACCCGGTGGAGTCCAGCAGCAGGGTTGAGGTGCGGCCGGCGATCAGGTCATAGGTTGGCTCCTTCTTGGCGTCTTGTGTAGAAACGCTTTGGTGGGTCTGGGGAACAATCGTCCAGTCAGAGCCTGGAAGTTGCTGCAATCGCAGCTTTGGCCCAGTAAAGCTATCAAAGCCCCAGATGCCTTTCACCTCTCCGCTGATCATCACCGGCTTCGGCTTGGTCGTTCTTGCAGAAGATCGGGACTTCTGTGTCTGCGCCTGGGCACTCGCTCCACCCGAGGTTGATTCCATGACATCTTCCAGAGGGATGCGATGCTGCTGGTCTGTTTGCAGCACCAAACCGCCATAGTAGGCATCCGCAGTGACGGGAATATCCGGCTCGGTTGGAGCGCCCGGCGGCGAATCAAAGTGCAACCGCATATCGTGCGCAAAGTCCGTAGAGAAGACCAGCGGCGATCCTTCGATGGGAATCACAACCCTGGGTTTGATCAGACACGTTACATCCTCCGCCTTGGGCGGACGCAGAGAAGGAAGGGTCGCGGCTTCCACGGGAGGAAGAGCGATCACCAGCACGGATTTTGGGTTTTCAAAGGATGGTGGCGTGTTCAGGCGCAGATTCATCGCATCATCCTGCGGAAAGCTGATGGCAGGGATGTACTGATACTGCGCCGTATGCATATTACCCATGATGCGGACCACATCCACAATTGCGCCAACATAGGCGGAGTAGAGTCCTCCGCCTGCGGCAGGCGCATTGCTTGCCTGGTTGATCAGATCTGCGGTGGGTCCGCTCAATACGCTTGAAATTGTTCGGCCCTGCCCGTTGTCAAGAACCACTTGGGTCCCAGTCTGCGTGAGGCAGGCGAACTGCATATCCACCGGCTCCTTGAAGCAGTTCTCATTCGGCTGCAGTTCCAGCGTGCGCGCCAGCAGGTTGGAGTGATTCAGCAGACTGGTAGGGTCTGAGGGAGGCACGCGACGGATGGATGCTACGTATCTCTCAATGCGCTCCTCTTCGAGGCCTGCATTGTAAAGATCCTGTGCTGAGCGCACAAAGGCGCCCGGACGGCCACGCACCGCCGCCCTAAGGGTCTTGAAGTCTCCTCCTGTCGCCGGCGCAAGGAACATCAGAGCTTGCTGCGCCTCGGCGGGAACAGTCACAAAGGCTCCCTCCAGCCGGACGTTTCGTTCCCAGGTATTAATGCGATGGAACCAACTGGTCGGCGGAGGATTCGTGTTTCCCCGCAAAAAAACGCAAAGCAGAAGATAACGCACGGATTGCGATTCGGGAAGCTCAGGATGAATCCAGATTTTATCTCCTGGTTGGAGATTGGGCACCGAGGCAATCGGTACCGTCTGGTTTCCGCGCGTCACCCGGACGTCGATCCGTGGGCCAATCAGATCAAAGCGGGCATCGCCGCGACTCGGTCTGCAACTGCAGAAGAGCAGAAAAATCAGCAATGACGATCGGAAACACCTCTTCATACTGCTAGTTTAGATGCGTATGCGGAGTTACGGTAAGCATAGGAACATCCATGGCTACATAGAGCCTCAAAATGACTGCAGCCATCTGTCCTCGACGCCGCGGCATCAGCGTCCGCTCGGTCGATCAGACTCCACCGCACCATCGCGGATGGAGATCACTCGATGGGCGTAGTCGGCGATATCTGGCTCGTGGGTGACAAGAACAATCGTGTTGCCCTCGGCATGCAGCTTGTCGAAGAGCGCCATGATCTCCACCGATGTCTTCGAGTCAAGATTTCCCGTGGGTTCGTCGGCCAGAATGATGGAGGGCTTGTTGACCAGGGCACGGGCGATGGCGACCCGCTGCCGCTGTCCTCCGGAGAGTTCGTTGGGCTTGTGGTTCATCCGCTCAGCCAGACCCACCGAGCTCAGGATCTGCTTGGCGCGCTCGATGCGCTCGACCGCCGGTGTTCCGTTATAAATCAACGGTAGCTCCACATTGTGCAGCGCAGTTGCGCGAGCCAGCAGGTTGAAGGTCTGGAAGACAAAACCAATCTCCTTATTGCGGATCCGCGCCATCTCATCGTCGTTGAGCTGTGACACGTCATGACCATTCAGCCAATAACGGCCCTCGCTCGGGCTGTCCAGGCATCCAATCAGGTTCATCAGCGTGGATTTGCCCGAACCCGATGGGCCCATGATGGCAACATACTCGCCGTGCTGAATGCGAATGTCGATGCCGCGCAGAGCATGAACCAACTGGTCGCCCATCTCATAGGTCTTCCACAGATTGTCGGTGACGATGACGTCGCCGGGGCGAGGTCCATCCGCATTGGCGCCGATACGGTTCGTGGCCGGCGTTTCGACTTCGGAGGTGTTGATCGTCATGACTATCTCCACAACAGAATGGGTTTCAATGCCTTAGCTCACTACGAACTTGAGCTATCGTCCGCGACGACCGGGGCGGCGACTGAGGTGTCGCGTTTAACCGCCGTCCCTCCATGCAGCATCCGCAGCACGCGGTAGTGGCCCGTTACCACTTCGTCGCCGGGTTTCAGGCCGCTCAGCACCTCAATATCCGTGGTGCCCGTAATGCCGGTACGGACAGGCACAAAGCGAACCCGCATCCGCCCGTCCATCTCCGTCAATTTATACACACCCTGAACCAGGTTGGATTCCCCACCCGTGACGGTCGAGGCGGAGGTTGGAGCTTTCCCGTGGTTTTGAAAGTACTTTGCCTCCAGAGCCGGATCACGCAATACCAGCGCTTGGATCGGAATCGTAAGAACGTTCTTCTTTCGAGCGGTGGTGATCTTGGCCGTGCACGTCAGTCCTGGACGCAGATCTACTTTGGTGGGATCTAAGGTCACCACCACCTTGAAGTCCTTCGCCTCTTCTGTTCCGGTGGTGGACTGGGAGGTTGCCATGCCTGTGGTTCTCAACAACGCTTGATCGCCCACCTCCGTTACCTTTCCATTGAAGGTCTGTCCAGGGAAGGCGTCCACCGTCACCACGGCGTCTTGCCCCAGTTCGACGTTCGGAATGTCCGTCTCGTCGATCTTGACCTCGGCAGTAATGATGGACATGTCGGCCAAGGTCATCAGGGTGGACCCCTCCGAGTTCTGAATGCCTTCCACCACCGTCTCGCCCTCCCGAACCGGCACATTGGTCACCAGACCGTCAAACGGAGCCACGCTGCGAGTAAGCTCCAGCGAGTAAGCGTCTCCCTGCAACATCGCTATATCCTGCTGCACCTGGCTGCGCGCCGAATCAACCTGGGCCTTTGCCTGCCGAACCTCCGCCTCGCGCTGGGCGACTGTGGCTACATCAACGTCATAGGCCGCCTTCTTCGCATCAAAGTCCTGTTTGGCGATCAGGTTGTCCTGGTAGAGAGCCCGAGCGCGTTGATAGTCGAACTTCTTCTGCTCCAGATCGGCTTTGGCCTCCAGAACGTTGGCCTCCGCCGTCTTTTCATTGGCCACGTAGGAGTCCACGTTGGTCTGCGCGGCCGCAATGGTGGCTTTTTGAGCGTCGACGCTGCTGGCCTGCTGTTCGCTTTCCACAGTCGCCAGTAACTGGCCAGCCTTTACGTGGTCCCCTTCCTTTACATAGAGATGGGTGATACGGCCAAAGGCTGTGGTTCCCACATTCACTTGAACCTTGGGCTTGATCTCGCCGGTGCCGCTGACCGTGGACACCAGGTCTTCATCAACAGCCTTGGCCGTGGTCACTGCGGAGACGTTTGACCGGCTATGGATAACCGTTCCGGCCACAATGCCTGCGACCAGAAGCAAAACCAAAACGATCAGTGAAATCTTCTTTCCAGTCATTTTCTGGTGCGAACGCTTTCTATTGGACAGAGTAGTCCCGGATTTCGAGAACTAACTTGAGTACAGAGATTGGATTCCCTTAGTTCTCAGTACGCTGCAAGTTTTCGTTTTGTTCCACCTCGGCTCTGCGCCAACGGGGACGACCGCTCGAAACTGGCCGTAACCTCCAGGCGCTGGCCTCTTGCTCGTCTCCAAAGCGGCAAATCCCATCTTCCTAAGATGATACCAGCGCGGCGCCATCAGCCTGCCAGTAGCCTTGTGCAGCCTCTCAAGCAGGACTAAAATAGGAGTGGTGTCTATCAGGATCGGGACCCTTATGAGGATTTCTATGTCGCGTTTCATGCTCTCTGCAATGGCTGTCGTCGCGTTCTCTTGTATGGGTGCGAGGATTCCGGCGCAATCTTCCTCCACGGACCCATCTGCGACGCAAACTACCCAGGACAACGGTACTCCCACCAGCTCCACCCCTTCGGCTGCACAGAACAACCCATTGAACCGCAAACTAACCTACAGTGAAGAGCGGCAACGCCGCAAGGCGACTCGGGAGGAGTTGAAGGGATATTACAAAAAGTGGCTGGACGAGGATGTTCGCTGGATCATCACTCCCGAGGAAGAAGCTGCCTTCAAGAATCTGAGCAACGATGAGGAGCGCGACGCCTTCATTGAGTCCTTCTGGCAACGCCGAAATCCCAACCCGGATTCCAACGACAACGAGTACCGCGACGAGTATTACGCTCGCATCCAGTATGCGAATGAACACTTTGCCGCAGGCGAGCCGGGATGGATGACCGATCGCGGCCATATTTACATTGCCTGGGGAAAACCGGACAGTATCGATTCGCACCCATCGGGAGGAAGCTATGAGCGGCCAATCGATGAAGGCGGCGGTGAGACCTCTACCTACCCATTCGAGGTCTGGCACTACCGTTATCTGGCGGGCGTTGGGGACAACATCGATATCGAGTTTGTGGATACCTGCATGTGCGGCGAGTATCACGCAACCATCAACCGCGCAGAAAAGGATGCCCTTCTGCACGTTCCAGGAGCCGGGCTCACCCAATACGAAGAGATGGGTATGGCTCAAAAGAAAGACCGATTCTCCGGAGGCGGTCTCGAACAACTGGGCACCGGTCCAATGTCTTCCTCTCAGCAGAGCAAAGAGTTTGATCGTCTGGATAACTTTGCCAAACTCTTCGCACCACCTCCCATCAAGTTCACCGACCTGGACGACTTCTTAACTTCCTCCAAGATCCTGACCGGACCACCCTTTCTCTTCGATGTAAGAACGGATTACGTCAAGGTTACCAACGGCACCGTGATGGTTCCTGTGACGATTCAGATTCGCAACGGCGATATCACCTACAGCACCAAGGAAGGCGATTCGGTCGGCCTGGTCAATATTCTTGGGCGGGTCAGCACCATTACGCACCGCATCCTTTATACCTTTGAGGATACGGTCAAGGTAGAGACGCCCAGCGACCTTCTGGAGCGCACCAAGAACAACGTCTCTGTCTACTGGAACTCCATTCCGCTGCCTCCAGGCCGCTATAAGTTGGAGATTGCCATCAAAGATGTAAATAATCCTGACCACATCGGCCTGTGGAGAAGAAGCATCGACGTTCCAGAGTACGATGACGATCAGTTGGCGACCTCCTCTCTGATCCTTGCCTCGGATATGGAGCGGGTACCTTCCAAGGACGTTGGTACGGGAAGCTTCGTGATCGGAAACACCAAGGTCATTCCAAGGGTTCCTCCCACCGTTTCAGCGCCTGTGGTCTTTCACCGCGACCAGAATCTCAACTTCTGGATGCAGGTCTACAACCTGGGAATTGGACAGAACAAACGCAACGACGCCACCATCGAGTATCAGATTCTAGATCTGGCGACGAACAAGCAGATTCTGGACACCCAGGAGTCAACCGATAAGCTGAATCCAAACGCTGACCAATTGACTCTCGAAAAGACGATGCCACTGGCCAGCCTTGAACCGGGCAAGTACCAGCTGATTATCAAAGTCAATGACGACGTCCTCAAGCAGCGAGTCGCCCAAAGCGCTCCTTTCAATGTCGAACAGTAAGTAAAGGGAGATCCAGCCCTACCGGATAGAGTTCCACGCGCACAAACGCTTTCCCTTTTGTCGCTTTTCAGAGCTTCTGATGAATGGTTTCCAGAGCGCAATTTGCGGATAGGCTCATGAAGCAAGTTGAACTGGACTGCCAAGCTCAGGCATCCAGCTCGTCTCCCATGGTTTGCGCAGAAATGCCCAATCGTCGACATCCGATGTTTGGCACATTGGGTCTATCGGATCCCTCGGACGGCTCTACCCACAGGATCAGAGCCTCGCTAGTCTGTGTATTCGCCCTGTGGGCACACCCGGATCCTTCCAAAAATTCCGCGGTCCCCCGGCTCGCTTCAGCCATATCCTTCCGGACCTCGTGCTCAGCGCTTACCCCCACTCGAAGGTGACTTTCCTCACCGATATGGGAGATGATAAAGAGGAGATGTTTTCGATGAGGGACCACTGGCTTCAGGTTCGCCTCAGGACTAATCATTAAGTCTATTATTTACAATGTTTTAGGCGTATTCCTTGAGCCTGCACATCGCTTCTCTCTACTGGCGCACTTCCACGTTGACCGGAACCCGCAAGAGTTGCACAAAGGAGGCGGGCATCATGGCGAGGGAGCGGCTAAGGGAGTGGCTATCAGACGGAACAACGGTTTAGGAAAGACACGGCGTCAGACGCCACGGGGCCCATTGGGTGCTTCCTGTCTATCGGGTGGAGGTAAGTGAGGAACCATGTGCGGTATTGTCGGGCTCTTTGGCCGTAGTCCTGTAAGCGGAGCCATCTACGAGAGTCTCTCCATGCTCCAGCATCGTGGTCAGGATGCTGCTGGAATTGCTACCTGCTTCGAGGATCGCTTTTATCTGGAGAAGGGAAACGGACTTCTCACCGACGTCTTTGACGCCGGAACCATGGCGCGCCTGTTGGGCAATATGGGGGTGGGGCACGTGCGTTACCCCACGGCTGGTTGCGCATCCGTGGCAGAGGCGCAACCGTTTTACGTTAACTCTCCCTACGGCATCATCTTTGCCCATAACGGCAATCTGACCAATGTCTCAGAGATTGTGGAAAGCCTGTTTCAGACGGATATGCGCCATCTGAATACCAGTTCAGACTCCGAGGTCATGCTCAACGTCTTTGCGCACGCTTTGGCCCGCCGCGGAGCTGTGCATCCCAACGAGTTCGATATCTTTGCTGCTGTGGAAGAGGTCCATCGCCGCTGTAAGGGAGGCTACGCCGTGGTTGCCATGGTGGCCGGTGTGGGCATGATTGCCTTCCGCGACCTGCACGGCATACGGCCGTTGGTCTTTGGCGTCCGTGGAGCTGCGGGCGCGCGCGGCGAAGCAGGAGTTCAGGAATATGGACCTGATGCAGAGTACATGGTGGCCTCTGAGACAGTGGCGCTGCAGGTCAGTGGTTTTCAGGTGGATCACGATCTGGCCCCGGGCGAGGTCATCTTTATTGACATGGAAGGCATCGTCTATACACACCAAAGCCTTCAGGCGCATGAAAAATCTCCGTGTCTTTTCGAGTTTGTCTATCTGGCGCGCCCGGATTCAGTGGTCGATGGAGCATCGGTCTATCAGTGCCGCATCAATATGGGCACGAAGTTGGCCCGGAAGATTCAACGCGAGTGGGCCCACGTTCCCATCGATGTGGTCATCCCCATTCCATCTACCAGCCGCGTCGCCGCTCAGGAGATTGCTACCCGGCTGAACCTGCCTTACCGGGATGCGCTGGTCCGAAATCGATACGTGGGACGCACCTTCATTATGCCCGGACAGGCGCAGCGCAAGCAGTCCATTCGACGCAAACTCAATCCGATCCCGCAGGTCTTTCAAGGCAAGAAGGTGCTGCTGGTGGATGATTCCATTGTGCGTGGAACCACCATCCGAGAGATCATCGCGATGGTCCGGGAGCAAGGCGCAGAGAAGGTCTACGTCTGCTCAGCGGCGCCACCGGTTCGTTTTCCCAATGTCTATGGCATTGACATGCCCGCTCGGTCTGAGCTAATCGCCAGCGGTCGTAACGTGGCTCAACTGGCAAAGGAGATTGGAGCTGACGATCTCATCTTCCAGGACCTTGAGGACCTCAAACAGGCGATCACGGAGGCATCCCCGGGCCTCACGCACTTTGACACCTCCGTCTTCGACGGTGTTTACGTTACGGGAGACATCACGGAAGAGTATCTCAATACCCTGGAACAGAAACGCAACGACGCAGCCAAATATACCTCTGATGTCGCCAGCCATATCACGAGAAATCTCTATGCCCATCTCTAAACAGGGTGGGCTCACGGTTAGGGTGTTGCCCGGACCATCAGCACTCACCTCGTTCGAGGCGGCACGGATGCTCCAGCGAATCCGCGCCAATCACCCCACCGAGACGGCCCACGCAGTTGGCGTGGAAGCCTACTATCTATTCCTGCTCTTGCTCTCTTCCGAAGCAGAAAAGGAGATCGATCCCGTGCGCCTGCAGGAGCTGCTTAGCTCAGGAACGGGAAGAGATCCAGCGACGGTTCCACAGGCGATGGAGGGACACGCATTGTGGATTGGGCCGCGCGTGGGAACTCAGTCGCCGTGGTCGAGCAAGGCAACCGACATCCTGCGCAATACAGGTTTTGAATCCATTGTGAGAATGGAACGTGCTCGGATGGTGCGAATCCTCACCTCCAATCGCCGTCCCGTGGATAGCCTCTCCACCGTTGCCAGCTCACTTCACGATCGCATGACTGAAAGCGTCTTCTACCACGGACCAGAGGAGTTACAGGCTCTCTTTGCGTCACGGCAACAGAAGCCGCTCACGCAGATTGATATTCTGGGATCGGGAGAAGCAGCGATCCTTGCTGCCGACCGCGCTCTGGGGCTCTCGCTCGCGAACGATGAGATCCAGTATCTGGTCAACGAATTTCAAAGGCTTGGCCGCAATCCTACGGATGTTGAGCTGTACATGTTTGCACAGGCCAACAGCGAACACTGTCGGCACAAGATCTTCAACGCTACCTGGGCCATCGATGGAATCAAGCAGACGCGGTCACTCTTTCAGATGATCCGCAATACCTATGAGGTCTCCGGGCAAGATGTCCTCTCGGCTTACCGGGACAATGCCGCGGTGATTCGGGGCGGCAGAGGGGGAAGGTTCTTTCCAGCGCCGGAGGATGGCCTTTACCAGTACCACCAGGAAGAGATCCATCTTCTGGCGAAGGTGGAGACGCACAACCATCCCACGGCCATCTCTCCCTGGCCCGGCGCCGCCACCGGATCCGGCGGAGAGATCCGCGATGAAGGCGCCACGGGACGCGGTGCAAAGCCCAAGGCTGGACTGTGTGGATTTACGGTTTCCAATCTGCACCTGCCGCAGGCGCCGCAGCCGTGGGAGCAGGACTTTGGCCGACCGGCATCAATCGCCTCTCCGCTGGAGATTATGATTGAGGCTCCGCTCGGCGCCGCGGCTTACAACAATGAGTTTGGTCGGCCCGCGCTGTGCGGCTACTTCCGCACCTATGAGCAGGGCCAAACGCGCAGCAAAGGCGGATCCCCACCCTCCGTCGTCTTTGGCTACCATAAGCCGATCATGCTGGCCGGAGGGTTGGGTAATATCCGTGCGGAGCACGTCGAGAAGGGAAAGATCAGGCCGGGCGATGCGCTGGTCGTGCTCGGCGGTCCAGCGATGCTCATCGGGCTTGGTGGAGGAGCGGCTTCCAGCGCTGCGGGAAGTGGGGATGCCGAGCTCGATTTCGCCTCCGTTCAGCGCGGCAACGCGGAGATGGAGCGTCGCGCCCAGGAGGTCATCGATCGCTGTTGGCAACTCGGCGACCGGAACCCCATCGCCTTTATCCATGATGTCGGCGCGGGCGGATTGTCCAATGCTCTTCCAGAGCTCATCAAGGATGGCGGCTGCGGCGGCCGCTTCGATCTAGCTGCTATTCCGTGCGCGGAGGCGGGACTCAGCCCCTTGGAACTCTGGTGCAATGAGGCGCAGGAGCGTTACGTGCTGGCCGTTGCACCCCAGAACCTAGAGACGTTCGCTGCCATCTGCAAACGCGAACGATGCCCCTTCGCCGTGGTGGGCCATGCTGAACAAGAGAGTCACCTGACGCTCAGGGACAGTTCCAGTTCGCCTCAGACTGCTCCGCCCATCGATCTGCCCTTGCCAGTGCTCTTCGGAAAGCCGCCCAGAATGGAGCGAGCCTTCACCCGCACCCGCATCCTAACCCAACCGCTCGATCTCTCCGGAGTGACCATCGAAGACGCGGTGCAGCGGTTGCTTCGCCTGCCTGCCATCGCCGCCAAGTCTTTTCTCATTACCATTGGAGATCGCAGCATTACCGGCACCGTTGTTCAGGACCAGATGGTCGGCCCCTGGCAGGTCCCTGTGGCGGACTGCGCCGTTACCCTCGGAGCCTATGACGCATTCTGGGGTGAGGCAATGGCGATCGGCGAGCGGACACCATTGGCCGTCATCGATGCCCCAGCCTCAGCCCGAATGGCCATTGCGGAGGTCATTACCAATCTGGCCGGGGCTGCAATCGCAAAGCTGAGCGACATCAAGCTCTCTGCCAACTGGATGGCTGCCGCCGGCGAAGGTCAGGAGGACCAGAAGCTCTTTGATGCCGTTCAGGCTGTGGGGATGGAATTCTGCCCAGTGCTTGGGATAACCATTCCGGTGGGCAAGGATTCCATGTCCATGAAGACCATGTGGCGGCAGGAGGGCGAGGATCGCAAGGTCATCTCACCTCTCTCCCTCATCGTCTCCGGCTTTGCTCCGGTCAGCGATGTGCGCCGCACTCTCACGCCGCAACTCCAGCCCGGCGAAGCCGAACTTCTCCTCATCGATCTAGGCGAGGGAAAAAACCGCCTGGCTGGCTCCTCCCTGGCCCAAGTCTATGGCCAGGTGGGTCAGCAGCCTCCGGATGCGCCTGAGCCGACTCTGCTCAAACAGTTCTTTTTCCTGCTGCGGCAGCTCCATGCTGAAGACAAAATCCTGGCCTATCACGATCGCAGCGATGGCGGCCTGTTCATCACCCTGTTGGAGATGGCCTTTGCCGGCAGCATGGGACTCGAGATCGAACTGCCCTCGCCAACGCTCGATGCGCTGTTCAGCGAAGAACTTGGCGCTGTCATTCAGATTCGGAGCCGCGACATCCAGGAGATTCAGTTGCGGCTGCAGTCCGCCGGAATCCAGACGCAACGGGTGGGCCGCGCCGTGCCGGGCAATGAAATCGTGCTGCGTGACGCCGGGAAAGCAAACGCAGGCTGCCTCGGTCCGGTTATCTATCGCAGCCAGCGTACGGTTCTTCACCAGATGTGGGCTGAGACCAGCTTCCATATTCAGTCGCTGCGCGATAACCCAGAGTGCGCCCTGCAGGAGTTCTCCTTGCTGCAGGACGCGGATCGTCCCGGACTCGCCGTACGCGTGCCCTTCGATCCCAGCGAGCGGGTATCGGCACCGTTCGTGCATGGCGCGCGTCCCAGGTTGGCCATCCTCCGCGAACAGGGAGTGAACGGTCAAGTGGAGATGGCTGCAGCCTTCGATCGTGCCGGCTTTCTCGCCCAGGATGTCACCATGAGCGATCTGCTGGACGAGCGGGCGGACCTCACCGGATTTCAAGGACTGGTCGCCTGCGGCGGCTTTTCCTACGGAGACGTGCTGGGAGCCGGAAGCGGATGGGCCAAGACGATTCTCTTCAATCAACGCTTGAAGGATGCCTTCGCAGCCTTCTTCGCGCGGCCAGACACCTTCTCGCTGGGCGTATGTAACGGCTGCCAGATGATGGCGCAGCTTCGCCAGATCATTCCCGGAGCGCAGGCATGGCCTCAATTTGAACCCAATCTGTCTTCACGCTTTGAGGCCCGTCTCTGCATGGTGGAGATTCAGCCGTCGCCGTCCATATTCTTTGCCGGCATGGCCGGGGCGCAGATTCCCATTGTGGTGGCCCATGGTGAGGGCCATGTCGGCTCCATCAGCCCGGATGCCCTGGTCGGATTGCGCTACATTGATACCTATGGCAAGCTCACAGAGCACTATCCGCTCAATCCGAGTGGATCCGTGCAGGGAGTTGCCGGGGTCAGCAGCGCCGACGGACGGGCTCTCATCCTGATGCCCCATCCGGAGCGCATCTTTCTGGGAGTCCAGCACACCTGGACGCGAGAATTGAAAGATAGTCCATGGCAAAGAATGTTTGATAACGCCCGCAAGTGGGTTGGGTAGTGGAACGGCAGGGAAGGGAGCGCAGAGTATGAGGTGGCTGGATTGAGCACAAAGGTTGATTACAGATCCGCGGGTGTGGATATCGAAGCTGGAAATGAGGCGGTGCGGCGGATCAAGTCGCTCGTTGCCAAAACGCACTCGTCAGCCGTGCTCACCGGGCTCGGATCCTTTGGCAGCCTGTTCTCCCTCGGCAGCGCGCTGAAGGATCTCAAGGATCCTGTGATGGTGCAGAGTACTGACGGCGTTGGTACCAAGAGCAAGGTTACCGTAATGGCCGGACGCTATGAGGCGTTGGGGCATGATCTGGTGGCTGCCGTGGCTGGCGATATCGCGGTGATGGGCGCAAGGCCGCTTACCTTTCTCGACTACCTCGGCTTCCACAAAGTGGAGCCGGAAATCGTCGAGGCCCTGGTGAGCGGCATGAGTGCCGCTTGCCAGGAGGCGGGAATCTCTCTGGTAGGCGGAGAGACCGCGGAGATGCCTGCGGTCTACCCGGAGGGCGATCTCGATGTAGTTGGATTCGTCACCGGAGTGGTGGATCGCCAGCGGCTCCTGACGGGAGCGAACATCGTAGCGGGCGACGTCCTCTACGCCATCAACTCCAGTGGATTGCACACCAACGGTTTTTCGCTCGCCCGGAAGCTCATCTTTGAGATCGGGAACTGTGGAATCAACGATTGCCCGCCTGAATTAGGCGGCAAGTCGATTGCCGATGTGCTCCTGGCCCCACATGCCAACTACGTAACGCCGGTGCTGCAAATCCTAGAGGCCGGGATTCCGATCAAGGGTATGGCCCACATCACCGGCGGTGGCCTCGTTGAGAATGTGCCGCGCATCATTCCCGAGGGCCTCGGCGTGGTGATTGATCGCTCCACCTGGCGCCCGCAACCCATCTTTGGCTGGATGCAACGCCTCGGCAGCATCGACGATCAGGAGATGTTCCGTACTTTCAATATGGGTGTGGGATTGGTTCTAATTGGCCCCCCGGAAATCCAGGCGGATTTGGCAGCCGTTCTCAAACCGTTTCCAGCCTTCCACCTCTGGGAGTTGGGACGCGTGGAGCCGAATGCATCTGGCGTAAAGTTCAGTGAGGTGCTTTGAGATGGAACGAAAGATACTTCTGGATGCCATTCCGAGTTGTGTGACGGCAACCGACCTGCCGCTTCCCGCCAAATATCCGGGCAAAGTGCGGGATACCTATGACCTCGGTGACGGTCGTCTGCTGCTCATTACCACAGATCGCCAGAGCGGCTTTGATCGGATGCTTGGCGCGATTCCGTATAAAGGGCAAGTCTTAAACCGGACATCCCTCTACTGGTTTCAACAGACGCGCCATATTATCCCCAACCATGTCCTATCCAGCCCACACGCCAACGCAGTCATTGCTCGCAAATGTCACGTTCTTCCGATTGAATTTGTCGTGCGCGGATATCTGACCGGCTCTACGGATACCTCCATCTGGACGCAGTACCAGAGAGGTGTCCGCAACTTCTGTGGCCACCCCTTGCCAGAGGGGATGAAGAAGAATCAGCCGCTTCCTGCTCACATCGTCACGCCCACCACCAAAGAGAAAGCGCACGACCGGCCCATCAGCGCAGACGAAATTGTGGCGGAAGGCTGGATCACCGCACCCCAGTGGGAGATTGCCTCTGCCAAGGCCCTGGAGCTGTTCGCCTATGGTCAGCAACTTGCCGCGCAGCGTGGGCTCATCCTGGCCGATACCAAATATGAGTTTGGTGTTGCCCCCAATGGCGAGGTCTTATTGGTCGATGAGATCCATACGCCGGACTCCAGCCGTTATTGGCTGGCAGACAGCTATGCGGAACGAACCGCTGCCGGTCAGGAGCCTGACATGATCGATAAGGAGTTCTTTCGCCTCTGGTTCAGGGAGCGCTGCGATCCTTACAAGGATGCGGTGCTCCCAACGCCGCCGGATGACCTGATCGTCGAACTGGCGTCGCGCTACATACAACTCTTTGAAAAAATTACCGGAACAGAGTTTCAACCAGATAAGAGATCCTTGGAAGCGATGGTGATGGCGAGTCTGATGCAATGAGCGAAACAATCCTTGTTGTTGGTTCAGGAGCACGTGAGCACGCTATCGCGCGTGCCTTGGCACACTCCCCGCAGCGGCCTAGGCTGCTCTGCTTCAGCACAGTCAGCAATCCCGGCATTGTGGCTTTGTGTTCGCAGTATGGCTTGGGTCATATCACAGATCCGGAGGCCGTCGCCTCCTTTGCCGGGAAACACAAAGCCACGTTGGCTGTGATTGGGCCAGAGGCTCCGCTGGCCACAGGCGTCGCGGACGCCCTGTGGGATGCAGAAATCCCTGTGGTTGGTCCCAAACAAAGCCTGGCCCGGATCGAGTCCAGCAAAGGCTTTGCCCGCGACCTCCTGGCTAGACATGGCATTCCAGGCAACCCGTTCTTCCAGCGCTTTGCCTCCATGGATGGCGTGGAAAAGGTGCTCAAAGAGTATGACAACCAGCACGTGATCAAGGATGATGGCCTGGCCGGGGGCAAAGGGGTAAAAGTCTGCGGGGACCATCTGCTCTCCATCCAAGACAGCATCGCATTCTGCCAAGAACTTGTTCAGCAGGGACATCCATTTGTGGTGGAGGAGAAACTCGAGGGCGAGGAGTTCTCTCTCATGAGCTTTTGCGACGGAGAGACACTGCGCCATATGCCGGCTGTTCAGGATCACAAGCGTGCCTATGAGGGAGACAAAGGCCCAAATACCGGCGGCATGGGAGCCTATACGGCAACCAATCACAAACTGCCATTCCTTAGCGACGAGGATATTCGGCAAGCCCAACAGATCAACCAGCGCGTCGCTGCAGCTCTCGCGGAAGAGTGCGGAATGCCCTATCAAGGCATCCTCTACGGAGGCTTCATGGCTACCCGCGAGGGCGTTAAGCTCATTGAGTACAACGCTCGGTTTGGAGACCCGGAATCGCTCAACTTGTTGACGCTTCTGGAGTCAGACATGGTCGCGCTCTGCCGCGCAATCGTGAACCAGACGTTGAAGGACGTTCAGGCGCACTTCTCTCCGCTTGCCAGCGTCTGCAAGTATCTGGTCCCGGAGGGTTACCCGGACCAACCTCGCAAAGGGGACCAGGTTCTGCTTCCTGCAGATCTACCCAAGGACGTCACCATGTTCCTCAGCGCAGTGGATGTAAAGGACCATATCCTGATTGCAACCGGCTCTCGCACGGTCGCCGTCGTCGGAGTCGGCAGCACCCTGTCTGAGGCGGAGGCTCGTTGTGAAGAGGTGGTGCGGATGATTCCAGGTCCATTCTTTCATCGCGCTGACATCGGTACAGACCAGGCCGTTGCTCGGCGCGTGGAGCATATGAAGGCGGTGCGGTTGTCATGAGTTTGAAGGTTGGAGTATTAGGCTCGACGCGTGGAACAGCGTTGCAGGGCGTCTTGGACGCTATCACCGCAGGGACGCTGGATGCTGAGATTGTCCTCGTGATCTCGGACAAGCAGACGGCGCCGATTCTGGAGCGAGCCGCCCGCCACGGCGTGGCCGCCCTCTTTCTGGATCCCGCCGGGCTGGACCGTGAGGCGTATGACCGCCAGGTGAGCCAGGTGCTGCAAGGTGCTGGGGCGGAGTTGGTCTTGTTGATTGGCTACATGCGCATCGTCTCAGCATCGTTTGTCCAGACCTGGAAGGGCAGGCTATTGAATGTGCACCCATCCCTGCTTCCTCAGTTTCCCGGCCTGATGAATCGAAAGGTGCATCAAGCGGTGCTGGCTGCAGGCGTTCCGGAGACCGGATGCACCATTCATCAGGTGACCGAAGAGGTGGATGGAGGGCCTATTGTTCTGCAAAAGCGTTGCTCTGTGCTTCCCGGCGATACGGTGGATCTGTTGAAGGACAGGGTGCAGAGGCTGGAGCAAGAGGCGTTTGTAGAGGTGCTAAGAGGCTGGAAACAAGGCAGAGAGGGTACCGGAGCATGACGACGGAGCGTAAGCGGAGCACCCACACAAACAGGACGAGGCAAGCCAGCGCAGCATCCCGGCAGACTGCCGTAGTCGGCATCATTATGGGCTCCCGCTCTGACTGGCCAACCATGCAGGCTGCGGCAGACCTCCTCGAAGAGTTTGGCGTCGCCCATGAGGTTCAGGTGGTCTCTGCCCACCGTACTCCGGACAAGATGATGCATTACGCCGAGAGTGCTTGCGAACGAGGTCTGCGCATCATTATCGCCGGGGCAGGAGGAGCCGCGCATCTGCCCGGCATGGTGGCCGCCAAAACAACATTGCCCGTGCTCGGCGTGCCCGTCAAGAGTCGCGCTCTCAAAGGTCTGGACTCCTTGCTCTCCATCGCCCAGATGCCCGCCGGCATCCCCGTTGCGACGTTTGCCATCGGTGAGGCTGGAGCCAGGAATGCCGGCTTGTTTGCCGTATCGATTCTTGCGCTGGAGAATAAGATCTTGGCGCAGAAGCTGGAAACATTTCGCCGCAACCAGACAAAGGCTGTCTTGAAAGGTCCAGACCCACGTCGATGAGCCAAGTGGATCAGAATAATAGCCGCCCAAGCATCGGTATTCTTGGCGCCGGACAACTAGCCTTGATGTTGGCCCAGGCTGCCCCAGCACTTGATATCAAGATCGTTTGCGCGGGCAACCCCGGCGACTGTGCCGGCCAGGTCGCAGAGGTTCGCTCCGTAGATCTGGATAACGTCTCTGCAGTGGCTGCGTTCGCGCAGACGGTAGACATGGTTACGGTGGAGAGCGAAAATATCCATGCGGATGTGCTGCAGGGGCTCAACCTCTATCCCAATGCGCATGCGATTGCCGTCGCTCAGGAACGTTTGCTGGAGAAGCAATTCTTCCGTAAGTGTGGCATTGCCACCGCTCCGTTCGCTCCAGTGGAGAGCTTAGACGATCTGCAGCGAGCCATCCCCGAGATCCGCCTCCCGGCCATCCTGAAGACCCGGCGCCTGGGATACGACGGCAAGGGCCAGGTGCGCTTGGCCCATGCGGAAGAGGCAGTCGAGGCATGGGCCGCTGTCGGTGAGGTTCCATGCATTCTGGAGGGGCTGGTCCGCTTCGATGCGGAGGTTTCATTGATCGCAGCCCGCAGTCGAACCGGACAGATTGTCTTCTATCCGCTGGTGCAGAACCATCACCATGAAGGGATTCTCCGTGTCTCTATCGCTCCGTTTCTGCATCAGTCGCTTCAGAGGCAGGCGAATGAATATCTGACGGTTTTACTGGAAAGGCTGAACTATGTCGGCATACTCGCCGTGGAGTTCTTTGTAGAGGGCGGAAAATTGCTCGCCAATGAGATGGCCCCGCGAGTCCACAACTCCGGGCATTGGACCATTGAGGGCTCTGCAACATCCCAGTTTGAGAATCATCTGCGAGCCATCACCGGAAGGGAATTGGGCAGTACGGAAAGCAGGCCCACCATAATGTTGAACTGCATTGGAACCATGCCGCCTGAGATCGAAACCTTGGCTTTCCCTAGTCTGTTTCGGCACGATTACGGCAAAGAGCCACGACCAGGGCGTAAGGTCGGGCATCTTACGTTTGCGGCGGCAGAGCAGGCCGCGATTGCGGAATGGAAGCGAAGCCTGCAAGGCCAGGAATAGCGGCTCTCAGGCGTCCTTACAGGCTCATGAGATCATTCGATCCGCATGGCTCCTACGTGTTCGCATTAATGCTACGAATGGAAAGAACCGGGCTGGCCGCCTTCGCCAGCAGATGATAGGCAAGGCAGGTATGAAAATGGCGCTTGAGGCTGGATTCACTCCGAACACCTAAAACAATCAGGCCGGACATTTCCTGCTGCGCCCGTTCGATCATCTGCTCCTGTCCTAATCCATTCTTTAGTTGAAACTCCGGACTACACCACTCGGCTTCCTTGTCACCAACAAAAGACTTCATGGTGTTGCAATACTGCGCAGCGAGGTTCTGAGCCAGATACCTGTTCTTAACCGCGGCTTCTGGCAGAAGCTGATAGAACTCTATCGGCACGCTAAACTCGTCACGTAAAAACGCAACGTACGGCGCCGCTCCTGCTGCCTCGGGAGTGAAATCAGAACAGTAAAGAATCTTCTTCATGGGATGCGAACGGTCCACTCCGGATGCCACATGGGCGCCGACGATCAAGGTAGGACACGGAGCGCTGAGCAAGAGTTTTTCGGCATTCGAACCGACCAGAAGATGATCTAACCCCCGATCGACTCCATGAATCCCAAGCACCAGAAGATCCGTTTGCGTCTGCTTCACAACCTGAAGAATCACGTCGGACGGAACTCCATTCTTTACCAGCATGGAGACGTTCACTCCCGTCTTCCGCACACCATCCACCAGCGCCGCAAGCCGGTCATACTCCGCCTGCCGTGTCTGGCTGTAACTCTTGGTTATGACCTCCGCCTCCATGGCCGCCGGCATCAGCTCTACGACGTGGAGTATCACGATCGAAGCTTTGAAGTGAATGGCAAACGCCACTGCGTAATCCAGAGCCACGCGAGAACTCGCCAGAAAATCTGTTGCAACCAGAATCTGCTTGAATTGAATCTCTTGATGCATACCTAAAGGTTCTCCGGTAAAGTCTGCCACAGACTCTCTCTGGAAGTCAGATCTCCGCGTGGTCTCGGTTCAAAGGTTGCGGTACAAACGTGAGCTGCAGCCAGAAGATACAACAGGATTGATGCTTACGCTGAAGTCCAAATTCCGCGGCTTCTGTGCGCTTCCCAGCTCTAGCCATAGAATGACCTTAAAGCTTCAGCTACGTGTGCTCTGAACGGAAATCGGAAGCTCGCCGCAGCCTTATCCAAAACGATCTTCGCGGAGGGAACCGTCCCCTGGTAAAAGGCGTATCATTGTCCCAACTCATAGCGCACAACCGCCATCGCAGTCTGATAGGTATAACGGGCATTTGCATTGTCAATAGCCGCCTGCGTCTCATTGAGTTGAGATTCGGTTATCTCTACAATGCCGCTCAAGCCGAGCTTGTATCGCGCCGTAGCTAACGCAAGAGCAAAGTTGGCCTGGTAAAGCATCTGCTCCGTAACAGCAATGCGCTGGAATGCAGTCTGCGCGTTCAGCACTGACGTGCGAACGTCACGAGCAATCGTATCCCGTAAGCTACGAATCTGCTGTTGCATGGCCTTGGTCTGAAGATTGGCTTGAGCCTCTTCGGCATTGAACAGGAAGCCATTAAAGATGGGTATACTCACGTTCACGCCAGCCACGCCAAACCAGGATCTCTTAATAAGGTCGCCGTCGTCGTCGGAGCGTACGGGAGCTCCGCCCCCAGCCCCGAGTGCATTGACGCTGGGCATCCACAGATCGCGCTCCGCTCTGCTGTAATGCTGGTCCGCAATATACTGATCGTTCAATGCCGCAAGATCCGGGCGCTGGGCAAAAGCAACCTTCACCAGGGCTTCGGCGTCATCCGGAGCGGGAGCAGGGTTGTTGTTCGTCTCATCCACAAGCGAATACTGCATATCCTTCTCGGAACCCAGAACGTCGTTCAGGGCTGCCATGGCTGCCTGCTCATTATTTTGCGCATTCAGTAGCATTAATTTAGCTTGAGAAAGCTGAACGTCGGCAAAGCTCAGATCCAGATCGGAGCGGATCTTCGTCTTGGTCAGCGCCCGAACCTGTTGGTCCGTCGATTGGCGCTGCTCGACCGTCTGCTGTGCTACTTTCAGCACAGCCTGTGCCGATAAAGCTGCGTAGAAAGCCTCGTCTGTTACCAGAGTGATATCTAGCTCCGTGGCCTTTTCGCTATCTACCTTTGCTTGCGCGTTGAACTTCGCGCTGCGCACCAGATTGCCGGTATGCCCAAAGTCGGTGATCAACTGGTTGAGCTGTGCGCCAGCCGCAGCGCGTGGAAGGATCCTCGGGTTATCGTATGGCGATTGAGCGTCGGCTACAATGCGTCCGTTCTGGTTAGCGTCTACTGCCATGACGGCACCCGTAACTGTAGGAAGTTCGGCCGAACGAACCTCTCTCGTCACCTGTTTCTGAGCGAGCGCAAGCAGTTGAGCAACACTAATATTCGGATTATTCTTCAGCGCAATCTGCTCCGCCTGAGCGATCGTCAGTTTCGGATACTTCGCAGAATTGGCAGAACCCATCCCAGTGGTGCTTGGAAGGACCGGCATCGGTGGCATGGGGAAAGGCACTGTCTGGGCAGGCGCTGCCGAAGTCTGAGCGGCGCTGGAGATCAGATTGGCCGCAGGCGCTTCAGGCAACCCCTGACTCTGCGCCTCCATGCTGCAGAACGGCACAGTTCCGCATGTAATCGCGACAGCGCAAAGCATGCCAAAGCCAAAGATCTTACGACGATTAAGCATGTTCAACTCCCTCTGCTCCTGCAGCATCTGACCTGCGGTCACCTTTGACGACCAGATAGACGGCCGGAACCAGGAATATCGTCACCGCAACAGAAAGTCCCAGACCGCCAATGATAGCGCGTGCAAGAGGAGCGTACTGTTGGCTGCCCGCTTCGAGCCCCAGAGCCAGCGGAATCATGCCCAGCAGTGTGGCAAACGAGGTCATCATAATCGGACGCAGACGGATCTTACAGGAGCTCACCACGGCATCCAGTTGCGACTTACCCTGCTCATGCAGAAGTCCTGCAAATTCCACAATCAGAATACTGTTGGAAACCACAATTCCTGTCATCATGATCACGCCCATCAGAGACATGATGTTGAGCGTGGAGCCCGTAAGCATCAGGAATAACAACACGCCCACCAGTCCAGGTGGTACCGCCATCAGAATGATGAACGGATCGATAAAGGACTGGAACTGTGACATCAGCACTAGATAGACCATCAGAATGGCGACGACTAGGCCAAGAGAAAATTCTTTGAATGCCAGATTCATGTTGACAGGAGCTCCACGGACCATCAGCACTGTATTGCGGCCATGCTTCGTGTTTTTAAGCAATGTTTGAATGCGGTCGATGACGCCGTTCAATGCTTCTGTCTTGGTGGAGACGTAAACGTCCATAACACGCTGGATCTGATAGTGATCCACCTCCGTCGGCGTATTCATCAAGACCAGATCAGCCACGGAGCTCAACGGAGTATAGCCGTAAGAATGATCACTCTTATGGAAGTTTGTGGGCATCTTAACGGCCATCCGCCCGATATTGGTCGGGCTGTATCCGGGAGGCTGGACACCGCGAAGCGGTATATTTCCAAGATCTTCCATCGACATATGATCGATCCAGCGATTCGCGTATTGGACCGTCACCATGTAATTATTACCATTGGTTGGGTCAATCCAGTAGCTCGGAGCGATCATGCCGTCCGATGTCAGCGCGGTGACTACATCGTCCACCACATCTTGCGCGGAAAGACCTATCAGACTCGCTCTCTCGCGGTCCACATCAAGTGCAATGCCCGGATAATCCAGATCCTGGGGAACAAAAGCATCGCTCACGTTCGGCATCTTCTTGATTTGAGCGGCAAGTTGGCGGGCTAAATTGAACGCTCCTCGCATGTTCATGGATGTAACCTGAACATCGATAGGGGCTATCAATCCCTCGTTGATCACACTGTCAATCAAACCGCCTACGCTATAAAACGCGGTAACCTCAGGCATCTCACGCGACAATGCCTTTTGCACTTGATCCATATACTCATAACTGCCCTCGCTGCTGTCTTCCTTCAGACTGGTCTGCACAAAGGCCGTATCCATGGACGCGTTCGTTGTGAAAAGTGACGAGAGATCCGGATACACGCCAATGTTGGACACGATCATATCAAGATCTTTCGGTTTAACCACGCTGCGAATAACCCCTTCAATCCTGGCGAGGTATTGGTTGCTGACCTCAATGCGCGTGCCACTCGGTAAGCGCAGGTAGATCACGAATTGACCGGGATCCGTGCGGGGAAAGTAGGCTCGGCCCAGAAAAGGAAAGAGTCCGAAGAAGGTAATGGCTAAGCCTCCCAGGAGAACCGTCGCGGTGATCGCCGGCTTCTGCAAGACCCGATAGGCCAGAACTTCATAGGCATTCAGAAATTTCTGGAAGTATTCATTGAATCGACTTATGATGCGCTGAAAAAGAGATGCTTGAGCACCATGATCCCCGTGCTCGTCATGTCCCTCAGCAGAATGGGATAACCGGATAAACTTGGCGCAGAACAGAGGCACCACTGTCATCGCGAAGAAGTAGGAGGCAAAGATCGAGAGCACCACGCCCAGTGCGAGCGGTGTGAAGATGTACTTGCTGATTCCAGTAAGAAACGCGACGGGGAAGAACACGATCGCCGTGGTGGAAGTTGCGGCCAGGACGGCAAGAGATACCTCCATTCCGCCTTTTTCTGCCGCCTCGCGTGGCGGACTTCCCATCTCCATGTATCGGAAGATATTCTCAAGAACCACTACGGAGTCGTCGATCAGTCGAGAGAAGGCCAGCGCCAATCCTCCCAGAATCATCGTGTTGATCGTTCCACCCATTAGATTAGTAATCAGTAGACAAGTCAATGCCGAGAGCGGGATAGATAGCATCACGGCAAAGGTCGCCCGAGGACTGCCTAAAAAGAGCAGAATCATCATCCCCGTGAGCCCCAAGCCAATACTCGCCTCCTTGATCAGGTTTCGGATGGCAAGTTTCACGAAGATGGACTGGTCAAATGCGACCGCAACTCTTAACGCCGATGGAACGTCCACAAGGTGCTTGATCGCCTCCTTCATGCCGTCGACGATCGTGATCGTGTTAGCGCCACCTTGAGGGAAGATTGGCACATAGACGGATCGCTGCCCGTCAATGCGCACAATGTTATATTGCAGCGCTCCTGAATCTTCAGCCCGGCCGATATCAGAAACGAGAACAGAAGCGTTCCCCTGCGATTTTACCGGCATCTCGTTCATCATCTTGGCGTTCGGAAACTGACTATTGGCGTATATGTTGTAATCTTTTGTACCAATCCGAACGTCGCCCGCGGGTAGAATCAAGTTGGACGCGTTTACCGAATTGACCACATCATTCAGGCTCAAGTTGTGAGCCATCATCTTGAGCGGATCCACGTAAACCTGAATCTGGCGATACGTTCCACCAAACGGCTGCGGAACCGAGGCTCCGGGCACGTTGGAGATCTGGTCGCGGACCTCATACTGCGCCAGATCCTTCAGTTGGATTTCATTGAGGCCTTTGCCCTCGAGCGTAATCAGACACACCGGTTCCGTGGAGGCTGTCAGGGCCAATACTACTGGTGGCAGGGTCCCTGGAGGGAGACGGCGCAGGTCAGCCATGGCAAGGTTGGCGATGTCGCTTGCGGCCGCATTCGGGTCTGTACCAGGCTGAAAGTAGATCTTGATGATGCTGACACCGGTCATCGATCGTGATTCGCTGTGATCGACATTAGAGGCCAGGGTGAAAAAACGTTCAAAGGTGTCGGTGATATCCGCTTCAATCTGCTGGGGAGGCATGCCGTTGTAAAACGTAGCGACAATCACCACCGGCATATCAATCGGCGGAAATAAGTCTATCGGCATCCTGGAGACCGTGACCGTGCCTACCAAGGTAATCATCAGGCAAAGCATGATGATGAAGAACGGAAACTTCAAAGCAAACTTTGGCATGGAACAAATACTCCTAGAATGGTTGGCCGAACTGAATCAATGCCCGTTCCATCAGAGATCGATGGGCAACTCTATGCAGACACGAGATTTTAGTTGGGCGCCAGGGACGCATCAGTCACTGCTTCTTCTTTCTTCATGTCAATCATTCCGCCAGTCTGCTGGGTGGTCTCGGATGCCGGCGTGGAGATGATCCGCGGTACTACGAGTTCACCCTCCTGATACTTTTCCTGGCCCCCATCGATGACGCGATCTCCCACCGCCAATCCACTGGTAACCGCGGCCAGAAACTGTCCTCTCACTCCCAATGTCACATTGCGTATATGAACGTGGTTGGTCTTGTCGACGAGATAGACTGTCTGCTGGTCCCCATTCATCACCAGTGCTGAAATCGGAACGGTGATGACATTTTTTTGTGTATCCAATGGCAGATTTGCGTCAGCATACATGCCGGGAGTCAGAGTGAGGTCTGGATTCTTAATGTCGATTTCCGTTTCCATGGTCCGTGTCTCAAAGTTCACGCTGCGCGTAAACCGAATCACTTTCCCGTAGTACATATGATTTGTGGCATCCACGCGCACGGGCACCACATCACCAATATGGATGGTGCGCACATCGTTCTCCGGAACCGGGAAGCGAAGACGCAACAGACCGCTCTGCGACACCCGGACGATGGGTAGCGCGGAGTCATTGGTATTTGTGCCACCTTGGATCAGTGCTCCCGTATCTGCATAGCGCCAGATCACAACGCCGTCGAATGGAGCGGTCACATACGTATAGTTCTCCAAGGCCGTATAGCGCTCGAAATCGGCCTGGGCTGCCGCCTCATGTTGCTGAGCTGCCGCCATCGCTGCTGTAGCAGCTTCAATCTGCGCTTGGGAATCCAGGTCCTTGGCCCGTGCATCGTCCAGTTCCTGCTGAGCAATCAGTCCAGGTTGTGTAGCCGCCGCGTTTTCCAGTCGAACGGACTCTGCATGCAGCGCATAGTTCAGCGCTACCGCGCGATTGATCTCCTGCTGAGCTCGCGCGACCGCTTCCTTGCTCTGTTTCAGAGCATAGGCTGACTGCCGCAGTTGCGCCCGTAGTTCCGGAACATCAAGGATCGCCAAGACCTCGCCCGTATGCACAATGTCGCCAATATCAACATTGATTTTCTGCATATAACCGCTGACTTTAGGGTGAACGTCAACGACTTGGTAAGGCTGAAACTGTCCGACGAGCGTCACCGCGGTGGCCATATCACCACGCTGCGCTACAGCTACCTTGGCTGTCGGAATGGAAGGGGCCTTTCCAGCAGCATCGCCCGCGCCCGTATGGCAGGATGTGATGCCGATAACAGCGCAAAGAGAAGCCGTGACGGATAGGACGATGTGCGGGTAGCGCATTTGCTAGAGCTCCTGTTGGTCTTTAATATGCGGGAGAATGCCTGATCTGCGAAGCAGCGTTTCAATATTTGGGTGCTCCTCCATGGAGAAGCACCCGTCAAAGTCACCTATTATGGCTTCGCCAGATTGCGGAAGACGAGAGGGAAAATCTGACACCTGCATTGAATTGGCTGGAAAACACACCAGAGTCCGCCTCGGGGGAAGCCATTGCATCGATCGAGAAGGGAGCGCGATCAAGCCCTCAAGTAAACCGAGGGGAAGACGGGAGGATCTCACTGAGCGCCGCACCATGTCTGGCTGGCCGTCAACCCGACGCAGCCGGGAATTTGCAGAGAGGGAAGAGCAGCCGGCGCTCGTCTTAGACCGGAATTGCCCACGGAACTCGGTTCCATTGCGCGGTTCAAGGCGAGTTCTGGAAAGAAGAGATTGAGCGGAATCGGCGTCTCGCGCTACCCGCCTGCATTCCGACAGAAGAACATGTCTGAAGCACGTTTCATCTTCCAAAGACACCGGTCTCGCCGTGACACCGCTTCGTCCCTGTGTCGTGTCGAAAGGCAAGACACTGGTCGCGGAATGCCCACCCCGTATTTTGCAATCAACCAGCCGCATGTTCCTCAGCATCCACCAAGCAAGCATCTGTTTCCAGTACTTTCACCGGACTACTCCAGGATCTACATCGAACGTATCCTCATCGCCCAGCGCCGGGAGAATCAGAAAATGGAAAAGCAAGCGCCAGAAAGGTGTGAGAAACCCTTCGATCGGACCGTGAAAGCATTGAGGCTACGTGGCTTCTACAAAGAAATCGAAACTGCTTCCACCTCGGGAGATCGATCCATTGCAACGCCGTCAGACGAAATGTCCGTAGCCAAAACTAGCAAAAATGGGGCGGAGGCCCGCGCATCAGCCTTTGACCGTAGATGTGATGCCGTCGAGCAAGCACACGCATGCGCATGTTCTCCCGCATCTCAGATACAGAAAAAGTAGGCTGACGTAAAGTAAAGCTAAGGCCATCGAACGTAACATTACGCCGGATTAGGTTCGGCTTGGCCCCTTGGAATGCCGAAAAAAGCGCTGGAGTGGACCGAGTTTCCACGGACAATTTGGCCGCCGAGTCCGTTGTAGGCAGTTGGTGCTTGGCGACGTGGTAGAGATCTAACTTCGCTCCCAAACCCCAGCCGACAACAAAAACCGAAAGCAAAAGCAGCAGGGCACACTTCGAGAGGCCACCGAGCAGCTTTCGGATGTTCACTTGCACCAATACTTTCCTCCGTACCATCCAGACTCCCTCAGGGTACCAGAACTTCTCCCTCGAGAGCATCAACGCATCTGGTTCAACTGCCACACTGCAAAAGGTTAGACGTAGCCACCACTTGAAAGTATGTCGATCGTTCAGATTCCTGTCCCAGCACCTCGGGTTGCCTGCGCCAGCCCAGGTAAATCTTCAGATCTTAAGCTTCCAGCAAGGCACAGAAACGTGTCGGGTCCTGCGCAAGCGATGCGGAGTAATGGGTCGCTAGCTTCCACTGGAAGAGCAGTTGGTCCTTTGGCCGCAGGCCAAACAGTGGCCGCAAGGCGCCCGCAGAGTCCGCAAAACGCCCCGCATCCCAATCTTCGCTCAGAGCTTTGGCCAAGGCCTGATCACGCTCTGATATTGCCTGAATCACCCATGTGGCCTTTACCCGGTCCAACGGTCGCTGCTGTGCCTGCTCTACCACCGTCGACTGTCGCCAGAACAATCGGTCCAGATATTGAATGCACAGGGCAAACGACTGAAAATCATTAAGATTAGTCAGGATGTTCGTCTCCAGCACTACCAGCAGGCTGGCAATGCGCGAGAACGGATTCTGTGCCGTGGTCCCGGATGCAACTAGAGCCTTAATCTGTTCGTCGCTGCTCCAGGGAACGGGCAAGGGAAGACCCTCCCACGATGCCGTTGAAGAATCCGGCCAGTAGGGCGCCGCGCCGTATAGGCCCTCGAAGACTTCGGCCCACTGCGGGTTCCATTCCGTCTGGTAATGCTTCTCCACAAAGCGCCGGAATCCCGAGGTCTGTGCAGTCGCCGTTCCCTCGGTCAAAGCGACTGCGGCATACGCAAAGCTGTCCCAGATCGAGTTCTGCAGATACCTGCTAGGGACCCAGTTGGTGACAACAACGCCCAGAGAGGCGGCGTTGCCCGAGGCGAGATACGCGTTCGCATACGCGTCCACATTCCGCAGTTGCTCGCTGCCCACCCTTGGACCCCACTGATAACACGAAAGCGCCGGCGCTCCAATAGCCCGTGCCCCGTGGGCCTGGATTCGATCCAGCGAGCGCAGAAGAGGAACCGCATCATTCGTCGCGTAATCCCAGTCCATGATGATGATCGCAGGGTCCAGCAACGGCAGTACCTGCGGCAACTTGTGCAACACATAGTCTCCCCAGACGATGAACTCTCTGTGCAGATCGACGGCTAGTCGATTGAGAGCGTTCAGATAGTCGGCCCAGATCTGCGCTCGGGTTCGGCTGCGCAGCGCCTCACGAGATCGAACCGAGCCTCCCCAATTCACCTCATCGCAGCCGCCGTGGAGATACATCGACGGAAAGATTGAAGCCACTTCAGCATAGAGCTTGGTCATCAACTCCAGCGTCTCAGGGTCCACCGGGCAGAGACCGGTAAAGTCCGTGGAGCCGTTGGATTCACGATCCAGCAGGTGGGCATAAAGCGGCGATCGCGTGATGTACCCCGTATGCCCAAAGGACTCGATCTCTGGTAAAAGATCCACGCCTTGTTGCCGGCCGTACGCCGCAAGATCTCGGAGTTGCTCCGGGGTAAAGGCATTCTGATGGGTCAGCAGGCCGGGAACGGATGCAAACCGCAAGGCGCTGCCCTGGTCGTCCGCGAGACGAAACTGAAGGGCGTTGCAGCCCCACGTTGCGCAGAAGTCAATCACCCGGCGGTAATAATCAAGTTTTTCCGGAAGCCGCCCGGCATCCACCATCAGCCCACGAATGGGCTTCGCCGCCGGCTCTTGGCCACCTTGCGAGAGCGCCGGATTCGGAGCAGACACTGATTTATCCGTAGATGCGTTGTTCGGTCCTCCAAACCACGTTGGAACTACCAAGGAGCCGGCCACGGTCATTCCGGCCTCGCGAAGAAAATCACGGCGACTGGGGTTCACATCTGGCAAAGCTTCGTCTCCTGAATCGATGCTGCTGGATGATCTCGGGGGCATTCGCTTCGCCTCCAGAGAGAAAATTAACGTTATCACGGCAAGCCCATCCCCGAACTGCTCAGCCCACCGGTGCGCCCCTGGCAACTCTTCTTACCATCCAGCAGGCAACTCTACTCGTTTCTGCCAGCCCACCGGCGATCGAAGAATAGTTCGGCAAACCTCGTACCGGGATCTTTTCGAGTGAGGGGCAAGGACGCTTTCGGACTCCGTAGTTGCCAGCTGCACAGACCGGTATGGATACTCGGAGCGGCGGACTCACGGGAGCGATAAAGACGGCCGCTACAAATTGGTTCTCACGCAGCCTCCCAGAAGGCTAGCGATTGAAGGACCGGATCCCCAAGTGGGCACTTTAAGGTTGCATCCGACTAGGAGATGGATTGAGCCTTGCATTGTTCAAAATCTACCAGGGAGAAAGAAACTGGAATAGTACGTCTGATAATACATATTCTGTATAGTATAGAAACTGCAATACCCGCACGCCTCTCTGCCCATCCCTCGCCCTGCCCTCAGAAGACCTTTCCCATCCACGGGCTGCCTTTCACCGCACCAGATTCACAGAAACTGTACTCTATTTGCTCCCCGTCAACCTCAACAAAAACTCCTCCCACCGGTCTCCATATTCCTTCCACCCCCCTAAGGAATGTACCCTCCGCAGCGCCGCCGCCGCCATTTCGGAGCGCAAATGCGGCTGCTCCACCAACAATTGCATCCGATCCTCAATCGACTTTGGACTTCGAATCGGAACAATAAACCCCTCTACACCATCTGTATAGAGATCTCGACCGCCAGTATTCGTTGAACTTATCACCGGACATCCGCACGCCATCGCCTCCGCCATCACCAGACCAAACCCTTCCTCAATCGAAGGCAGCACCAGCACATGACTCCGGCTCATCCGATCCACCAACTCCTTCTGCCGCAATGGCCCCAGAAATTCCACATTTTCCAAGGGTAAGCGCTTTAAAACCTCCTTCATATCCTTCTGCACACTTCCTGCAATCCATAGGTGCTTCTTCGGGTGTTTCAGATTCGCAAAGGCTTGTATTAGGTAAGGAAGCCCCTTCCTCAACCCCGGAGCCCCCGCAAAAAGCACCTGAAACTCGTCCGCCGCGGGCTCCGCTGCCGGCCGAAAATCTTCCAATCGCACCCCATACGGAATCTGGAAGAGCTTCTCCACCGGCACACCCATCTCCACAAACGATTGCAACACAAAGCTCGATGGGACCGTAATGGCATCTGCCTGCTTATAGATAGCCTCCTCACGCACCGTATCCCGTTCATCGGAGACCGGCTGCGTCACCCCCCAGCGCGCGTATTCCTCCTCCACAATCTGCTGCTGGAACCGTTGATGGGTTGATCCACGATCGCACACAAACTTCCCACCCTCGCGCTGCAGCCAGGCACCAGACGTAAGGCTGGATCCGGAGATCCCTATTAAAGCGTCAGGTCTTTGCTTGGATGACTTCAGGCGCCTTCCCGTCCATCGGTCAAAGGCCAGCGCATTCGCGTATCCCAGCTCGTCAGACAGCCAGCGGAGATCAATCGGACTCCGCCCTACTGCGTAATCCACCACGTGGATCCAGGGATACGTCTCCACCAGGGAATGGGGCAGCCCCTCACGTTTCAACCGTTGCCACGGCCAAGTCGAGTACACCCGTTCCAGATGTCCACGTCTCTCCATCTCACGCGCTAAGTTGAAGTGATGAAAGACTCCGAAGACAGTTTGAACAATGCGCACGAAGGAAAGTGGCTCCGGAAAGTGGAAACAAGAACCGTAATCCCTAAAGTCTAGCAGCAGACAGTGGCGAGGCTGTAAGAGATCAGCCCCGAAGCTATCTTTCTTAATGAAGAGGGTCAATCCATCGAGCGCCCACGTTACCCCCTGCCTCCCTTTGCCCCTCTACCCACCATCGAGCCGTCGTCACGGCCGCAGAGCATCGGCTCGCGTTTCACTGCTGAATCGCCAGGCTGGCAAAAATCCAGCATACCGGCAATCCCGAAAAGGCTTGAGATCCAAGGGCCGGTTGCCATCCAGGTACTCGAATCGGCAGGCTTACCCCCGGCCGTTTGAGGATGGGCTGGATCAACGACTCCAAGCCGCCCGGACACACCGAGTCGAAATCTTACCGGGAAATTCATCCAATTTATTTACAGCGCCTTAGAAGGAAAAGCAGAAGCTCCTCCGCCAACAAAGTGGACGATCTCGAGGCGATCTCCGTCCACGATCTGGACTTCACTCCAGCTCGTTCTGGGTATGATCTGTCCATTGAGTTCCACAGCAATCCGATCCCCTTTCAGACCCAGTGACTGAACCACATTGGCTAAGGCTGCGGGTGACGAGAGATCTTCTATGATGTGCTGCTGACCGTTCATTTGGATGCGGAGTGGTGAAGCCATACACCTTAAACGTAGCAGATGAATCGGTTGAAACTTCCGCCCTCATCGAAGCTGCCAAAACAGATGGAGCGGGCCATTTCCATGGCCCAGGTTGGGAGCATGGCGGATGGCTTCAGCGACGAAGTGCTTGGCCCCACGGACGGCCTCCACCGGAGTATCCCGCAGGATCAGGTGACAGAGCAAAGACGAAGAGAAGGCACAACCGGTGCCATGCGTGGCGTTGGACTCAATGTGCTCCCCCGCATATCTGTGCAGATCTCCTGACGGCAGCAGAAGAAGATCTGTGGGCTGGGAGTGATCACCGGCGGTGGCGACGATGTGCAGGTGAGGGTGTCTCCTGGCCAGAGCGCGGCTGGCGGCTTCGGCTTCCGCAAGAGTCTCCACCGGAAGAGTTGTCAGCGCAGTGAGTTCTCTCCAGTTGGGAGTAATCCAGGTGACCAGAGGCAAAAGAGTCTGATGGAGCAACTCGATCGCGTCCGCCGGTAGCAGATCCGCTCCGGAGGTCGAGCGCAGGATAGGATCAAGAACGATTGGCGGGACGGGCTGGCGCACGTTAGGCTCATGCCCTGCCACCCTAGCCGCCGCGGGTACGTGGATTGCCGCCAGACGCGCCGCCAGAAACTCCCCAACTGCGGTGACGGCCGCAACCGAACCTAACATTCCAATCTTGATCCCTGCGGGTGGAAGGTCCGCGGCCAAGTGGTCAAGCGCGTGGCGTAGAAAGGCGGCATCGACTGGCCGAACCTCCTCCACCCCCAGAGTGGACTGCACCGTCAGCGCGGTCAGCACTGAGGTTCCAAAGAATCGGTGGGCTGAAAAGGTCTTTAGATCCGCCGTGATGCCTGCACCGCTGGAGGGATCATGGCCCGCAATCGTCAAAAGCGTTCGCTGTGCGGTCGTGGCTGGAGAGGAAAAATCAGACACTTTGGGCAAACCAGTAGTGAGAGAACCGTATCACATTTGACCCTGATTTACAAGTCAAAAATCAGCATAAATGCCTTTTATTTGTTTGACTTAGGCAATTAGCGCGGTGACAATAACTCTATGAGTGATCCTATGATGAAAAGCGTGGAAGAACTACCGGGGAAGAAAGGCCGCAAGCGTACCCGCGCTGGCATGCTGGTCGTGACCCTCGGCCTGACGGTCTCCCTCGCTGCAAGTCCTACGGTGAAACCAGACAACACAGTCCCTGCGAACGATTCACCGTCCGCCAAGTCAAACGCCAAGCGACACTGGTTCCAGATCGGTAAGGCCTCCTGGTACGGAGGAAACTTCAACGGTCGCAAGACCGCCAACGGGGAGACGTACGATATGTACGCCATGACCTGTGCTCACCGTACCCTGCCCTTAGGGAGCTGGGTTCGTGTAACCAACCTTAGCAACAGAAGATCAACCATACTTCGCGTAAACGATCGGGGTCCCATGCCAATGAACCGCATTGTCGATCTCTCCTACGCAGCCGCAAAGGAACTCGGCGTCGAAGGATTGGCGAAGGTTCGCCTCGAAAGCGTGGATCCCACCGACCAGAGGCTGGCCGAAAAGATCGTCGCCCATCTACGCTTGGAGGATCCTTCTGAGCTGAAACCAGCGGGTGAACAACTCACGGCAAGCCTCCTCGATCCTGAACTGGTCGCCAACTTTCGCCGCTGACACCCGGCCTTGGCAAGGCTGCGCTGCCTGAATCTCTCAGATCCCCATTCTCAACCCGCGCAGATAACTGAGGTGAATCTCTGCCTTCGCGCCTGTCTGGGGTACCAAGGCGACTTTCACCTGTGCTCTCTGGGCGAATTCATACGCCGAGGGGCCCGAAGACTCCCGGGCCCCTCGGCTTGCATCGTGACGTCTTGAAACCAGATGATGCAGAGCTTCCTCTTTCTACGCAATCGGCAAGTTTCCTAGACGCCCGTGGGTGATTGGCATGTCGCTCAGGCGCAACGCCAGCGAGTTGGCGCCCCCACCGCCTTTGATAAACTCGCTCAGTTCCAGTTGGACCACGTCAAAACCGGCATCAAAGAGCCGGGTCGCCAGTTCACGGCTGATCTCGCCGGTAAAGATCGTCCGGCCTAGATTCAGCGCACAGCATGCCATATGGGTAGCGTCCAACTCAGAGATGGCGAAGCGGTGGTCAGCCGGATAGGCACGCTCAATCGCAGCAATGGACACCGCGTCGAAGGCCCCGGGATAGTACAGCAGATAACCCTCCCCCGCCCCGGTCGGGTTGGCCAGCGGGGTGAAGCACGTATCCAGATGGTAGAAGCGCGGATCCGTTAGATGGAGTGAGGTAATCGGCAACTGCCACGCGTCAGCAATGTGGCGATGAGCCGCTCGGCACGTTCGCACGCCATGCGCCGCCCATAGCGCTGTTCCTTTGTCGTTGAAAGCTACATCGCCCCCACCCTCGAAAGGAGTCTCACGCGGTGTCTCCCATATCAGAAATCCCTCGTTGCTCAGCCACCGGCGCAGATAGATCGTCTCAGCGCGACGCTGCTGCGGGTTGAAGCTGGAGATGGCGGCCACACCATGATGGATCAGAGCCCCGTGCGCAATAAAAACCATGTCCGGACAGTCCGGCTCAGGTCGAAGGAGCCGCACATCGGCCACGCTGCGCAGCACATTGTGCATACTCTTCCATTGGGCAAAGGCAAGATCGCGGGACGATCGATGCACATTCCCCGCCATCCAGGGGTTCAGCACATAATCCACTCCATACCATTCAGGGGAACACATCAGGAAGGTGGGGCGGGTAAACTGGGGCGTGGAGGCGAAACTCTTTGAGGCGTCGAGTGAAACAGCAGTACTGATAACCATGATGAAGAAATTCCTAATACCCTGAAGGAGTGTCCTCCCCCGACATGACAATCGTCAAGTAGGAAAGGTTACTCGAAGGGATCTACTCCTTCGAACCGCACAGATCATGAGACGCAGCGACAAGGAAAAAGGTCCGCCACGCGGCGAACCTTTTGATGAAATGTTGATTGGCTGTCTATTCAAAACCTGCGGTAGCCTGGGGCCCGTTGCCGTTCACCCAACTGCAATCCAAAGCAAGCACACAGCAAAGCAGCCAACCATGTCCATGCTCCTGATTTCATTCCGCGACGTTCTTTCCAGCCACGCCTACAGTTTCTCGAAGAAATCGCAGGCCGAGCAGGAGATATAAACTCCGCCCGGAACTCCGCGCTCGCGGTCTTTCACCCGCTTCACAATGCGGGTGGGCTTGGAGCACTTGGGGCAATCCGTGCTCTTTTGTGTATCCATGACCTTCTTGCGGTCGCCGGTCTTGGCAATCTTTGCCATTGTGATGTTCTCCTGATTCCAATTTGCGGCCTGATGCGCGCGCGGCGACCCTGCTTGATCCGTAACGGGCTGGGCTGGTGGGCTGGGCCGAACAGGAGGAGTCGCAAAGACGCTGGGCCAATCTAAAGCTCTTCTGCAAGTCTACACGATGCTGCCGCTTCCTCTGCTCACATCAAAGGCAAGTTTTCCAGGTCAGTCTCCCGTCAAGGTTGGGACGACGGAACCTCCGGATGAGACGAGGCGTCGGTTGAGCTAGCCACAGGCTTCGCTGGAGTTGAGCCCAGAATCTGAACCAGCGGCGCAGGCGCTGCTTCGTGACCGGCCGCAGGAGCCGGTTCCATCGGATACCCCCCCGGAAGCGGAGCCACGTAGGTGTACTCCCACGCATAGTTGCGCGTCACCCGCAGCACAACCACTATGGAGAGTAGCAGAACCGCGACCGTCAGCAGCGCCGCGTCCGGCCCGTAAGGACCGCCCGTCACCCACTGCGGGCCAGAGACGGAGGTAAACACCAAGTTGCTGTAGTTGCCTTCCCCCGCCAGCGGTAGGCCAAAGAGTGCAGCCAGAACCGCACTCCACGCGAAGTGGAGGCCCCACCCGATCCACAGAGCCCGGGTGCGCAGGTAGCAGATGCTCAGAAGGATGCCAAACAGAAATTCGTTCAGAAAGCTCAACAGGGTTGCGTCAGGACTGAAAACTCCCACCGCGGCGATGAAAAAGGAAAAGAAGATCGTGGCAAACACAGGGCTGGTAGCCTGCAGAAACTCTGCAAACAGGAACCCGCGAAAGGTGACTTCGAAGGTCAGCGTCAACACGGCAAGCGTCGCCAGGCTAACTAGCATCAAACCGAGATTGTTCAGGGAGAAGTTGAACTCTGGGTGCAGCGATCCAATGAGCACCATCGGCAGCAGAGCGGCCAGGGCCATACCCCATCCAACCGCCGCACCGCGCAGCCATTCTTCCTTCGACGTCGCACGCTTGGGTAGCGCGTTCACCTCGCGGATGCTGGTGATCTGGCTGTTGCCGAACGGTGCAGCAGAGTGGCTGAAGATCCAGCGTAGTGTGGCAAAGCCCCAAAGTAGAAAAAAGAGCAGAAACGCTTGCTGAATCAGATCATCGAAGAGCGAAAGGTTATATCGAATCGAGAGTCCGTCGGCGGCGCGCACCGCCACATCGCGAGACACCAGAACCCAGACACAGCCCCCCAGGAAAAGGAGCATGTGGAAGGGGCGCAGAAGAGACGAGGGACGTGAGGGTTGCAAAGGTAGAAAGACTCCTTTGGTTCAGACGATCCTGCACAGGATTGGGGATATCTGGCGGAGTCCCTGCAAAACGAACCGCCTAGGAAACATTAGGATGCCGAATACCCTCCTGTCGGGCTCGATACCCTTTAAACCAACCTGCGCGTTGCCGATAGCCCAACCGTCCATCTCCTGCGATCTCAGGTCCGGCCCTGGAAGACATCTCTCAGGCAACGGTATAAAACTGCGCAATGTTCCGGAACTTATGGTACCGCGCCGCCAGCATCTCCTCCAAAGGCATCCGTTGCAGTGAGTCAAGGTGGGCCATAAGCCGCTCGTCGAGTCGCTCTGCTGCCAGAGCAGGATCGTTTTGCGTTCCGCCTTCCGGTTCGGAGATCACCTCATCCACGCAGCCCAATCGCTTCACGTCGCTAGCCGTGTATCGCAGCGCCGCCGCGGCCTCCTGTTTCCGGGCAGCATCCTTCCACATGATGGAGGCGCATCCCTCCGGTGAGATCACAGAGTAGATCGCATTCTCCAGCATCAACACGCGATCTGCCACAGCCAGCGCCAAGGCGCCGCCGGAACCACCCTCCCCCGTGATCGTGGCGATGGTCGGGACGCGCAGACGCGACATCTCCAGCAGATTGCGTGCAATCGCCTCGGCTTGGCCACGCTCTTCGGCCCCCAGGCCCGGATTAGCCCCGGCGCAATCAACAAAAGTAAAAACCGGCCGATGAAATTTTTCCGCTATCTTCATCGTGCGCAGGGCCTTACGATATCCCTCCGGATCGGGTGAACCAAACTTTCGCTCCACCCGCTCCTTCACCGTGCGGCCCTTCCGGTTCGCAATCACCATCACCGGGTGGCCATGAAAATAAGCCATGCCGGCAGTCATCGCAGGATCGTCTGCAAACTGGCGATCACCGTGAATCTCACGAAAACCCGTGAAAAGAGTCTGAATAAAGTCCATCGGATAACAACGTTGGGGATGCCGGGCTAGCTCTGTCTTCACCCAGGCTTCGGGAACCGGGGCTGCGGCCTTCGTGGAATTCTTTGCGGGTACCGTCTCTGCCATCTCTTTTACCGGGGTCTCGTTGCGAACTTTGACCATAGTCTTGTTGCCGTCTTTTAACCGAATCCTTCGGATAGAGCAATCCCTCTGTCCAGGATCCGTTCCGTCATCTCTTTTGCCAAGATGATTGTACGGGAGAAATCGATCCTGCGGCACACGGGGCTCTGGAAGCGAAGCTTGCCGATGAGGCGCCGCCGCGCTAAATCGGCCGCGCCCGGGCCAGAACCTTCCATCGGCTCTTCTGAAATGCCACATCAACGCTAGAACAAGGCCGCCTTCCACCGCCGCCCGGTTAGCGGATCACCTGCGTTAGTGGATCACTTGCACCGCCCCGCGGCCTAGCAGCGACTCCACCTGTTCAATGAATCCGACATCAGCCGCAACGTTCAGGCCCTTGGGCTCCAGGTCTACGGCGAACTGATTGGGCTCCTCCAGGCGCAGCATCAGTTTGCCATCCCCCGGCGCTGCGCGGAAGATCGCCTCCAGCTTGCTCAAAAGCTGCGCATCCGGGCTATGCATGGGAACACGAATCCGCAGCGCCTCGGGAAGCTTGATCTGGACGTCCTCCAGCGCGGTCACGGCAGTCACAGCCAGCTTTGGCGCGGCATCTTCTTCGCCGCGCAGCGCCCCGCGCACCAGCACCGGAACGTCAATCTTCAGCTTCTCAGCGAGTTTCTCGTACGCCGAGGAGAAGGCAATCAGCTCGATCCTGCCCACCGTATCCTCCAGCACCGCCTGGGCGTATAACTCGCCTGTCCGCTTGGACTTGGCCACCTTAAGCCCCGTGATCACGCCCGCAATCTGGATCTCCTGGCCGGCGTCCTCTGAACGGCCACGACGGAACGGCTGCGCCTCAGGCTTCATCTCACACGCCGTCGCCGTGTCCACGACCTTCAGATTGCGCAACTTCTCGCGGTAACGATCCAGAGGGTGACCGCTCACAAAGAAGCCCAGCACCTCCTTTTCGTTCTGCAGGCGAACGTGTTCGTCCCACTCCGGAGCCGAGGGAAGCGCCTCCTCCCTCTGGGTGGCAGAGGGCTCGTCAAACATGCCAAACAGGCCATGCTGGCCCGCGGCAGAGTCGCGCTGGGACCTCTGTGCGCGATCCATGGCCTTGTCCAAGGCAGCAAACACCCGCGCTCGCGGACCAAAAGAATCCAAAGCGCCCGCCTTGCACAGACTCTCCAGCACCCGCTTGTTCAGCAGCCGCAGATCCACCTTGCCGCAAAACTCATACAGCGTGCTAAAGCCCGGCTTCCCTGCCGTCCGTAGCTCCTCACGAGCGCGCAGAATGGAGTCAATCGCATTGTGCCCTACATTCTTAATGGCCGCTAGACCGAACAGAATCGAGTCCCCGGTGGGAGTAAAGTTGGCGGCAGAAATCTGAACGTCCGGCGGAATCACGGCGATCCCCAACTCCCGGCACTCGCCAATGTACTTCACCACGTTCTCCGGCTTGCTCGTCTCAGACGTCAGCAGCGCGGCCATAAACTCCACTGGATAATGCGTCTTCAACCAGGCGGTGTGATACGCCAGCAGCGAGTAGGCGGCCGAGTGAGACTTGTTGAAGCCATACCCCGCGAACTTCGCCATCTGATCGAAGATCTCCCCGGCTGCGGCCTGGGGATAATTGCGTTCCACCGCTCCAGCCAGAAAAATCTCACGCTGCCTCTCCATCTCGGCAGCGTCCTTCTTCCCCATCGCGCGGCGCAGCAGGTCCGCCCCTCCCAGCGAGTACCCCCCAATCAGGTTGGAAATCTGCATTACCTGCTCCTGGTACACCATCACGCCCAAGGTCTCGCGAAGGATCGGTTCTAGATCAGGCAGAATGTACTCTACCTCGCGCCGTCCCCACTTTCGCTCAATGAAGTCGTCAATCATCGAAATCGGGCCGGGGCGATAAAGCGCATTCAGCGCGGTCAGATGTTCAATGGAGTTGGGCTTGTAGCGGCGCAGAACATCCCGCATCCCCGCCGATTCAAACTGGAACACGCCGGAGGTCAGCGCCCGGTGAAAGACGCGCTCAAATGTAGCTTCGTCCTCCAGATCAATCGTTGACAGATCCACCGTCTCCCCGCGATTGGATTGGATCAGCTTCAGACAGTCATCAATCACTGTCAGCGTCGTCAAACCCAGGAAGTCCATCTTCAGCAGGCCCATCTTCTCCACAGCCTTCATGTCATAGCTGGTTACAATAGCCTCTTCTTTTGTTCTTGTTACAGGTACAAGTTCAGTTAGCGGTTGAGGTGCAATCACAACCCCGGCAGCATGCACGCCTGCCCCTCGCACCAACCCCTCCAATCGCCGGGCGGTATCGATCAACTCCTTGATGCGCGCGTCAGACTCGTACGCGGCCGCCAACATCGGATTTTCCTTGAGGGCCTGTTCAATGGTGATGCCGATGGTAGTTGGGATCAGCTTGGCGATCCGATCCACCTCGCCATAGGGCATGTCGAAGGCCCTCCCCACGTCCTTGATCGCCGCCTTGGCCGCCATGGTGTTGAAGGTGATGATCTGGGCTACCTGGTCGTTTCCATACTTCCGGCGAACGTACTCAATCACCTCCCCACGGCGATTCATGTCAAAGTCAATGTCGATATCCGGCATCGAGACCCGCTCGGGATTCAGAAAGCGCTCGAACAGCAGCTCATTCTGTAAGGGATCGATGTTGGTAATCTCCATCACATAAGCCACCAGCGAGCCGGCCGCCGAGCCCCGGCCCGGTCCCACGGGTATGCCCTGCTCCCGAGCATAACGGATAAAGTCCCACACAATCATGAAATAGCCAGGAAACTTCATCTGTTTGATGCAGTCAATCTCACGCTGTAACCGAGCTTCATACTCCGCGATGGACCTGCGCAGCTTGCCCGTTTCTTCCAGGTGTTTGATCGCCGTCTCACGCCGGCGCCGCCAACCTTCCCGGCAGACCTGTTCAAAGTACGTATCAATATCCATCCCGTCCGGGCAGTCGAACTGCGGAAACGGATTCTTGACCTTAGAGAGCTCAAGCTGGCATCGCTCCGGGAATTGCATCGTTCGGGTGCAGACCTCGGGCGCATGGGTAAAGAGGCGATGCATCTCTTCCGCGCTCTTGATGTAGAACTCCTGAGTATCGAACTTGAAGCGCTTGGGGTCGTTCATGCTCCCCGCGGTCTGCACGCACAGCAGCACCTCGTGGGCGCGCGAGTCCTGGTCCTCGATGTAGTGCGAGTCGTTAGTGGCGATCAGCGGAATGTCGAGTTCTTTTTCCATGCGAAACATGGCTTCGGTCACCACCTTGTCCGGTTCCAGATGGTGGTCCTGGATCTCCAGAAAGAAGTTTCCTCGTCCAAACAGCGTCTCCAGTTCGCCGGCAGCCCGTTTCGCCATGTCGTAGTTCCCTGCCATGATGTGTTGGCTCACCTCACCGGCAAGGCAGCCCGAGAAGCAGATAAGACCCTTGGTATGTTGGGCCAGGAAGGCTTTGGACACGCGAGGCTTCTTATAGAAGCCGTGCAATGCCGCTTCGCTGGTCAGCCGAACAAGGTTCCGATAACCCTCCTCATTTTCAGCTAAAACCAGCAGATGGTTATATTTGGAGTCCGGGTCCGCGTGTTCGCGCAGGTGCGACTCCTCCTTGCAGATATAGAGCTCGCAACCCAGAATGGGTTTCAGCTCCTGCTTCTTCATAGCGTCGAAGAAGTGAACAGCGCCGTAGATATTGCCATGGTCGGTAATGGCGGCAGAGGTCTGGCCCAACTTCGTCAGGTGTTTGGCCAGCTTGTCGACGTCGCAAGCCCCGTCTAGCAGGGAGTAATCGGTATGCAGATGGAGGTGGGTGAATTCGGCGGCCATAGCGCTAGTGTACGAATCCCCTGCGCAGCGCGAAAGACCCTCCCGCCGCAAACTCGTGTTGCGCCCCGCATAGCGCCGACACCACTAGGGGACCGTCACTCGCCCACCACCTAGCGCAGATCAGTCATCTCTTGTCGGCTCAGGGGGATGTGATGAATCTGCTTGAGAAGACTGACAAGGTTTCTGTCCACCTTGGCGCCGCTGTTTGTAAAGCCCCATCGCGGATCGTCGATCGTCCAAAGTATCACCCGACTATTGGGCGGGGTCACGGTCAGGGAGACTCCGTTGTCCGGGTCGTTTCTCAAGTGGAAGACGACATCGGCCTCCTGAGGGCTGGAAACCAGATGGTAGTAACCCCATTTGGACAAAGCAGATTGAAAGTCCTTGAGATCAGGAGCTAGGGTTAATCCTCCGTTTTTCCGGGGTTGGTCAGCTTCCAGATAGACTCTCCTGGCGTTGAGAAACTGCGGCGGGATCGGGGCCTGGAAGTTGAGCAGCGTCTCAAAGGAAGGGCGCAGAGCGGTACTCGGATTCAACCCGGAGGATCTGGCCGGCGGAGTCGAGACCAGCGTGCTGATCTTATAAGTAAGCCACTCAATGGACTTCGCAAAAGCGATCTTGCCTTGTGGAATGTTTTCTCCCCTACCGGCGGGCGTCACAATCGTGTCCAACGTAGCGGGCTGGGCTGGGTCCTTGCTGGGATCGAGGATGGTGAGCTGGAGATGAGGCTGGTGTTGCCGCCCTCGGGATTGTCCAAAGGGGTCCATGATGATCTCCGGCGCAGCTTCGGTGCCGCGTACCTGAAAGATCAGGTCTGCCTGGTCTGGAGAATCCACAAGCTGAAAGTAGCCCCACTGCCGCAGGGAGGCATAGAGCTCGTTGTAGATCACGTTGGGAGCACCGGAGATTTGGCCGTTGAAGTAATCGTTTGCGCCCGCGTTGGAGAGGAAGACGTTTCGGGCCCGGGTAACCCGCTGAACCAGCGCATGGGACGGCGGCGGAGGCGGCGCGGAGGTGATAGTCTTCCGAGCGCAACCCGGAAGACAGATCAAAGCGCAGGCCATAAAGCCCGGTCGAATCCATGCCTTCCAAGGCAAACGCCCTAGGGAGGCCCTTTCGCAGGCCCGGAATCCGGAGGATCGCTTCATCAGAACCACCTCCTGCAGAGTAATTCGATGTCAAACCAACTCGACGCCGATTGCTTCCAACATACACGACGCGCTAGGTCGGCATGCATCTTCCGGTCCCAGCCGTACATTGATAGGCGTCTTCCTCAAAGAAATCTTCGCACAATGCTCCAACCCAAGCATCCGTCTCCGGCAAAACCCGACGGCCATCCCTTTCTAACCCCCTCAGGGCTGGCGGCAGAGTGCAATAGCGGCCCGTTCTCGCTTCTCATCCTCGCTAAGCTGTGGGCAGTCTCAAACGAGGCCGACCAGCAGCCACGGGCAAAGCAGGAGGTACTGCTCCGGCTGCGAGAGCGCATCGCAGCGATTCCATCCGCTGCTGCGAGGTTTGTTTCTCTCATTCAATCCGTGGAGTGCAGCTTGTCGAAGAAACGTCCGCCAGGGCTACCTCGCGCTCCGCTGCGGTAGACCCCACTGGAAGATCAGTTCAGCGAAGCCATACTGACCGCTGTGCCCTGAAGGATAGTCGCTGCCCACGACGCTCTTTCCTTTGGTGTAGGAGTAATAGGTATTGAAACTGAGTCGCGAGGTAAGCTGCCAATAGCAGCTAAGATCTGCGATGGATGCAAAGGAGCCATAGCCTCCGCTTGGTCGGCCGACATAGCCAAACGCTGTGCTATTGAATGCCCCTCCGCCCTGGTACCAGAGGTCCTTGCTGGAGCTTAGCCGCAGCCAGTGCAGGTCAGCGCGCAACTCCAGATGCTTCTTCGGGCGGTCAATCAACTGCACATAACCGTCTTTGTTGTTCATCATATTGTAAGACAGTGCACGGGCGTAAATATAAGGCGAAGGAAGAATCATGAAAAACGTAGAGTGCCTGTTGTTCTCTGGAGTGTTGTCGCCACTCGTCGCAGAGTACCCTCCGCGAAGCCATGGCTCGGTAGGAACATGAGTTAGTTGCACTCCACCCTCCAACAGACCTGCGTACGCTCGGTCTTCTTGTTCGCCCCAACTGCCGTTTTGCAGCAATCCCCACCCCACCAGATCGAAGTTTGCCTTTCGCGTCGGTATGGACGCGATCAAGTCTGCTCCATAGGTGCCCAAGCGGATACTCTTGTGGTCCGCCTCGCGAACGGCAAGCGGACGATTGTCTACCTTCAAAACCCCCGTCCTGCCGTCGTGATATCCAATCCCGAAGGCTCTCCATAGAAGATGTTGGTGAAGAGCATAACGGCTGTAAGCAAGATATTGCACATCGACATTCAGCTCAGGATTGCCATTGTCCGTGAAGGCCCCCTGATCAGCCCGCGAGGCCATCGCGGTCAGATCCCAATTCGCTCCGTTCCTGGCAGACAAATTTCCATAGTGACCGTCAAACCCGTCGAAACTGCGCTGTGCGTTCACCAATCCAAAGTTGCCAATCAGTCTCTGTGCAACACGATAAGTCTGCAACCAACGCATGGTGGCGTCCTTCGGAGTCGTCTCCGCGCCATCAAAAAACTCATAGCGTCCAAGCCTCACTGCCTTGTCGTTCTTTGTAAAGCTGTATCGAATAAAGGCCTGTTTCAGAAACAGCGCAGCAGAGTTTGACTCACTGTTGTTGGCTGCGTAAAAAGCGCCCCCGAAGCCGAGTTGACTCTGAGCGGCGTCACTGGAGATGGCATTTCTCGGTATGTCCAGCAGCGCGGCTTGCGATGCCTCCACCTTCCAGTCCCAACGGCGGATCTGCTGTGCCACGCCAAACCGCAGCAGAGATTCCGCATACCCATAGCTGCTGGTGAAGGGCGGTGCAGCAAACCACTGCCATGCTTCAGGATGAATTCGATAATAGACAAAGATGGAATAGGGTCGATCCTTGCCTGCGCCCTGTGCCAGAGACAGCGAAGGCAGGCACAGGAACACCCAAAACAGCCTGAACGCTCGTTTTTGCTTCAAATTCCCCCTCAGTGCTGCTGGTCGGATACAGTGCTGAAAGCATGCTAGAGAGTCCGGAGACTCTCCGGTATCCATCGATCGGTTGATATACGCGTTATCACTTGGCGGAACTGTGGAAAACTGCCGTCTGGCCGTGTCATACCGGTGGCGTATACCAGGCAAACAGCTGCTCCTTCAACTCCGCCACCTTCGGCGCAAACCGGGCCGTCAGGGCCAGATTATTCAGCTCCTCAGGATCCGAGGACAGGTCATAGAGCTCCGGCATATCATCCACCCAGTAGGTGTACTTCCATGAGCCGTCCCGGATCATGTACTTTGCCGCGCTGTTGCCCAGGCTGAACTCACTGAAGACAGGCCCGTGATCTTTGGTGGAGGCAGGGTCACGCACGAGATCCGCAAAACTTACGCCGTCATTGGACTTTGCCTGCGGGACACCGCATAAATCCGTCAACGTCGAAAACAGAGAGACCAGGCTCACCGGAGTGGTGCAAACCGCCGCAGAACTACTCGGCAGCCGGAACATCAGCGGCACTCCGCACGATCCCTCATAAAACTGGAACTTGTTCCATAGACCCAGATCGCCCAGCATCTCCCCATGGTCTGACGTGTAGACCACAATCGTGTTCTGGTCCAGTCCTAACCGGTTCAGCGCGTCAAGGATCTTACCAGCGCAATCGTCCATTTGCGCCAGATTCCCGTAATAGTAGGCAGTACGCTTCTTTGCCTCTGCGGCATGGAGCAGCTCCGGCGTGAACGGACAGTGCTCAATCTCATACCGTACCCTTCGCGGAATAGCATCAAGCCGCGCCTTACCCCAGGTGGCTGAAAGCTGCATGGACTCCGGCTCATACATCTGCGCGAACCGTTCCGCAGGCATAAACGGATCATGCGGCTTCAAAAACGACGCCACCAGAAAGAACGGGCGATCCTGCTGGGCGTAGGTCTCCAGAAAATGTACCGTTTCGCTCGCGACAAACTCCTCGAAATGTTCTTCCTCCGGCATCAGAGATGGCCTGCCCACAGCTACCAGACCAAGCCGTCCGTCCGGCGTCCGATGCCCCTTCCACGGATCGCGTCCGCGCCCTAGTCCTTTGATCTGTGGTTGACCAGACCCGGAGTTCGGAGATCCAAGCTCATCAGCGTACAGCTTGGCGGCAGGCCCAATTGTCTGGAACCAATCGTTGAACTCCAGTTGATATTGAAAGCCGTGCAGTTGCGCATCCACCGCATGCATCTTGCCGATCAGTGCAGTAAAGTATCCTGCATTGCCAAAGCATAATGGGAGAGTGTCGAAGCGCGGCCCATAAGGCCCCTCCATGCCGTCCATCAGATGATGCGAGAACTGTCCCGTCATCATGGACGCACGCGAGGGCGCGCACACCGGGTTGGTGCAGTAGGCATCGGTAAAGCGGACACTCTCCCTAGCCAGGCGGTCAAGATTTGGGGTCTTCGCAACCGCATCTCCTTCCACTCCCAGACAGCTCCGCTTGTGCTGATCGGCCATCAGCAGAAGAACGTTTGGCTGTCGTCGGCCCGCCCTGGCCGCTGCCTGGCCCTGCTCCACGGCTCCCACCTGTTTGGAAAGGGCAAGCAGCGTGGCCGACCCTGCACTGGTTAGGAAATTTCTGCGATTCACCATACAACGTCTCCTTGGCAAACACTGCTCTCACTGCATCTGATCTTGCCTGGGCGATGGATTTAACCACGATCCGGCGCCACAGCGCGGACAGACATCAAACGCCTGCCGCAACTCCTTTTCCCACAAGGCCATTCCTCAATCCAACCTTCGTGCAGTGCAACGCCTGAACCATCAATCTCAGCCACCGATACCGCCAATCATCGAGCAACCAAGCTGCCTCTTGCACGGCTCTAACCAGCTACAATCATAGTCGGGCTGTTCGATCAGGGGCCAACTCATATCAATGCGTAACTTCATACCGCAGGATTGCCTCACCTGTAAGGCGCGGAAGCCTGGTTGGTTCTGCGACCTTCCTCCTCACGTACTCAGCCAGTACGACGCCATGGGCGTTCACGTTACGCTCCCTCGCGGAGCAACCATCTTCTCTGAAGGGATGCAACCGCGTGGCGTCTCTGTTCTTTGTTCCGGCGCAGCCCGGCTCACCAGATCTTCCAAAGACGGCAAAGTCTTTCTCATTCGAATCGCCAAACCCGGTGATGTGTTAGGCCTCAGCGCGGTGATTGGCGGCACGCCCTATGAGGTCACCGCTGAAGCCACCCAAGCCGTCCAGATGAAAACCTTTCAGCGCGACGAATTCCTTCATTTCCTGCAGCACCACATCGAAGGCAATCAGCACGTGGCCCAAAGTCTCAACAACGAATATCGAGTGGCGTTGCTCGACGCTTGTAGACTAGCCCTGTCAAATTCAATTATTGGCAGGCTCGCTCATTTTTTCCTCCAGATCGTCCACGATGTCGGCGCCGCAGCCAATCCACAGCCAGAGATTGAACTCGGACTCACGCATCAGGATTTAGCGTCGATGCTCGGAACCTCGCGGGAATCCGTCTCGCGCGGTCTCGCCGACTTGCGCAGCAACAAGATCATCTCAATGGACGGGAATAAGGTCAGGATCCTTCGCAAGACTGCCTTGGAAGTCCTCACCTGAAGGAGACGTTCCCAAAGATCTCGGTACCAGGCATGCCTTCTTGCCCTTCGCTCACGCCTTGCAACCAGGCGCAGTTTTCCAGCCGCCCTGCCAACGCATCCCGTGGCATCTTCAACCCATTGCTGTGCATCAACTTCCAATGTGGATGCATCAAATGAAGCACCAGAACGGGAGAAACAAAGATGGAACAAAGAAAGCTTGGACGCAACGGACCGAACGTATCCGCAATCGGACTGGGCTGTATGGGGATGTCGGAGTTCTACGGAGCCTCCGATGAAAAGCAGTCGATTGCGACCATTCATCGCGCGCTCGACCTCGGAGTAACCTTCCTGGACACCGCGGATATGTACGGCGTCGGCAAGAATGAAGAACTCCTCAGGCTCGCCCTTCGTGACCGGCGGGAAAATGTAGTGCTTGCCACCAAATTCGGGAATGTCCGCGGGAATAACGGCGAATTTCTCGGCGTGAATGGAACCCCCAAGTACGTTAAGCAAGCCTGCGACGCCAGCCTCAAGCGGCTCGGCGTGGAGCACATCGACCTCTATTATCAGCACCGCGTTGACCCCAACACGCCCATTGAAGATACGGTCGGGGCCATGGCAGAGTTGGTGCAGCAAGGGAAAGTACGCTATTTAGGACTATCAGAGGCTGCACCGGCCACAATTCGCCGCGCCAACGCCGTGCATCCCATCGCCGCTCTGCAAACCGAGTACTCGCTCTGGTCGCGCGACCCGGAGCATGAAATTCTAGCCACTTGCCGCAGCCTGGGCATTGCCTTCGTCGCCTATAGTCCGCTCGGCCGCGGCTTTCTCACCGGGCGATTCAAAACACCGGATGATATCCCGCAGGACGACTGGCGACGTCGTCACCCCAGGTTTGAAGGTGAAAATTTCCAGAGGAATCTCCAACTGGCTGACGCGGTAAAGGCTCTGGCGGAAGAGATTGGCTGCACGCCCGCACAGTTGGCCCTTGCCTGGGTGCTGAGCCAGGGAGAGGACGTGATACCCATTCCCGGAACCAAACATATAGGCTATCTGGAGGAGAACCTCGGGGCGTTAAAGGTCCACTTGACCACAGAACATCTCCGGCGCCTGGATCAGGTCTTTCCTTTGGGCGTTACAGCGGGAGCCCGCTACTACGATCAGGGTATGCGTGCAATCAATCTATAACCACTCAGCGTCTGACAGCGCCAGCCCCTTTTGCTGAAAGTACACTGGAAGAAAACGTGGAAACTCAGCGCACTACGCCTGCCTCGCCTTTCCATCCTACGCTGGCTTCGACCCTGGCAAACCAGGACGACCCTCAACTATCCGCATCCTGCGAATTCCTCCGATTCGCAGGCGCTTTACATCGTCTGACGTTAAAGCACCGCCTCGGAGAGTGGGAGTAGGCCCCAGCAAAAAAGTGCAGCGCTGACGGAGTGCTTACGTTGCCACAGCTATTCTCACTGTCTGAAGAGTAGCGCCGTCATGCCGCCATCCACAACAATCTCTGTTCCAGTGATGAACCCGGCCTGCGCACTGCCAAGAAACGCCACCATCTCTGCTATGTCACGCGGCGTTCCGAAACGGCCGATAGGATGAAACTTCAAAAACTCTGACCGGGCGCGCTCCGGATTTGGACAGGAATCGAAGTACGCCTGTAACAACGGGGTATCAATCGTGCCGGGGCTAAGAGCATTTACGCGAACTCCTTTTGGGGCGAACTCTATGGCCATCGCGCGCGTCAGCGCGACAATGCCGCCTTTTGAAGCTGCGTAGGAAGCAAAACCCTCGATCGTCGCCTGGGCATGCACCGAACAGATGTTCACGATAGATCCACCTTGCTCAGCCAGCCAGGGAATCGCTGCCTTCGAACATAAAAATGTCCCCCGTAGATTTACATCGAGAACCGTGTCCCACTCTTCAACCGAAAGATCCTCAACCTGTTTTATGATCTGCCGAGCGGCACAGTTCACCAGTAGGTCGAGACGTCCTCCGTGGCGGATGGCCTCTGTGACGACCTGTTCGGCCCCATCCTTCGTACTGATATCGCAGATTGCGGTTTCACTGCGATATCCCTTCTCTCTCAGCAACTGCTTCGATGCCTCCGCGGCCTCTGTGTGAATGTCATTCAACAGGAGAAAGGCCCCTTCCACAGCGAGAAATTCGGCGATCCCTCGCCCTATTCCTGAGCCTGCGCCGGTTACGATGGCAACTTTACCACTGTATCTCATTGCAATTCTCCTCTCTTGTGTTGTGCCTCCCTCTCTGGAGGATCAGAACACCCGATCCAACCAACGCACCGGGGAGCGTCAGTCCAAGCCCATCCAGACCGAGGTCGGCCAACGCCGCCTGCATAACCGGATAATTCCAACGTCGGCTGGAAGCGTAAGCCCGTGCAACGGTTCAGCGGCGTACCATACCATCGGATGGGATAGCGTGATCCATCTAAGGATCCAGTGAAAAGAAATCGTTCCTGCAAGCAAAACCAGCCAAACCGTCTCCCACTCCCAACCCCGCGCTTGCTCCATGCCGACATAAAGACCCCTTACAGAATCGCCGCAACCATCAGCAGGGTTAAACCGGAAATCACGACCTCGGGCCTCCGTTTGCTTGAGTCACAGATGCAAACAATCCATCGCGCCTCAGTGGTGCGGGCAAAAGCATGCTGCCAGGGTCTACCTGGACATCACAACACACCCGTCTCTCCGAAGACATCTTCCGCAGAAGCGCCGCTAAGCAGAAGTCTCTTGGCAGTCTTCTCTTTCTTCACCTGCTCCATCGCCTGAGCGACAACATCGGATTCAATCTCCTGTGGCAAAATGACGACGCCATCGATGTCGCCAAAAACGATGTCGCCAGGTTTGACTTTCACCCCATGAATCTCGAGCGGTATGCGGAAGTCCGCCACGCATCCTCGGCCTTTCTGGTCCTTCGCATAACTTCCGTAGCAGAAAACCGGAAAGTTCATTTCCAGAATCGCATGAGTGTCACGCGTAAAGCCGGCCAGCACCGCTCCGGCTGCTCCCCGGACGCGCGCCGAGGTACTCATCAATTCTCCCCATAGGGCATAAGTTGCGGAAGATCCCGACGCAACGTAGACCTCATCCTGCTTCATCGAATCGAGAGCCTTCAGCATCAGACCAAAGGGCGGATCCACAGGCTCGGCAATATCGACTTCAAAAACCGTCATAGCTCTTCCACACACCACCATGCCAGGATGCAGAGGACGGCATTCCGGCATGAGAAATTGATGATGGTACCCATGCAGATCGAGAACGTCCCCAATGATGGCCGTGAAGAGATGAGCGCGCATCTCCTGTAAGAGTTCATGGTCGCTTCTGGTATTCATCTCTTCTCCATCAGTTACGGATAAAACAGAATATCCTGCCTCAAATGCTCCCACTACTTGATCTGTGGCGTGATGCGAAGCATAACAACGCCATGGGCCGGAACGCTCGCCGAATATCCCTTGGGAAGCACCCCAAGATCCCGATGCGCCCAAAGATCACGCACCGCAGCCGGTCTGTAGATGCCCAGATCTTCCCAGCGGAGATGCATCGTCGCCGGTTCAGTATTTTGATTAAAGAGCACAACAGCCTTTGGTGTCTGTGCTCCCACCAGTGGCCGTGCCCATATTTGCAACCCGGGGCCCTCTTCTGAGATCAAGGTCGCCGGCTGCCCCAGCCGGTCCTGGTCCACGGCGATCACCTCGCGATTCGTCAGGATCTTCAGAGTCTGCGCTGACATCGTTCGAAGATCGTTCCCTGCCCAGAGTGGCGCCGCAGAGATCGCCCAGAGACTGAATAAGGATCGTTCTTCGACCTCAGAAATTCCGGGCACGCCAACCTCCAGCATGTCCGGATCGCTCCAGTGGTTCGGACCTCCACTGGCCGCATGAAACGCGTTCTGTTCGAAGTTCAGCACGATATTGCTCCAGTCGGCATGTCCCGGGTCACCTACATCGCCCGTGCTCCTCCACACATTGCCCAGGCCTGGAGCCCACGTCCACGCAAGTTCGGTACCCCAGTTGCAGATGTAAAACAACATCGGTCGACCAGTGTGAGCGATGGCGTCATGCATCCTCTTGTAGAGTTGCGCCGCAGTATAGTGCGCAGGTTTGTGGCAGAAGTCCTCTTCGATAAGGTCAATGCCCCAGGACGCGAATGTCTGCGCGTCCTGCTCCTCATGCCCGTAGCTTCCTTCATATCCGGCACAGGTCTCCGGACCAACGTCCGTGTAGATACCCGCCTTCAGCCCCTTGGCATGTAGATAAGCAACAAGAGCTGGTATGCCGCTGGGAAATTTCTTCGCGTCAGGCAATAGAGTTCCATCAGCGGCGCGATGCCCGGCAGGAACGATGCACTCCTGAATGATCACATACTTGTAACCGGCATCTCTCATCCCGCTGGAGACCAGCCGATCCGCCATGGCTCGAATCGTTCCTTCGTCGTAATGGCAGCCCAGACTGTTCCAGTTCGCCCAGCCCATCGGTGGGGTGGGCACCAATTCTGAGCCGTTTGTGCTTCCCTGGGCAGAAACAGCCGACAGCAGAACAGTCAGCAGGAAAAGTGCCACCGCCATACGCCGCACCTCTACTCTGCAAGCTGAAGACATCCATCTTCGTGCAGTCAAGCCAACCATCGCCCTATACATAGAATCCAGCCCTCCGTTGCGTGACGCCGGGATGCTTCTCTAACTCACTCTCTACCAGGTCAAAACCTAAACCTGGTTCATCGCTCAACACGTAAATTCCATCGCGCACGGGCAGAGGCCTATTCAGCACTTCATCTCGCCACGGCGCGTCATTCACCATAAACTCTTGCAGAAAAAAGTTCGGTACCGAAGCCATCACATGCGCCGCTGCTATCGTAGAAATTGGGCCATTGGGGTTGTGCGGCGCAATCGGTACGTTGAACGCCTCACACATCGTGGCGATCTTTTTCATCTCTCCGATTCCCCCGCAGCGGGTGATATCCGGCATAAGAATGTCCGCGGCGCGCTTTTCCAGAATGGGGCGCACCATGAAGCGCGAGTGCAGCCGTTCACCTACGCACACGGGCAGTGGGATCTTCTGGCGAATGGCCGCAATTTCATCGGGGAACTCCGGACCTGCAGGCTCTTCGTACCACATGCAGTTAATTCCCGTCGCGGCAATGCGCTGCGCCATTTCCACAGCAGTCGGACCGTTCAGCATGGCGTGGGTCTCGACCGCTATGGGAAAATCCGGGCCAACAGCCTCCTGCACAGCAAGCAGTCGTTCCATGGCTAGCTTCTTCTGTGGTTCCGTAAGCCCCAGATTCTCCGATAAGTCTTCGCCGTACCAGTAATGGATGTGCGCAAACGGATCCATTTTGCAGGCGCTGAAACCCTTCGCCTTCATCTTCACAGCTTGCTCCGCGTAGTCTTCTGGGGTGCCGGTTCCACCCAGGAACCAATAGTTCGCATAAAGCTTGATTTGCTTGCGGTAGGCTCCGCCAAGAAGATCGTAGACCGGCAGGCCGGCGCGTTTTCCTGCAATATCCCACAACGCTATATCGATGGCGCTGATTGCGGAGAGAACCGGGCCGGCTTGCCCCAGCCAGTTGAAGTCGCGATAGAGCTTGGTCCACAGATAGTCTATACGCGTCGGATCCTCTCCAAGGATGGCTTCTCCGGCATGCCGACAGGCCTCCAGAACCATCGGACTCCCCGGCCAGTTGGTGCCTTCGCCGATCCCGGTAACTCCGCCGTCGGTGTAGACCTTTACGAGAACCCAGTTATATTTAATGCCTTCGACCAGCCAGCTCTTGACTTCAGTAATTCTCATGGAACCTGCGCTTCCTTCCATCTTTCCTGCATGAAGCCATGGATCGAGTAAACTAATTCTAAGTCAAATTGCATGATCAGCCCCGGCGTGGAGATCTTTTTCTAAACCTGCAATCACTGCTATCGCTTCGGCCAAAATCGGCCTGCCCTCGCCCGGCGCGTTCGCCAAAGGGATCAGCATTTCCTGGCAGTCAGGGCTCCTCTCCCGCACGTTGCCCTTCGCCATCGAGTCGTCATCCGAATTGTTGCGCTCAGCTCGCAGTCGCTCCAGGGTTTGCTTTTTCGGTGTACCTCTGCTCCGATCTGCGCCAATCGCGGTATTCCAGAATCACATCTCTCCACGCTGATCTGCTACCAAGTGCCCGCAAAAACAGGGTGATCGAAGACTCGTGCCGCATCATTCACAATATCCTGAGCCTCTAAGTTAGGCATTCAACCCCTGTTTTTAAATTCCGGCCCGCCACATCTCATATTAGGATTAAAAGAGCGTATGTGCATGGAAAAAGACAACCTATCGGACACAACAGACAACAAGGAATCTTTTGGGTCGGACCCTTTGCGGCTCGGACGGCGAGATTTTGGCCGTTTGATGGTAGGAGCGGGCACCCTGCTCGTGCAGCGAACCGCATCGGCTGCTCCGGCTTCGGCTGGCGGCACGCTCTTGCTGTCTACGCAAAAGGCACTCTTCCGCATAGATGCAACTGGCTCGCTCGTCTCCATCCGCTGCCAAGGGCGAGAGTTCCTTGCGCCCGGACAGGTCGCTCCTATCCTCAGCGTCCGCATTGCGGACGTTCTACATCCAGCCAATCGCGCCCAGTGGAATACGCAGCAGACGCGCCTGACGCTTGAATTTTCCGGCATCGACGCCAAGGCGACGGTGGCGCTTCATGCCAAACCCTCCCATATCGCGCTGGAACTCATCGAACTACAAGCGTCCGCGCCCGTGGATCTCATTGTTTGGGGCCCGTATCCAACCAGCATTGGTGACCTGATTGGTGAAGTCGTAGGCGTGGTCCGCGATCCGGAAGTGGCCGTAGGCATTCAGGCCCTGAACGTCAAGACGCTGGGTGGTTATCCGAACCAGGAGAGTGACATAGCCCCGGATGGCGTCACCGCCGATGACCACGGTGTGTATCCCGGATTGCCGGCAGCCTTACGCGAAAACCAGAACTGGCGTGGCGATACAGCAAAGGTCACCAGCTATGGCAGCAGCCTCCAGGCCTACTGCAGAAATCGTGATCACCTGCGCGTCGTCTCCAACTGGGGGCGCCCGCAATTCGATGCCCTTCCCTTTGCCGATGGCGGCGTCATCGGCAGCCGCATCGCCTTGTTTGCCGTTCCCTCTGCGGATGCGTTGGCCACACTGGGAGCAATCGAGGTCGCCGAAGGCCTGCCGCATCCAATGCTGCATGGCGTCTGGGCCAAGCAATCGTTTGATGCCACATCGTCCTACCTGATTGCTGACTTTGGCGAACAGACCATCGATCAGGCCATCGCAATGACCAAACGTGCGGGACTCAAGGTCGTCTACCAAAGCTCGCCGTTTCTAACCTGGGGACACTTCCGTCTCAAACCAGCGCTCTTTCCAAATGGATGGGACGGATTCCGCAACTGCGTGGCAAAAGCGCGCGCCGCCGGACTTGGAGTCGGCTTCCACACGCTCTCGAACTTTATCACCCCAAACGATCCGTACGTCACCCCAAAACCGGATCCACGACTGGCGCGCATCGGCGCAACTCCCCTCGCAGCCGCCATCAACGCATCACAGACCGAGATTCCAATCGTCCATCCGGAAATCTTTCGTCAGAAGACAGAACTGCAGACGGTCATGATAGGCGAGGAACTGGTTCGCTACGCAGACGTCTCTGAGTCTGCGCCCTGGCGGCTGCTCCAGTGCCGGCGTGGCGCTTGGGGAACACACCCTGCAGCGCACGCCAAAGGCGCAGAGGCCGCGCTGCTCATGGACCACCCCTATAAGGTGTTTTTAACCAGCGCAGCACTATCCGTGGAAGTCGCGCAGAGAATCGCTGCCTTCTGCAACTGGACAGATTCAATGCAGCTCTCGCTCGATGGATTGGAAGGCAACTGGTCCACGGGAATGGGCCAGTATGGCTGCTCGCTCTTTACGGACGCCTGGTACAAAGCACTCAAACCCGGGCTGCGCGGCCAGATCATCAATGACGCAAGCATGCCAAAACACTATACCTGGCACATCGCCACGCGCTACAACTGGGGTGAGCCTTGGCATGGAAGCTTTCGAGAGAGCCAGACCCTGCTGCGGCTGCATAACCAGCTCTTCTACACACGCAACCTGATTCCACGCATGCTGGGCTGGTTCTCCATCCGCAAAGACACAACACCCAGAGACCTGGAGTGGCTCTGCGCCAGAGCCGCCGGCTTCGATGCCGGCTTCTGCGTGGTGGTAAGCGCTGCAAGTATGGCTGAACAAGCTTCGGGAGCCCTGCCCCCGTTAGATGAGCGCTTGGGAGCCATGCTGGACATAGTGCGGGTATGGGAGACGGCGCGCATGAGCCAGGCATTCCCCGCGTCCATCAAGCCCGCTCTGCAGGATGTCACTCGCACCTTCCGCCTCAGCGAAACAGGACCAGACGCATGGGCGTTACAGCCAATCGATCCGGAAGGAGAGCCCTTGCAGCTAACGGCAAGGCGCACGCCTCCGGCAAATCTCCTGCCGGAAGAAGGATGAATTGCCTCAGCGCGATACAGTTCCGTTTGAGCCTATGAACCTTGCGATACGCCCTCTGGGCCCTCAGCCTCTCACGGTATAGCCACATCCAATCCAGCCGCCTGCTTCTCTCCGCAGTGCGCCTCTTGCGTCCTGACGCCGCGCTGCAACGTCTACCGGTCTACTGACGCACGCGCCTGCGCCGCTGGGCGGCAGCCACCGTCCAACCGGAGTCTTTCACCATCAACACGAACACCCTCATGCCCCTGCTGCCGGGCAGCCAGAGGGGCGCGCAAAGGCTATCCTGAACTTAGGATCCTCATCTCACGATGTCCTCCACATCTCGACTGCTCTTTTCCGCCCAGGACCAATCCCACCTCACCCGAGCCCTCAGCCTCGCCCGGCAAGCCGCCGCCTTCGCCAGCCCCAATCCCGCCGTTGGCTGCGTCCTCACCCGCGACGACGTCGTCCTCGGCGAAGGCGCGCATTACTATGACGAGCGCGATCACGCCGAGATCGTGGCTCTCAAGCAGGCCTCTGCCTCCGGCCGCAGCGTCCACGGAGCCACCGCCTACGTCACCCTGGAGCCCTGCTCCCACCAGGGCCGCACTGGCCCCTGCGCCAACGCGCTCATCGCTGCCGGTATCCGCCGCTGCGTCGTTGCCACAGTGGATCCCAATCCTCTGGTCCGCGGCCGTGGCCTGGCTCTCCTCCGTTCTGCAAACATGGCCGTAGTCCTCGTCGACCCAGCTCACCCGCTGGCCCAGCAGGCCCGGAGCCTCAACGACGCCTTCGCCCACTTCATCCAGCACCGACGTCCCTTCGTCACCCTCAAAGCCGCGCTCTCGGCAGATGGCAAACTGGCCCCTCCCCCATCCACCCAGACCCCCGCGTCACCTTACTGGATCACCGGCACACCGGCCCGGGCCGATGTTCAGCTCCTGCGCCACGCCTCTGACGCCATTCTCACCGGCATCGGCACCGTCTTGGCGGATGATCCCTCCCTTACAGACCGCACCGGCCTCCCTCGCCGCCGCCCACTGCTGCGCATCGTCCTGGACAGCAACCTGCGCATCCCGTCGGACTCCCGTCTCGTCACCAGCGCCGCAAACGACCTGTTGCTCGTCTGCTCCCAATCGCTCGTTCCCGTCGGCGACCTTAGGGCCGCGCAACTCAGCTCCTCCAACCTGGAGATCCTCCGCATCCCTTCCCTTCACCATTCTTTGGACATCTCTTTGGACATCCACTCCGTCCTTCGCGAACTGGCCCAACGCCAGATCCTCAGCGTCCTCATCGAGGCCGGCGCCCGGATCAACGCAGCCTTTCTCTCCTCTGATCTGGTGGATCGCGTCGTCCTCTACTACAGTCAAACCGAGTTGGGCCACGACGCAATCTCCTTCGCCGCCAACTCCATCTCGCCGTTTGCCCTGCAGCAGCATCTGCTCCGGACCACGCGCTCTACCTTCCCCTCAGACCTCGTCCCAAACGGGGAGGACGTTCGCATCGCCGGCTACCTCCACGACCCATGGGTCGGAGTCGCCTGAAACATCCTCCTGGCGAAACTTTCTATACTCAATGTATGTTTACCGGACTCATTGAAACCACAGGCACGGTCATCTCCATCACTCCGGGCGACGGAGCCACCCGCATGGTCATCGCTGCTCCTTCGCTCCGCGGTCGCTGGCACACCGGTGACAGCATCGCCGTCAACGGCGTCTGCCTAACCGCGATTCCGCTCTCGGAAACTGCTCACTTTGCCGCCGACCTGGCCGGCGAGACCATGGCCCGCACCAATCTCGGCAGCCTCACCCCCGGAGCCACTGTCAACCTGGAGTTGCCCACCCCAGCCGGCTCTCCACTGGGCGGTCACGTCGTCCAGGGCCATGTAGACGCCACCGGCTCGCTCATCTCCCTGCTTCCACTCCACAACGATCTAGCCACCACCGACTGGCGTCTGACCCTGGAGATCCCTGAGCATCTCTTCTCCCAAGTCATCTCCCAGGGCTCCATCACCATCAATGGCATCAGCCTCACCGTCGCCCGCCTGGATCTTCCCCGGATTGAGATCGCCATTATCCCCCACACCTACCATGTAACCAACCTGCACACACTCAAGCCCGGCACTCTGGTCAACATAGAGACAGACGTTCTGGCCAAGTACGCCGCCGCGCAGCGCGTTGCCTCCCAATCGAACTGGCTAACATCCGCCTACCTCATCGCAAACGGATTCTAAGGAACAACAGCCACCGGATCGTAAAATGGCTCGCCCTGCCTCGTCCGGAGGGATTCTCCTGCCGAATATCATTCGTCGAACCAGCGCCCGGAGGTCTAGCTGCTCCTCGTTCGAATCCTTCCCTCCGGTACGCACGCTTGCCAAAAAGACATGCTCAACTGCCTTGGCACAGCGTTCGGAAACCAACCCGGCACTGTATCTGCCCCACCCACAACTGGATGGCGGCAATCAGGAACGAGGAACAGCTTGGTTGCAGAATTCCAGAAGATTGACGCACCTGGCCCGTCAATGAGCAAATAGAGTGAAAGTCAAAGGGAGATAATCGAATGAATGAAACGGAGATGCAGGCGGAGTTGGAGCGTCTACGCGCAGAGAATGCCAAACTCAAGAACAAAGAAAAGGGCGGCATCAGCCTGAAGGTCAGCGAGAAGGGCGCGGTTTCTCTCTATGGCATGGGCCGCTTCCCGGTCACACTCTATAAGGAGCAGTGGCTGCGCCTGCTGGCCGCTGCGCCAGAGATCGAGTCGTTCATCCGCGAGAATGAGCAGCGGCTCAAAACCAAAGAGTAATTCCCTCAAGAATCTTCGGGTCGCGGAATGCGTGCGTACGGCATCCCCGCCTTCCCCGATGCCGCATTCCCAAACAACCCACCCTCAACGGCTGGCCCTGCCAACCCCTAAAAATTAAGGGCCGCTCGGCGTGGGGCTTGGCTAGCTGCAATTCACCCCACCCCAGGGCTCACGGCGCTCTTTCCTGACCACGACTGCTTCCCCGCCGGGCGGCGAACTTCCGGAAGTGCGCAGAGACTCTTCAAGACGCACCCTGAACTCAATAGAGACAGCACACACCTAGCCTGACTCCGGCGGCCTCGACAAAGTACGTTGGTCCGTTGCCTTACTTGCTCGCCTCGCTTATCTTGCAGGTGCGGATGCCCAGCAAGCTATACATGGGGCAGACGCCCAGCAACCCGGTCAACAGCGGTACCAGACCGATCAGGCCAAGCCAGCCGATCCAGTACTTCGTACCATGCACATGCAGGAGAAACAACAGACACAAGAGACCCATCCCTACCACCACACGTATCACGCGATCAGCAGTACCTTCATTCTTCATTGTCTTCCTCTTTCAGTCGCCAGATCATGGCTACTCGCAGCAGAATTTCCGGTGCTTGCCAATAATCTACTCCCTTCCCGCATCCGCGCGCCACAGCTTGCGCCCAATCCCGCCCCTTCCAACCATGTTCTGCTCCACCCTTCCTGACCACTCCGCCCGGTCAATCGAAACCCGTCTCAGTCCTGACTGTCCAAGGAGAATAGCGGCAAACCAGGTTTCTTCGCACTTCCGCCGCCTCCCCTCCGCCGCAGGATCCAGAAAGCCACCCCGCTTCGTGCTCTTCACCCTTGCGCCACGGCCTCCTCGCCTTGCATAACGCTCCTGCGCGGCAAATCCCTCGTCCCGCGCAGCCGCCTTCGCGTCCTGCAACAGGATTCACTCAATGGCGCGATCCAGATGAACGTAGCCGCCATCCACAAAAAGATGCTGGCCAGTGATGTGGCTGGCCGTTTCTGACAGCAAAAACAGAACCATGCTGGCAATTTCGGCTGGCTCTGTCATCCGTCTCCCCAATGGGATCCTCCCTGTGATGGAGCGAAGTTTGGCCTCCGGTTCAGGGAAGGTAGCAAGCCAGCTACGGTAAAGCGGCGTCATCACCTCAGAAGGAACCACCGCGTTCACGCGAATGCCAAATGGAAGCAGTTCAACCGCCCACTCGCGGGTAAGCGCAAGTTGGCCGCCTTTGGCCGCCGCATACCCAGAGGTGCCTCCCTGTCCCGTAATCGCAGTCTTTGACGCGATATTTACGATCGAGCCATGCGCCGCTTTCAAGGACGGTAGCGCATAGTGAGCCATGGAGTAGTAGTGCCACAGATTACGCTGCAGAGAGGTCAGAAATCCTTCTGGCGTACCAACCTCCAAACCCACCTTGTCATTGATGCCCGCATTGTTCACCAGTGCGTCGATACGGCGTAGCCGCTGCATGGCTACTTCGATAGCCTGCCGACAGCTCTCCGGCGACTGTAACTCCATGGTGATCAGCTCGAATCGTTCCCCTTGGGCGCGCAAGCCGTTCGCAAACGCCTGCACCCCTTCAGAGTCGCGCGTGACGATACAAGGAATCGCCCCCTCCGCAATGCATGCCTGGGAGATCGCCGCGCCAATCCCCTCCGCTCCTCCAGTAATCAGGATCACTTTATCTTTCAGTCCAAGGTCCAAGGGAACCAGCCTTTCAGGTTAAGCAAACCGCCGTGGAGCGGTTCTGGTTTGGGCAGGATACCTGCGCCGAAGCCGGCCTCTTGCCATGATCGCGGCAATCCTCTCTTGTTGCTCGAACCCCCGTGCTCCATCACAAAGAGCCAAGGCAGAGAGGGTTTGTCACAGAGAAATGCCTCGCTTCCAGGGAATAAAGTCATGCTGGCCCAGTTGCTCAGCGCAAGTCAGTACCGTGCCGCTGGCCACATCGATCACCCGCTCCAGAATCTGTTCTCCCATCTGCTCCATGGTCGTGCTGCCTTCAAGCACCGGGCCTGTATCCATATCGATGATGTCCGGCATGCGTTGCGTCAGCGGCGTGTTGGTCGCGATCTTGAGCACGGGAGCAATCGGGTTGCCCGTGGGTGTTCCCAGCCCGGTGGTAAAAAGCACAATGCTGGCCCCGGCCCCCACCTCGCCCGTCACGCACTCCACATCATTGCCCGGCGTGCACAGAAGATTCAGCCCGGCACTCACGGCATACTCCGGGTAGTCCAGAACTGCTGCAACCGGCGCCGTGCCGCCCTTGCGAGCCGCCCCGGCAGACTTCATGGCATCGGTGATCAGTCCATCCTGAATATTGCCGGGGGAAGGGTTCATCTCCAGACCCGAGCCCACGGCTCGGGCGCGAGCGGCGTAGTCGCGCATCAGCGCGACAAATCGATCCGCAGACGCCTGCGTGGCGCAACGGTCAACCATACTCTGCTCTACTCCGCAGAGCTCGGGAAACTCCGCCAGAATGGTTTTACCGCCCAAAGCGACCAGAAGATCGGAGGTGTAACCAATCGAGGGGTTCGCAGAGATGCCGGAGAAACCATCGGAACCGCCGCACTTCAGACCAAGGGTCAGGCTGCTCAGCGGTGCTGGAGTTCGACGGCATCGGTCGGCCTCCACCAGGCCCGCAAATGTCTCTCGAATCGCCCGGTCCATCAGATCAGACTCCCTCCCCACGGTCTGCTGATCCAGAAGAATCAAAGGCTTGTTGAACTCCGGATCGCGCTTGCGGAGCTCCTCCATCAGAATGGAAGCCTGCGAGTGCTGGCAGCCAAGGCTGAGCACGGTAGCTCCAGCAACATTGGGATGATGCAAATAACCGGCAAAAAGAGCGCACAGATTCCGCGCATCCTCGCGCGTGCCGCCGCAGCCGCCTTCATGCACCAGAAAGCGAAGACCATCGACATGTGGGAACAACCGCACCGGTGCATTCTCAAGCGCTTGCTCTAAAGCCGTAGCTTCCGCAGCAGCCGTCCAATCCGCTCCGCGCTCCCGGTAAAGACGCGCCAACTGCCCCACCTGACGCCGATATCTGGAGGGTGCAACATATCCCAGCTCTTCTTCAAAGGCCTGCCGCAGTGTGGCGATATTTCGGTTCTCACAAAAAACGAGCGGAATCACCAGCCAGTAGTTCCGCGTACCCACTTGACCATCGGCGCGGTGATAGCCCAGAAAGCTTCTCTGCCTCCATGCGTCCAGGCCGGGGAGAGGCCCCATCGTCTCGGGCTGGGGATGGCGAATCGACGAAAACTCGCTGATGTCATGTTCCAGATTGGCGACCGTCAAAACAGCGCCCGCAGGGATCGGCTCTCGTGCGCGGCCAACCAGCACGCCGTACATCAGCACCGGATCGCCCTTCTGGCGCGCCTCGCTGAGAAACTTGTGCTTGCGTGGAACCGCTGTCGCCAGAGTCCAGCTCTTGTTGCCCAGCCAGACCGTCTCACCAGCCTTCAGGTCTTCAAGCGCAATCAGCACATGATCGCGTGGGTCGATTTGCATCACTTTGGACATAAAATGAATCCTGACATTGCAATAGGTGCCCGTCGCGGGCAAGGGTAAAGATCTTTCCCTCTCTGCGGGACAACCCCGCTTCGTTGAATAGACCCGTCAGCCTCCGGGTGGTGAACCTGTTTGGCCAGACCATCTCGTGCCTCAAGAACCGCTGGTGGACTCACGGACAACCAGTGTCGGCTCCAGAATGACGTTGACAGTCTGCTGCTCCTTGCGTGACCCGATCATGCGTAACAAAACCTCGGCCGTCCGCTCGCCAATCTGGGCGCTGCGCTGGTCCATGCTGGAGAGTGGAACCCGAAGCAACGCATCATAGTGAAGGTTGCCGCAGCCGATTACGGCGATGTCCTGAGGAATACGAAGACCGGCCTCGAAAATTGCATTCATAGCGCCAATGGCCAGGGGGTCGTTGTAGGCAAAGAGCGCATCCGGCAGAGGCTTCCGCTTCAGCAATAGGTGCATGGCTTCCTCTCCCATCCGGGTGCTATCCACATCCACGTTCGAACGAGGAATCACCAGATCTTCACAGAACTCCAGCCCTGCCTTTTCCAATGCTTTGCGGTATCCCTCAAAACGGCGCACGCCTGTGCTGTTCTCGCGTCCGCGGATGTGCGCGATGCGGCGGCGGCCAAGCTGAATCAGATGTTCGGTGGCAACACGCCCCGCAGCTTCATCGTCGATGCCGACAAAGTTCGCGGAAAGGCCCGGAATCTCACGGTCGATAAGAACAAACGGAGTGCGATTTGTCACCAATCGGTCAAAGATCGATCGATCTGCCCCGGTTGTGGCGATCACCAGAGCGTCCAGTCGGCGGGCGGTCAACTGCTGTATCTCGCGCGCCTCAAGCAACGGTTCTTCCTCTGAAGAGGAGAGCAGAATCGAATACCCCTGCGCTCCAACAGCCGCAGAGATGTTTTTGGCGATCTCCGCAAAGAACGGATGCAGCAGGCTGGGCACCACCAGTCCAATCAGATAACTACGCCCCGTAACCAGGCTGCGCGCCAGCAGATTGGGTTGATAGTCGAGCTCCCTCACTCGCTTCATCACCCGTTCCCTGGTCTCTTCCGCAATATCGGGATGGTTGCGCAGCACCTTGGAAATGGTAACCACTGAAAGCCCGAGCTCCTGCGCGATATCCTTCATCCGAATAGCCATCATCCCTACCCAATCCAACGCCGGCCGCAAAAACGAAAGTGCACCCGAAGGTTTCGAAGAACATCTATTGAAATAACTTTAGCGTTTCCTGTAAGGTATTTCAAGGTTAGCAAGTACGATGGCTCCCACCGGCCAGGCGCACTCCCCGAGCGGCGGACGCCGTCTCTCCGCCAGCCTGGACGAGCGCAAAACCGTGACCTCCGCCAGAGGCCTGTCTGGAATTTGTTGCAGGCAGGCATTGAACTTCACGCCCTGATCCGCAAGCCGATCACCGCGTCTGGACCCGCCCGGCATGTAAGGAGAAACCTCCCCGTAAATCCCAGCCGCCGATTGAAACCAATGGGAGAAAACGAAACCTGTTTCATAAAGGATGGAAGTATGAAGGCTGTCGTTCTTGCTGGGCCGGGAAAGGCTCAACTTGTGGAGAGACCCAAACCCTCCGCAGAGCCAGGCGAGGCTCTGCTCAAGGTTCGCCGGATTGGGTTGTGCGGAAGCGATCTCAACTCCTTTCGCGGTCGCAATCCCCTGGTAACATTTCCACGAGTCCCCGGGCATGAGGCGGCAGCCACCATCGTCGAGATTCACGGCGCACACCCCACGCTCCGCGTCGGAAGCAACGTCACCCTCTCTCCCTACACGAATTGCGGACGCTGTGCGTCCTGCCGCCGGGGGCGTCCCAATGCCTGTGAGTCAAACCAGACGCTGGGGGTCCAGCGCGACGGAGCACTCGCTGAGTATATTACCTTGCCGCTGGAAAAACTCTTCCCCGCGCTTCGCGATCCCATGGATCCCACCTCCCGTGAGCTGAGCCTGACGGAGCTATGCCTGGTAGAACCACTGACCGTAGGCGCCCATGCCGTCGCTCGTGGCCGTGTCTCCGCAGGTGAGACGGTCGTAGTCCTGGGTTGTGGCGGCGTTGGCCTGGGAGCCATCGCAGCGGCGGCCTTTCGCGGAGCCGTTACCGTGGCTGTGGACGTCGACGATACCAAGCTGAACATCGCCCGCAAGGCAGGTGCGGCGCACACCATCCACTCCCAAAGGCAGCCCCTCCCTAATGCCCTTCGAGACCTGACAAGCGGCCTCGGGCCAGATGTCATCATCGAAGCCGTCGGCATGCCAGACACCTTTCGAGCTGCGGTGGAGCAGGTGGCCTACACCGGTCGCGTCGTCTACATCGGTTATGCCAAGGAACCGGTTTGCTATGAAACCCAGCTCTTTGTCCAGAAGGAACTGGACGTTCTAGGCTCTCGCAACGCGCTGCCGGAGGACTTCCGCCTGGTGATCGCGATGCTGGAGGCTGGAAAATTTCCCGTAGCCGACGTCATCAGCAGAACGGTTCCTCTGGAACAGGCCCCGGAGATCTTCGCCGCCTGGAGTGCAGAGCCCGCACATTTTACCAAAATCGTCATTGATCTTGATGAGCCCCCATATGAGAAATCCAGATGAGAGATCCAGATGAGATCTCCCAATGACGGCTAGCGATTCCCTGCTTGTCGCATCCGCAACCACAGAACAGATCGTCGCCCGTGAAAGCACTGCCGCACGGACGCCCCAAAGCCCCATCCGCAACCAGACGGCTATGGAAGACCACTCCGGACCATTGCGCTGAAAATCTACGCTGAAGAATATCGCTAAGGACCTTAAGGAGCTCCTGGATGAATCTCACCCCGCCTCCTGAAAACGAAAACGATCTCGACGTCCCGCTCCTCACGCGGGCCGCACTGATTCCATTCGTTCTCATCACCGCACTTTTCTTTCTGTGGGGTATTCCCAACAACCTGAATGATGTGCTCATCCGCCAGTTCATGAAGTCGTTTGTGATGACGCGGCTGCAGGCTGGGCTGGTCCAGTCAGCTTTTTATATGGGGTATTTTCTACTCGCGATGCCCGCCGCTCTGGTCATGCGGCGCTTTGGCTACAAGTCCGGCTTCCTCATCGGACTGGGACTGTATAGCGTGGGAGCCTTTCTCTTCTGGCCCGCGGCCCTGGCCAATCGATATGCGTACTTTCTGGCAGCTCTGTTTGTCATTGCCAGTGGTTTGTCTTTTCTGGAGACGGCCTCCAACCCCTTCATTGCGCAGTTGGGCGACCCGCGCAGCGCGGCCCGCCGGCTGAACCTGGCTCAGGCGTTCAATCCCCTGGGCGCAATCACTGGGGTATTGATCGGCACCATCTTTATCTTTTCAGGGGTAAACCTCAATACATCCCAGGTGGTGGCGCTCAAGGCGCGCCACGCCTATACAGCGTATCTTCACCTCGAAACGATGCGCGTGATCGGTCCCTACCTGGCGCTGGCCGTGGCCACGCTCGTCATGCTGGCGCTGATTGCCTCAACCCACTTTCCTGACTCCCTTACCCAAAGTGAGGCTCTGGAGGAACACAGCGGGAGTCTTCAAGCGCTACTGCGCCACCCTGGCTTTCTACTTGCAGTGGGGGCCCAGTTCGCTTACGTTGGCGCTCAGGTAGGAACCTGGAGTTATTTCATCCCCTACGTCCTCTCCTACACCCACGACCAGGACAAGGCTGCCGGATTTCTCTTGACCGCCTCTCTGATCGCCTTCCTGATTGGCCGTTTTGTCTCTGCCTGGCTCATGCGCTTCGTTCATCCCAGCCGGCTCATGGCGCTTTATTGCATCGCAAACCTGTTTCTGGTCCTCGTCGGGGTCGCGTTTCCAGGCTGGCTGGGAGTCTATTCGCTGCTGCTCACCAGCTTCTTCATGTCTCTGATGTATCCAACCATCTTTGCCCAGGGCATCCGCGGCCTTGGAGCCAACACCAAGCTGGGTGGCTCCATCATCGTCATGTCCATTGTGGGTGGAGCAGTGTTGACTCCCGCGATGGGGCTCATTACTGAGCGCACCGGAAGTCAGGCGCTCGCCTATCTGGTCCCACTTGTCGCATACATCTTCATCGCCTTCTATGCTTTTATGGATCTGCGGATCAGCGCTGCCGAAAACCAGCTCAGCTGACGCCATCGACCCTCCTGCAGAAAAGAAGCCACTCCACGCACAAGGCGAAGGCGGCCTGCGCCAAACTCCACCGCCGCAGGTCACTCGGGCCTGCGGCGGCAATTCATGCTCAGGCCAGGGTCACCTTCAGCGCAACCGCGTAGTCGGCGTCAGGACGGCTCTCTGCCGGAAGAGACAGGCGAAGATCGCTCGCAGACTGCTTCCAATGAACCTTCGCTCCGCTCCCCACCAACTCCACTTTGTGGATCTTTCCCGGCTGGGTCGAACTATTCAAGCCAAGCGACTGGATCACTACCTCGCCGGAAGGCCATCCCAGAGCAAAGGCGAAGACCGTTTTGCCGTCCTTGCTGCGCGTGAATCGAATGTCCTTCTCATTCAGCTTGGCAATACTGTCGCCCTGAAAGCTGCCGGCCTTGATCATGTTCGGCCCTTCGCCGAACACCTTCCACGGGCGTGTTGCATAGATCGCCTCTCCATTCGTCTTCATCCAGGCCGTCACCCCATCCAGCACAGCGATCTCCTTGGAGTCGATCGTGCCGTCGGGCTTGCCCGGAATGTTCAGAATGAAGGTGCCGTTCTTGCTCACCGTGTCGATCATCCAGTGGATCACCTCGCGTGGATGCGAATAGCCGCCGTACTCACCCGGCTTGTTATAGAGCGCCCGGTTATAGTGCCAATCGCCAATGCAGGTCTCCGATTGCCACGGATACGTCATGATCTTGCTGCTCAGTCCCCGCTCAATGTCGGCAACTACAGACTTCAGCCACTTGTCAGGAACTTGCTTGATGGTGACAACCGCTTCCATCTTCCCTCCATGGGTCTGAAGGTTGTGATTGTAGAAGTAAGCGCCAAGATTCATACCTCCCCAACCCAGGGGGAACAGTGAGTTGTCAAAGTACAGAAGGTCGGGGTCGTGCTGGTCGATCAAGTCCCGCGTGCGGTCGTAAAAATCTTTCACATAGGAGACGTCCGGTAAGGCGTTGAAGGGATGCTTGACGCTATAGAGTTGCTGCGGGTCATACCCTTGCCACCATTGTTCCTTGCCCTGAGCCGCAGTCAGGTGGCCGTCGTAGGGTACTCCAGCCAGCGGCCCGCTAGCATCCGCACCATGCGATGTTTGAAACCACCACCAGTTGCGAGCCTGATGCACCGTCACGCCGAGCCGCATACCCTGCGCTCGGGCAGCTTTGGCCCAGCGCCCCACTACATCGCAATGCGGACCAATGTTGGTCGCGTTCCACGGGTGATGCTTTGAGTTCCAGGCGTCAAAGCCATCGTGGTGGTTCGCCAGGGTAATGAAAAACTTTGCCCCGGCGTTTTTGTAACGCTCAATCAGCGCCTCAGGATCCCAGTTCAGCAGGGTCCACTGTGCGCAAAGATCCTTGTACCCAAAGCGCGAGACCGGGCCGTAGTGTTGATTCTGATACGCGTACTGACTATTTGGCTTGTTGCTCTGGATATACATCTGGCGCGCATACCAGTCGCCGTCCTCCGGGACGCACTGTGGGCTCCAGTGTGCCCAGATGCCAAACTTGGCGTCGCGATACCAGTCAGGAGCGTCATACTGTAGCAGCGAATCCCAGGTGGGCTCGTAAGGACCGCTGCCCGCCAGATCAGGGATCGGTGACCGCATTGGGACCCCGTCCCAGGAGCCGCCCGGAACCGGCAGATCTGGACTGTCACCCCAGCCTGTAGGCTTCCATGTGCTCTCATCGAGCCTTTCGCTAACAATCTTGCCGTCAACCAGCGTATAAAAAATGCGTTGGTCAGCAGGAGTAGCACAGAACTGCGCGTAGTCCTGAGTGTACTGATCAAAGCCTGCGGCTTCCGCGGCAGAGGCGCTGCTCGCAGCGCCATCGGTGGAAGTTGGAACAGGAGTCTGTGCGGAGAGAGTGGCAGCTTCAGGAGCAGCAACCGAAGCCGCCGCCGCCGCTACCAGTTTGCAGAAATCACGACGTCGCATGAATCACCTCAAGTGGATCTGCCCCACTATAAACGCTGAGAGAGGATAAAGGCAACGCTACAGGTAACGATTTTCTTCAAGGCAATCCTCATCCCCGCAATCCGCTCGCAGAACCACTCCCACCCCACAACCTTGGGCGCCCTTGGTCAAGATCCCTAGGCATAAGAGGTTAGCAACATTGATAGGCTGGTGAATTCAGTAACCACTGGACGTCCCTTTCGATCGGCATCCCGCGACCGAATCGCAGCCGTCGTTCTGGGAAGAGACTCGTCTGGTTTCGTCAACTTGATTTGGCCCCTTTCGATGGTCTGAATTGGCCCCACCTGAAGGCATGTGATTTGTTGTTCCGTGTTGGCCTTGGCGGAAGGAGCCCGAAGGGCGACTGGAGCCAAGGCCAACACGGGGCGGCGTAGCTGGTGTGGTTAGGCGACGTTAGAAGGGCGATTCGGGCATGTGCTCCTCCGGTTTGAGGACATGATCGAAGGGCAAGCGCTGGCTGGCTCTGCTTGAACCGAGCCTGACCTCGAACTCAGTTTGGTTAGTGCCCAGGCAATCGAGTCTTACGACCTCTGCCAGCCTGGTCTCCACCTCCCGCCGGCCTTCGGTGTGGAGATCCTCGCCCAGGCGTCCGATGCGCAGAGACTGCTTACCGTAGCCGTCGCAGGCGTCAGCGGTGGAGGCATGGAGGCGGCGGGCGAGTTTCTCTCTCACCCGCAGTTGATGGAAGAAGCCCTACACACCGCACCCACCGGATGGCAACAGAAGAATCTGGAGTTCGTTCTGGAAACATCCATTACAGATTCAGTACCCGGCCCGCCTCACGTCGTCGCCGCCTACTTCTGGTAGTCCCACTCCCGCTATCATGCTCAGGGGGATGCCTGAACCGGCATCTCCCCCGCCCACCGCGCAGATCCATTCCAAGAACATGCGAACCAACGCCAGCTGGCCGCCTTGCGCTATCGCTCAACCAGAGAAAACCTCGCATTTCAAACAACCAGCGCTCAATCTAGCAGGTTACGGACAGCTTAGGCTCTACCCGCGCAGCGAGCCAATCATGAGCCGACGGCGTAGCGTGCCGGCTACACCCACAAGGCCCGTGCCTAACAAAAGGAGGGAAGATGGCTCCGGCGCCAATGAAACGCTGGGAGTACCGTTGATACCGGCCTCGCCCGTTTTGCCGGCTTTATCCTGAATATCCGCTGCGAAGTAATATCCGTCATGGTTCTCCGTCAGATCCGAGGTCGAAATCCCAGAAGAGGAGGAAATGTCAAAGGTAAGATCAGTGGCGTCCGCGCTGGAGCCTTTGCTGGGGTTGCTGAAGTAGTATCCGAATGTACCAAATGCCGGACCATTCGTCGGGTCATCGGCGCCAAGTTTCTGACCCGCCCAGAGCGAGCCTGAAGGGAAGCTAAGGGAGATGGAACTGAGGCTGAACCCGGATGACAGGTTGAAGGCAAATCCGGGGTGTTTCGGGGCGGTTCCCGGCTTGCCACCACCCGAGTTCACAAAAGACTGTGCACCATCGAGCAAGTTGACTGTCAGTTGGATCTCCGTGTTGCTTTCCTGCGTTGCGACAACGTTGAAGCAGCAGATCAAGCCCGGTTCAGAAGGAGAACTAGGGAAAGTGATGGTATCTGCCTTCGCCGCTGTAGCGATACAAAGAAATCCGAGAAAACAGATGGTGGCGAGTTTTTTATTCATGAGGGTCCTCATTCCAACCTGGATGCGAATCATACAAGCACATTGCTTGCCAAACACCATCACTTTTTGTCAGAGACAAACCCCGGAAACCGACAACCGCACAAAGTGCAGCATTTTGAGGCAGAAACGGGAATGGACAGCCAACTCTGGGGCAGGAACTGCATCCGTAGCCTCCCGGCCCTGGCACCCCCTAGTCGCCCCGAATTTTCCCTTTGAGAACGCAATTTTCTGCACACAAGCGTCGGAGTAGACTCCGCGACGGTCTGCTGAACCGCACTGCGATTGTCTGCCGTAATTCACGTGGGATGAGCATTCTTTGGGTTGTTTCGCCCCAAAGGACTCAACCTTCAGGTCGGCGTTCCTTATGCCCATTTGCTCTTCCTTGAAACGCCAGGATGTCGTTGCTCTGCAGCTACATACCGCTGCCGTGCGGCCACCCGCATCAGCGTCCGACAGCTACCCGAGGAAGCACCAGCACCTGCGGCAGGCGTTCGTCGTGGAGTCTTCGGGTTGAACCCCACACCAGCGGGTGATTGCTCCGCATCGAGCGGCGGTTCCTCCGCCAGAGAACTGGAATCGCACCGCATCTCCCCAGGCCCGCCTCGGCAATCTCCCCGGATCTCTCTGTGGCCAAGCCATCACGTCGCTGGTCGATACTCACACGACGGGTGCCGCTGCGAGACGATCCAAAGCCTCAAACGGATCGTCGAGTCTACTGCCTCTGCTGACGCAGTAGCCGCCACACACATTCAATTCAATGCTCTCCCGATGCCGGACGACCTCGGAAGAGAGATGCAGCCAGATCAGCCAGGACTCGGCCAATCAACAGACCCACTCCATTGCTCTTGGGCCGCAACTCGCACCTCCACTGCGCAATGAGACACGCTGCCTATCCATTTCCCTTTGGCCCCTTCGGATTCCACACCTTGCGTCCGACAGATTGCGGGGGCTTCGGAACGTCCATCGGTGCAGGTGCTGCTGTCTCCACTTGAGATGGATCTCCAGCAGCAGGCGGTGCTGAAGGCAGAGGCACGCTGACTGCGGTTGCCGAGATCTCCACAACCTTCCCTGCACCAGAGGGAGTGGTCCGAGGACCGTCTGCCTTTGGCGCCTGGCTGGTCACCAGTGGCGTATCCTGCGCGCACTGCAAGCCTTCGAGCATAAGCTCTGCAAGATCGCGAATCTCCATCTTCCCTGCCGCCGCCTCCGGCGCTGCGCTCAGCATACTCTTACAAAACGGACAGCCCACCGCCAGCACCTTGGCCTGCTGCCCGTGCTGAAGCGACTCGCAAGCCTCTTGTAGACGATTTGAGGCGATCTTTTCGTCACCCGCCTCTTCTTCCTTCCAGAACTGCGCGCCACCGCCGCCACAGCAGAAAGACTTCTCGCGGCTTCTCGGCATCTCCACGCAATCGTCGCTCAGGACGCGCAGAACATTACGCGGCGCATCATAAACTCCGTTATGGCGGCCAAGATAGCATGGATCATGAAAGGTGATCGTCGCGTCCAGCCGCTGTGCCTGCAACCTCCCTGACGCAACCAACGAATCAAGGAACTCCGTATGATGCAAGACGCGGAAGTCGCCACCCAGTTGCTTGTACTCGTGGCCGATCGTATTCATGCAGTGGGGGCAGGTTGTGACAATCAACTTCGGTCGAGCCGCCTTTAGCGTGGCGATATTCTTCCGAGCCAGCTCCTGATAGAGAAATTCATTGCCTGCGCGCCGCGCACTGTCTCCCGTGCAGCTTTCCTTCTTTCCCAGAACAGAGAAATTCACCTTCGCGATTTGCATCAGGCGCGCAAAGGCGCGCGCTGTCTTTTGCGCTTGCGGGTCGTAGGCTGGGGAACAACCAACCCAGTAGAGCACCTCCGGCTCCGGATTTTCCTCCATCGTAGGGATGTTGAGTCCTTCAGCCCATTCCATGCGCTTTTCGTGGCTAATGCCCCACGGATTGCCGGTTCGTTCCATGCCGCGGAAGGCTGCCTGCAACTGCGTTGGAAACTCGCCCGTCATCATCACCTGGTTGCGACGCAACTCAATCAGGTCCATCATGGGCTCGTTCTGCACCGGGCAGGCTTCCAGGCAGGCCCCGCAGGTGGTGCAGGCCCAAAGCGCCTCCGGCGTCAGGGCAAAGTCCAGCAGCGCTCGCGATCCAGCCTGGTCGACGCTGGTTGAATTCAGCTCCATTCTCTTGTTGATCACCAGCGCAGCCGGGCTAAGCGATTTGCCTGTGGCAGAGGCAGGACAAGCGTCCTGGCAACGGTTGCACTGGATGCATGCGTACGCATCCAGAAGACGCGGCCAGGTCAGTTCCTGAAGCGTTCCGGCGCCCAGCGCCAGCGCAGTGTCTTCTCCAACCGCCTCCATGTTCACATCAAGATAAGGAAGCTCGCCGGAGTTGACCTGGCGCGCAAAAAAATACTTCACCGGCGCAAAAAAGAGATGGATGTGCTTGCTGTACGGGAAGTACAGAAAAAACAGCAGGATGCTGCCCAGCGCCGCCCAGTAGGCGAAGATGCTCCAGGCCATGGCATGATTGGGAGCGATCATGCAAGATGCCGCCGAAGCAATCGGCTGAAAAGAGTCGCCGCCGTGAAGTCGCAACTTGGCCGCCGCTCCCAGCAAGCGACTGCCGACGTGAAAGAAGATGAAGGCGGAGACGATCGCCGAATCCCGCTGAATGTACCAGCGTTTCACGAGAGGATGTAGTAGTGTTTTGTCATTAAATCGGAAGTCCCGCCGTGCAGGAACAAGATAGCGGCGCACCACCAGAGCGACAACGCCGATCAGGACCAATCCGCTCAGCAGGTCGGCCAGCAGATTGTAGAGCGCGCCGAGAGGATGGGCAGAAGAGATGGAGAATCCGGTGTAGCCTTCCACTGCATCCACCAGATTGAGTAGCATGTAGTAGGTGAATCCGTAAAAGATGAAGGAATGCAGGATCGTAACCACCGGACGCCTGCGGAAGGCTCTGCTTTGCAGGATCGTCGTCACCAACGCATAGCGCAGCCTCTTCCAGGGATGGTCCGTGCGCCGATCTGTATCGGTGCGGCCCATACGAATCCGCCGAAAAACGCCGTAAAATCCTGGCGCTGAAAGCCCGATCATTATCAGGGCAAAGATCGCAAACGCCACTCTGTGCTCAATCGGCAGCATGAAGAGCCTCTCCATGATGTGAGGGCAAACCGCCTGGCGCCTTATCAGCCTGCGCGGCGAAGCCGTGCGGCGGCAATCTGTTCGATCATCGCCGGAACAACGCTCTCAACATCTCCCACAATTCCAAAATCGCAAACGCGAAAGATCGGCGCTTCCGCGTCCTTGTTGATAGCCACGATCAGGCGGCTTTTATTCATGCCACTCAGATGCTGAACCGCGCCCGAGATGCCAACCGCAATGTAAACCTTTGGCTGCACGGTCTTCCCCGTCTGGCCAACCTGATCAGCATAACCTCTCCAGCCCGCGTCCACCACCGCGCGCGTGGCCCCCACAGCAGCGCCGAGCTGATCTGCAAGCCCCACCACAAGCCGCTCAAAGCCTGCCGCATCGCCCACGCCACGACCACCGGAGACGACCACATCCGCATCCGCCAGCGCAATCCGGTCGGTCGCATAGCGAACCCTGCTTGTAACACGCACGCGCGCCGGGGGCAAAGCGATCTCCACATCGTACTGTTCGCCCGGCTCGGCGCCGGTTGGCTGCGCAGCCGCAAAGATACCCGGCTTAACCGCCACCACCACAACCGGCGACAGCGCCTCAATCCGCTCTGCCACGCGCGCCAAGCAACTGTACCGCTCCGCTATCAGTGCGCCCTGCTGATCCACAACACTCACCACGTCTTCCAGCAGAGCAACCTCCAGCTTGACGGCGATCCGTCCGCTGCACTCGCGTCCACTGCGTGAGGCCGTCAGCAGAACCGTGTCAGCCTCGCCTTCCCGCGCAATCTGAGCTACAGCGGCGGCCCATAGCTGCGGATCATACTGCGCCAACTCCTGGCGATCTGCCACCAGAACCTGATCCACATAGGGCGCAATCTCCGTCGCAACACCGGCCACGCCACTGCCCAATACCAGAGCTGTTACCGGGCCGCTCCTCCCGATTTGCCTGGCCGCTGTAATCAGTCCAAAGGTACTTCTGCTCACCCGCCCATCGGCATGCGCCACCACCACTAAGATCATGCCATCACCCCAGCTTTCTCGCGCAGCATGGTCAGCAGTTGCGCCGCGGCCGCCGCTGCGTCGCGGCCATCAATCACCTCGCGCAGACGTTCTCTACTTTGCGCTTCCACTCCATGGCTGCGCACCTTCAAGCCCACCCCAAAGGACTCAAGTGTTTCAAGGCGAATCTCCTTCCTTTTCGCCTTCATCACATTGGGCAGCGTAGGATATCGAGGCTCGTTCAGATCCTGTTGTGTAGTCACCACCGCGGGCAGATCCACTTCAAACGATTCCACCCCATCCTCGGCATCCCGCTGCCCCGCAAGCGTAGATCCCTTCAGTTCCAGCTTGCGCGTCCATGTCACGGCCGGCCAATCCAGATGCTCGGCAACTGCGGCGCCCAGCACCTGACTATCCCAGTCGGCCTGCTGCCCTCCACAGAAGATCATCTGCGCCTCTTCTTTACGCGCAATCGCAGCCACCACTCCGCTCAGAGCAATCGGGTCCACTTCCTCGTTGGTCTCCACATGGATTGCGCGGTCGGCACCCATCGCAAGCGCCGAGCGTAGCGCCTCCTGTAAGCGCTCCGGCCCGATACCTACAACCACGATCTCCGCCTCCGCGCCGCGCTCCCGAATGCGGAGCGCCTCCTCCACTCCGTACTCGTCCATGGTATCCATCACGAGCTTGCGGCCCTTGAGATCGATGGCCCGGTGATCAACGTAAACACTCTCCTCGGCGTCCAGCACCTGGCGAATGATGGCGAGAATGCGCATTGCTTTCCTCCACGGGCCGCAGCGCACAGACGCTGCGGCCCGCCTTGCTTCCTGCAACTAACCGCGAACTTCCTCGATCGTGTAACGCCCGGCCGCCACCATGGTTGCGGCGATCTCCCGGCCCAGCGTGACCGTATTCACCGGCTCGTGCTTGGCCAGCCTGCGCACAATCGCCATCTGCGTGCGCAGGGTATCGCCCTCCGCAATCGCCGCCACCAGTTTCTCTGCGAGCAGCACCATCCGCCGGAAGGAGTTGGCGATAAAGTACTTCGCCAGACGCACGCCCATGGGCATTCGCTCGGCGGACTTCTCGGCGCGTAGCAGGACAGACTCAGAGACCATGATTTCAGCCAGCATGTCCGCCAGCATGCCCACCACCTCCTGCTGTTCGCTCAGTTCCGTACCAAACCTCTGTGAGGCCACGCCGGAGCAGAACAGGCCCAGCTTCTTGGCGTTGCGCACCAGGTTTCTCTCCGTGCCCAAAACTCCGCTTGGCGGCGCTTGCAGGGTTGGCCCAGCCATCACCTCATCCATCACCTTCTTGATCGCGGGCAGTAGCGCCAGGCGGCCTTGCATAGCTCGCTTGATCATCCAGCCGGTGGTGATCAGGCGATTGATCTCGTTGGTGCCTTCAAAAATCTTATTGATACGCGAATCCCTATAGGCGCGCTCCACAGGAAACTCTTCCACGTAACCGTAGCCGCCGAAGATCTGCAACATCTTGTCCACGGCGCGCTCCAGCATCTCCGAGCCCCAGAACTTCAGGATCGAACACTCCACTGCGAACTCTCCGATCGCCTTCTGGATCTGCTGGGGAGATTTTTCTCCCTCAGGCATGGCAGCATCAATGGCGCCCACCGTGCGATACACCGCAGCTTCGCAGGCATAGATGTCCGCTGCCGTCTCTGCAATCTTTTCCTGAATCAGGCCGAATGAAGTGACCGGCTTGCCAAATGCAATCCGATCTCTGCCGTAGCGGATGCCGTCGCGGAGCACGGTACGCGACCCGCCCACGGCCGCGGCAGCCAGCTTGTAGCGGCCAACATCCAGCACATTGAAAGCGATGTGGTGCCCCTTGCCGATCTCGCCCAGCACATTCTCCACCGGCACAGCGCAATCCACCAGCGCAAGCGGACAGGTAGAAGAACCGCGGATGCCGAGCTTGTGCTCCTCCGGCCCCACCGTCAATCCCGGCGTTCCTGCTTCCACCAGAAAAGCAGTGAACTGTTCCCCGTCAACCTTGGCGAAGATAGTAAACAAGCCCGCCATGCTGGCATTTGAGATCCACATCTTCTCCCCATTCAGCAAATAGTTCTTTCCGTCCGGGGACAAAGTCGCGCGTGTGTGGATGTTCATCGCGTCTGAGCCCGCCGAAGCCTCCGAGAGAGCGTAGGATGCAATCCACTCTCCACTGGCCAGCTTGGGCAGGTACTTCTGTTTCTGTTCCGGAGTTCCATACCAGATCAAAGGCAACATGCCGATGCCCACATGCGCGCTGAAGGTCACAGCAAAGCTTCCGGAGACCGCAATTCTATCGGTCAGCAAAGCCGAGGTCACCTGTCCCAGGCCCATTCCGCCGTAGTCCTCCGGCACGTCCACGCTCAACAGGCCAAGCTCGCCCAGATCGCGCATCAACTTCCGCGACAAGCTATAGTTCTTCGCCTCAATCTCCTGAATGTTGCCTAAAATCTGCTTCTCGGCGAAGTCGGCCGTGATCTCCGCCATCTGTTTCTGCTCAGCGCTCAGATCCTCTGGTGTAAAGATCTCCTCGGGCAGCAGATCGTCAACCAGGAAAGCGCCACCGCTCACCTTGCGGGAAGAATGCAAAACAGTTTCTGTGCTCATCGCTTCTCCTTTAGTCTTGCAGGTTTTCGAAGATGCCGGCCGCGCCCATGCCACCGCCAACACACATCGTCACCATGCCGTAGCGGGCATGGCTTCGTTTCATTTCACCCAGCAGAGTTGCCGTCAGCTTGGCGCCGGTGCATCCCAGAGGATGGCCCAGAGCAATCGCTCCGCCGCTGCGGTTCACCCGCGCCGGATCAATTCCCAGCGTCCGGATCACAGCCAGCGACTGGGTAGCGAAGGCTTCGTTCAGCTCGATCACTTCCATCTGATCCAAGCTGAGCCCTGCCAGCTTCAATACCTTGGGAATGGCATAGATCGGGCCAGTGCCCATCAGCTCCGGTTCACAGCCGGCATAGGCATAGGCCAGCAACCGCGCCATGGGCCGCGCGCCAATCGCCTGGGCTCGTTCTTCCGACATCAGCACCGTAGCCGCAGCGCCATCTGACATCTGTGAACTGTTGCCCGCGGTCACCACGCCCTTGGCATGGAAGGCAGGCTTCAGTTTGGCCAGCGCCTCCAGCGAAGTATCCGCGCGCGGTCCTTCGTCGGCGGAGAACTCAACCTCCGTCACCACCGGCTTGCCATCACCCGGCGCGGCTACGCGGACCGGAACGGAAACCAACTCATCCTGAAAATCACCCGCCGCCATGGCCTGCACAGCCTTGCGATGGCTCTCAAAGGCGAACTGGTCCGCATCTTCGCGGCTTACGCTGTACTGCGCTGCCACGCGCTCCGCAGTCAGACCCATGGTCATATACGAGCCGGGAAAGTTCTCCGCCAGCCATGGATTCATGGTGACCTTGTTACCGCCCATCGGCACCTGCGACATCGACTCCGTACCGCCGGCCACAATCACCTCGGCGCCGCCACAGCGGATTCGCTCTGAAGCCAATGCGATCGACTGCAGACCCGACGCACAGTAGCGATTGATCGTCATCGCCGAAACCGTGATCGGCAGTCCGGCACGCAACGCAAGCACGCGGGCAACGTTCATGCCTTGTTCCGCCTCCGGCATCGCGCAGCCCATAATCACATCGTCGATCTCCCTGGTCTCCAGATTCGCAACCCGCTCGACAGCGGCGCGAACCGCTACTGCGCCCAACTCATCCGGGCGGGTATTCTTCAGCATGCCACGTGGAGCCTTGCCCACTGGCGTGCGCACCGCGCTCACGATCACTGCATCCCGCATTGTTTCGCCTCCTTGCCGGCCTTCACCGGTCATCTCCATCTCTGTTCGTTTCAGCGCTAGCCTGGATCAGTTCCGCAGTGGTTTGCCGGTCTTCAACGTGTGCGCGATCCGCTCAGCGGTCTTCGGTTCACCGCAGAGCGAAACAAAGGCTTCACGTTCCAGATCCAACAGGTACTGTTCGCTGATCAGAGTTCCTGCCGGCAGCTTTCCGCCGGCAAGAATATGCGCTACGTGATTGGCGATCTTCACATCGTGATCGCTGATGTACTCACCCTGGCGCAGGAAATAAGCGCCCATCTGCAGCGTGGCGCGCACATTCTCACCAGGTGCGGGAATCGCCGTCTCCGGCTGCGGCGGACGATAGCCGGCCCGCACCAGACGTAACGCCTGCGCCTTGGCATCGGCCACCAGCCGCTCGCGATTCATCGTCACCATCTCGTCGGCCTCTACAATCCGCATGGCCTTGGCCTCCAGCGCGGACGTAGAAACCTTGGCCATGGCGATGGTCTCGAAGATGCTCCGGAAGGCGTCATAGACCTCCACGGATTCTCCTCGGCTATCCGCCTTCACCGCGTTCGCCGCAACAAGGGCGCGCAGCGCCATCTCCTTGCAGCCTCCGCCGGCTGGAACCAGACCCACGCCGGTTTCCACTAGCCCGGTGTACAGCTCCAGGTGCGGTTGACGCAGCGCCGAGTGTAGGCAGATCTCCGTTCCCCCACCCAGGCAAAGCCCAAAGGGAGCTGCTACCACAGGCCGCGGACAGAACTTGATGGCCTGCGTCATCGCCTGGAAGGCGCGCGTGAAAAGGTCAATCTCGTCCCACTCTTGATCCTGAATCGCCATCAACAATTGCATCAGGTTGGCGCCCGCCGAAAAATTGGCGGCATCGCTCGTGATGATGAAACCCTCGAAGTTGCGCACGTGCTCGCTGGAGGGGGTGAGTACCTGCTGGATGAACTGCTGGATGTCCTGCCCAAGGCTGTTCATCTTGGAGTGGAACTCAAAGCAGGCAATTCCATCGCCCAGATCGACCAGCGAAATGCTCGAATTGCCGACCACCTCGCCACCACTCTTTTTGTAGAAGTTCACTGGCGCCAGGCCCAGATCCAACTCCCGCTTTTTGTAACCACCGCTGGCGGGATCAAAGTACTCATCGCCGCCCTGGCGATACCAGGCGCCGCCTGCAGCCAGCACCGCTTCCACCACCGCAGGAAGCGGCATCTCCGCTGCCCGCATCAGAGCCACGGTCTCCGTCACCCCGGCCGCATCCCACATCTCAAAGGGACCAAGCTCCCAGTTGAAGCCGGTCTTCATCGCACGGTCGATCTCGACAATGGATTCAGCCACTTCGCCAATACGGTTGGCGGCATAGATCCACAGCTCCGGCAGCATCTGCCGATAGAAGCGCGCTGCCTTGCCACGCGGATCTCCTTCCAGCAGCGCCCGAATCCTCCCCGGCAGCGAATCGCTGGTCTTCGCCATCTCCACCTCCGGCAGAGAGGCACGCACCACGGGACGATATTGGAGGCTCTCGAAGTCCAGCACTTCAAGCTGATCACGGCCCGCGCCGCGCTGCTTCTTGTAGAAGCCCTGGCCAGTCTTATCGCCCAGCCAGTTGTGTTCCATCAGCTTCTCAATCACCACGGGCAGCTTCACATCCTGACGCTCATCGCTGGCGTTGGCGGCAAAGTTCCGCGCCACATGCCCCAGCACGTCGATGCCCACCATATCCGCAAGTCGAAAGGTTCCGGTCTTGGGCCAGCCTAAGATCTGACCAGTCAGCAGATCGACCTCTTCCACGGTCAGCCCCTGCTGCTGCATGATGCGGAACGTATTGAGCATGGCAAAGGTGCCGATGCGGTTGGCGATAAAGTTGGGCGTGTCGTGCGCGGGAACTACTGCCTTGCCCAACTTGCGGTCGCAAAAATCCGCAATCGCCGCCAGCGCATCCGGGTCGCTCTCTGCGGTCGCAATCAACTCCACCAGCCGCATGTACCGCGGCGGATTGAAAAAGTGCGCGCCAAACCAGCGCTGCCGCACTGAGGCTGGGAACTCGGCTGCAATCTTTGTCACCGGCAATCCGCTTGTGTTGGTGGTCAAGATCGCCGTAGCGTGCAGGTTCGGAATCACGCGAGCCAGAAGGCTACGCTTGATCTCCAGATTCTCAGCCACCGCCTCAATCACCCAGTCGCAATCATGCAGGCGCGGCAGATCATCCTCAAAGTTGCCGATTGCGATCATGCCTGCCAGAGAGGGAAGGGCAAAAGCAGCGGGTTTGGATTTCTTCAGAGCCTCCACGCCCCGCGCCACAACCGCATTGCGATCCGCTCCGGGGGCCACCACATCCAGCAGCAACACCGGAACTCCGGAATCAACCACGTGCGCGGCAATGCGTGCGCCCATGGTTCCCGCTCCCAACACGGCCACACGCCGGATGGGATATTTGCTCGTTCCCGGCCGGGAAACGACGCCTGGACTGGACTGTAGGTCCATCGAGAGATCTCCTTTTCCTGCCAGAGAAGGCTGAGACGACTCTCATCCTTATGATCAAACTTGCGTTTGGAAGGAGTTGACCTTCAGGTCAAATAAAACCATTTCCTCTCCGGCGAATGAATACTACTGAACGAGCGGTCAAAAGTCAACAGGCAATAAATCTCACTGCAAAAGCGGACGCAAGGCGCAACAAACCACAGAAGTTGCCGCACAAAAAACGCACCGCGTCACAGCCCTCCACTGGCTGTTTTCCTCATTCCAACGCTAAGACCTTGTGGCCAGGCCTGACATCAAAAGCCGCGAAAATTCCGAAACAATCTCCGCTGCTCCCAGCCCTCCGCCCGGCTTATACCAGGTTCCGATCCAGTTAATCGCCCCGGCGATGGCGAATGTAGCCAGCTTGGCGTTGCACGGCACAATCGATCCATCTTCGATTCCCTGCTCGATATTGGCCCGAATGGCGGCGTCAATGCGCCGTTTCAAATCCCGCACCTGGCGGCGAGCGGGACTGGAGAGTTCGGCATCGTCCAGCGTGGGCACGCAGCGGCCAAAGTCGGTTGTCGCGATCGCGGTCGCATACGATTCCACATAGGCACGCAGCCTTTCCAGGCCCGTACCCTTGCAGTCCCCGGCCTCGCGCAGAGAGGCTTCGATTGACTCGATCCCCGCTCGATAGCACCCCACCAGCAACTCTTCCTTATTGCGAAAGTAGTAATACAGCGCCGGCTTCGTGATGTTCAGGCGTGCGGCAAGCTCACTCATCGATGTTTTGTGGAAGCCCTTTTCCAGATATAACTTCGCTGCGGTCTGCAGCACCGCATCTCGCTTGGTGTCCATGCGGTGCTGCGAGCGCACATTGAACGCCTTCCATGGCTCATGAGCCGGCACAACGGATTCATTGTCCTTGCTTTCAGTGGGCAATCCGTATCTCCTTCCAAGTTGATCGGCGTCGGGATCGCCTGCAACTTCGCTACGCTCAAAACCTTTTTTCACCCAGCATCCTGTGTCTGTCCCTGCTTGCCTGTCCTGGGCTAGTCCAGGAACCTAGCTTACTCGGAAACCAACAGGCCACCACTGCACTCAATCCAAAAACAGGTCGGTCAGCATGGGCCGCCCCGGTTGTGTCTCATACCTGCTGAAGTCAGTAGCGCCCGCGGCTCGCAGCACCTCTTCATCAATGAAAAAATTTCCGCTGGTCGAACGCGCCTCCTGCTTCAGAATAACCGCAGCCGCGTCCGCCACAATCTCCGGACTTCTCGCCGGTGCGCCATCCATTCCCGGAATCGCCTGCAGCGCCGCGGTAGCGATCACGGTCCGCGGCCAAAGTGCGTTCACCGCAATCCCCAGGGAACGAAACTCCTCGGCCATACCCAGCACGCACATGCTCATTCCATACTTGGAGATCGTGTAAGCCGTATGCGGGGCAAACCACTTGGGACGCAGATCGATCGGTGGCGACAGCATCAGGATATGTGGGTTCTCCGCCTTCTTCAGATACGGAAGGCACGCCTGCGCGCAGGCGAAGCTTCCGCGCACATTCACGCCCAGCATCAGGTCAAACCGCTTCATGCTGGTCGCTGCCGTGCCGGTCAGGCTGATGGCGCTGGCGTTGTTCACCAGTATGTCGATCCCGCCAAAATGCTCCGCTCCGCGCTGAACCGCTTGCTGAATCTGATCCTCAAAGCGGATGTCCACGGCCATCGGAAGCGCCCTGCCGCCGGCCTTTTCAATCTCCGAGGCAGCCGTAAAAATAGTGCCCGGCAAGCGAGGATGCGGCTCCGTGGTCTTGGCCAGCAGAAGGACGCCGGCTCCTTCCCGGGCTGCTCGCAGAGCAATGGCCAATCCGATCCCTCGACTCGCTCCGGTAATCACCAAGGTCTTTCCTTTCAGGCTAGGCACGGCACCATCTCCTTTATTTTCATTTAGATACAATCCATGATCCAGCCTGACAGACATCCTGTTCCGCCGGGCTAACTGAGTGCTAAAACATTTTTTCTGTCCTCATAGTAAAAAAGTTCGTGACAAACGTCTACAACAATGATTATTTTACCGGTTGGTTAGATTTTCACGGTTGAGGCACTCTTCTATGGAACAAACCGTTGCGGATCCTATCGGCGCCAACCCTGCCGCCACACCTGTGCTCAACCCGCGAGAGCTTCCGCTGCAGAGGCTTTACGCATTTGAGCAACAACGCAGATTCATGCGCTTTCTTGTCCAGCCCATCCAGGGCACAACCCGCACCTGGACCTGGGGTGAAACGATGCAGGAGGTTCGGCAAATTGCGGCATGGCTTAAGGCGCAGCGCTGGCCTGTCGGATCGCGCATCATCATTTTGGGCAAAAACAGCGCATGGTGGCTCATGGCTGACTTTGCTATCTGGATGGCCGGATACGTCAGCGTTCCGCTCTTTCCTTCCGCCAGTTTGCAAACCAAGGAAGCCATCTGCGAGCACTGCGGGCCGGTAGCCTGCTTCCTGGGGCGCTTTGAGCATTCGATTCCCAGCCTGCCCCAAGGCGCGAATCCCTTCGTTTCCATCGCATGCCCCGACGCCGATCCCGCCTCCATTCCCGCTCACTGCCTGCATTGGAATGACCTGCTAACAGCCCAGTCGCCTCTGGAGCAGAGCCCATTGCGCGACGCGCTGGATGTCGCCACCATCATCTACTCATCCGGCAGCACGGGCCAACCCAAAGGCGCTCTCCATTCCTTTCAGGGGCTCAGCATGATGGGGTTGTCGATGCAGCCGCAGTTTCCTGCCGGCCTGACGGAGACTGATCGCGTACTCTCCTATTTGCCCCTGGCCCATATCGCTGAACGCGCTCTCATCGAAATGAACGCACTCTTTTCGCCGGTTGAAATCTACTTTGTCGAAAGCCTGGAAACATTCCCCACGGATCTTGCCCGCGCCCGTTCCACGGTATTTTTCTCCGTACCTCGGCTGTACGCTCGTTTTCAGCAGAAGGTCTACGAGCGCGTTTCGGAGAAACGGCTGCGGCTGCTTCTGGCGTTGCCTGTGGTGGACGCACTCACGCGCAGAAAGATCCGGCGCGCCCTCGGGCTGGACCACACCCGCATCCTGGCCGGTGGCGGAGCCGCCACGCCAGTGGATCTGATCCGCTGGTACCGCAGCTTGGGATTGAACTTTATCGAAGGCTACGGCATGACGGAAACCGGCATCACGCATGTTCCCTTACCGGGTTCGGAGCGTGTGGGCTTTGTCGGCCAGGCTAGCCCCTATGCGGACACGCGAATCTCTCCCGAAGGGGAGATACAGATTCGCGGACCCATGAACATGTTGGGATATTTTCGCAACCCGGAAAAGACCCGCGCTGCTTTTACCTCGGATGGATTCTTCTGCACAGGCGACCGGGGCGAGATCGATGCCGAAGGCCGCCTCCGCCTGGTTGGCAGGCTCAAGGAAGAGTTCAAGACCTCCAAAGGCAAGTATGTCTATCCGGCTCGCATCGAGGAACTCCTGACCGTGACCAACATCTTTGAGAGCGTAGCGGTCTTCGGCGAGGGCTTCAATCAGCCCTTTGCCCTCGCCGTTCTCTCGCCGGAACGTCGTGAAGCCTGCTCGAACGCGAAGAATCGTGCCCAGGTCGAAGCCGAGCTCGAAGCCTGCCTGGAGCGTATCAACGCGAACCTGGAGACAACGGAACATCTCAGCTTCATTGCTGTCTCGCAGGAGCCGTGGACAGTAGAAAACGGCTGCCTCACCCCGACCTTCAAGGTGCGCCGATTCGCTCTGGAGCAACGTTACGCCCCGCAGTTCCAGCAATGGGAACTTACGGGCCAAAGAATTCTCTGGCTGGAGGCGCAATAATGGCATCCGCATTGTCCTCATCGGAATTTCAGTTAATCCTCGGGAAAAAGGTTGAGGTGGCCTATCAGACCGCACCAGCAGCCCGCGGAACCATCCTCCTGCTGCACGAGGCTCTGGGTTCGGTGAGCTATTGGAAAGATTTTCCCGAACAATTATGCCGAGCCACCGGTTACCACGTGCTCAGCTACTCACGGCCTGGACATGGAAACTCCGAAGGCCCACTCGAAGAGCGCAATGCCGCGCATTACCAGCGTCAGGTAGAAAAGGTGATTCCAGCCCTGCTCGCAATCTACGGAATCTCCGATCCGGTTCTTTACGGCCACAGCGAAGGCGCAGCCATCGCCATGCTGTATTCCGCATCTGTCGCCTCCCCCCGCGCTCTCATTCTGGAAAGTCCGCACCTCAATCCTGATGAAGAGGTGCATCACTATGTCCAGAATCTGGTGGAAACCTACCCTGGCAGCAGACTCCAGGCGAATTTAGCCAAATATCATCGCGACGCCGACGCAGTCTTCAACCATTGGGCCACGTGGGTCCTCCGCATGAGGCTGGAAGATTTTTTCCCCCGCGAGTTGCTTCGTCGGATCCAATGTCCCGTCCAGGTCTTCCAAGGCGCCCGCGACGAGTTTGGAACCAACGCACACCTCGATGTACTACGGCAATATCTGCCCAATCTGGAATCACACGTCTTTGCCGAGGCAGGGCACCTCCCGCACCGTGAGCAGACCAGCGCACTCATTGCGCAGGTAGCTCAGTTTCTCTCTGCAAGGGACTTCTGCACTCGGCCATCTCAACCCATCACAGCATTGGAACGAAGCAAGGAGAAACCATGACGCGGAACAATCACTTTCGAGCAATGGGAAGGTTCATGTTACTGACCGGCCTGGCGTTGCTATCCGGACAAGGCGTCCAGGCACAGCAGGCCGCAGGAAACAGCACCTATGTGGGTCGTTACGACGCCTATGTTGGATTCTCAGGCATTTACGCTCCGTTTGTGAATGACTTGAACCAACAGGGAGTCGGCACGCAGTTTGGAGTCAACAATACCCGCTGGTTAGCCAGCGGCTTCGATTACAGCGTCCAAGCGGGTACCACGCAACTGACGCCATCTCTGCTGCCCACAGCCTTGCAGATGGAGCTGGCCGCGATCCTGCCGCCAGGATACAGTCTGAGTGTTCCGACGCACGTGAATATTCAGACCTTCACCGCAGGTCCGCAACTCGTCTACCGTCATTTCGTCAAGGAGACGTTCTTTATCCATCCGGTGCTGAGCGCCTTCCGCGTTAGCGCAACGCCACATCCGACGGACGCCGTTTCGACGGCAGTGGTAGGCGCGTTGGAGCAGCAGGGATTGGTGCCGACTTCCGGCGTCAAGCTGGACTGGACCGGCGGTTACGGAGTTGGCGGCGGAACGGATGTCAATTTCAGCAAGCATTTCAGCGCTCGCTTTACCATCGACATCGCCCATACTCACCCCATGAATGATCTGCTGGCTAACGGCGGCTGGGTCTATCGCTTCTCGGTCGGTCCTGCCATCCACTTTGGCCACAACGTCCACTAAGCAAAAGCAACCTGACTGGAAGGCGGAGGCCATCTTCTCCGCCGTTCCGCACAGCGAGGCCGCACCATGCAAAAGGCATTCTTCGCCCTCCTTGCCGTTACCATCCTCCTATGGATGCCCTCGTCGGCTGCGGCGCAGAGCACCACCTGCGCTTTGACCATCCATGTTGATGGCTTTCGCAATCTGAAAGGGGATCTTGGCATCACCTTGTTCACCTCTCCGGATGGCTGGCCGGAGAACAACAACAAAGCCTACTTCCATCATGGTTTTCCGATCACTGGAACGGCGACAAGCGTCACGCTCCAGGTTCCGGCCGGCCGTTACTCCATAGCCGTGTTGCACGACGAGAACAGTAATCATAAGCTCGATCGCAACTTCCTCGGCATTCCCAAGGAAGGTTTCGGCTTCGCCAATAATCCACGCGCCTTTCTGAGCCCGCCGCATTTCTCCACTGCGGCTGTCCAAGTGACCTGCCCATCAACGGAGACAACCATCCATCTGATCTACAGATGAGCGCTGCAAATGAGCGACTGGGATCGCAGGAACCGGTTCAACGGCCATGGAGCAGTACCGGCACAGCAATGGCGTCCAGGATGGAATGAAATGGAACCACCGCAGCCTGGCTCCTGTTTCTGACGCCGTCCGCAAAGAGTTGACCGGCGTAGCCCCCATCCACCATCCGGCGCTAACCGCCCGGCGCTGGACCGAATCCATCGTCGACTTGCATAAGTCGATGGCTCTCCGTGCACCTGCGCCACCGCTTCCAACGGCTCTTGCCGCGGCGATGGCGTGGGGCAAGCCCCACGTCCTCTCCCCTCAGACGCTGCCTGCCTAACTCTCTTTCCACAAACGAAACCATCGCCGTGCAAGCCACTTCGCAATACCCTGCCACAGAAAATTACAGCGAGAGTGCCAACGCAATCGACGGCAGGCCTGATCAACTTCTGCTACTATCAGAGGGTGGTCGCCTGGCTTTGCTGCTCTTTTTAGTGTCTCAGAGCGTGCGCCATAGGCTGAAGATCAGCAAACCCTCTGAGAGTGTCCAGAGGTTTATGTTCGGGGCGTAGCGCAGTCTGGTAGCGCACCTGGTTCGGGACCAGGGGGTCGGAGGTTCAAATCCTCTCGCCCCGACCATTCATAGTTATCTTCTGCCGTGCAACGCTCCCCTCGCTCCTGCCTCGCTTCGTTACCTAGATCCAAACCTATTCCAGCCGAAGCAACAGATCCCCATGCTGCGCCACGCGGCGTTCGCTATCGCCATCTGCCCTTGTTGTCCTATCGCTTGCGCGCTGAGCCCTCCATTATCCGGCCTCGGACCTCTGGTATCCTAAGGTTGAGTGGAGACACGGAGCGGATTCCAAGCACAAGGCATCTGCTTGGCCTAGCTCAAGAGCACCCTGCGAAGGTGGGGGATGCAAACCATGGGTAAGCTAAGCAAGAACAGCTTTTAGGGCGTTAGAAGCGCCCATATCCTTAACCCACACCAGTGGCCGCCTGCGGGCAGCCCCAAGGATCCAGAGTGAGCGCATTAGCCTTCAGTTCCATCCTGTTCTCTATCTCCATCGCAGCGGGCTTGCTGGGAGCTATGACCGGTTTAGGTGGCGGCGTGGTCATTGTTCCCGTGCTGGCGCTCCTCTTCAAGGTGGATATCCGCTATGCCATCGGAGCGTCCCTTGTCTCCGTCATCGCAACGTCTTCTGGATCTGCCATTGCTTACGTGCGAGAAGGACTCTCCAACATCCGCATCGGCATGTTCCTGGAGGTAGCAACCACGTTGGGAGCCGTGCTCGGTGCCTATTTGACAGCCAAGATCTCCGGTCACTGGATTGCCATCATCTTTGGGATCGTCCTTCTTTACTCTGCCTTCTCTTCTTTTCGCAATAAGGTCGACCATCTTATTCCGGTAAACCCAGAGACGTTGGCCAGCAAACTGAAACTGACTGGAAACTATACCTCCTCCCAAGGAACCAATGCTTATTCGGCGGAAGACGTGCCGCTCGGTTTTGGAATTATGTTTGGGGCGGGCACGCTCTCCGGCCTGCTGGGGATCGGCTCGGGCGCAGTCAAGGTGCTGGCCATGGATCAAGTGATGAAGTTGCCCTTCAAGGTCTCAACCACTACCAGCAACTTTATGATCGGAGTCACTGCCGCCGCCAGCGCCGGCATCTACCTGGCCCGAGGCTATATTGATCCAACCATTGCGCTGCCGGTCATGTTGGGCGTCTTAGTTGGCTCGCTGCTGGGCACACGAGTTCTGGTGAAAGCTAGGGTCTCCATCCTGAAGCAGCTCTTTGCTCTGGTTGTAGTGGTGCTTGGTTGCGAAATGATCTATAGCGGAATCACGGGGAGGATCTGATGAGTGGACCGACCGATCATGAACTCGAACTCTCTGTGGCAGGCATGCTGCGCTTCGGAGTAACGGCAGCGGCAATTGTATCCACGGTGGGAGGCTTTCTCTACCTGCGACAGCCTCATCCTTCCGTCTCTCATTACAAAATGTTCCATGCGGGCAGTCTTGATCTAAGGACGATCTCCGGCATATGGCATGGCGCGGTTCATCTGGATCCAAGATCCATGATTCAATTTGGACTTGTCCTTCTGATCGCAACACCCATAGCACGCGTCGTCTTCTGCGTGGTTGGGTTTGCCAGACAGAGAGATCGCATGTATGTCATCGTCAGTTCGATCGTTCTGCTGGTGTTGCTCTACAGTCTGAATGGCGGCTTATGATCAAGTCATACCTCTGCCGCGCCTTTGGCGGATGTAGGCAGCGTGGGAGATGAACGCGCAATTGGATCTCGTTGTGGCTCGCCGACGTCGAATCGTGCGCCTGGCCGCGAACTCAAGCGCAACTTCCATCTGCGCAGCTTGCCGACTCCAGTCGTGAGCCCTTCGCTTCATCTCCTGCTTGTGATACAGTCAAAACGTTGCCTGGTACTTGAGCGGAGAGATGGCCGAGTGGCTTAAGGCGCACGCTTGGAAAGCGTGTATACCGCAAGGTATCCAGGGTTCGAATCCCTGTCTCTCCGCCATTAGATCTTCCAAGATCTTCCAAGAGCATCCAAAATATGTCTTTCTGCGTCCAAGGATGTCCAGGGGAAACCACGATCTGATGGGTGTATCTTTGAGTGCATTCTGTTTTCGGAGTGGGTGTATTTTCGCCGATGGGCGGTAAGCAATGCCGCTTGCCGATACGGGAATCAAGAAGGCCAAGCCGAGGCAAAGACCGTACAGCATGGGCGACGGTGGTGGCCTGTATCTCTGGCTCACGACCGCCGGTGGGAAACTTTGGCGCTGGTCGTATCAATACGAGGGCAAGGAAAAGCTTATGTCGCTGGGCAAGTACCCAGACGTTTCTCTTGGGCAGGCAAGGGAGCGGCACAGAGAGGCCCGAAAACTCCTTGCGGAGGGTGTGGACCCCATGGCGCAACGCACGGCAGCGAAGACTGCGGAAAAGGCGGCGGTGGAGAACTCCTTCCAGAGCATTACGACGCCATGGCTGGAACATTGGCAGGACGGGAAAAGTCCGCGCCATGTCGACTACGTAAAGCGGCGCTTGGAAGCCGATATTCTGCCCTCCTGGGCGCTCGCCCCATAGCGGAGATCGAAGCGCCTGAACTGGTGGCAATGACGAAGGCCATCGAACAGCGCGGAGCGCGCGACATTGCCAAGCGAGCCTTGGAGACCGTAAGTCAAGTTTTTCGTTATGGCATCGCCCACGGTTACTCGAAGCGCAACCCGGCGAGCGAGATCCGCCCCAGGGATATCATCAAATCGACTCGCAAGATTAACTATGCCCGCGTTGATGCCAAGGAGTTGCCGCTGTTACTCAGGAACATCGAGGTCTATCAGGGCACCCATGTGACCCGACTTGCCATGAAGCTACTTGCTTTGACCTTTGTGCGAACCGGTGAACTCATCGGAAGCAAATGAGCTGAATTTGACTTCGCAAATGCTCGATATTGGCTGGTGAGTCAAAAGAACGGTGCCAGCGCGCTTGGCTTGCAGGCGGTCTTGGGACTGGGTAGTTACAAGACCGCATGGACATGGCTGCACAAGTTTCGTCGTGCGATGGTGCGGCCTGGCCGGGACCGCCTGAGCGGACGGCTGAAAGTAGACCAGACCTATCTGGGCGGCTTGGAAGAGGGCGTGCGTGGCCGCCAGACGGATCGTAAGTCATTGATTGTTATCGCGGCCCACAAGGATGGTCAGCGCATTGCGCGGATTCGGATGAAACGGATCCCCGATGCTTCCGGCGAAAGCCTGATCGCCTTCATTCAAGAGGCGATTGAGCCGGGGAGCACCGTGCATACCGACGGGCGGCAGGGCTACTCTCTGGTCGAAGAGAAGGGATTCGTCCATCAGGTCACCGTTGTGAAAGGAAAGAAAGAATCCGCTTCGGAACTGTTGCCCCGGATTCACTTGGTCGCGTCCTTGTTGAAGCGGTGGGTGCTGGGCACTCACCAAGGCGCGATCAGCCACGAGCACCTGGAATTCTATCTTGACGAATTCACCTTCCGGTTCAACCGACGATGCTCCAGGAACCGAGGAAAGCTCTTCTCCCGGATGGTTCAACAGGCAGTTGCGATTGATCCCGTCCCGTACAAGTCGATGATCCTTTGTAACGGAAATGGTGCAAAGCGCGACCACAACCTGTAGGGACTACCTGAGTGAAGTAAATAACCAGCTGATTCTAAATGGCTCCTGAGGTAGGACTCGAACCTACAACCCTTCGGTTAACAGCCGAATGCTCTGCCATTGAGCTACTCAGGATCGCGTGGAAGACGCCGACAACCGGGCGGTTGCTCTCTTATCTTTATAACAAATGCAGTGGGATGGGTCAAAACCCGCAGGAACAAACCCGCTCTTGCCAGTAGCGGGTTCCCAAAACGAGCCAACTCAGATGCACGCAGGCCAGGTTCACTACCCTCCACCCTCTTCGCTGAACCCTACTTCACGTACAGGAAGACGATGACGAAGGTGAACAGCGTGAGTGACTCGATAAATGCGAGTCCAAGGATGAGGAAGGTGAAGATACCAGGACGCGCTCCCGGATTGCGCGCCAGCGCCTCCGCTGCGGAACCCGTTGCGAGTCCCTGCCCCACACCACAAAAACCAGCGGCAATTCCCATGCCAATGCCGGCGCCGATAGGAGCCCACTGGCTGATCCCATCGCCACCTGCCTGAGCAAATGCCGGCGACGCCAGCAGGATCGCCGCCATCGTCATAAAGAAGTACTTCATTACCCGCATCGTGTTGTACATTGCACTCCCTGCTCCCTTTGATCTCGCCGTCAGTGGGTGGTTGAAGCTCACCGTGCTGGCCCCCTCACGCTGAATCGGCGGTAGTACGCGCCACGAAGAGGGAGCGCCCCTCCGCAGGATGTTGCTTCAGCCCAAGAGCCGAATCTCATCGAACCAAACTCAAACCTTCCAAACCTTCCAAACCTTCCTCAGCAAGGCCAGTGCCCTTCGCAAGGGTTCACCGCCTCTATACCTCGGAATCTACCTTCTGCCCTGCTTAGTGATCGTGAGCCACAGCCATACTCAGGTAAATCGAGGCAAGGAGGAAAAACACATAGGCCTGAATGATATCCACACCAAAGTGCAGCCCGATGAACAGCACCGGGATACCCACGGGAATCAGGGAGAAGAAAGCCAAAATCAGCAGATCACCTGCGAAGATGTTGGCGTAGAGACGGACGGTCAGACTCATGATACGGGCCAGGTGAGAGATGATCTCAATGGGAAAGAGCAGCGGATAGAGCCACCACACTGGTCCTAGAAACTGCTTGATGTAGCCCACGCCATTGGCCCGGATGCCATGGTAGTGGTAGTAGACAAACGTCACCAGGGCAAAGCCCATGGGCGCAGACACGTTTTCCGTCGGCGACTCAAACCACGGCATCAACAAGCCAATCAGATTGCAGGCCAGGATGTAAATCAGCAGCACGGTCAGGTAGTTGGTGAACCGCTCATACTCATGACCGATGATCTGTTCGCCGCTGTTGGAGACAAACTCGTGGGTCATCTCTGCAATGTGCTGCAACGGTCCGGGCGCCTCTACGCTTAGCGTGAGCCGGATGGTCACAAAGTAGGCCAGCAGCAACAAAAATACCAGGAACCCCATCGCCACGGTGTTATTGATAGGCGCTGCCGGATAGGCGGGCGGCACGTGCAACAACTCCATCGCCCGATCAACGGGACCGGCCATCAGGTGATTCAAAAAGCTGGTAAAGAAGAGTTGCGAAGGCATAAAAAGATCAGCTATGGGCCACGGACCAGCGTGGCCTGAGGTTCAGATGGTACATCCTGCTAAACCGTCCAGGCTCTGGCCATGCGTATGGCTTCAGACGCGAGCGAAACAATGCCCAGTCCAAGGCCTACAGCCAGCGCTGCAACGGAACCATTGAGGTACTTAACACTAATATAAAGCACCGCGATCGCGGCTGCCAAGCGCAGGAAAAAGCCGATGAGCACCCTGGCGATCGGCTTCGGGGTTCGTCCCGCTTCCATCCGCTCGAGGACGGCACGAATCAACCGCATCCACTCCCACAGCCCCGACCCGGAGATCACCGAGCCGAGAAGCAGTAAGAGAGAGCTTTTCCAACCCATCTTCCACCAGGCCAAGAACATCCCCAGCACCGTCAGCACGCCCAGAAGGCGCAGCGCGCGGACCAGCATGGACTGCACATCCGCATCGGTAAACTCTTCAAATGACTGCATCAACGCTTCCTCATCCCTTCCTGATCCTCCCATCCATCACGGACTTCAGCCGCTATTTATCCCGGCGCATAAACCGCGCCGCGGTTCGATAGACCTGGATAAACCCAGCGGCAGCACCCAGCAGGATTCCTGTCAGTGCCATCCAAGTGGTATGGAAGTGCTTATCCAGCGCCGAGCCCAGAACCGCCCCAATCAAACAAGCCGCCGGAAGCACCAGGGCCAGTTGAATCATGGACTCAGCCTTGACCAGGTCGCCCAGCACACCGCGCGGGCGACCCGGCTCGTTCTTCGCCCCGTCTTGCAGATCGTCGCCCATTGGTCTAAGAACCATATTATTCTCGACTCCGTCCGCGCATCTTTAGCCCAGGCTGAACGTCCCCAAAGCTTCCTGCTTCGACGCGGAGTCAGCCTTGGCGCAAGGCTCCCTGCTCCCGCATGCCTCGATGGGAGTTTCCCTGCCTGCGCAGGCGCACCTGTCGTCCCGCAATCTGCCGTGCTTTTATACTGAAACCTCATATCTCTCCACTGAAACGAGCCGCCTCTTGTCCCAGTACGAAAGCACCTTCGAAGAGAACCTCTATCAGCTTCGCCGCGAGAAGCTGGCCCAGATTGCCGCGATTGCCTGTTCGCTCAACCCCGCGCTGAGCCTGGCGGAGGCCCGTTATCCCAACCACTTCCGGTTTACCGCGAGCATTCCAGAACTGCGCGCTCTGGGCGCTGAACTCTCTGGCGAAAGGCTCCAGAGCATGCACCTTGAGGCTGCCGCCGCAGGCCGCATCGTCGCCATCCGGGTTCAGGGGAAGGCCGGCTTTGCGCAGCTCCAGCAGCACGGGCAACAGCTCCAGATCTACGTCCGCAAAGATGACGTGGGAGAGCCGATCTTCAACCTCTACAAGCTTCTGGACCTGGGCGACCACATCGGTGTCCGCGGCTTCCTTATGCGCACCCGCACGGGTGAACTCACGCTCCATGCGGCGCCGATCAGCCTTCCCGGCCATGAGTCCCAGCCAGCCATTACCTTCCTCGCCAAGGCCATGCTCGCCCTTCCTGACAAGTTCCATGGTCTGGAAGATATTGAACTGCGCTACCGCCGACGCTACCTGGACCTTTTTACAGACAGCGGCGAGATCGCTGCCTCTTCTGCGCCGGATTCAGAGCCGACTGAGACCGCAGCGCCAAGCGCCGCTGCATCCTGCCTTCGTCTTCCAGCCCGAAACGTCTTTGTGAAGCGCGCCCATGTTCTCCGCTCCATCCGCCACTTTTTTGACACGCGCGGCTACCTGGAAGTGGAGACGCCCATGCTGCATACCGTGGCGGGAGGAGCGGCGGCGCGTCCCTTTACCACCCACCATAACGCTTTGGACATTCCGCTCAATCTGCGTATTGCTCCGGAACTGTATCTCAAGCGACTGGTCGTCGGCGGCCTGGACCGGGTCTATGAGATTAACCGCAACTTCCGCAATGAGGGAGTCAGCACCCAGCACAACCCCGAGTTCACCATGCTGGAGTTCTATCAAGCCTACGCCAACTACCACGATCTGATGAGTCTGACTCCGGAGCTGGTAGCGTCCGTTGCCGCTGAGGTCAATGGCTCCACGCTTACACATTTCAACGGTGTGGAGATCGACTTGGCCCCGGAGAAGTGGCGACATCTGAGCATGCGCCAGGCCATCATCCAGTTCTGGCCTGAAGATGGGGGTATACCTCCGACTGCTGCGTCATTCCAAGACCATGAGTCTCTGGCGCCGTTTCTCCGTCGGCTGGATGACTCCGTGCTGAAAGATGGGGCAGACCAGAAGGTGGTGGCCGCCATCCAGCAAGACCTGAGGAGCAGAAGCTGGCCGGTGGGCAAAAGCATCGCTGAGCTCTTCGAACTTCTAGTCGAACCCCATCTCATCCAGCCCACCATGATCTACGACTACCCACTGGCGGTGAGCCCGCTCTCCAAACCGAAGCCCGATGAACCGGAGTGGGTGGAACGCTTCGAGTTCTACATCGGCGGCTTCGAGCTGGGCAACGGATTCTCCGAGCTCAACGATCCCGACGACCAGCTACGCCGCTTTGAAGCCCAGCTTGAAGACCGCAAGCGTGGTGACGCGGAGGCCATGGCAGAGGTGGACTACGACTACGTTCGCGCCCTGGGCTACGGCCTGCCTCCAACGGCAGGCGAGGGGATTGGCATCGACCGCCTGACCATGATCCTGACCGGTTCCCGTAGCATCCGTGATGTGATTCTGTTCCCATTGATGCGCCCACTGAAACCAGCGGGCGCATCCGCCGAGGAGCACACGCACGGCGAATCCGCCGAGTAATCTCACAGTCAGCCGATTGGTAGCCTCACCCGCCAAGGGAACCTCCCGCGCAGGGTTGGAAACGAAACTGCGCGCGTTCTCTTTTGTCTTCGCCGCAAGCTAGAATCCAAAGGTGAACATTCTCTTTGTAGGCGACGTCTTTGGCTCGCCGGGTCGCCATATCGTACGGGACCACCTTCCCCATCTGCTTGAGACCCATGAGGTGGATCTCCTCGTCATCAACGGTGAAAACGCCGCTGGTGGGTTCGGCATCACGCCCGCCATTGCCGAAGATCTCTTCGACCTGGGCGCCCACGTGATCACCACCGGCAACCATATCTGGGACAAGAAAGAGATCATCGAGTATATGAGCGTCCCGGAAGATGCACAGGTGCGGGGGCGCCGCATCCTTCGACCGGCCAACTATGCTCACGGCGCTCCCGGTTATGGATACTATGAGGGCCAATTAGGCAACGGACTGCCCTATGCCGTGATCAATCTTCAGGGCCGCGTCTTCATGTCCGCCTCATCGGATGACCCCTTCCGTAAATCCGACGAGATCCTCGGCTATATTGAGCGCAACTCCAACGCCAAAGTCATCCTGCTAGACATCCATGCGGAGGCCACCAGCGAAAAGGCCGCTCTCGCCTGGTATCTCGATGGCCGTGTCACCGCGGTTCTGGGCACCCATACCCACGTTCCCACCGCAGATGAGCGCATCCTGCGCCAAGGCACTGCCTACCAGACCGACGTAGGCATGTCGGGTCCGTTTGACTCCATCATCGGGGTCGAGTCCGAGTTGGTCCTGAAACGCTTCCTTACCGGAATGCCGGGGAAGTTCGAGGCCGCCAAGGGAGATCCCAGAATCTGCGCCACACTGGTCACCTGCAACGGTGCCACCGGCAGAGCCACTCATATCCAGCGCATCATGCTGGGCGAATAAATCGAGGTCTCGGCACTCTCTGCCGGGGGAACACGGCTCCCAGCCAAATGGGACCAACCACCACGGTCTGACTCTTTCGCCACGGAGCATCTGGCCAAGTGAGAAGCGGATGTAGAGGGGCCCATGCGTATCCGGGCTGCTCTTTCTGCGGACATCTCCATTGTCGAGGCGCCAGCCACATCTGAACCCTCGCCTGCTACGGCGCCGATACTCTCTTTGCTGGTGCGGTATTCTGACCATGAGGTGTTGCAATCAGACATCCCCTCTGGCATGACGATCTCTGCGCCTCTCTTGTCGCCTTCGGCATTGAGTTCCGGGCGGCTGTGGTGCTGCCAGCCCCAGGATTCCCCTGGGGCAATCATCCCCTGCGACTCCAACCCGCTCTTGATTCACCGAATGGCCGGCATCCTTTTCCATCTTCCATGGCTACCCGCAGCACGCGACAGATCCCAGGCGAAAGACCGCATAGGAATCGATCATGACGACGCAAGAATCCCAGCGCTCCCAAGGGACAGGCAGACGCACTTCCGTCGACAATCCTCTGACCCCTCTTTCCGAGTTGGAGGTGGAGCGCTACAGCCTGAAAAAGAAAATTCGTCGCACTGGTGCGCCATCCTTTGACGATGCGTCCAATCGAAAGGCGGCGAAGCCCAAAGCTACCACCTCTCGCGGGCTTCCCTTCGTCATCCATCTGCAAGGAGGCGCTCCGTTCCACTACAACTTTCGGCTTAGCTGGGGTGGCGTCCTCAGGAACTGGTCGCTTGCCAATGGCCCTAGCTACAACCCCCAGGATCGCCGTCTGGCCGTCCAGACGGAGGATTGCCCTCTGGAGTACGGTGGTTTTGAAGGCTCCATTACGCGTGGCGAGGCTGAAGTGAGCACCGTCATGATCTGGGATCAGGGTAGCTGGCGGCCTCAGCTCGGCAGTGAGAACGTCGACGCCGGTCTTCGCTCAGGCCATTTGAAGATTGAACTCAGCGGTTCCAAGATGCGAGGCAAGTGGGCGCTGATTCGTATTCATCCGGCCGCTTCAAGCACTGCTACCACTCCCCATTGGCTGCTCATCAAAGAGCGCGACAAGTACGAGCGCGGCCCCGGCGATCGCGCAATCACGGAGGAACGGCCGAACTCCGCAGTCACGGGCCGCTCTATGAAGCAGATTGCAGCCGCCCAGGACCGCCTCTGGCCGCTCCGCAGCAAAGGGCCGGGTAGCTCGGAGGCACGCTCAAGCCCGATGGCCGATCTATCAGCCGAGCAACCACCGTCAGCTACGGCAGATGGGCGCGGACTCTGTCTTGACGATCTTCCCCGTGAGGCCCAGCCGGAGTCCATCTCGCCACAACTCGCCAGCGCGCCCCACCACAGCGGTGGCTCCCCTGACTGGCTTGAGTCCAGGCACCCGCACGAGCAGGGGTTCGTCATTGCAGGCTTTACCCTTTCCAGTGAGGGACCAGATCGTATTGGGGCACTCCTGCTCGGCTACTACCCTCCCATCCGGCGTGGACCGAGAAAGCCGCGTCACCTGATCTACGCCGGGCGCACCGGCACGGGCTTCCGTCTGGACCTACGCCGCGAACTTCTCCATCAACTTGTCCAGATCCGAGTCCCGCAGTGCCCCTTCGCAACCATCCCCAAGGATTGCAGTCACAATGTCTACTGGGTTCAGCCCGTCATGGTGGCCCAGATCCGCTTCGCATCCTGGAGTTCTGACCATCTGGTCCGTCAGGCCACCTTCCGCGGTCTCCGCCACGACAAGCCGGCATCCGAGATCACTCGCGAAGCAGCTGCCTCCAGCGCTGAACCATAGAAGTCTGCGACTCCCTGTGAAAACCGGACTCCGGTTGGCCCACCGCCGTACGCGCCGGAGTGGGCGCCACCTTGTCCACGCCCGGATAATGCAAAAATTCCGGATCAAGGTTCCCGGGCATCGCCACTCCCCTGTCGACTCCACCACGGTGCAGGCTCAACCTTGCGAAGAACCTCACCCGCCGCGGATACCTCGGAGTTGGAGCAGCTGACTCTGCCTGCCCACGGATTGCAAAGTCCGCTTGTTGCGAGCAAATGGGCTTATCCCACGAGGAGCACATCCAGGAATCTTGGCCCATGCACTCCCTTGATGCGCGTCATCTCAATATCGGCCGTAGCGGAAGGACCGGAGAAGAACGTGGTAGGCAAGTTCGAGGTAGCGTCCAGCCTGGCAAATGACTCCGGCACGGTCTCAACCACCTGTTCGGCGAAGACCACACAGAGATGATAATCCGGCACCAGCGTCAAAGCACGTACGCCCTGCTGTTCACCGCTCTGCAAGATGATCGAGCCGGTTTCTGCAATGGCCACCGTACAGCCAGTCAAAACGCCATCCATGCGGTCCAGCGCGTCAGGCTCCAAAGGCACGCCCGACGCTCCGCTGCCTCCGTAGGGCTGAAAATGAAACCCTGCGGGCAGCCACGCCGCGGGAAGCCCATACGGAATCACCAACCTTTTGCATCCGCGCGCGGTCAGTCTCACTGCGATCTGGTCCTTGATCCGATCCCCGGCGCCATCGCCAGCGACGCGCCTTACCCCTGCGCCGTACTCCTCCAGGCGGTGCTGAAACAGCCACAGCCTCTCCTCTTCGCTCAGTGTCCCTTGGCGCTTGTAACCACGCGGTAGCGCAGCATACTCTGCCGCGATGCGATCGGCGCTCTGCGTCTCGCCTAGGGCAGAGCGGATAGCGCCCAAGATGGTATTGCGGGCGCCGAAGTTACTCTCCATGGGAACCTCCCTGGCTCCGGGCCTGTCCGGCTGCAGGCGAATCGGTCTGGGCCACCTTCTCGGAGGGCGCGCGCTCGGCCCACCACTCCCGGAAGCTCTGTTGAGGCAGAGGCCTGAGATCACGCGTCTGGGTCCATCCGGAGAGCATCAGCGGCAGATGATTGATCATGCCCTCCTTGTTCACAACCAGCTTCTGCGCCACGCGGCCCAGGCTCTGCGCCAGAGAGAGACGGCTGGCGCTAGCAAACAGAAAAGCTGCCGCCTGCATACCCAGATTCCACATGCCGAACTTGCCGCTCAGCGTCTTCTGATCCTGCTCCACGACCTTCCCGCGCAGATGGATAAGGACCTCCGGAATATTGATCTTGACCGGACAGACCTCATAACAAGCTCCGCAGAGCGAAGAGGCATAGGGCAATGACCTACCCTCTTCCATGGAATGCAACTGGGGCGTGAGGATTGCCCCGATGGGGCCCGCATAGACCGACTCGTAGGCGTGCCCTCCCGTCTGGTGATAAACCGGGCAGGCATTCAGACAGGCCCCGCAACGAATGCACTGCAGCGTCTGGCGCGATTCCGCATCGGCCAGAATCGGACTGCGCCGGTTGTCCAACAGCACTAAATGAAACTCCTGCGGCCCATCGCCCTGCTGAACGCCGGTCCAAATAGAGTTATACGGGTTCATGCGCTCCCCGGTGGCTGAGCGGGGAAGGGTCTGCAAAAACACTTCCAGGTCGCGGAAGCGCGGCAACACCTTCTCGATGCCCACCAGTGAGATCAGCACGTCGGGGAGCGTCAGGCACATCCTTCCGTTACCCTCTGACTCCACGATGCACACCGCGCCATTCTCTGCGATCAGGAAGTTCGCGCCCGATACGGCTACCTTCAGACGCAAGAATTTCTCTCGCAGATAGCTGCGCGCAGCCGCGGCCAGATCCTCCGGGCGCTCACCCAACTCGGGCAGATTCATCTCCCGTTGAAAGATCTCCCGTACCTGCATGCGATTCTTATGCAGCGCCGGCACCACAAAGTGCGACGGTTTATCCCTGCCCAACTGGATGATCAGCTCGGCCAGGTCCGTCTCATGCGCTCGGATGCCATTGGACTCAAGATACGGGTTCAGGCCGATCTCTTCCGAGGTCATGGTCTTGATTTTGAGCACCTCATCCACATGATGGCGCTGAATCAAGCCCAGAATGATCTGATTAGCCTCCGCGGCGTCACGTGCCCAGTGAACCTGGCCGCCGGCCCTGGTGCAGGCCTGTTCAAACTGCTCCAGATAATAATCAAGATGAGCCAGCGAGTGAGCGCGGATCGCCTCTCCAGCGTCACGCAACGGCTCCCAGTCCGGCAGTTCGCCCGTAACCGCATCCCGTTTGGCCTGGATCACATTGGTCGCATGGCGGACGTTGCTGCGGGTCTGGGAGTTCTGCAAAAGCTCCCGGGCGGCGACCGGAAAATCACGATCCTGCCACTGAGAAGACGTCGTCGGCTTCATGCGCTCTCTCCAGCGGTTGAGGCGAGAATCTCAGCGATGTGGGCAGTGCGGACAAAGGTTCGCTGGCGGTGGAGCGAGCCAAACAGGTGCATCAGGCAGGAGTTATCCACCGCCGTGCATACCTCGGCTCCGGTGTTGAGAACGCACCGCACCTTATCTGCCAGCATCGCGGAGGAAACATCCGCATTCTTGATCGAAAAAGTTCCTCCAAAACCACAACACTCCTGGGAGTTCTCCAGCTTGAGGAACTGCAGTCCCCGGACCTGTCTGAGCAGCCGGATGGGAATATCACCCAGATGCAGGCTTCGCTGCGAATGGCAACTGGTGTGGAGGGTCACTTTATGCGGAAAAGTCGCGCCCACATCCTCCACCCCGAGTTTCTTCACCAGGAACTCAGTAAACTCATAGATGCGGGGCAGCAGGGCCTCTACATCCGCTCGCAGTGAAGCATCCTGGACGCTATCCGCAGCCTTCAGGTAATGATCGCGCATCATGGAGACGCACGAACTGGACGGAACCACAATGGTCTCCTCATCCCGGTAGACCTCGACAAAATGGCGCAGGATGGGTATCGCCTCTTGCAGATAACCGGTATTCCAGTGCATCTGCCCGCAGCAAGTCTGCTCAGGACGGAACTTCACCGTATGCCCAAGTCGCTCCAGCACTCGCACAACAGATCTTCCCGTCTCCGGGAATAACGTGTCGTTATAGCAGGTAATAAAAAGCGAAATCAGCAACGCAGTTCCCTTTCTTGACCCGAAGCTCTTTCGACATCAAATCCATCCTCTGCTCGCCGGACTTGCTTCTACCTGAGGCCCCATCCTGTTGAGCCAAATGTCACTGATTATCCTTCGAAACCACGAAGTAACGGGCCACTGTGCTCACAAACGGACGCGCATTGGCCGGCGTGGGCACATTCCCTTTCAAAATCTGACCGAAGGGGATATTGGACCCGTACTCTGTGCGCGTGTCATCCTCATTCTGCGAGAGGACCGTACCGGACAGATCGATACCCGCAAAAAGTCCCTTGGCGCGGGAGTAAGTGAGGAACTCTGCATTCATCTTCCAATCGGTGGAAGCCTCTGCATTGCGTCCCACCGGACCGGCGGCAGCGGAGGCATCGCCGCCGAGCTTGAACTTGTTCTTCAGCATGTCCTGTAGCCCGTTCTGGTTCATTGCCACCAGCACCAGATCCGTGGACTGGCCACCGATCTGCCAACCGAAGCTTCCCCCTTCCAGCTTGACAAACACGGGCGCGCTCCACCCGCGCGGAGTGCGGCAGGTAGCTGCCCCCTGCCCATACTGGGCGCCAAACACAAACGCTCCTTTTTTGTACGCAGGAATCACCACCACGCACGCTGCCCCCGCCAAAATGGACTCTGGAACCGAGCGATCGGGAGTCGCCATGATCTCCTGAAGCACGCTCTTTGCGGCGGTTAGACGGTCTGTCAGCTTGTTCATCGAGGTCTGGGCAGAAACCAGACTGCCACACATTGCCAAGCTGCAAACCACACCAATGATCTTCCTCATCTTAAATTACTCCTATTGAAACAAATTATAATCATAGATTACGTTGCCAGGATGGAGAGTACGTCGGGGATTGCGTGTATCAAAAAAACGGGCTGCGGATTCGCGCATCTGCAGCGCCCGCAACCCTGAATTCTCCCAGGTTTGTACAGGCTTTACTATGCTTTATCGCAACGAAACATTACAAGAGTACCTAGTAATGTAGACCTTAGTTTGTTACTTTTGTCTAGACCTCGGAATCCTGCCGCTACTGACCATCCGTCTGCCGTCAGTATAGCGTTTCACCCTGTCTGGTGCTCACTCTCTTCCACCGCCCTCAAGGTCAACTCCACACGATTCTTGGCTCGCGTCTTGCGTAACATCCTGCCGAGGTGCGCCTTGACGGTCGCCTGTTCTATGCCCATGGCTGCGGCAATCTCCCGGTTGGATCGGCCACTCATCAACAGATGGAGCACCTCGCGCTCGCGCTCCGTGATGATCTCCTCAATCGGTTCCTGCGGCTGAGCAGGTGGAAGATGAAAACTCATTCCAGCAGCCGTTCCAGCCTCCACCAGTCTGGCCAGCACCTTACGTGGCGCCCAGATTGACCCATCCAGCACGATCTCCACCGCCATACTGACCTCATTCTGGCTGGCATTGCGTAGCAAGAAGCCCTTTGCTCCAGCGCCAATGACCGCCTGAATCTGATCCGGCTCCAGCGGATCTCCCATCAGCACCGGTTTTAACGCCGGCTGTTCTCTGCGTAGCCGTGCGATCAACTGCAGGATGGAATCCAGTGGCTCCTGTATGTCCAGGAGCACCAGATCCAGTGGCCGACGGCGCCGCTGATCCAGGTGGGCTTCGGTGTCCTGATCTCCGCCCTGCTCAATTTGCTGCTCTTCAAAGACCTCTTCCAGTTTGAGTGCTCGCACCTCAACGCAGGCGTTCTCCTCCACGATCGCGATCAATCCCATCGACCGCAGGGGATCTGCCGCGACAACACCGATCTTGGCCTTCCCTTTCATATCCACAGGTTACAACTCTCACTTACGCCGGTACCGGCATTTTTTCTGCGTCCCGCTTGGGTTGGACCGTTCTTCGAGTGCTGCGCGAACAGACCGGGGTCCGCCCGAACCGGGTCTCTACAGTTTTGGCAAGACAATTCCCTGCTGCTTCTGGTACTTCCCTTTGCGATCTCCATAGCTCACTTCGCAGATCTGGTCGCTCTGAAAAAAGAGAATCTGGCAGAGTCCTTCGTTGGCGTAGATACGCGCCGGCAGCGGAGTTGTATTAGAGATCTCCAGGGTCACGAAACCCTCCCACTCCGGTTCGAACGGGGTGACGTTCACAATGATTCCGCAGCGTGCATAGGTACTTTTGCCCACGCAGATCGTCAGCACATCGCGAGGAATCCGGAAGTATTCGACAGAGCGCGCCAAAGCAAAGCTGTTCGGAGGGACGATGATGCTATCTGCCTCCACGGAAACAAAGGACCGCTCGTCAAAATTCTTCGGGTCAATGATGGCGCTATTCACATTGGTGAAGATCTTGAATTCGTTGGACACGCGCAGATCGTATCCGTACGACGATAGCCCATAGGAGATGACGCCATCTCGCACCTGCTTCTCACTGAATGGCTCGATCATCTTACTTTCGATAGCCAGCTTGCGAATCCATGTATCACTCTTGATCGACATCGCCCTCCCGCTCCTCGTGGCCAGAATGATATAACCTGACCACGAACTTCCCTTTCCCTCTGATCGTGTCTACGATCAGAATCACTGTTGTGTCACTTTGAGCCTATCGCAACTGCGCCATCCACAGACCTTCTGTCACTGGATTTCGGCAAAGCGGTCTGAGGAAAAATTGACAACCCAAAGGGGTCTTTCTACCATCGCATAATAGGTTGGAATACTTTAGCGTCATTCCAGAGGCGGAAAACGCCGCTGGGGCCCTCAAGACTTCAACAAAGGAAGGCGACCACCATTGATCAAGCAGGATCTTATCCAGCGGGTAGTTGAGCGCACTGGCCTTCCCCGGACCAAGGCCGAGTCCGCGGTAGACGCTATCTTTGAGGCCATGAAGAAAGCTTTGCAATCCAGCGATCGGATTGAATTGCGCGGCTTTGGTGTCTTTACCGTCAAGCCCCGCAAGACCGGCGTCGGTCGTAATCCTCGCACAGGTACGGAAGTCGCCATCACTCCGGGAAGAGCGGTTCGGTTCAAGCCGGGCAAGGATCTTCAGGCTCTGGGGTGGGCCGGAGACTAGGCTCCAGAGCAGGCTCCATCGAAAGAGCCAAACATCAGCCAGACCTTATCGACAAACAAGAAACCGTTGCTGCCTGCGAAACCCGGCTCTGGGTATGGGTGGGGGTGGGGGTGTTTTTTCGAATCCGGCCCCCGGCAGGCTTGACTGCTGGGATAAAAGGAAAACCTCCCGGTGCTTACCTCTCCGAGGCGCCGGGCAACAGAAAGATTGCTCTATAGAGCTGGGGGCGCAGCAGCGATATTCTCCTTGCAGGATTCCTCCGCGTGAGCAATCCTGCCTTCTCCGCAAGGAATCAAGCTCCGCAGCGGGATGCCGCGGAAGATCGCGTTGCACAGCAACTCTTGCCAGGCCCGCAACTCTTCAGGAGTCCGTGCAGACACTGAACTCTCTCCATTGGACCTTCGACATTGGGCCCTCTACATCAGATGCATTGGATCCACATCCACCACCACCGAACGCCTCGGAATCCGTTCCCGATCCACCTCATTGAGCATCTCGCGCAGCGTGGCCGCCAGGATCTCTCGCCGTTCCGCCCGCAACACCAGGTGGTACCGGTAGATACGTTTGAGGCGTGAGTTGGGTGCCGCGGCCGGCCCCAGCACCCGAATTCCCTCGGGCCGACGCCTCTCCAGCCAACGCCCCAGACGGGTTGACCAGTCCAGCACCTCCTCCAGCCGTTCGCTTTGCACGATCACATTGGCCAAGACGCAGAATGGCGGATACCGCATTGACCGCCGAAAGTAAATCTCCCGAGCGGTAAACCCCGTATAGTCGTGCTCGCGTGCAAATTGGTTGACGTAGTGCTCTGGCTGATAGGTCTGCACCAACACCTTTCCTGGGAGATCTCCTCGCCCCGCTCTTCCACTCACCTGTGTGAGTAACTGAAACACCCGCTCGGCGGCGCGAAAGTCCGGCAATCCCAGCGCAAAGTCCGCTCCCACCACCCCCACCAGTGTCACCCCATGGATATCGTGCCCTTTGGCGATCATCTGTGTGCCCACCAGCAGGTTGATCTCTCCGCTGTACAACTGGCCCAGCATCCTCTCCATATCGCCTCGGGAACGCACCGTATCCCGATCCATCCGCCCAATCCTTGCAGACGGAAAGATCTCCTGGAGACGCTCCTCACCCTGCTCCGATCCTGCACCCAAGTAGTAGAGATGTTCGCTCTGGCACTTTGGGCAGACCTTTGGAACCGTCCGGCTGTAGCCACAATAATGGCACTCCAACCGTTGACCCACCCGCGCCTGTCCCTTTAGGCTCTGTTGGTCAACCCCCTTGTGGTAGGTGAGCGAGATCGCGCAGTTCTCGCATTCCAGCTTTTCTCCACAGCTTCGGCACATCACCACAAAGCTGTAGCCTCTGCGATTGATGAGGATGATCGCCTGCTCCCCTCGTTCCAAGGTCGCCCGTGTCTCCTCCATCAATCGCCGAGAAAATAGCTGCTCCTGCCCTGTCTCCCGGAACTCGATTCGCATGTCGATCATCTCGACCCTCGGCAGTGGCCTGGCCTGAACTCGCTCCTGCATCTCCACACGCGCATAGCGTCCACGCTCGGCGTTCTGCCAGCTCTCCAAAGAGGGCGTCGCCGAACCCAGCACCACCGTACACCCCAGCAGTTTGGACCGCATCACCGCAACGTCCCGTCCGTGGTAGCGGGGCGTCTCCTCCTGCTTGTAGCTGGCGTCGTGCTCCTCATCCACCACAATCAGCCCCAGCTTTGGTACCGGCGCAAACACTGCTGATCGCGTGCCAACCACCACCCTTGCCTCACCTCGCCGAACTCGATGCCACTGATCGGCCCGCTCATCCGGGGTGAGTTGGGAGTGCAACAGCGCCACCTGCCCCCCAAAGGCTGCGACCATCTGAGCGGCTGTGCCCGGCGTCAACCCAATCTCAGGGACCAACAGCAGGGCGCTCTTGCCCATCGCCAGAGTCCGATCGATAGCCGCCACATACACCGCTGTCTTGCCGCTACCGGTCACTCCATAGAGCAGATGCGGACGAAAGCCACCTTTCTCCATCGCCGCTACAATCGTTCCCAGAGCCTCGCTCTGTGCTGGATTGAGCACATGCTCGTGAGCAAATTTTTTACCTTCCTGCTGCAGTCCCGTCACATGAAAGGCCTGTGGAGCCTCCTCCAAACGCACCAGACCTCGCCGCACCAGCGTTCCCAGCGTGGAATCCGGAACGCCCTTTGGTCTCAACCGTCCGCGCAACTCCCAAACCGGCGCTCGTCCCCGGCAACCAGCCAGTTCCGCCATCACCGCCAGTTGATTGTCATTCAGCGCCGGCAGCCGTCTTGCGCTCTCACCCTCTACCGGCTCACCGTCCGCTGCCTGCTCCGCCAGCACGGCAATGGACTCCACCCGGCGCGCATCCCGCACCTCAGCCAAAGCCTCACGAACCAGCCAATGCTTCTTCACCATCCCATCCAGCAACGCCTTCCTGGCTCCCGTCGCTGTGCGAATGGCTGCTGCCTTTGCCGCCTCCCCATTCTCCAGGAAGTTGAGCACCGCATACTCGCGATTCTGGTCCTCGATGCTTCGGCCAGAGCCGCCGGAGCCGCGACGAGATGAACCCTTTCCCGCCGCCTCATTGAGCACCCTCCTGCCCCGCTCCGCAAGGCTATATCCCCACTCTCGCCGGACCTCTGCCGTCAGCGGCAACATTCCTCGCAACACTTCTCCCAGCGGAGCGCAGTAGTACGCCGCCACCCATCTGCCGAGATCCATCAGCTCCGTTGAGAGCAGCGCTGACGGATCCAAAACCTGCTGCACGCGTTTCAGTTTGATCCTGTCAGTGCTTCCGGAGGGCTGCTCCGCTCGTCTGCTGGCCGGATCGGCCGCCGGACCTTCATCCCCGTCTGGATGCAAAGCCGTCTGCAACGTCTCTTGTCCCGGGGTAACGTCATGCAGCCTCACCACCACACCCACCAACCGCTGCCCGCCGAAGGGCACGATCACCCGGGCGCCCACCTCCGCCACAAGTCCACCCATCTCGTAGGTAAAGACCCGGTCCAGCGGTACCGGCAGCGCGACATCGCAATACAGGCTCACCTCTACAGCTTAGCGGTCAAGCCTGTGACAACTCCGCTACCATCCGCCGCGCTCGTTCCCGCAACGACCCTCCATCTGCTCACTCCCTGGCAGACCCTTTCTGAGATGCAACACCCAGCCGGGCCTCCATCTCCCGTAGCTGCTTCTGCAGCAGCTTGATCTCCTTTGCCCACTGTTTCTTCTCTTCGATGAGCCCCGCAGCCCTGCTGGCCAGCTCAGCGGGCCCCACACTCAACAATGCGCCTAATTCGCGCAACCGCACATAATCTCGACCGGCGGTTCTTACCGCCCGGAGGCCGCAGCAGAACTCCAGCCTTTGCCCCTGCCGCACCTTCTCCAACCTACGCACCAGCAACCCTCCAATCGCTCCTGTAGACCGCACATGCGTCCCACCGCACGCGTTGAACTCCACTCCCTCCATCTCCACGATTCTCATCCGCCCAGAGCGCTCCGGCAGCTTGCGCAACTTGCCCTGTTGAAGCATCTGTTCCGCCTCTTCGCGCTCCACCCAGTGCTGCCGAATTCTACGATCCTCAAAGATCAGATGATTCGCCGCCTCCTCCACCTTGCGCAGATCCTCCTCCGCTATCTTTTCCGCAGGCAGATCGATGGTCGCCGACTCAGCGCCGAGGTGAAAGGAGAGCGTCGGAAGCCCCAGCTCCCGCAGAAAGATCGCTGAGAGCAGATGCTGCCCTGTGTGCTGCTGTGCATGGTCCATCCTGCGCAACGCATCGACCCTCCCCACCACAAGGGAGCCAACGGCAAGCGGCTCGCGAACTGTGTGCCAGACCTCGCCCGCTTCATCTTCTTCCACCCGCTCCACCAGAGTCTGGACGGGGGTTTCGCTAGCGGCAGCCGATTCAAGGACTCCCGTATCCCATGGCTGGCCTCCACCGGCTGGGTAGAACGCCGTCCGATCGAACGCGAGCAACCAACGCTGCTCCTCCGGAGCGCCCTGACCCTCCCTTGGCGCACCTCGGCGAAGGCCAGTCACTACGGCCTGAAACTCGAGCGCAGAATCCTGGTCATAGTACAGCCGCTGAGCCACTGCCGGAGTTATGAAACTCGATTCCATGATTGCCCCTCCTGTTTCTGGATGCTCTTCAAGCACGCCTCGACATCCTACCGGATGCGCATCAACGACGGGATTCGTGCGCGGATTCCTTCGGCCTGTGCGCCAGAATCTTCCTGTTTCCATTCACCGCCGCTCCTCCCGTATTGTCCGCAATCATGGCCGGCGGATAGGCCTCCTACCGAAACCACGGTTCTCGCTATGGCGCCTTCTCCTCCAGCAAATGCAAAAGCACTCCGCCCTACTGCGGCATTACCATCAACTCAATCCCACTGGCGGCTCCCGCCTGATGGAAGATCGTCTCGGTAGCCGGTTGGAAGTCTTCCGGCCTGGCTTTGTAAATATCCATAAAGACCTGCGGGTTACGATCCACCAGAGGAAACCACGAACTCTGCACCTGCACCATGATCCGATGTCCCTTCAGGAACGTGTGGCTGATGTCCTGCATGGTGAAGTTCACGTCTGTGATCTTGCCCGGCACAAGTGGCTGCGGGTGCTCCCAGGAGTTCCGGAACTTGGCCCGGAAGGGTTCACCCCGCACCAGCATCTGGTAGCCCTGCATAAACACCGTTGGCGTCCTGGCTCCGCTGCCGCGATGCTCTGCGGCCAGTGGGTCCTTGTAGTCCTCCGGAAAAACATCAATCAACTTCACATCGAAGTCGGAGTCCGTTCCCGTAGACGCAACTTTCAGCATTGGCCGAACCGGTCCTACCACCGTCACGTCTTCGGTCAGCGGGGCGCTCTCATACACCAGCACGTCTCCACGCCGTGTGGCGAAACGCTGGTCGTCATCCATAGACCGCTGTGGAACGTCCACGCCGGTGACATAGGGCGTGTAGGGCACAGGATGCGCAGGATCGCTCACATAGCTGTCGCTGGAGTTCTTCACCGTGGGCTGGGTCCATCCGAGGCCGCTGCCTGGCTCCAGATAGAGCATCTTTTCCACCGCTTGTTTGGGTGGCCACGCATCATACATTTTCCAGACGTTCGTCCCGGTCTCAAACACGTACGCCTTGGGCAGGCCGTCCCAGGGCTGGTCCTTCAGATAGTGGGCAAAGAATGGAGCCTCAATCTTCGCCCGGAAGAATGCTCCGGTGTCTGATCCAAAGTCCACATCGCCAATCACTCGTCCCGAGTCTCTCGACCACTGTCCGTGATACCACGGTCCTTCGATCAGCGTGTCCTGGGCCGCGCCTGGACTCAACTTGTCGATCGCGTGGAACACCGTCACCGGGCCGGAGAGATCCTGCTCATCGAACAGCCCGCCGACGACCAGCACCGCAGCCTTGACGCCCACCATATGCGGGGCCAGATCGCGAATCTTCCAGTAGTGGTTATAGACGGTGTTGGCAATCTGATCGTGGAAATAGGGGTTCGTCCCGGCCGCCGGCGTATCCAACGCGCCCAGCGTTCCCATCTTCAGGTAGTAGGCATACATGTCTGGCGTGGGAAATTGAAAGTTGTTCTTCGGCTCTTTGGTGAGCGGATTCTTCTGGGGAACAAAGAATGGAGCATAGAATCCGTCATTCGCCTGTAGCATAAAGGCGCCGCCGTGATAGGAATCATCCCCCATCCACAGATTCATGATCGGCGCCTGCGGGCTCGCCGCCTTGATTGCAGGATTGCCGTTCAAGATGCTCGCTGCCGTGTAGAACCCCGGATAGCTGATTCCGAGTATCCCCACTTTGCCATTGTTATCCGGCACATGCTGCAGCAACCAGTTGACCGTGTCATCCATATCGGTGGACTCATCTATGCTCTTCCCATCATGGGAGGGCGACATCTCCAGCCAAGTCCCATCGCTATCCCAGCGGCCGCGCACATCCTGGCACACCAGGATGTATCCGCTCTCCATCATCTCCACATCGCCTGTCACCCTGGGCGCCACCACATCGTTGTTATAGTTGCCGCAGCTATAGGGCGTACGGGACATCAGAAAGGGATAGGGCCCCTTGTCCGCAAACCCGCCCGCAATCGGCGTGTACACCTGGGTATAGAGCTTTGCCCCATCGCGCATGGGAATCCGGTACTCCTGCTTGGCATAGTGCGTCTTGAGGAACTCCATCAATTGCGCAGCCCATTTCTCCCTCTCTACCGGATCACTCGGCGGCGTCACCGAAGGCGGCGTGGCCGCAACTGCAGTGCTCGGCGCAGTTTCTTGCGCCTTTGCCTGCATTCCTAGCGGCGAGACGAAGAGAGACAAGCCTGACAACACTACGCTCCACAGCACCCTCTGCCAACCAAGTCGACGCATCGATCCAGACTGTTCCCGCATTCTGTCCTCCTCCGTAAGGCAAAAAATGTGTCTCTCTCTGTTCGTTCCGCAACAGCCTACTATGCAACCAGTCCCGTCTCCATCTCACCGGTCCGGCCGACCAGGCGCAGCACCAATCTCTCCAGCACCAACCGCTTGTCCGCTGGACTGGACCGCAGCTCAAGGTCTGCGCGCGCGATCAGCCGCAACCCTTTCTTCAGCTCTGCGCGATCCCTGTACCTGCGCGCCTGTGCAATCAACGCATCCGCGCCGAACGGCGCTACGCGGAAGCCGGGCCACAGTACCTGCCACATCGCCCGTTGGTCCTTCACCTGCTTTTCATTCAGCACGAGCATCTGGCGAAAGATCCGGGCCAGCGCGAACACATGTCCAATCGCCGCATCCTCTCCACCCTCTGAAGCGTTCAGCAACCCTCCCAACAACGCCAAGGCTCGGGATGCGTCTTTCTGGCTGATGGCGTCGGTCAGTTCGTACAAACTTCTCTGCCTGGCTGACGAAACCATCCGCTCCACATCCGCCAGCGACACCACGGCCTGCTCCGATGCCTGCCCGGCAGACTGGCTAGCCCCGGCAGGAGCGGTCGCATAGAGCAGCAACTTCTCCAGTTCGCTGGCCAGTAGCATCATCTCCGCTCCTCCGCTTGCTCCCAACGCGTCGACAAGTTCTCTGGCGGCATCCTCCTGGAAGATCACCCCCTCCGACTTGGCCTGGCGCATTACCCAGCGCACCGCGTCCTCGTCACTCACCTGTTGCAACTCCACCACGCCGCACACATCTCCCAGCGTCTCGCGAATCTTCTCCGCCTTCTCCTTATCCGTCATCTCCATCCGGCGCAGGTCCTGCGGCAGAGCGATGTGGTCAGCCACAAAGATCACCAGCGCCCGAGGATTCGGTCTACGAAAATAAGCGTCGATGGCCGCAAACTCTTCTTTTTTTTGGCCTCGCCCATAAAGCGTCTTCACGTTGCGCAGAAACAGCACCTGAAACGGAGCCATCAGGGAGGGTGTCTGCGCCAAATCCAGCGCCTCAAACACCGTTGTCTGCGCCAGATCCAGGTCATGCAGACAAAACTCCCTCATCTCCCTGGGCGCCAGCGCCTCGACAACACCCCTCAGGCACATCTCCAGCAAGAACGAATCATCTCCCAGGAGCACATATCCGGCTCGCATGGCAATCTGATCCTTGCCTGCCGCAGCGCCTTGCCCTGCATGCACCTCAGCCAGGAACCGCTCCACAGCCGCAAAGCTCCGCAACGCCGATCGGGAGGCCCCGTCTCCGAGAGCCCCCATCGCCTGGCCACTTTGGGAAACCGTTCGGTGGTTCATTAAAATCCCTCCAGCATCTCGCTAACGAGCGCCTGGGCAAAATCCCGTCCCATCCTGCGGACCGCGAATCCATCTTCCTGCACAAACTGCCTCAGAGCCTCGGTGGACTGGTACTGCTCTCTCCACACAAATGCATCGTTTGAGTAGAGAACCTTTCCATCGTGCGCGACCAGTTGGACGCTCGCCGTCACCATCACCAGATAGCTGGATGTCTGCCCGCTCGACGAGTCATACGTCAAAGGCGAGACCGTCTCCTGCAGAATTGTTCCCCGCAGCACGGCATCCGCATCTTTGATTGCGTCACTTGCGTTCATCCCAACCAGTACGCGGTAGTTGGTCCGCGTATTCAACTCCCTCACCACCGCCTGAGTAAACACGGTTTCAGTGTTATATCCCTGCACCTTGGAGACGAACATCGGTACAGCCAAGGTCTGCACATTGGCCGGAATATGAGTAGCGGCTCCCATTTCATGGTAACCACATCCGGTGACGCCGAGCGTGATGCTTGCAGCAAGAACCGCAAGGACTGCCACCTGCCAACGACTCATCGGCAAGCCTCACCTGTCCGTTCGCCGATGTAGTAGAGAGTATGCGGCACCACCAATGAATCCGGATCCTCCGTCCATGGCATCGTCTTCCACTCCGTCGTCACCGGCGTCACCAGCGCCAAATTCCCGGATTTGCCGATCTTGATAGGCATGGCAAAACCCGCTTCGTTGGCGCACCAGCGGTACGCCACCGTCCCCTTTGCGACATCGAACTTCAAGCGCAGCACAGGGATTGCGGCATGGCGCAGGTACTCGTTGAAGAACGGAGTGAGGTCCATTCCGGTCCGCTGGCTCCACCAGGCCACCACATCCTCGGTCATGATGCTCTGATACTTGAAGTGCTGATAGAAGTCGTGCAGATCGGCAAACCACTTCGGATCGTCGTCGATCACGCTCCGCAGTGTATTGATCATCAACGCTGCCTTGAAGTACTGGTCTTCCGTGGGCTCGGCATTGATCCCGTGCTCAGGAATCACTGGCTGCCTGTTCCGCACTTTGGGCACAAGTCCATTGAGATATTTGATCGCATCCGCCTTGCCCCATCGGTACTCTACATAAAGCGACTCCATGTAGGTGGTCCATCCCTCATGAATCCACATATCGGATCGGTCAGCGGCATTGATCGCGTTGCCAAACCACTCGTGTCCACTCTCGTGGATGATGATGAAGTCGAAGCGGGGCGAGATTCCCACCCCCGTCCAGTCTCGCCCGTAGTATCCATTCTGGAAGTGGTTTCCATAGGCCACTGCGCTCTGGTGCTCCATACCGGCGTACGGCACCTCAATCAGCTTGTATCCATCCTTATCAAAGGGATATTCGCCAAAGTAATGCTCGTAGGCATCCAGCATCAGCGGGACCTGCTGAAACTGCACCTCAGCCTTGGCCAGATCTTCGGGGAGCGCATAATAGTCCAGGGTTGTCTGCTGGCCCGTCTCTTTATTCACATGAACACCGGACCAGTGCTGATACTCACCGATATTCAGCGCCACGTCGTAGTTGTTGATGGGATAGTGCACCCTCCACTCCCACTCCGTATAACCATCGCCCAGGTCTTTGCTGGCGACAAACCGGCCGTTGCTCACATCCATCAGGCCATTCGGTACGGCCACGTCAATCTCCATCCCCTCCGGCCGGTCTCTCCACTGGTCTTTATTGGGCCACCACACGCTGGCGCCCTGCCCCTCGCAGGCAGTGGTAATCCAGGGTTTGCCCTCCTTATCTTTGTCGAAGTTGAAGCCCCCAAACCGTCCCTGCTTTACGGGATGCCCATGGTAGGCCACCGTAACCTCATACACCCCTCCAGCCTTCAACTCACGGGGGAATTCGACATAAAAGGTCCTCAAATGACTTGCGCCAGAGGCTCCCGCTGTGGATACGGCTCGGTCCCACCGCACCGGCTTGCCTTCAAATAGTACATGGTCAATCGACAATACGGGAGTCAACTCCAGTTGCATCTTGCGCCCATCCTTCAGCATGCGGAAGCGCACCACATTGGATCCGGCAATCGTCTGGCTTGCCGGATCCACCTTCAAAGTCAAGTGGTAGAACAGGACATGGTTGTTCGCGCGGTAGGGCCCATAACCTCCGCGCAACAGATCATCCTCGCTGGGCAGGAGCCCCGCATCAGCGGGCTGCGCCCCCTGACCCACCTTCACTCCCGGCGTGGTGGTTGAGTTCTGTGCAGAGAGCAAGGCTGTCTGTGTCTGCGCCCCTGCCATACCCACCAGGAACCCCGTAGCCACAACAAGCATCCGCCAGCCAGTCAATTTGTTCATGCGGTTAGCCTATATCACCCGGCCCAGTCTCCGCGATACCGCTCTTGACTGAGAATCCAACCGGCAGCCTCACGCTTAGCTGCGACGCCACTGCGCCCCGGAAAAATTCCACGCAGCATCTCGTCCTTGCCTGGATAGAGCCCAGTGGTGGAGAAGGCCGGTCTTAAATCACAAAGGCGACCCAAAGGCCGCCCTTGTGCCATTCCATACCGGGCTAGGCCGGGTTAATCTGGCCCTCGCCAAATCCGGGCTTGCGACCGCTCTCGGGCTTGAGCACTTGTTGCTTGTCATCGTCCTCGCCAACTTCAGCCAGCGCCGACCGTGCCGGCGGCAACGCCTTACCCTGAATCAACAGCTCGATCTCAGCAGCGTCCAGTGTCTCACGCTCCAGTAGCGCAGCCGCCATGGCATGCATGATGTCGCGATTCTCATCCAGGATCTTGTAGGCGGAGTTGTACCCCTGATCCACCAACCGCCGAACCGCCTTATCTATCTGCTGCGCGGTGTCATCCGAGTAATCCCTGGACTGCGCTATGTCACGACCCAGGAAGACCTCCTGCTCCTTCTTCCCATAGGTCAGCGGTCCCAACTCACTCATACCGTATTCGCAGACCATCTTCCGGGCTAGTTCGGTGGCGCGCACAATATCATTGCCCGCGCCGGTTGTCATGCGGTTCATAAAGATCTCTTCGGCACAGCGGCCGCCCATCAGGATGGCAAGCTGCGTCTCCAGATAATCTCTCGTCACCGTGTGCTTGTCTTCCTCCGGCAGGTGCATCGTGACGCCCAGCGCCATGCCACGAGGAATGATGGTTACCTTATGGAGGGGATCGGAGTGCTCTCGCTTGGCGGCCACCAGCACATGCCCGGCCTCATGGTACGCGGTGTCGCGCTTGTCATCCTCGCTGAGCAGCATGGACTTCCGCTCCGCGCCCATCAACACCTTATCTTTGGCTACCTCAAAGTCATACATATGAACGGACTTGCGGTTGAAACGCGCAGCTGTGAGAGCAGCCTCATTCACCATGTTCGCCAAGTCTGCGCCTGTAAAGCCCGGTGTGCCGCGAGCCAGCACCGCAAGATTTACATCCTCAGAGAGCGGAACTTTCTTGGAGTGAACCTTTAGGATCTCCTCCCGCCCGCGGATGTCAGGACGATCCACCACGACCCGGCGATCAAACCGTCCGGGCCTGAGCAGCGCTGGGTCCAGCACATCCGGCCGGTTGGTGGCGGCGATCAGAATCACGCCGTCGTTCGACTCAAATCCGTCCATCTCCACCAGCAACTGATTCAGCGTCTGTTCGCGCTCATCATGTCCGCCGCCAAGGCCTGCGCCACGGTGCCGTCCTACCGCGTCAATCTCATCGATAAAGATGATGCAGGGAGCGTTCTTCTTGCCCTGCTCGAACAGATCCCGAACCCGGGAAGCGCCGACTCCCACGAACATCTCCACAAAATCCGAGCCGGAGATCGAAAAGAATGGAACGTTCGCCTCGCCGGCCACAGCTCTTGCAAGCAGCGTCTTGCCCGTTCCCGGAGGCCCTACCATCAGCACTCCTTTGGGGATCCGTCCGCCCAACCGCTGGAACTTCTGCGCCTCGCGCAGAAACTCAATAATCTCCCGTAGCTCTTCCTTCGCTTCATTGACGCCGGCAACATCCTTGAACGTAATCTTCTTCTGTTGCATGGAGAGCAGGCGCGCGCGGTTCTTCCCAAAGCTCAACGCCTTGTTCCCGCCGGATTGCATCTGCCGCATCATGAACATGAACAGGGCAATCAACACCAGAATCGGGGCAAAGCTCAGCAACGCATTCCAGTACACATTGCCCTGCTGGCTCTTGATGGTCACGTTCACCCCGTGGCTGTCCAGATCCTGAACCTCAGCCCGGTCCATATAGTTCGGCGTGATGGAGGTGTGGAATGTCTCTTTACCGTCCTTGTACTTGCCCGTAACATCCGTGCCATCCACCAGGATGTCCGAGATCTTGCCCGCATCCGCCTCTGACTGCATCTCGGTGACACTGATCGCTTTGTCGTTCTTCGGGCTCATGTTCATCGTGACGAAGCGCCAGCCCACCAGCAGACAACCCAGCGTCAGCAACCAAATTAACAACTGTTTGAAGGTTGAGTTCAATCGGATTCCTCGTTTCGTCTTGCTACCCTCTCACCGCTTGGCGTAAACCGCAACGGCTACCGTCCGAGTTTCAGGCTCGAAGATCGTGCTCAGACCTCGGATCTTGCTGTTGCGCTTCTGCGCTCGCGGCAATATCTGAGATCCCTGCCTGCTTTCTTAGACGTCAACCACGCAAATTCGATGCAGCCTCATGCTGCTGTCCCCTGCCCTTGGCGTAGGTTAGTTTCGATTTTACGCCGGGTCTGCCCTTGGAAACAGAAATATCGTTCCGGAGACATCAACTTTCCAACTTCGACCGATCTACCGGCACCTGCCTCCACATACGAATCTCTCGCGCCGAGCGTTCCACCCTCAGCCCTCCGTGCAACTCCAGGCGGCTGCCAATCCTTCCGGCAAGGCTCATCCCAATTCCTGGAAAGCCAGACAAAGTCAACACTTTAGCTGTCTCTTCTCCCTGCAACACGTAGCCTCCTGACCCGGGATTCCCCCCGCCCGATTCAGCGAACACATGGCGTGCGGCCGCCCGGATCACCCGCCTGCGCAGCGCCGCGGGCATCGATTGCAGCCGCTCAATCTCCAGGGCATACTCAGCCCCTTCCGCTGCTGTGCCGGCTGATCTACCGCCGCCGCGCACTGGCCGTCCCGACAACAAAACCTGCGGCAGAACCCGAGCTACCTCCTCCTGCCAATATGCCTCCTCCTCTCGCGCCACGTCCGCCGTTCGTCCCAGCAACCCATCTACCCCTGGGTTGAACTCCCGTAGCAGCGGCATCAACCGATGCCGCACCCGATTCCGCGTGAGGTTCTCGTCCTGATTCGTCGCATCCTCCCGCCAGTCCTGATTTCGCGCCCGCAGGAAAGCCTCTACCTGGGCACGTCGCACCCCCAGTAGGGGCCGCACAATTCTCCACTCCCCAGCCATCGCTGCTCTGCTTCCGCTGCCACCTGGAGACCTCAACCGGGCTGTCTGGTTCCTGACTCCGGTCTCCCTCCCACGGGAGTTCCCGTCGTACCGGGGGCCTAAACGCAGCACCGGCGAGATTCCTCCCAATCCTTCTGTCCATGCCCCCCGCAGCATCTTCATCACCACGGTTTCGGCCTGGTCGTTCAGGGTATGCGCGGTTGCAACCACGTCGACGGCGCCGCTCTCCATCAAACCCCGCAGCGCGCGATAGCGCAGTTCCCTTGCCGCCTCCTCCACCCCTTCGCCCTCCTCTGCCTGACGAGTTGCCGTATTCACGCGGAAAACTCGCAACTCCACCCCAAGCCGACGACACAACGCAACCACAAAGGCCTCATCGCCATCCGCCTCTGCTCCGCGCAGTCCATGGTGCACGTGCGCGGCGCTTAACACCACGCCGAGAGGTTCCTTCGTCCTTGTGGACCCATTCGCCTCCACCATCGCCAGCAGAAGCGCTACCGAATCCGCACCTCCGCTCACCGCCACGCACACCCGCTCCCCCGCCTGGACCAGTCCGCAATCCATCCCCAGCGTCGCTACCCCAGCCATCACTCCATCCTTATCGATTGATCTGCATCTTCCCTTATCGATTGATCTGCATCTTCGGCTTGGTTGCGAACCAAATCTCGCCGCAAAATGAACTCTACGACGAACAAACTGAGGCCTCGCCAAAGCCGACTATAGCACCCGCACTCCATAGGCTCGTCTTTTAAGCTATACTTCGATTCCCATGTCCGTCTTTGTCATCATTCCGGCCGCAGGCATCGGCACCCGAATGGCGCACGCCACCAGCGGTGTCTCCAAACAATTTCTGGAACTCCGCGGTCTTCCCATCCTCGTTCACTCGCTGCGCGCCTTTCTGGCAGTACCCCGTGTCAGCGCCATCTATGTCTCTGTCCGCGAACCGGAGCAGGAACGCGTCCGGGCCATGATCGCCGATCATCACCTCCTGGAGAAAGTCCATCTGGTCGCCGGAGGCGACTCCCGCCAGGAATCCGTCGCCAACGCCTTGGCCGCCATCCCCGGCGACGGGGCCGGCTCTGCCAGTGCGGATATCGTTCTCGTTCACGATGCCGTTCGCCCCCTGATCGACCGCGCCACCATTGACCACGTCATTGACGCCATCGAAAAGCACGGAGCCGCCATTGTCGGCACCCCAGCCATCGACACCATCAAGCAGGTGGAGCGCACTGCTGACGGGGCCCTGATCACCGCCACCATCCCCCGCGAGCTCATCGTTCTGGCGCAGACCCCGCAAGGAGCGAAGCTCTCTCTGCTGCGCCGGGCCTTTCATGAAGCGGATGCCGATGGCTTCACCGGAACTGATGAGGCCAGCCTGCTGGAACGCGCCAATATCCCTGTTTTTGTGGTCCCCGGCAATCCCCGCAACTTCAAGGTGACCCAACCAGGCGATCTGGAGATTGCCGAGTTCTATCTGGCCGGCTGACGATCCTCGCCACTGTCCACTCGGGGTTTCTCACCAAAGTCTCACCTTGCCAAGCTCGCTGGCGATGGCTGACGGGGTATCGAATCGTTCGTTCCTGCTTTATCATCATCTGCAATGAGCATGCGCATCGGCCTCGGTTTTGACTCCCACGCCTTCACGAAAGGCGTCCCACTGGTGATCGGCGGTCTCAAGATCGACCATCCTGAAGGGTTTGCCGGCCACTCCGACGGCGATCTACTCCTCCACGCCATTACAGATGCCCTTCTCGGCGCCGTGTCGGCCGGCGATATCGGCACCTTCTTCCCCCCAACCGATCCCAAATGGAAGGGGGCAGACTCGACCGTCTTCCTCAAAACCGCTCTGGAAGAGATAGCCTTGGTGGGCTTCAAGATCGTCAACATTGATTGTGTTCTCATCATGCATCGACCGAAGATCGTTCCGTTGGCCGGTGAGATGCGCGAGCGCGTCGCTGACCTGCTGGACATTGACGTCAACAACGTCAGTATCAAGGGAAAAACTCCAGAGGGCTTGCCCCAGGATGGTACGGCAGTAGCCCATGTCGTTGTCCTGCTGGAGTCGATTGGTCTTCCCGACGAGCAAAAGAAGCGAGCTATCCACGCCGAGATACCCGACGAAGCCGAGGTTGACACGGCTCTCGCCGCCGTCGGCGAGCCTCTTAACCTGAGCGCGCTGGGCCGCAAGCTACCCACCTTTGATACCGACGACCTGACCTGACCACTCCGCCAAGTCTCGCCCTTCCCCATTTTTTCCTCTAGCCCCGGCGACCACATGACTTGGATGCGATCTCCTGATACATTCTTGTCATCTCCTCCCAGGGGGCATCTATGGACCAGAATCAGGTCGCTCAACTCAGCAGCGCCATCGTCGGCATGATGGGTTTCTTCATGCTTTTCGGGCTCGCCATTGTGGCCTTCGCAGTCTTTCTCTTCTGGCGCATTCTCAACAAAGCCGGTCTCTCCGGCCCTCTGGCTCTACTGGTCCTGTTCCCCGGCTTCGGTTGGATCATCGTCGTCTGCATTCTGGCCTTCTCCCAGTGGCGGGTAGTCCCCGCTCCTCCGACCTACGGCGGTCTACAACCCTTTCCGCTCCCTCCAGCCAACTACCCACCCCCTCCCACGCACTTCAACCCGCCACCGCCCCAGGCGTAACCTTTCCCCAGTCTCAGGCAGGCAAGCTGTTAATATGGACCTGTATCCCATATGACAGCCACGCCCTCTCTGAATCCGCCGCCTGCGCAAGACACGGCTCCCATCCGCGTCCGCATTGCTCCGTCTCCCACGGGAGACCCCCACGTTGGCACCGCCTACATCGGCTTGCTCAACTACATTTATGCCCGCCAACGCTCGGGCCAGTTCATTCTGCGCATTGAGGATACCGACCGGACTCGATTCGTCCCCACCTCCGAACAGATGATCTTCAACTCCCTGAGGTGGGTAGGGCTCACCTGGGACGAGGGTCCGGATGTAGGCGGACCCTATGGGCCCTATCGCCAGTCAGAACGAACCGCAATCTATCGTGAGCACGCGGAGATTCTCCTAGCCAACGGCCACGCCTACCGGTCCTTCGAAACCGCTGACGAACTCGAGGCCATGCGCCAGCAACAGATCGCCGCCAAGGTCCCCCCACGATACAACGGTGCTCATCGACATCTGACCCAAGCCCAGATTGATGCCTATCTTGCTGAGGGTCGACCCTACACGGTCCGTCTCAAAGTGCCGGAAAACCAGTCCACCACCTTTCTCGACGAACTCCGCGGACCCATCACCTTTGACCATAACAATGTAGACGACCAGGTGCTGCTCAAATCTGACGGATTCCCCACCTATCATCTGGCCAATGTGGTCGACGACCACCTGATGCGCATCACTGACGTCATTCGCGCCGAAGAGTGGATTTCCTCCACTCCGAAGCATGTCTTGCTCTACGCCGCCTTTGGCTGGGAGTTACCGCGGTTCTGGCATATGCCCCTGCTGCGCAATGTGGATAAGTCAAAGATCTCCAAACGGAAAAATCCGGTCTCACTGGTCTTCTATCAGCAATCCGGCTACCTTCCGCAGGCAATGCTGAACTTTCTCGGTCTTCTGGGAGGCGGCATGGCCCAACCCACCGAGCAGGAGATTGTCTCCAAGGGACTGAACACCAAGGAAGGTGACATCTTTTCTCTGGGCGAGATGCTGGAGAAATTTGACTTCCGCCGCATCTCTCTGGGCGGTCCAGTCTTTGATCTGGTCAAGCTGAAGTGGCTCAACGGAGAGTATCTGCGCAAACTGACCCCGGAGGAGTTCTTCAGCGCTCTGCGCAGCAGCGTCCTTTCAGACAGCTATCTTCGCTCCATCGCGCCCCTGGTCCAGTCCCGCATAGAGATCCTGGGCCAGTTCGGGGACATGACCGGCTTCTTCTTCGCCGACAACGTCCTCCCTCCAGAGTCCGTCTGGCTGCCAAAGAAGCGAACCTTTGAGGAGTCCCTGGCCTTTGCCTCGGAGCAACTCACTACGCTGGAGGCTGCCGCCTGGGAGCCAGAGACCATCGAGTCCTCGCTGAAGTCTCTGGGAGAGGCAAAACAGTGGTCGGTCAAAGAGAACTTCATGCTGCTGCGCGCCATCCTGACGGGCAGCACCTCCAGCCCTCCCCTGCTGGAGAGCCTGATTGTCTTTGGTAAAGCGCGCACGCTGGACCGCCTCCGCCGCTTTCTGGAAATACAAAAGAAGCAAGCCAACCAGCGCAAGTAACAGATCTCCACGTCCGTCCCGAGCCGGGATAGCGACGATCTGGTCTTCCCCAACGCAAGCCACGCGGTCGCGCAGACCGAAGCAAGCCTCCATGAGATGGAGATTCCATAGACGAGGCTCCGCGTCTATTTGTCTCGGCACTACGAGGACTGTCGCTCAGACAGACTGTCCGTGAGAGGCGGGGATTGTTCTCGCGGTCATTCCCGGGGCCGACTCTATCGCGCGCATGGCCCAGAATGCCGACCATCTACAAGCCCAACAGGCTCATCCTGGCCAACCACGAGCCGGTGAAAACAACCTGCATGAGAGCTTGAACCAGGAGACGCCAGCGTTTTGTCATCCTCCGCTGACGGCCACCATCACCCGAAGCACTCGCGGAGGAAAGCACGAAGCATCCCCGCAGGCCTGGTAGTGCAACACGCCCTTCAGGGTCGACTCGCCCTTGGGAACCAGCAGCCGCACACTTACCGAAAATCTTCCCTGATATACGTTCAGCAACTCTCCCGATCCCATGTTCAATCGGAACGGAGAACCTGCTGGATACTGCTCGCCAATCACCTTTATGCCATCTGCCGGATCCATCTCCAATCGGGTAGGAATCAGCAACTGGTCCAGCGGACTGTGCGAGTTAATGTGGAATCCATCATCCACCCGGAACCAGAGCTGCACCACCTGCGGCATTCCGGCGATCACTTGCACATTATCGGAGAGCAACTCCACATGCCCATGATGCGCAGCCGGCTGCAAGCCAAACTGGATCTGCTGTGCGTGGGCCCGAAGGACCAGCGGTCCAGACAGGGCCACCACACAGCTCGCGCATAGCACCGCCATCAGAAACAAACCCAGCGAGACTGATCTAAGCCCCAGCACGCTCACTCACCCCCTGCTCCCATGGCCTTTTCAATATCGGCCTCCATCTCATCCCGGGAGTGCGCTCCCACGGTCTGGTCCACGATCATCCCTCGCTTGTTGATATAGAACGTCTGCGGGATGTAATCGCCAAGTTGGTAGCTCGTGGAGATCTCACCATTGGGAATCAGGATGGGATAGGTTACACCGATCTTCCTGGCAGCCGCGGCCACGTCTTTGGGGGCCATGCCATCGTCCTGATCCACACCCAGCACCACCAGTCCCTCGCTCTGGTACCTGTTCTCGAGGTCCTGGAACCAAGGCATCTCCAACTTGCAGGGGCTACAGTAGGTCGCCCAGAAGTTCAGTACCACCGCATGTCCCTTGTAATCGGAGAGGGAGATCTTCTTGCCATTCAGATCCACCAGCGTGAAATCCGGAGCCGACTTTCCCAGCATCGGCTTGTCGGTTGAATCGTCCCCGCTATCGGCCGCTGCTCCTGATGCTGCTGAACTGGAGGCTGCCGACGTCAGATTCATCTGCTCCTGCTGGGACTGGACCGCAGTCTGCCGGGTACGCAAATTATGTGCGCCTGCAAGCATAATCAATGTGACGCCTGCAATCAGCAGGACGACCACCGCCAAACGGCGAGTTAGATCACGAGCCATAGCATCATCCCTCGGCACGGACCGAATCACATGCCCGCGCTACTCTTCCAGTCTATCGCCGTTTCCGCATTCATCCAACGGGCACGATCGGCCAACCAGGTCTGCTAGCATCATCCTAGAAGACCGTCGTCAGCAAGAGATCGAATGCTCCCATCCCCGTCAACCTCCGAGCTACACCGACCATCAGAGTTAGTCCGTATTGAGGCAGAGGCCCTGGAGCAACTCGCCTGTCGTCTCGAAGGACCTCAACATCAGGTATTTGAGCGGGTGGCATCTCTGCTGGTTGAAACCGCGCGCAAGGGTCATCGCGTGGTGCTTACCGGGGTCGGCAAGAGCGGGCTGATTGCACGCAAGATCGCAGCCACCATGCTCTCCACCGGAACTCCAGCCCAGTTTCTTCACCCCACAGAGGCTCTGCATGGCGACCTTGGAATCCTCCAGAGTGGGGATGTTCTGGTGGCGCTCTCCTACTCCGGCTACACGGAGGAGTTGCTTCGTCTTCTGCCAGTGCTTCCCCGTCTGGACGTCACCCTGGTCAGTTTCACCGGCGCTCCGGGCTCTGCCCTCGCCAAAGCCTCCGCGCATGTGCTCGACGTCCACGTTGCCCGCGAGGCCTGCAACCTGCAACTGGCGCCCACCGCCTCGACCACAGTGATGCTGGCTCTGGGTGACGCCCTGGCCATCGTCGTCAGTGGACGCCTGAACTTTCAGCCTCAGGACTTCGCCGAGTTGCATCCGGGAGGGCAACTCGGCAAGCGCCTGCTAACACTTGACCTGCTCATGCACACCGGCGACGCCGTCCCCTCGGTGGCTCCCTCGGCAACCCTCCCGCAGATCATTCATGAGATGTCCACCAAGCGCCTGGGCATGACCACCGTCCAGTCGGACGGTCGTTTGCTTGGCATCCTCTCCGACGGCGACCTCCGCCGACTCTTCGCCCGCAGCGGTCCCGATGCCTTTCATCGCACGGCCTTGGAGATCCTCAACCCCTCGCCCCGCACCATGTCTCCCAGCCGGGTCGCCGGCGATGCGTTAGCGCTGATGGAAGAGCATAAGATCACCGCCCTGATCGTCACCGCGGATGGAACATCCTCCAGCCCTGTCCTTGGCGTGCTTCACCTCCACGACATCCTCTCCTGAGGCGACTATTCTGGCCTGATCCGCAACGGAGTTGCGGCCTGGCCCGCAACTCCGTTGCGCCAGCCTCGCGGCTCTTCTGCTCGGGCTGGGACGAGGCGGGAAGAACAGCGCTCGCTCAGCCCTGCATAAGGAAAAGACAAAGACTCGCCTCAGTCCGCAAGCACGCCTCGCATCCCGACCGAGACTCTCTGGATTCTTCGCGCATACCACCTTCGATCTGCTGCCCCATCCATGGGGTTCGATACAATCAAAAGGATATGCACCGATGGTCAAAGCTTTTCATTCCCACGCTCCGCGAAGCTCCTGCCGACGCGGAGGTTGCCAGCCATAAACTTCTTCTGCGCGCGGGGTACATTCGCCAGTTGGGCGCGGGCATCTACAGCTATCTTCCCCTTGGGCAGCGCTCCCTGAACAAGATCACCGCCATTGTTCGCCAGGAGATGGATAAGATCGGCCAGGAGTTTTTTCTCCCCGCACTCAATCCCGCCGAAATATGGGAGGAGTCTGGCCGCTGGACCGGGATGGGCGACAACATGTTTCGCCTCAAAGACCGCAAGGGAGCTCAGCTTTGCCTTGCCATGACCCACGAGGAGGTCATCACCTCCATCGCCCGCAACGAACTGCGCAGCTACAAGCAGCTTCCGCAGATCTGGTACCAGATTCAAACCAAATTTCGCGACGAACCCCGGCCCAAATCCGGTCTCCTGCGAGTTCGCCAGTTTCTGATGAAGGATGCCTACTCCTTCGACCTCGACCCCGCCGGTCTCGATGAGAGCTACAAAAAGCACGATGCGGCCTATCGCGCAATCTTTTCCCGCTGCGGGCTGGAGTTTGTCGTCGTCGAAGCAGACTCCGGAGCCATGGGCGGGTCGCAATCCCAGGAGTTTATGGTCTACACCGAGGCTGGAGAAGACCTGATCGCCAGCTCCGCGTCTGGCTATGCCGCCAACCTTGAAAAGGCCACCAGTCGGCTGACCTCGGTAGTCGACCTGGAACCGACCGGAGACGGAATGCCAGAGTTGATTTACACGCCGGGAAAGGCATCCATCGCCGATGTCACCGCCTTCTTCGGCATTAAGGCCGCACAGGACATCAAATGCGTCGCCTTCATGGGCGCGCGTTCCGAGGCCACATCCGTTGAACCTCTCTGTCCCGTAGTTGCCTTCCTGCGCGGCGACCATCAGGTGAATGAGACAAAGCTGAACGCCGCAGCGGGCACTATAAATCTGCGCCCCATGACCGGTGAAGAACTCGCTCTGCATATCGGCGGCCCGGCCGGCTACCTGGGACCCATCGGCATCGCCGAAATGATGACCCAAGGCTCGCTCAACGGTCTTAAGTCCGGCAAACCACTCGAAAAACTCAAGGGCGTACACCGCGCCAACCCGGCAGAGGGTCTGAAGACCATCGTGGTGCTCGACCTCGGTCTTGAAGGCCGTAAGAATCTGGTCTGCGGAGCCAACACCCTTGATTACCACTACCGGAACGTGACCCCGGGCCGCGATTTCACGCCAACCCTGATCGCAGATATCCGAAACATCAACGAGGGAGAGTTGGACCCAGTGGGGGGCGAGCCTCTGCGCCTGGGCAAAGCCGTCGAGATCGGCCACATCTTCAAATTGGGCTACAAGTACAGCGAAAGCATGGGTGCGAGGGTTCTCGATGCCAGCGGTAAGGAGATCACTCCCATCATGGGCTGCTATGGAATTGGTATTGAACGGATCCTGACCGCCGCTATCGAGTCCAGCGCGGCAAGGTTCGCCGCCGCATCGGCCACGGAGCAATATGCTTTGCCGCCGGCCATCGCTCCCTTCGAGGTCGTCGTCTGTATCACCAACGTTCGCGAATCCGAACTGATGCACGCGGGAGAGAGACTTGCCCAAACGCTGGAGGCTGCCGGCGTCGACGTCCTTCTGGACGATCGCGACGAGCGTGCCGGTGTAAAGTTCAAAGACGCAGAGTTGATCGGAGTTCCTTACCGGGTCAACATCGGCAAGAAGCTGGCCGAAGGGCAGCTTGAACTGGTGGATCGCCTCACCGGAGTCACCACCAGTCTGGCCTTTGACCACTTGAGTCAACACCTGGTAGCGCTTCTGGCTGCGTCCAAATGCTGAGACTCCTGGATCGCTCTCTTCGTTCCTGATTTCCGAATATCATGCCTGTACGAGTCAAAATCGCAACCCGCTCCCAACCCTGGCTCTGGACGCTGGTGCGAGCCGCCCTGCTGCTTGCAATGGTTGTCGTTCTGATCGGAGCCGCAATCTTCGGCTCGTTCTGGTTCCGTTATCGGGATATGGTGGCAGAGCGTCTGGCCAAAGGGCCGCTCTTCGCCAATTCCGCTCAGATCTACGCTGCGCCCCAGGAAGTCCGCCCCGGTCAGCAACTCTCCGCCGCGGCCATTGCAGACTCACTCCGCCGCGCCGGATACAACATCAACCCGGATCTTGGGCACTATGAGCTGCGGGGCAACTCTATCCTCATCAAACCAGGGCCGGACAGTTATCTGGCCATGGATGGCGCCACCATCACCACCGCCGGAGGCGTGGTACAGTCCATCAGTGCGGAGAACGGCGCTCCACTGGCCGCCTACAAGCTCGAACCGCAGTTGATCACCGCGCTCTCTGAGGACAATGATCGCACCAAGCGTCGACTGGTCACCTATGACCAGATTCCTCCGCGCATGGTTCAGGCGGTACTCGCGATTGAAGATCGCCGCTTTTTTGAGCACTCCGGCATCAACTACGTGCGCACGGCGAAGTGCGCCGTGCAGGATCTGCTGGCCCACCGCCTCAACTGCGGCGGATCTACTTTGACGCAGCAGTTGGCCCGCGGCTTTTTTCTTTCTCCGGAGAAGACCTACTCGCGCAAGATCGCTGAAGTTGTGATCACCTTTCAACTGGAAGACCGCTTCACCAAGCAGCAGATCTTCACGATGTACTCCAACGAGATTAATCTGGGCCAGCGAGGCTCCTTCTCCATCAATGGCTTTGGGGAGGCTGCGCAGGCATACTTTGGCAAAAACCTTTCTCAGTTGGATCTGGCGGAGTGCGCTCTGCTGGCCGGTATGATCCAGCGGCCAAACTACTTCTCTCCCTATCGCCATCCGGCGCGCTCCATGGATCGGCGCAACCTGGTCCTTGGCTCCATGGTGGAGACCGGCGCCATCACTCAGAATCAGGCGGATGCCGCAAAAGCCGAACCCATTCGCCTCGCTCCCCCGGACATTGACGCCTCTGAGGCGCCCTACTTCGTCGATCTGGTCCATGACCAGATCGTGCAGCGCCTTGGGGATTCCGTTACCGCGCATTCCGCTTTGCGCATCTACACCTCACTGGACCCTGAACTACAGCGCGCGGCAGCCGACGCGGTCTCTGCCGGAATGCAGAATGTAGATCAACTCGTACGCCGCCGTTACTTTCTTCACCACCACACGCGCGGACAGAAGTACAGCAGAGATTATGTCCCGGATGGCCCAATCACCTATCCGCAGGTTGCTTTGGTAGCTCTCAATCCACATACCGGACAGGTACTCGCACTGGTCGGTGGCCACGACTATGCTACCTCCCAACTGGATCATGCGCTGGCGGAGCGGCCCACGGGTTCCACCTTCAAACCCTTTGTCTACGCTGCCGCCTACGATACCTCGCTGGACGGCTCGAGCCTGGGCCCCAGCGGAGTCTTTACGGCTCTGACCCGGATCAACGATGATCCCCAGAACTTCGGCACGGACAGCCATCCCTATATGCCGGGCAACTTCGTCAAGGGAGAGTTTCCAGGGATGGTCACGGCCGCTGATGCGCTCGCCCACTCCCTGAACATCGCCACAATAGCCCTTGCACAGATGGTCGGTTATGACAAGATAGCCGCTCTGGCCCGTTCTGCGGGCATCCTTAACGCGCGCGGAACACCCTCGGTCGCCATCGGCACCTATGACGCTACCCCGCTGCAGATGGCTGGAGCGTATACCACCTTCGCCAACAATGGCGTCTATCTCAAACCTTGGGTTGTAGCCAGCGTCCGGAATCCCGATGGAGATATCGTGGCTGACTTTGCTCCAGAGGCCAGGCAGATTCTCGACCCGCGCACAGCCTTCCTCACCCAGTCGCTGCTGGAAGGAGTGGTCGACTACGGCACGGGTAACACGGTGCGCGCACATGGTTTCACGGCTCCCGCCGCCGGCAAAACCGGTACCGAGCACGATTCGTGGTTTATCGGCTACTCTTCCAACCTTCTCTGCGTCGTCTGGGTGGGCAATGACGATTACACGGACCTCAGGATCCAAGGTGCTGACGCCGCCGCACCCATCTGGGCCGAGTTCATGAGCCGCGCCATCCGAATCCCGCAATACTCCGACATGAAGGCCCTGGGCCCGATGCCCAATGGCGTCGAGATGGTCACCATCAACCGCCCCACCAGCCTGATCGCAGACGACTCTTGCCCCACAGAAGACTTTAATGTTGCCTTCCTGGTGGGAACCGCCCCAGAGAACACTTGCTCGCACCTGGGAGACAATCCTCAATCGCTCGGTAGCCGCATCTTCAGTTTTTTTACCGGAAGGTCCAGTGGGGCCAGCAAGGCTCCCAGCACGACGCCAAACCCCACTCCGGGCGCTCCACCCTCAGGATCTGCGCCTTCAGGAACTATGCCGCCGGGATCTGCGCCAGGCGCAGCGCCTGGGTCCACGCAGCCCACAGAAACACCCAAACATCGCAATCTCTTCCAGAAACTCTTCGGCGTGGGAAAGAGCAAACCTTCCTCTCAACCACCACCATCATCTTCAACGCCGTCCTCATCCCAGCCTCCGCAGTAACGCGTCAGCCAGCGCAGAATGGTCAGAGGCAGACTTCCCTGCCGCTATCTTCTTCCCTTCAGCGAGCATTCTTTCAAGCCGGCTTTGTTGAGCGTCCCGATCCAACGGTATCCATCAAGACTGTCCCCAACGGCCCCACTGCGCCACGTTCCCAAGCGTCCATCCAAAGGAGAACGCATCCGGATGGCTTTCGAGAATCCGCCCCGCTCTACCGTGCCGGGGGAGGACCAGACACCGCTTCCTCGCCCCTGGCCGCAACCATCTCCTGACCGTCGCTAAGCCAGTAGCGCAGTAGGAAAAATCCAGCCGCCCAGACTGCAAGTTCGATCGCCACGTCTAGCGTCCAGATCCACCGATACGCCTGGTAGATGGCAAACCAGACCAAGAACATATGCAAGCTGAAAAATCCGATCCCAGCTAGATTTTGCCCTTCAGACACGTTGCGCTGCGGCAGGCAATCCAACAGGAGTGGCATAGCGACCAGGTAGAGTGGCCATGCATATCCCATCAGCCGGTCCACCCCTGTTCCCAGCAGCGGCGCAAGCACCAGAGAGGCGACGCCCAGCAACAATGTAAAACGAAGCATTTCATTTGATTGGAGCTGAGAGCGATCCATCTGCCTGCGACGCCACCATACATAGGCCGTCAGAAGCGGCAGAAGCCCGAACTCGTTCAAAGTAACCTGCGAGATCTTCATCCACCCCAGCGGGGAAAAGCCGCATATTCCAACCGCATGCACCGAGTAGAGGTGGAGCGGCATCTTCCACACTGGAGCCGAGCAGAAGTTCTGATTGGTGTCACTCCAAGGAACCAAGCCGAGGACGTTGTTCGCCAAGTTCCACGGCACTTTGGCGATCATGTAGATTGCAGCGGGAAGATGTTCAAAGTTGGGCTGGGCATGCAGCGCCAGTTTTTGCACTACCGCCTCGCCGGCAAAAGTAGATGCAACAGCGATGACTCTGTCTCTCCAGCGCAGCCATCGCCAGCAAGCCACCAGGAAGCAAAGCAGGGTTAGCGATGTCGACTCACGAGACAGCATCAGTGGAAACATCATCAGCGATGCGGCCAACATCTGTTGGTTTTTCAACAACAGCAGCATTAGCGCCAGCAAGGCGGCGTACCAAACATCTGGCAAAACCAGGTCCTTCATCAGCATGGGCCAGAACGGCACAAAGGCAATGGCCACCAGGAGCCACTTTGGGGCAGACGAATGGAATAGAAAGGAGTAGATCACCATCAGCAGCGCCACCAGAGAGAGGGTACCCTCCAAAACAAACCCCTCTTCGACCGAAACGTGCAGCAGATGTCCCACAGCTGCCGCCACCAATGCACCCAGTGGACGCAAGGCGAACGGCTGCATCACCTCACCGTAATGCCCGGCTGCAATCCCCAGATAAAAACTTCCATCGCCCGTTACAAACACTGATTCCAGGGCAGCGATCGCATGCATGGCAGCGAACAGGCAAAACAGCATGGCCAGCACCCCGGCAACCATGCGCTGCTGCACCGACATGCGCCGTATGGGAGCATTCAATGGACCAACGATAGCTATAGCAGTTTCAACAATGAACAAAGGCAGGCTCGAAACATAGCTTTCTCTGCATTCGATTGTACGGGCGCGGGACAGTGGCTTGGGAGTTCGCGGAGGAATCTGAGCATAGCTCCAGCGTTTGAATGCGGAGATCTCTCCCCACACCATCCAGAGGATTCCAGCAAGGCGTAGAAGAGTCCGCAGCAGTTCCGGGGCGCCTGCAATCTCGAAGTCTTTGCACAAGGCCGCTTTTCGCAGCGGGCCGTCGCGTCCCTAAAGCGATAGCTAGCGTAACAGTTTCAGGGGACGGTATGCGGAGGTGAATCAGCCTTGGCAATTGGCTGCTCCGGGTTCGGAATCGATGGTCTGGAATCGATACTTGCAGACCTTGGGGAAAGCGATTAGCCTAAACGACTTATGACCAAGCATTCCCAGATGACGAAGCACCCTGAGGCGGCGAAGGTGTTAAGCGAAGCAGATCGAGCCAAACTGCGGGAGTTGGCAGCCAAGGCCGCCGAGCAGGCCTATGCACCCTACAGCAAGTTTCGCGTGGGCGCGGCGCTCCTTTTGCAAGACGGCGCCGTGGTAACCGGGTGCAACGTGGAAAACTGCTCCTACCGGCTGACAAGTTGCGCGGAGCAATGTGCAGTGGCGCGGGCAGTTGCCGAGCACGGACCAGGGATGCGGCTGCGAGCCGTTGCCGTAGTCAACCTGAACGGCGCAGCGAGTATGCCCTGCGGAGCCTGCCGTCAGACGCTGAGCGAGTTCGGGGATGATTCCACTCTGATCCTGTATCCAGGCGAGGGCGGAGCAGCCATGGAGACGACCCTGGGGCAGTTGCTCCCCTGTGCCTTTCGCGCCGAATACCTCGATAATAAGACGAAAGGCTGAAGCTGCCTTCCTGTTGACTGGCCTTCTGGAGCGACTTTGAACCGTCGCCTTCTGTTTCTCTCAGAAAGACGCTCTTGGACCTCCGGAAACCGCAGGACACCCGCAAAAAGATAGCCATAAAAGAAACAGGATAATCTTGCAATGCATGCCATGGATCTGTTGTTGAAAAAGCGCGACGGCGGCGAACTCTCCACCGCCGAGATTGCGTTCTTTGTAGAAGCCGTCGTGCGCCATGCGGAAGAGGAGATGGTCCGTGAACGGACAGGCTCTGAAGGCGCCCGCGCTGAGCCTTCCCCAGTCCAGGGAGAAGCGAACATCACCGACGCTCAGATCGGAGCCTTTCTGATGGCCGTCTTCCAGCGTGGTTTGTCGCAGCGGGAGCTCTCTGATCTCACCCAGGCCATGCGCTTCTCCGGCGAGACATTCCATGCTTCCGCGCTGAACGTAACGAAAGCTGAGACTTTCACCCTGGACAAGCACTCCACGGGAGGAGTTGGAGACAAGAGTAGCCTGCTGATCGCCCCAATCTGGGCTGCCGCAGGTATGTATCCGCGCATCCCTGCGGAGCACGAAATTCGGGACGGCGCCGCCGGCTCGCTCCCTGTATCCCTCTTTGTCCCCATGATCTCTGGGCGCAGCCTGGGCCACACCGGTGGAACGCTGGATAAGCTGGAGGCGATTCCCGGATTCAACTCCCAACTGGAACAGCAAAGGATGCTCCAGGTCCTGCAGGAGTGCCACGCCGCACTCGTGGGGCAGACGCCGCATCTGGTTCCTGCGGACCGTATCCTCTACGGCATGCGCGACCACACAGCCACCGTTGAGTCGCCCTTCCTGATCTGCGCCAGCATTATGAGCAAGAAGCTGGCTGAGGATCTCCGCGGGTTGGTGCTCGACGTAAAGGTGGGCTCGGGAGCGTTCATGCCCAGCGAGGAGCGGTCGAAGTTTCTTGCCGAGCTGATGGTATCCACGGGTGAGTCCTCCGGCACAAAGACCGTCGCTCTGCTCACCGCAATGGAGGAGCCCATGGGACGCTTCTCCGGCAACTGGGTGGAGGTCTGGGAGTGCGTTGAGATCATGAAGGGCGTCCGTCACCCCATGTCGTCTGATCTGATCGAGTTGGCAAACACGTTGAGCGGTTGGGGGTTCTTTCTCTCCGGCAGGGCTAGCTCTCCCGAGGAGGGAGCCACGATGGCCGACGAGATTCTACGCTCCGGGGCGGCTTACGCCGCGTGGTTGAAGATCGTCGCTGCGCAAGGCGGAGACATCAGCGTCTTCCTGGATCCGGCGGCCTTCCATCGTCCCAGTGCCACGCGTACCCTGCGCGCCCAGCACACCGGGTATCTCTCTGCGATGGACTGCAAGCAGGTCGGCTGGGCCGTGCAGCGGCTGGGAGCGGGACGCGCCCGGCCAACCGACCCCGTCAGCACCCACGCCGGGCTGGAGAGCCACGCCAAGATCGGAGACTACGTGGAGGCTGGACAAGCGCTCTTTACCCTGTTCAGTGAGGATGAAGCTTTGCTGGACGAGCCGTCTCGTATGATCCAGGCCGCGGTGAAGATCACGGATCTTCCCCCGCCGCGCAGACCGCTGGTGCGCGAGGTGATCCGGGAAAAGTCTTGAAAAGAGTACCGTGGAACTTGCCGGCACGGTTGGCTCAGTGGCCGAGCCCGCACCCAAATGGTTACACTGCCGTTACCTTCTATGAACTTGAATGGCCTGCGGCTGCCTTGAGATTGGCGTAGGGTTACAGTGTGTTTCCCCTTGCCCTCTCAGATCGGAGATTGTATTTGGGACGATTTACCGGACTGCTCGGACTCTTTGTTTTCGTTCTGCTCGCCTATCTTTTCTCCACCAATCGGCGCGCCATCCGATGGAAGACTGTCGCCTGGGGCCTGAGCCTGCAGATCGTCTTTGCGATCGGGGTGATCAAGTGGACCTTCGGCCAGCAGATGCTGGCCCATGTCTCCGATGTCATCACCAGTCTGCTGGGCCATGCGGCGGATGGTTCCGGGCTGGTCTTCGGCTACCTCGGGATACCGGGCAACCCACTGAGCGTCTTTGCATTCTCTGTACTGCCCACCATCATCTTCGTCAGCGCATTCTTCGCCATCCTCTATCACATCGGGCTGATGCAGAAGATCATCCGCGTGATGGCCTGGCTGATGCAGCGGACCATGGGCACATCGGGCGCAGAGTCCACCAACGTAGCTGCGTCCATCTTCATGGGGCAGACAGAGGCTCCTCTGACCATCCGTCCCTTCCTGAATGGAGCTACACGAAGCGAACTGATGACCATCATGACTTCCGGTATGGCGCATGTCTCCGGAGGAATCATGGCCGCATACATTCTCTTCGGCATCAACGCCAAAGATCTGCTCTCCGCAGTGATCATGACGGCTCCGGGGACCATTCTGATGGCCAAGATGCTGGTGCCGGAGACGGAAACCTCAGCAACGGCGGGCACGGTCATCATGCCGCCCAGCGAGGAACACAAAGACGAAAACATGGTAGGAGCCATCGCCCGCGGCACCATAGACGGCGGACAACTCGCCTTCAACGTGGCGATCATGCTCATCAGCTTTGTCGCTCTGGTCGGGCTGGCCAATGGAATCATGCTGGATCTCTCCAACTTCGCCTGGGCCCATGGTCATATTCCCTTCCCTCACTCTCTCAACGCCGTGCTGGGGGTAGTGGGAGCTCCGGTGGCGTGGCTCATTGGCATTCCGTGGCATAACGCGCGCGCAGTCGGCAACCTGCTGGGAACCCGTATGATCATCAATGAGTTCCTTGCCTTCCACGATCTTGGCCAGATCAAGGCCTTGCTGCCGCCGCGCACCTTTTCCATAGCAACCTTTGCCCTATGCGGCTTTGCCAACGTAGGTTCCATTGGGATGCAGATCGGCGGCATCGGGGCCCTGGCGCCCAGCCGGCGGGGGGACCTAGCCCGCCTGGGCGTGCGCGCTATGCTGGCCGGCACCATGGCCAACCTGATGTCAGCCAGTATCGTCAGCCTGCTCATCCGGTAGAGCTTCTTTCATGGCCAGACTCCCGCATGGGCAATTCCAGCCAAGCCGCGCGGCCCAACGATTCCGTCCCGGCCATCCAACCAGAAATGATCCCGAAGGGAAAGACAGATGACTGACCCATTCACCACAACGGCCTCGGCTGCGGCCTATGTCCGTTCCAGGTTTCAGGAACAACCCAGCGTGGCGATCATCCTTGGCTCCGGGCTGGGGGAGTTTGCACGCGAGGTAGAAGATGCCACCACCATCGGCTACGCGGAGATCCCAGGATGGCCGCTCTCCACCGTAGAAGGCCACAGCGGCAAACTCGTGCTGGGAACCGTTGCCGGTGTGCGCGTAGCGGTGATGCAGGGACGCGTGCATGCCTATGAAGGCTATTCGATGAATCAGGTTACCTTCCCCATGCGGGTGCTCGGGCTGCTCGGATGCACGGCGGTAATTGTGACCAATGCGGCGGGGGGGATTAACACAAGTTACGGCGAAGGAACCCTGGTCGTTCTCTCCGACCACATCAATCTGACGGGAAGCAATGCGGCGCTGGGACCAAACGAGCCTCGCTATGCGGTGAAGCGGGGCGCCGGCCAGCGATTCTTTGATATGACCTCAGCGTACTCTCCGCGCCTGCGCTCTCTGGCGCACGCTGAGGCAGATCGTCAGAGGATCCCGCTGCCGGAGGGTGTCTACCTCGCTGTTCTTGGGCCAAGTTATGAAACTCCGGCGGAGATCCGCGCCTTCCGCACGCTGGGAGCGGATCTGGTAGGCATGAGCACCGTGCATGAGGTGATTGTGGCCCGGCACATGGGGATTGAGGTGCTGGGAATCTCCCTGGTGACCAACATGGCGGCTGGCGTCCTGACCCAGCCCATCGATCACCGGGAGGTGATGGAGATCGGACGAAAGGTAGCCGCGCAATTCACCCGGCTGTTGAAGGCGCTCGTGCCCCAGGTGGCCTCCGTCATTGCCCAGGACGCCGCCGAGACATCAGGTGCCTCTGCTCCCTGAGCCGCCCCAGCTTCTCGTTAAGACCAGGCTCTCCAGACGCTCCGCATCCAGGCGGTTCAGCCCAACCTGCTCGTAATACACGACCGGAGCGCCATCGCCGCAATCATTTCAGTCTCTGCTGCTCCACCCAGAGCCAACACCTCAGTTGGAGGGCAATCGCACCTCGCCAAGGTCACCCGGGGATGAATCTCACTTTCCAAAGTCCACCGTAGGAGCCGTGGCATTCGCTGGATTGCCCTTGAAGTACTCGTCGCGGTAGTGGAACCCCGCCATGTTGGCCCAAATGCTGTTGGGAAACTGCCGGATATAGACGTTATAGGCCTCCAACGCCTTGTTGTAGCGCTGGCGCTCCACTGCGATCCGATTCTCTGACCCGGCAAGCTCATCCTCCAGACGCATGAACTGCTCGTTCCCCTTCAGGTCGGGATACTCCTCCTGCAGGCGGTACAGGGGAATCAGAGCGGCGTCCAGCCGGGTGTTGGCCTGGATGCTGCTGGCGCGGTCAGAAGAGGCTGCCAGAACGCCTGCGCGTGCATTGGCGATGTTCGTCAGCACAGTCTCTTCTTCGCCCACATAGCCTTTCACGCTGGCCACCAGGTTGGGAATCAGGTCCAGACGGCGCTGTTGCACCACCTCCACCTGAGAGTAGGTCTGGTCCACATCCTCGTTAAGCTGCACCATCTGGTTCTTCGCAGAGACGTAGCTGCCAAAGGTAAGCACCACCACCAGCAGGAGCAGACCCAGCACTCCCAGCACAACCCAAAGAGTCTTCATCGATGTATTCCCTTTCGCATCTATCGTAGTCATAAATTCTTATGCACTTTGGATTCACCTGCCAGGCGCGGGTCTCGCACTCTGCTCTTTTGCCGATGCACCAGTTTACCAATCGCCGCTGGCGCCGCCACCGCCGGAGTCGCCACCAAAGCCACCCCCGAAATCTCCACCACCTGGACCACCACTTCCGGAGTCGCCGCCGCCAAAACCTCCACCACCGCCAAAACCTCCACCCATCAGATTACCCAGCAGAAACCAGAGCCAGCCGCGTCCCCCACCGCCTCCACGGAACATCAGCAGCAGCAGAACCACAAAGAAGAGGATGCCGAACCAGTTTGTGTGCTGCCGTGCCGGTTGCTGACTGTAGGCCACGTCTGGGCTGCCCTGGGGCGGAGAAAGCGTAACGTTGGCGTCAGCGGCGATAACGTCCGCAATCTGCTGGACGCCGGATTGAATGGCTGGGCCATACTCGCCCTGCTCCAGAAGCGGGTTCATGCTGCGTCGAATATCACCCACCTTGGCATCGTTCAGGATTCCCTCCAGACCGTAGCCAACCTCAATGCGGTCCTTGTGATCCTGAATGGCGAAGACCATCACAATACCGCGGTCGCTGGACTTGGGACCCACCTTCCAGCGGTCCTCCAGCTCCGTAGTCCAAGGGTCGATATCTTCTCCGTCCAGAGATTTGACCGTCACCACCTCAATGGTGGCATGGGCCCTGGAGTACACCTGCCAGGCGATGTCCTCAATGTTTTCCTTTGAAGCAGGGTCGATCACTCCGGCAAAGTCACTCACGTAGCTCGTAGGCTTGGGCAGCTTGTCAGGCGACTCCGCGTACCCACGGTTCGCAAGGGCGAACAAGAGGAACAGGGAGAGGAGTTGTCGAACACCGTTCACAACAAGATTTTACGCCAGATCCTTTAAGCGCTACTCGCAAAACGCCTGCTCCGGGCAGCCACCGGAACTTCCCTTGCCTTCCCTTGTATCCTTTGAAGTGGAGAGATTGATGACGTCCCTGAAAGCCACACCCTCTGCCGCTGCCGCGCCGCCCATCGCAGAATGCGAGCCTACCTCAACCCAAATTCACGGAACCGAACTGCGTGATCCCTATGCCTGGATGCGGCAGAAGGATGCGCCCCGCGTCCAGGCGTACCTGGAGGCGGAGAACGCTTACACCGCCGCAGCGATGAGCGGTACGGAAGAGTTGCAGAAGAAGCTCTATGACGAGATCCTCTCCCACATCAAGGAAGACGATGCCTCGCTTCCCTACCGGGATGGCGCCTGGGAGTATCTGACCCGGACGGAGAAAGGCAAACAGTACCCCCGATTCTGCCGGCAACCCGTAGGGAAACCGGAAGAAGAGACCGTGATCCTGGATGTCAACCAGCTCGCCGAGGGCCGGCCATTCATGGACGTCGGCACGATGAGCGTAACGCCGGACGGCAGGCTGCTTGCCTACACCACTGACGACACGGGATTCCGTCAGTACCGGCTCGCCATAAAGGACCTCCAGACCGGGGCCTTGCTGGAAGATACGGCAGAACGGGTGGGAACCCTTGCATGGGCTTCAGACTCGGCTACGCTCTTCTATTCCACGGAAGATGAGCAGACCAAACGCCATGACCGCGTCTTTCGTCGCGTCCTGGGTAGCTCTCCGGTAGAGGTCTTTCACGAGGCAGACGAGCGATTCAACGTTGGGGTCGGGCGGACGCGGGACCGGCAATTCGTTGTGCTGGAGACGGGCAGCCACACCACCAGCGAGGTCTGGCTGCTCCCCGCAGCCGAACCCGATACGCCGTTTCGCCTGGTAGCGGGGCGCATCGATGATGAAGAGTACGATGTCGACCACCGCGAGGGTTATCTCTACATTCGCACCAACCGTGGCGCAGAGCAGTTTCGGCTGATGCGGACGCCGGTTACTGATACCGAGCGCGAGCACTGGAGCGAAGTCTTGCCGGAGCGCAGCGAGGCTCCGCTCGACGATGTCGACCTCTTCCGAGACTTTCTGGTAGCCGGCTACCGGGAGCGCGGCCTGCCCCTTCTGCGCGTCTATGCGTTGAACTCGGAAGGCCTTGCGGGCGAGCACCATGACATCCGCTTCCCGGACCCAGCCTATGAGGCCGACGGAGATGTGAATAAGGACTTTACGGCCACAACCTACCGCTACGCCTACCAATCGCTGGTGCGCCCTCCTTCGATCTTCGAGTGGGACGTCGCCACCCAAGAGTCCAGGCTTCTCAAGGAGCACGAAGTCCCCGGCGGCTTCGACGCCTCGCGGTACGCCTCCGAGCGTCTCTGGTTTCCGGCCCAGGACGGCGTGGAGGTTCCCGTCTCCCTGGTTTACCGCAAGGATCTCTTCGTCAAGGATGCCAGCGCGCCGCTCTACGTCTACGGGTACGGCTCCTACGGACATGCTCTGCCGCTGGGATTCAGTCCCACCCGGCTGGCGCTTCTGGACCGCGGCCTGGTGATGGCCTACGCCCATATCCGCGGCGGCGGCGAGTTGGGAGACCCATGGCACGATGCCGGTAAGATGATGCAGAAGCGCAACACCTTTACCGATTTCATCGCCGCGGTGGAGTTCCTTCTCCGCGAAGGTTACGGAGACCCTCATCGCGTAGCGATTGAGGGCGGCAGCGCTGGCGGCCTGCTGATGGGCGCAGTGGTGAACATGCGCCCTGATCTCTTCCGCGTGGTGCTGAGCCATGTGCCCTTTGTGGACGTGATGAATACCATGCTGGACGCCACGCTACCGCTGACCGTGGCAGAGTATGAGGAGTGGGGAAATCCCAACGAAAAGCTGGCGTTTGACTATATGCTCAGCTACTCTCCCTATGACAATCTGCGCGCCCGGGCCTATCCTTCCATGCTGGTCAAGACCAGTTGGAATGACTCACAGGTCATGTACTGGGAGCCGGCCAAGTACGTAGCCCGGCTCCGCACCCTCAAGACCAACAACACCCCTCTGCTGCTGCAAGTCAACATGGACGCAGGGCACGGTGGTTCCAGCGGACGCTACGACTACTTGAAGGAGATCGCCTTCGACGATGCATTTCTGCTTCGCGAGCTGGGCGTAGAGACCTGCACCGCTCCCATGCAATAGGCGCGCTTGCTCAGGCCGGGACCTTATCCCCCTCGCCCGGCGCAAGGAACAGGTTGGCTTCCAGATGATGCTGCCGGTCATAGAGGTCGCGGTAGCGGCCTTGGAGCTGATAGAGCGTCTCATGGTCTCCGCGCTCCACAATTCGCCCTCCTTCGACCACCAGAATCTGGTCAGCCCGACGGATTGTGGAGAGCCGGTGTGCAATTACAAACGTCGTGCGGCCCTGCATCAGATAGCTCAGGCCATGCTGGATCAGCGCCTCAGACTCGGAATCCAGGGAACTGGTAGCCTCATCCAGGATGAGAATCCTGGGATCGGCTAAGATCGCGCGGGCGATGGAGAGCCGCTGACGTTGTCCTCCGGAGAGCTTCACTCCGCGCTCGCCCACCACCGTGTCATAGCCCTCAGGGAATTTTTCGGCAAACTCGTCTACCCGGGCAATGGCGCAGGCGCGCAGAAAAGCCTCCTCGCCGGCCTCCGGACGGGAGAACTTCACGTTCTCGCGGATGGTGCCATCGAACAGGAAGGTCTCCTGAAGTACCACTCCCAGTTGGGTGCGGTAACTGGCGAGCCGGACTGTGGCCAGGTCGTGGCCATCGATCAGGACGGCTCCGGACTCCGCGGTATGGAACCCACACACCAACGAGATGATGGTGGATTTACCGGAGCCGCTGGAGCCCACCAGAGCAGTGACGGTTCCATGGCGCGTTTCGAAGTTGACGTCATGCAGCACCGGCTTTCCAGCCGTGTAGGAGAAGCCGACATCCACAAAGCGGACGTCACCCACCACGGGTCCCAACTCCAGGGAGCGAGACGGATGAGTGTCCTCTTCTATCTCAGCCATAATCTCGCGGGTACGATCCAGACCGGCCAGCGCCTCCGTCAGTTGCGTGCCAATGGCGACCAGTTGCACCACCGGCGCGGTCATAAAGGCGAGCATCATCACGTAAGAGAAGTATCCGCCCGCGCTGAGTTTGCCCACCGCGTTCAGATGCGCTCCCATGTACATTACCAGCGCTCCCACAATTCCCAGAATCACGGTGGAAGAGAGCGTCATAAATGACTGCGCCGTAAGGGAGCTGATCACGTTCTGGAGCAGCCGATCCACGCCTCCGGCAAAGACACGCGACTCGCTTTCTTCGGCGTGGTAACCCTTCACCACGCGCACCCCTCCCAACGACTCTGTCAGGCGCCCAGTGACCTCAGCGTTGATCCTGGACCGCTCCCGGAAGATGGGACGAATGGTCTTGAATGCCTTCTGCAGCACCAGAGCAAAGGCCGTCATCACGACCACCGCCAGCAGCGTCATGCTCACGGAGACGTACATCAGGTAGGTAAAAGCGAAGATAGCCGTCAGCACGCCGCCAACAAAGTCCACAATGCCGGTGCCGATCAGGTTACGGACGCCTTCCACGTCATTCATGATGCGCGCCACCAGCGTGCCAGTGCGATTCTCATCGTAGAAAGAGACGGAGAGCCTGCCCACATGCCGCTGGACCTTCATACGCAGTTCAGCGATCAGACGCTGTCCCTCCTTGGAGAGCAACTGCGTCAGGGTATAAGAGGTAATGCCCTGGATGAGCGTAGCGCACAGAACTGCTCCAACGATCCACGGAAGCAGAGCATAGTGGTGCTTGTTGAACACCTTGTCAATCAATGGCCGGAAGGAGGCCGGCAGCACCAGGGCACAGGTGCGATTGACCACCATCAACACAAAACAGCCCGCCAGCAGCAGGCGACGCGGCCCCACCAATGCCCAGATCTCCGGCCACACATCCTTCAACTTTGGCTTAGGACGCTGTGCGCTGAGATCGGCGGAGATGGATCTGCCGGGGTGGCGTGCGCGCGCCTCCGCCGAACGCATTCCCGGGGCTCCACCTATGTTGGAAGTTCCAAACCCTGCCATGGTCTCCTTTCAGCGGTGGAACGTCATTCCTGTCCACTCCAGACAGGGTCTAAATAGCACCCGAACGCCGCGCAGCGATGAAACTGCGTACGCATAGCAAAACAAATATCAGGCAGAGCACCGCCATCATCAGTTGCTCGTGTGTAGCCTCGGGATGAGCCAGTGGAATCTGTCCGGTAGAAGACTTGATCAGATCCTTGGTAGCCATGAAACCGGGAAACAGAAAACCGATCAGGCCAACGGTAACAGCTATATGCATGTAGAGCCTCCGCTTGGAGGCATCCCTGGAGCTGGCAAGCATCGCCAGAACCACCAGTGCAAGACCGAACCACATCGGAATCAGCGAAGTGGGATGCACCGAACCCGTGGTCCAGAAGTAGAAGAGTCCAAGACCGGCGAGAACGACTCCAAAATAAAGGGTGATGCGTGACATAAGACTCCTTTCAGCATTGTGAGCGAAGGCCATCAACAACAACCAGATCAAAACTGATATCAGAAAATAAGGCGAACATCATGCTGAAGATAAGAATACGAGAAAACAGGCTGAACAGAGGGATACGAATGCAGACCGACTTCTACCACGCACAGGACTGACAGATTGGATGTTCCGCCTTGTCCCTTCGGTGCGCCTTTGGTCTGGAGATTCGGCCCTCCGGCCTGGTTCAGAATGCCGCGCTGCGGATCTGCGCCAGAACCTCCGCAACAGACCAGTTATTGGTGGGATAAAACGCAAAGACGCGGCCCTGCGGATCAATCACCACCGTGGAGAGAGAGTGCTGCAGGATTCCATTCGCCTGGGGCGTAACCCCCACATCGAAGAACTCTTCCATGCTGGGAAGCTCCGCAGCGGCGGGAGCGGCAAACTCCCAATGCGCAAAGCTCCCATGGCTGGGATCGCCCATATAGGCTTCGCCATACCTGCGCAACACGCCGGGGGTATCATAAGCAGGATCAAAGCTGATGCTCAGCAGATGTGTCTTCTGGTACAGCGCAGGGTCGCTCTTCAGGCTCTTGTCGATGGCGGCAAAGTTGCTCATTAAACGAGGGCAATAGTCCGGCAGCGGGCAGCGGGTGTAGATAAAGGTGAGCAATACAACCTTGCCGCGAAACTGCCGGAGGCCAATCTTGTGGCCGGATTGGTTGAGCAGCGAGAAGTCCGGAACCGCATCGCCCTTCGCAGGCGCATGAAAGTTGACCTTGGGCCGGGAGTTCGGGCGAGCCTGCGCGATGATCTCGATCCGGGTAAGGCGCAGGTTCGTCGGGCCGGAAGAATCATGGTCCACCAGAAGTGTCGCCGTAATCAGATCGCCGGGATGGAGCCGAGAGACCATCGACGGATCTTCAAGGCGATATGCCATCGTCATCGCGGGCATAAATCCGGGGATCTCATCATGCTTCAACAAAATGGCCCCGTTAGACGGATCGGTGCTCATCACAACGCCACGCACCGCATATCGCTGCGTAGCGCCTGCCACGGAAGGCGTGCTCGTCCGGCTATGGCAGCCAACCGTATCCAACGTGATCCCAGCCATGGCAACCAACAGCAACGCAACGGAAAGACGAGGACGCATGGCGAGGATCTCCTTCAGGTTCAGCCACGCTCTGGGGCGCAAACGCGAGGCATCTGCCCTCTGAACAGGCTGATGCAAAGCCTGCAAACACGCGTTCCTCTAGAATGATAGCCACACTGAGCCAAGCATGAATCCTACTCACAACCCTAGCACTTCTCATGACGGCGTAGCGGGGCCATCGATCTTCTGGCTGGCTGCGGGGTTTCTGCTCACGGGGTTGGGAACAGTCCTGCTTGGGCCCATCATGCCCACCCTGCTGCACGATTGGTTGCTTACTGACCAGCAGGGCGGTCTATTGCTGGCGTCAAAGTTTGCCGGCGCCTTTCTGGGTGGCGTGCTGGTTCCACGGCAACTACGCCTTGGAGTGCTCGCCGGAGCCGGCTTTGCCTGTGCTGGATTCGCCGCCTTTGCCCTCAGTGGCGGGCTCCTGAGCGGCTCAATCTGCCTCTTCGTCAGCGGCTTCGGCCTGGGCCAGCTCATCGCCTCCACCAACGTGCTTGTCGGCAGGCGATACAGCAAGCACACCGGCTCTGCCCTGGCGCTCGTCAACTTCTTCTGGAGTTTGGGAGCCGTGCTCTGCGGACTGATCACGGCAGCCGTGCTGCCACGGTTTCACCTGCGCCTTCCACTGCTGCTCTTCGCAGCGATGTTTCTCGTTGCAGGGGTCGGCGGAGTGCTGCAACCAGCCCGAGACACGGCTGTCGCGGACGAACCTCCACCCTTCGACCTTCCTCCAGCTCCTCTGCGGCTACTGCTGCGCTTTGGCTTCCTCCTCTTTCTCTACGGCGGCCTGGAGACCTGCATGACCGGATGGCTGACCACCTATACCGTGCGCTTCTCAGATGCTCATCTGCTGGGTGGACAATCGGCCATCGTCTTGCTCTGGTCAGCATTGACCGCCGGCCGCGCACTCTCTTCCGCGGCGCTGCGGATCCTGCGCGAAGCTACCCTGCAACGCGGTGGCCTGGCGCTGTCTGCTCTTTGGATTGCCGCCCTGTCTACCACCCGTCACGCGCCGCTGCTCTCGCTCTACTCCGTGCTCCTAGGCCTCAGCCTGGCACCTTTCTTTCCCACCACGTTTGCTCTGCTCATCCAACGCCGGCCCACCGCGCGCCAGGCCGGCTTTATCCTTGCCGTCTCCGGTCTGGGAGCAGCGCTCTTTCCCTGGATGATGGGGTTCGTTTCCACAGAGAGCGGATCGCTGCGTGAGGCCATGGCTGTGCCGCTGGCTCTGGCGCTGGCGCTCCTGTTGGTAAGCCCCACCCCAAATCGAGGCCCTCAACCAAATTGATCGCCAGTTCTCCGTCCAGCAGGGGATCTCCCTCGGTTTACTCAATGACCGTAAAGCCTCAAGATCTCTGACTGTGGCACCCCCCGTTGAACCTATCGCTGAGCCGTCACCGCAGGATCTCCAGCTCCTCTATCTGTTGGTGCTGCCAGCCGCGTTCTCGCTCCTGGGAAAGATTCGATATAACGTTAGACGATGTCCTCTGTTACTCTAGCCGATCTTCTAAACAGCCTGGATCAGGGAGCACTGTTGCTTCTGCCCAGCGAGCGCGCGGCCCGAGAGGTGAACTCTGCCTTCGACGATCGCCAAAGATCTCGCGGCTTCTCCGCCTGGGAACCTGCGCAGGCACTAAGCTGGTCGCAGTGGACTCGCTCGCTCTGGAGCCAGCTAATCGTCACCGGGGCAGAAAAAAGGCTGCTGTTGAACCGCCTACAGGAGCACCACCTCTGGCGGAATGTTGTCGCCGACTACGCCTCCCAGGAATCGATTGCTTCCATCGACTCTCTGGCTGCGTTGGCACAATCCGCCTGGCAGCTCGCCGCCGCCTACAAGGCAATCCCAGCGCTCCATCCGTTCAGGCTGCAGCAATCTTCCGCCTCGCAAGACAGCCGCATCTTTGCCGGATGGGCAGACTCCTTCGCAAAGCTCTGCACGCAGCAGGAACTACTCTCCCTGGCGCTGCTGGAAGAAGCTCTGGCGGAACACCTCCGCTGCGGACGTCTGACCGCGCCGCCCAATGTGTGTCTGGTAGGTTTCCATGAGAAGACGCCGGCACAGGAGAATCTGCTCTCCGAACTTCGAGCGCAGGGGACAATTGGAGCCATCAATAGTGGTGATCCAGCCCTCAGCAAACCCTATCCATCCGTCCGCGCCACGGTCCTTCCCCAGTGCGACCTGGAAGCTCCTGCTGCTACCAACCCCCTTCGAGCCGCTGCCGTTGCGTCCCATGAATCAGAGGAGCTACTGCTTGCCGCGCGCTGGGTGCGCCAGTTCCTGGAGGAGGCGCAGGCGACCGGCCGGCAAACCACGCGTGTAGCCATGGTGTTGCCCAACCCTGCTCAGGAGCGCTCCGCTCTGGAGTCCGTACTACGCCAAGTCCTCACTCCGGAGCTCCAGTCGGTCCATGCCGATCTCTCTTCCACACCCTGGCAGTTCACCTCCGGCTCTCCACTCTCATCGCTTGCCATCATCACCGATGCTTTGGAGCTGATTCGCTGGACCATGAGGCCCTTGAGTCAGGAGCGGGTAAGTTCGCTCTTGCTCTCTCCGTATCTGGGCAATAACGGAACTGACCCGCAGGCCGTGGAGGCTCTTGCCCGCTTTGACGCCCACCGCCTGCGCCGCTTGACCTTGCTGCGTTCAGAGATCAGCCTCTCCGCCGTGCTGGAGCAGTCGGAATCGAGAGGCTCTCTGGCGGCACCAGATCTACTCACCGCCCTGGGCTGGCTGCGCAGGGTGCAGGAGTACGCCAGGCAGGATCTTCGCCGGGCGCGTGAATACGCCGAGTGGATGGAGTTTCTGCACGAGCTGGTGCAATCTGCAAACTGGCCCGGTGCTCGCCCCCTGACGGCTGCGGAGTCTGGAGCGGTTCAAGCCTGGGAGGATGCGCTGGACAACGTCTCCACCCTGGACTTCAGCGGTGCTCGGGTTTCGTTTGAGACCGCGTGGCAGGCGCTGCAATGGCAACTCCAGCAAGCGGCGCTGTTGCCTGCATCGCCACAAGCCTCCGTGCAGATCCTGAGTGTGGCGGAAACGGATGCGTCCGTCTTCGATGCTGTCGTCCTGCTTCGCTTTACGGATCAGAACTGGCCGCCGAGCGAGCAGCCTCATCCTCTGTTGCCCTGGGCATTGCAACGCTCGCTTAACATGCCCGGGACTGATTTTGCTGCTGCTGGGGCACGCAGCCGCAGACGTCTGGAAGGGCTTCTGCACCGCACTGCCAACATCTTGTTCACCTATGCCGCCCAGGACGAGAGCGGCAAGCTGCGCCCTTCGCCGGTTCTGCAGACGTTGCAGGTCAAGCAAATGGATGGAGCCAAGCTGTTCTCCTCTTCCGGATCTGCGCCACCATCAGAGGAGACCATACCCTGCCAGACGGTCCGGGATGACGAACCACTGCCTCCACTCCCGCCGGGTGACGTAGGTGGCGGAGCCACGCTGCTGCGCCTGCAGGCAGCCTGCGGCTTTCTGGCCTTTGCCCAGTTCCGTCTTGCCTCCAGCGAGGTAGAACATGGCCCTCTGGGCGGAGAACTCGGACTGGACGCCCGCGAGAGCGGAAGCCTGCTGCATCGCACCCTGCAGAACTTCTGGAAGAGCGTCGAGTCCCAGGACAAACTGCGCCTCATGAGCCAGCACGAGCTTGGAACCACGTTGACGCTCTCGATTGAAACCGCCACGCAGCGCCTCCGCCCGCGAGGAGACTGGGACCACGCCTATCTCTCCTTACTGAAGCAGCGGCTCCGCACGGTGCTGCAGCAGTGGCTCACAGAACAGGAACTGCAACGTGGACCGTTTCGTGTTCTGGATGTAGAGCGGCAGGAGTCCGTCTCCGTAGGGCCTTTGACGCTGGATGTTCGTGTCGATCGCATCGACGAGGTGCACGATGGAGTCTTTCTGGTGGATTACAAGACAGGCCCGAGGATCCATACCGGGCTATGGGATGGCGATCGCCCGGACGACCCCCAGCTTCCGCTCTATGCGCTTCTCCCGGAGGCGGAGGAACTGAAGGGACTCGCTTTTGCCTGCATCCGCGCCGGTGAGCAGATGAAATGGGTCGGCTATCAGGCTGAGGAAGGAATTCTCCCCTCCTCCGGATCAAGATCAGGCTCCATGCTCTGGGATATGGCTTTGTTACAAGAGGAGTGGCGGCAGACGCTCACTCAACTAGCCGAGCAGTTTGCTCAAGGCCGAGCGGAAGTCTTACCCAAGAGCTACAAGCAGAACTGCGTGACCTGCGCACAGCGTCTGCTCTGCCGCATCAACCAGTCCGCGTCCTCGGCGATCCTTGGTGGCATGGATGCCGACGCAGAGGGCGAAGCGGACACGCCGCAAGTGGAGACAAACCTTGGCTGACGTCCTCCAGTTCCCTTCACTGCAAACCTCCGACTCCGAAGCTCGAGCTGCGGCGCTCGACACGCGTTGCTCCTGCATTGTGGAAGCGCCCGCGGGCTCCGGCAAAACAGCTCTGCTGGTCGCTCGATACCTCAAACTCCTGGGCGACGCAGAAGTTGAGCAGCCGGAAGAGGTGCTGGCCATCACCTTCACAAGAAAGGCGACCGCGGAGTTGCGCGAGCGCGTGCTGCAACAGCTCCTACAGGCCGCGGCGCGGCAGGAGGCTGACGCTGCAATCGATGCGCCGCTGCTGTCACCCTTCGACCAGGAACTGCTCGCTTTGGCTCGGGCGGTGCTCCAACGCAGCAGCCGTCTGGGATGGGATCTTCTGGAGCGGCCATCCCGCCTGAATATCCGCTCTATTGACTCCGTCTGCTCCCAGATAGCCAACGCCCTGCCCATCCTCTCCGGGGCCGGCGGACCGCGGCAACCGGTGGAAGATGCGAATCTTCTCTACCGCCTGGCGGCGCGCAGAACCCTGTTACAGCTTGGCAACGTGAACTCTCCGGCAGACCAACGGCTGGATGCCGCTCTGCGCACCCTGCTTCTGCACCGGGATGCCAGCCTTGCCAACTGCGAGACTCTGATTGCAGACATGCTGGAAACACGCGAGCAGTGGGGAGAACTGACGTCGATCTTGTCCGCACCTGCATCGACCACCGAAGAGGAGGCGGCCCTTGAGACTGAGATTCGCCGCCGCCTGGAGAGCGCGTTGGAGAACGTCGTATGCAGCAATCTGGAAATGGCTCTCCAGGCCCTTCCAGCGGGAGTCTTGCAAGCTCTCACCTCGCTCTCCGCGCGGCTGGCTCGTCACCCCGGGTTGGCTGGCGCGCCCTCGCCCATCGCTCTCTGCGCAGCCCGGCAACAGCCGCCAGGAAGCGCGGCGGAGGACGTCGATCATTGGGTAGCGATGATCGGGCTGCTGTTGAAGTCTGACGGAGATTGGCGCAAACGCCTCTCGGCCAGAGATCTGAAATTCGAGATCCCCAAAGCCGACGTACCTGCACTCCAGGAGATCCTCCAAAAGCTCCAGAGCCACACCATCCCCAACGGCGAGCTTCGCCTGCTTCTGGCCAACATTCCCAAGCTACCGCCAGTCCGGTACCCTGCCCGGCAGTGGGAGGTCGCCAAAGCGCTCTTTCATGTGCTGCGGCGGGCGCTGATAGAGCTACGCCTGCTCTTTGCAGAGCGCGGCGCGTGCGACTTCACAGAGTTTGCGCTCTCGGCGCGCGCCGCGCTTCGCAGCAGCCTGGGTCCCGATCCGGAATCCACCACCCAACCCTGCGAAACCCCCGCGGAGTCGTCGAGCGATCTTGCCATCTGGGCCGGCGCCAGGCTTCGCCACATTCTGGTGGATGAGATGCAGGACACCTCCTCCGGCCAGTACGAGTTACTGAGCCTGCTCACCCACTTCTGGGACGGCCACAGTCAAACTCTCTTTCTCGTCGGAGACCCGAAGCAGTCCATCTACCTCTTTCGTCAGGCGCGCGTGGAGCGATTTCTGCGCATCAAGCTGGAGCAAAAGCTCGGCAGCCTGGAACTGCGCTCGCTCGCCCTCACAGCCAACTTCCGCTCCCAGGCGAATCTGGTCTCTGACTTCAACAACCTCTTCCATCAGATCTTCCCAAGCCCCATCCCTCCTCCCGCAGACGGCCGGCGGCTCCCTATCACCGACGGAGCCGACGTCCCCTTCGTCGAGGCCTATGCGACGCGCAAGCAGACGGAAGGTGCAGGCCTGCGCTGGCGCCCGCGTTTGCGGGCAACCACAGATCCCAACAAGGCCCCAAGCGCCACGATCGCTGCGGAGGAGGCTCGCGAGATTCGCTCCATCATCGAACAGCGCCAGGCTACGCCCCTACCCCAGGATCGCTCGGGTAAGCCTTGGACCATCGCCGTGCTTGGCCGCACCAGGTCGCATCTTCGAGCGGTCATAGAGGAGTTCAAACAGGACCGCGGATCTGGCCCGCTTCCCTACCGCGCGATCGATCTCGACGCGCTCGACGAGTTGCCGGAGGTCCTGGACGCTCTGGCGCTCACCCGCGCTCTGCTCCATCCCTCCGACCGCGCCGCATGGCTGGCGGTGCTGCACGCTCCCTGGTGTGGCCTTGGATTGGCAGATCTTCTCCGGCTCACCGGAGACAATGCAGCTTCACCCTCGGCAGCCCCTGACGCGGAGAATCTCCGCGAGTGGACGGTCGCTGAACTGGTAAGAGCCCGCCGCAGCTTGCTCTCCTCCCAGGGGCAGCAACTGCTCGATCGCGTCTGGCCCAACCTGGAAGCGGCCTTAGCCACGCGGGGAAGAACCTCTGTGGCGACCCATGTAGAGCGCACCTGGCGCTCTCTCGGTGGAGACGCCGCTCTTCCAGAGGCAAAGCGCCGCAATGTGCAGCGCTACTTCGCTCTCCTCCTGCAAGTGGAGAGCGAAGCAGAGCGCCTTGACCTCAATCTGCTCAAGAGCCGTCTCGCCAAACTCTATGCAGAGCCGGCGCCTCTGGTTGCAGAGGACGGACGGCTGCAAGTGGATCTGCTCACCATCCATAAAGCCAAGGGCCTGGAGTGGGATCTGGTGCTGATCCCAGGGCTGGATCGCGGGACCAGGAACGACAGCGGCGTGTTGCTGAACTGGATGGAGTTCGATGAACCCTCCGATCCCAACCATCTATCGCCTATCGATGAGCAAACGTCAGCGACGGTGGTGCTCGCGCCCATTGATGAAAAAGGTGCGGAAAAGGGCAGCCTGAATAACTGGCTCGCCGACGTCCAGGCTCGTCGGCAGGCGGCAGAGATCAAACGCATCTTCTATGTCGCCGCAACCAGAGCGCGAGAGGAACTTTATCTCTTCGCCACGGCCACCGTCACCAGCAAGGGAGAACTGTCGCAACCTCGCTATGACAGCCTGCTGAAAGCGTGCTGGCCGGCCGCAAAGCAACACTTTGACCTTCTCTTGGCTGACCGCGCAGCCGCCACCGATGACGCCGAGCTTGAGATTGCCGCCGCTGCGTCACCAACCGAACATGCCCAGGCAACCACTGCGACCGCCACCGCCACAATCGAACGGCTACCCCTGAGCTATGATCCATCAGCACGCTTTCGCTCCGCGGAAGAGCGGCGTCTGTTCTATCCATCCGCAGCGGCGCTGCACCACACAGCCGCGTTTCTTCGCCCTGAGGGCTCCTTTGCCGCCCGCGCCTTTGGTAATGTGGTGCATCGCTACCTGCAGCGGCTGGCCCAGATCCTGGAACAAAAGGCCCTCTTGATTCAGGACAAGCCAGATCGGCTCCAGCACCATGCGGAGGCCGGGAACCAAGGCGCCCAAGGCATTCAAGAAATCCAAGGCATTCAAGACGCCTTTGAGGCTCTCGCCGCAGAGATTCCCTCCTGGCGGTCGGCGCTGGCAACCAGTCTGCGCGGGGAGGGTCTCTCTGCAACCTTCGCCAACCGGGAGTCGGCGCGCGCCGAGCGTGCTCTCAGCCTGGCACTCAAAGATCCCGTGGGAAGATGGATCCTCTCTCCACATCCCTCCGCAGCCAGCGAGCGAACCCTCAGGCTGGCTGCCCCAGAGGCTCGGGCGCTGCGAGTGGATCGCACCTTCCTCGCCGGGTCCGAGCCCAACTCAAGCGGCAACGAACAAATCTGGATTGTAGACTTCAAGACCACCGAGCAGGGCGCGCTCTCTGACGCCGCCTTCGCAGACGAGGAGATAGCGAAGTACAAGGAACAGATGGAGGCCTACGCATGCCTGCGCCGCAACCTCCCCGACGGAGATCTGCCCATACAACTTGGCCTCTACTATCCCCTGATTCCCCGCCTGCTTCACTGGTCGGCCGCATCTTCCGCAGAGCAACCGAGCATCACAGCCGAGCAACCATCGTGAGCCCCGTGTCTGATCGACTGGCCCCTTGCTCTAGCCCTCCAGCACCCTCACCAGCGCCGTCGCAGCCTCCTGGCACTCCGCCCGGCTCACATCCATGTGCGTCACCAACCGGATCGCCTGCTTGCCTAAAGAACTACACAGCACTCCTTGCGTCTTTAGCTCCGCAACCACCTGCCTTGCATCCAACCCCTTCACGCCGAAGCGAACAATGTTGGTCTGCACCGTAGCCAGATCAATCTCAACAGACCGGCAAGCGGCAACCGCCTCTGCCAGTAGCCGTGCGTTCGCGTGGTCCTCATGCAAGCGGGTCGGTCCCTCCTCAAGCGCAATCAATCCTGCCGCTGCCAGCACGCCGGCCTGGCGCATGCCGCCTCCAAGAGCCTTACGAAAGATCCGTGCTCGCCGTATCGCTGCGGTTGAGCCCAGCAGCATCGAACCCACCGGCGCTCCCAGGCCCTTGGACAGGCAGAAGTTGACGGTATCAAAGCCGCGTGTCAGCTCAGCCACCGTTGTACCCAAAGCCACGGCGCTGTTGAAGACCCGCGCTCCGTCCAGGTGCGTGGCCAAACCTGCCTCTCTGGCCCCACGCCATATCTCTTCATAGATAGGCAGCGGCGTCACGGTTCCGCCAGCCATGTTATGAGAGTTCTCCAGGCACAACAGCCCGGTAGAAGCGCGGAAGAAACTGGGCGGGACGATCACTTCGCTGATCTGCTTCCAGGTAAGAATGCCGCGCTCGCCGTGGATCGCCCGGGGCAGGCACCCAGAGAAGGCAGACATCATCGCCATCTCCCAGTCCAGCACGTGCGAGTGAGCCTCGCAGATCACCTCCTGCCCGTGTTCCGTGTGCAGGCGAATCGCAATCTGGTTTCCCATGGTTCCCGTAGGAACAAACAGAGCCGCCTCGCGGCCGAAGATCTCCGCAGCGCGGGTCTCCAGACGATTCACCGTCGGGTCTTCCCCATAGACGTCATCGCCCACCTCAGCCGCAGCCATGGCTGCGCGCATCGCAGCAGTGGGACGAGTCACAGTATCACTACGCAGGTCAATCATCTCAGTTCGCAACAGTCTATTCCTCCTCGGCGGTTCCAGGGGCTTTGCCCACTCCGGCAAAGCTACCAGCGCCGCCCTTATGCGGCCACATCCATCAGCAGCCTGGTAAATACCTCATTGAACAGCAAACGGCCGCGCAGCGTCAGCCTCCAGCGTGCATCCTGCTCCACCATCAACCCTTCGCGCATCAATTCTCCAGCGGCGTACTCGGCAGACGCCAGCATGTCGGCAGAGAAATCCTTGCCAAGCTGCGCCGGGCTTATCCCCTGATTCATGCGCAGACCCAGAAAGACGGACTCCTCAAACGCCTCGCACCTTCCAATCTCGGTTGCACTGCCGTCGTTTTCGGCGGCCATGCGGAAGGGTGACGAGCGCGCCCCATCGTGGTACTGCGCCAACTCCTCAGGATTGGCAAAACGCAGTGCTCTGCGAAAGCCTCCGTCCGTGGCCTCTGTCGCCTGCTCCTCGCGCAGCAGCATAGAGTGAGCATCCAGGCCGAAGCCGATATAGGGAGCACGCAACCAGTACTTGCAGTTGTGGCGCGAAAGATGCTCCGGAGCGGCAAAATTGGAGATCTCATACTGAGCAAATCCCTGCGTCGGCAGCCACTCGCAGGCGCTCGCATAAAGCGTTGCCGTAACCTCATCGCTGGGAAGAGCATGGGCGTGGAACCGCCGGCCGCCGGCAAGAGCCTCCCGGCCCAGGCGCGAGGAATCATCCACCTCCAGAATGTACACGCTCAGGTGGGTCAAACCGATCCCGGTAGCCGCCCGCAGAGACTGCTGCCAGCTAGCCTCAGTCTGGTATGGCAAGCCGACGATCAGGTCCGCTCCCAGATCGCTGATTCCCGCCCTCTGCAACCGCTGCACCTCTTCCACGCAATCAATCCCAGTGTGACTGCGTCCCACCGCGGCGCTCTCGCGGTCCACAAATGACTGCACCCCCAGGCTGATGCGATTCACCCCCCGGTTCAGGGCCTCATCCAGAAGCGCATCGCCAATCTGGCCCGGAGCCGCCTCCAGCGTGATCTCCGCATCGCCGGCTACCTCAAAGATCTCCCGCAGCGCGCTGAAGATGCGTCCGAGTTGCCCCGGCGACAAGAGACTCGGTGTGCCTCCGCCAAAGTAGACCGTATCCACCAGCCGAGGCAGTTGGACCCTAAGCTTCTCCGCCCTGTCCGGCACCGAGGCGATCTCCTGACACAGTCTGGTGACGTAGGCATCCACAGCCGCAGCGGAAGAGACGCCGGAGGCGAAGTTGCAGAAGCTGCACTTGGAGTGACAAAAGGGCACGGAGATATACACCCCCAGCTTCTCTTCGAGGCTCGCGTCCGGCCCAGCCCCAGTCACCATCCAATTCTGCTCCTCTACCGTCATCTCCCCTATTCTTTCATGCGTCGACGGCCCACCCCTTGCTCTCCCACGGGCCTTCACGCGCGTCCGGGCCGCCCCACCCAGGCACTGATATGGAGTGGCCTGTCAATGCCTGCACGGGTGTGGGGTTGTTCATGCTTTTGCTTTTGTTTTTCCGAGGACAGGGCAGCAGCAGTCGAAGCAGAATGGGCGACGATTGATCAGTCTGATATTCGCGGGTCGGAACCGCATAATCTTGATCCG